>CANFOM010000004.1 GCA_947448725.1 Bacteroidota bacterium
ATCTAAATCTAATCTATTCGGAATACCATCATTATCGGTATCCATATCAACCACTCCACACAATACTCTAGCCTCTCCTAAAAACATATTATACGCAGCATTAACCGTTAAGCCATCCGTACTAACTTGATTAAGACTATTGCCATTAATGTCATACCAGCCATTTAAAATATTTAATTTAACCTTAGTAGCATTTTTAAATGTTTTAGGGAAATTAAACACCTGCGCTCCAGGATTATCTCCACTTCCGTTAGGTTGCGCAGTAGAATAAACACCTGTTGTGAAAACCTGTCCATTATTATAAGTAATTTCTACCGTAAAATCTTTTGGTGGCCCATCTCCTCCACCATAATTATAAGCATCTGGCGCCCATAATACCACCCCGCCAATATTAGAACTTACGGGTAATGTATATTCAATAAAACCAGCCGTTAAAGGTTCTTTCAATAACCAAGCGTCATTTAATGTAGCAGGTGCCGTGGCTAACGCAGCCAGTCCTGTTCCTGTAAAACCGGTTCCATCAATAGTACGATCTGCATTAGCACCACCATAAAAAGGACTTGAGGTTGCAGCACTTGGGGTTATAAGTACGGAGGAATTACAATTCGTCATTTCGATGGCATCTAAAATTCCATCATTATCATCATCTAAGTCGGCAAAATCAGGAACTGCATCGCCATCTGTATCAGTACAAGTAAATGTTTTTGAACTGATATTATTGGTATAACTACATTCATTGATTCCTGTGTTAGAAGTCCAAGTACTTAAATTAAATGGTCTTGCCGTTGTGCCTTTATCATTCACCACAGCAAATACATTAGAAGAAAGCGCTACTAAATTTGCAGTCATTGTTACGTTCATTGATCCTCCAGCTGCAATAGTAGCAGTTGTTTGATAAGTACCCACAATATTAGCAGCACCCGAAGTTGGATTCGCATCATAAAGTGTAACATAGGTTCCAGCTGGTAATAAAAGGGAACCTGTATTACTTATGGTTGCTGAAACAGTCATGGTAGGACAGGTTCCAACAATTGAATTGACAGTTATACTTGCATCGGGCACATTAGAGTATCCACTAGGCACACCAACACCTACTGCATCAGATAATTGTAATTGAGCTTCGTTGTTATTATAAGCAACAGAACTAGCCGCATTAATTTCAGTAGCAGGTACAGTTAAATCAGAATTAATATTTACAATACGATAGTTACGTTGATTCCAATAATTGGGTGCAGCTCTCCATGGCGAAGTAGTTGGATCACTTGCAAATACTTGTAATGTATTGTTACCAGTAACTGCAATTTCTGCTTGACCATCATTGTTTAAATCGGCCACAATAGGATATTCTCCCCAAGTGGAAGATGCAACAGCAGCAGTTGCATAGTTGACTGGTGTAGTTAAATTACCATTAATTATTCTTAAGGTAGATTGATCTCGATATACTATTTCTCTTATACCATTTCCATCAAAGTCAAAAGCCGTAATACCTGTACAACCCGACATATCATTGGTAGCAATAGACCATATAAATTGCGTCGCAGTTCCAGATGTTGTATTATAGTTTAAATTATAAGCGGTTACTATACCAGCAGAACCACTTACAGAATTGATTATTATAGCTTCTGGTAAATCGGTTAATTTACCACCTGTTGTTTTATCGTTGTAAACGTTCGCAATTAAAGGCAAGCCTCTGGTACCATAGTTGAATGAGGGCGGTACCCTTTTAAATAATAAAGTATTTGCTAAAGTAGTTCCATTCGGATCCCACATTACTACAAATGTTGAACCATTGTAAACGATATCTAATTTGCCATCCCCATTCATATCACCCACTGCAGTTGGTCCATTGTCATTCGCTGCAATACCTGATAAAGGAACTGTACTTAAATCTTTAAGAACAGTCATGGTACCTGCCGTCAAATTAATTCCATAAACTTTTGAACCATATATTAATTCCTTACCTGAATTAGTTGAAATAATATCAGCTACAATCACATCAATAGGTGTCCCTGTACTACCCGAAGTCTGCCCAATATAACCTAATGCAGGTCCTGCAACACGCTTCACCAATGCACCATTTACAATTCCAAAAACATCACTGCCTAAAACAATTTCTGAATTACCATCTCCATCAATATCTACTAAATATGGTGTACTTGTTGTTGTATATTGAGAAGCAGTTGTTGATTTATATAAATAATTAGTTTCTGTACCACCTGTACTTGCAAAAATGTAAACATAGCCACTTGCATTTACTGCAATGACTTCTGGTCCAGCCGAAGTTGAAATAATATTAGCAATAGCAGGTTGACTTGAATAGGCACTTTGTATTGAAATCTGGAAATCTAGTGTACCTGTTGTTGCATTAGAACCATCTCCCTTATAAACAAAGTACCCTGAATTATCGCTAGCAGGTACTAGAATTTCAGAAATACCATCTCCATTTAAATCTGCAGCAGTAGGTGTTCCTCCATTCCAAATACCTGTACTAGTTTGAAATTTTTGAACCATACCCCAGGTTGATGCAGGAGTTGGATTATAAGGAGCGACACAAGGTGTTTGTGCATTGACAATAGAATTTAATCCAATGAATATACCTAAAATACATACCCTGATAAAAGAATGAATAAAAATGTTCTTCTTTTTAGTATAGAGATGATAAAGCATTGTAAATCTATCGATTGACATTCAGATACGGATATTGAGTATCTGCAAAAATTATATAAAAAGATGACAGTAGTCATAGAATGAATTCTACAATTTATAGAATATTTAAAAAACTTTTCAACATGAATAGATTTAAATCTATTCTATTAGAATCAATGGATTTAATTCTATTTTCTAGTATTTGTATATTCAGTAGAGATAATTCTATTAGTAAATATTAAAATAATTCTAAATTGCATTAACAATGATTCCCCAAGCAATGTTAAGAATAACTGAAATAGTAAAAGATGATATATTAGAAATAATATTTTCTGATAAACAACTTAATACTAAAAGCTATAGCATTTTGTGTGAAAGAGGGAATGAAATTATGAAAGGAAAAATTGCTGGTTTTACTCAGCGTACTTGTTTATATATTGGCGAATTGAAAAAAGGTATTTATCAATTTCAAATAGACGAACAAAACCCTAAAACTTTTGAAGTACTTTAGTTTTCAAAGACTATACTTACCGTAGTACCCTCATTCTCTTTACTATCAATCATTAATTTAGATTTCATTAATTTAATTATATTTCTTATAATTTGATAGCCAACCCCATTGCCCTTTTTATACTTAGGCAAATTCTCTACTTCATCTTTACTTTTTCCCGTAATTAAATACTTTGCCATAGAAGCACTCATGCCCACACCGGTATCTTGCACTATAATTATATATCCAGATTTGCTTTCTTCTAAGGAAATATGTATATTCCCTTTCTCAGTGGATTTAATAGCGTTCATTAAAATATTATACATTAATACCCTTAGCGCCTCAGGCCAATTTTTAATTTTTGTATCAATAGGAATTTTATTTTCTAAAGCAATGTCTTTACTTCCTACAAAAGGAGTAATGAACTCTATTAAGTCAAAAATTAATTTATGAATATCTACTTCTTGACTGTTTAATAATTTATTGGTGTTATCGAATTTAACCCAATTTAACATATTCCTAGTTAAATACTCCAATTCCTTACTGGTGCTAGCTATTTGTTGAATTGACTTTTTTAAATCAGCATCTACAATTTTTTCATTGATACTATTGGCGGTCATATGCAAATATTTAAGAGGTGTTAATACATCATGATTCATAATGGCAAGCACTTGTTCTTTGGCTTGATTTCTTGCAGTTAAATATTTATTTATGCTTGTTAAGGACTTAGTTTTCAAATTCACTTCAGATTCTAATTCTTTCTGTCTTTTATGATAGATGGCCGTTTTAATTCTAACATATAAATAAATGAGCAAAATGATAATCAAAAAATACACTAATATCATTAAAGGATGAACTGCATTAGGATAATTAACATAAAAAGGATAATCTATCGAACCAAAATCAGCACTAGCAGTATTTCTCCATCTCAAATAAAGATCATTTTGCCCAAAGGATGTTTTGTCTAAATGAATATTAGGGTTCTTAATAGTAATTCTTTTCCAGTTTTCATTTAAACCAAATTTATATTCTACAATTACGTTTTCTTCCGATAACATCCCTGAAATACCTAATTGAAAATCGATACTTTTTGTTTTACGAGAAAGCGCTTTATTAAAATCTTCAAAACTTGTAATTTTATTATCGATAATAATCTTATCTAGATAAACATTTGGCTTTATATTGAGATAATTTAGTTTGTTCAAATTATCAGGATTAAATTGAATTAGTCCATCTATTCCTGGTATTGAAAAATCTCCATTAGGTAATTTGATAGCACAGGGGCTGCAGCCACCATTCATCTCCAAAACATCAATACCATCTATTTTTCCAAAATATCTGAAAGCTATTTTGCCTGGTCCAAAATTCCAAAAATCTTTTAAAGATTGTTTAGGTGATCTAAAAAGACCCTTATTGGTACTAGCCCATATATTATGCTCATCATCTTCTATAAAGCAATGTACATATTTCAAATAACCATTAGGGTCGAAGGGCATTTTTTTTATGGTATCCTGCTTATACATGTATACTCCTCCGCCATAAGTTCCTAATAAAAAATAATCATCCATTTTATAAATACTCCTAAAATTGGCTTTTGTCTTATCCCTATAGAACAATTTGAAAGTATTTTTTTCTAAATTGTATTTATATATACCATCTGTAGTAGCTACTATTAGCTCCTTAGCATTCACCCTATTTATATCATACACAATAAAATTTAAAGGAGACCATTTAAATTTTAAAATACTCACCCATTCATTATTACTAGTCTTCTTAATAATTCCTCTATCATTTATAGAATAGACAACACCTTCCACTTCTATAAAAGCATTCCTATTAGCGTATTCAGATTTAGTTTTTTTAACAATCTTGCTTTTGGTCAAGTCATACTCAACAATCCCATCTGAATTGGTAAAATAGAGAATATTTTTACTTGAAGTAAAAGTAACTGTGAAAGATTTTTTATCGAAAATTGAAGGACTGATTGTTTTGGATGAGCCAAATATTGGCCCATCATTTACTTGAATATTCCCATTTTTCAATAGTACCTGTGCATAAGCACTCGTACTAGTATTTAACAATGTATTATTGGGTAAGATTCTATTAAAGAATTTTGGCCTACAAACAATCACCCCTCTATTATCTGTAGCTAAATATATGGTTTGTGTTGCTTTATCAAATTGTAGAAATTTATAATATTCATTAAATGGTAAATTATTAATTAAAATTTCAAAATTAAAACCATTTTCATCATAATGAATTCTATATACTTTATTACCAATAATTATGAAAGTATCATCATATGACAAGTCTTGAAAAACTTTTACTAGTTCCCCCTTTGTAAAATATTTCTCACAATGGTACACCTTTTTAACAGTAACTGTAGTAACATTTTTAATGGGATCATTAATTATTTTAATTTCAGATAATATATTATTTTCATCTATTACAAACAGCCTATCCCCCATTTGAAAACCTTGTGCATTTTTATCAAAGAAAAATAAAGAATCAATTTTATTTTTCTTAAATCGAATTAGATATCCCTCATTGATGGATACTATCTCATTTTGTATTTTAAAAGTTTTAAAAAGATTACTAAGTATAATAGGACTTGACTTACTTAATTTAAATTGATATTTATCCTCTATAAATTCATTAAGTATATTATTCTTTAACGAAGTTTTTCCTACAACAACATCATTTTGCTTTATACTAAAACTAGAAGCATCTAAAAATTTTCCAAATAAACTGCCATTCTCCGCTTTGGAAAAATAAACGACTCTATTGTTTAATATGGATTTTTCTTCTTGATCTCCAAAACTTTGAATGTTATGCCCATTGTATCGTATAATACCCGACTCTGTCGCTATCCATAAAAAACGATGCTTTTCATCAAACTGTAACCCCTTGATAGTATTTGTGGGTAATCCTGATTCCGTATTAAGCCTTTCAAACGTATAAGGCAATTGTGAAAAAGAGGAAGCCCCTATTAGTAGGAGCAAAAATGTAAAGAATAATTTTCTAATAACTAATTTGATGCGCATGTGCCAATTGTAAAAGATGCGTAAATGATTCCGCCTTTACCTTATCAAATATAACCGATTTAATAGTAGAAATGGTGTTCATTTTAAGCCCTAAAAGGGTACTTATTTCCTTGGTTCTATAACCATTCAACAAATAATGTAAAACTTCTAATTCCCTCACTGCTAAACTGGCAAATGGGTTTACTTCATTGTCCACCACTTTTGACATGGCTAATGGAACCGACTTAATAAATGATTCTATATGATATTTTATTTCATTTTCTGAAACCCCCTTGTATAAATAAGAATGTATTTGGTATTTCTTTAAAATTTTACCATACACTTCGATAGGCTGCATGGAATGGATTAAAATAGATAATTTAGGATACAAATTATTAATATTCTCAATTATCTCCAGAGTATTTCCGTCTGGTAAAATAATGTCAAGCACTAAATGTGAGTAAGTATCGTTTTTAAGTGCCTGCATTAATTCATTACAAGTTCCCACTTCGTCCACAACTTGCACATTAAATTGCTTGATCAAGGAGCTTAACCCCATTCTCACAATACTGTGATCATCTGCTATTATTACTTTGATTTCCATGGGGATATTAACTAATTGAAATAGTAACTTCTTTTGTTTAAAATTCTTGCTAAAATTAAGGAACTTATAGCTTATTATCCTTTATTCTAGACCTAATAGAATTAATTCTATTTACTATGTTTATTTTATATAATTAGCCAAAATCATATTTCTAACCGTTTGCGGACTAACTTTCTTCCCCATTAAAATGCCTTTATTATCGATGAGGTAAAAAATTGGATTGGTAAAAGCATCATAACTTTTACGCAAAGGTAAGTTGGCGCCTAAATTAACATGCACATAGTTGGTCGAAAGTTTGTAAGTTTTGATAAAATCTTGCCAAACTGGTAAGGGCATATTAGGTTCATTACAAACCGCATACCTGCCTATTTTTATATTGTACTTTGCAAGTAGAAAATTTAGCACACTGTCCATTTTAGGAACTTCCACTTTGCAATGTTCACAAGTGGGATCATAAAACATTATTACGGTAAAATTATTTTGTTTGGCAAACTCATGTAAATTTTGATCCTTGTTTCCCGTATCTTTTAAAATCATATTCACACAGGTGTCCTGTAAATTTAATAAACTTAAATTGGCTATCTCTTCTTTATAAGTAGTTAATTGTTTTGCATCCAATACCTTGCACTTTTCATTCAATAAATAGGTCTCCACAAATTTCTTATAGCCTTCTGTATTATTAACAATTTCTCTATTCTTTAATAGTTTCGTTAAATAATCCACCACATACTTACCCATATTACTTTTACAATCCAACCCACTCATGAGTGAGTCTACCCCTTTACTTATAGAATCTGCGTTTAAGGGATAGTAAGAAAAATATTCTGTCAGCACCATTCTAATATTAGGCGTAAACAAAAGCTTTGGCGAATTAAAATTGAAATTATTTAAAAAATTATGCCTGGCTTCGATATTTTTTCTACTAGGTACCGACTCATCTAATAAGTTCAATGTATTAAAATGCAAATAAAGTGCATCGGTTAGTTTTAGATTAGCTAAGTGTTCTGTTCTAAAATAATCCAGTTGATTGGTTTTTAATTGAAAAAAAGCTGCTTTTTGAGCGAGGTTGAATTTTTTGCCTTTGGCAATTTCCGCAGCATAAGCAGTATCATAAGAGGACAATTTCCGCTCTAACTGCTGGTATTCAATAAATTTTTGATTGTTGGTATTGCTAAACTTTATAAAGTCCAAATATTTAGCGCCACTTATTTCTACCTTTAAACTGTCTTTATTTTCTAAGGTAAAATAGATCTTATCCTTTGTTTTAGGAAAATAGAAATAATAGATACCCCCTACAATTGATTTTTTTGAATTAATCGTATAGGCACCTTTGGATAAATTAATAGTATCTTTTGGTAAAAAGTTTTTTTCATCAAAAACAGTAGCTCTAAAATAAATTACCGTATCATGTGTATTAATGGCTTTTATCTTAATTTGATATTGCGCATTAGTAGCCTGCGAAGCAGCTATGATTAAAAATATAATTAAAAATATTCTTTTCATTATCAATCTTTATTTACAATACATCGCAATATACTTATCTATATCTGGATAATTCTTTTTCTTAGCTGCTTGTAATGGCGTACAAGCGATATTGTTTTTCCCCATGGCTACTAAAGCCATGGCTTTAAAAAACTCCGACTTGCCTGTACTATTTTGTGCAAATTCAATAGACTTGTCAAAATAACCAATACTCTTTTCGTAATTTTTATTGGAATAATAACAAACTGCAATGTTTTCAAAATGAGTATAGTTATTAGGTTCTGCCACACTCGCTTTGATGTATAATTTTGCTGCACCAATATAATCTCCCTTTGTAAATAATTTACCTGCATCAGCTGCATACACATTAACAAGACTAGTATTTTGACTATTATTGGCATTGTTTGCCACCCCTCTATACAATAAATTTTTAGCGCCTCTTAAAATTACCGAATCTGCAGGAAAATGAATGATGGCCGAATCTAAAATGTTTAACATGTATTTATCTGCCCCACCTTTTACTTCATACATGGCCATTAAATACTGATTCACGGCTTCCCCGCCATCTCGATACTTTTTATATAAATTATAAGCTTTGGTAATTTCCAGGGTGTCTCTCTTTTTGGCAGCTCCAAACAATACATTTTTGTAATAGCTAGTAGCTCTTGGCCAATTGTAAAAAGCGCGCTTTGAATAAAAAGAAACACTATCAAAATTTTGTTGCGCAGCAAAGATGGCTGTTTTTATAAAATCATTATAATGCAACGCAGGATTCACCGATTCACTTTCTCTTAATAACCTCAGGGACTCCTCATATTGTTTATCCCTAAAATAATACCTCGCCACTAAAGCCTTAATAGGCAATGTGGAAGTAGATAAATTAGGGAACATAGGGAAAGCAGTTTTAACATCCTCTAAGGGCATTTTAGGATCACTATCAATTTCCCCCATCACAAATTTTTGTACTTTCAAGGATTCGTACACTTGATTGTTGATGAAAATACTTGGCAGCAAAGTTAAAAGGCTAATGAGTATAAAAAACGCACCAGCTATTTTAACACTAAACAATTTAAATTTAGGAACCGCCAACCAATGTTCATTCATTATATACCCTGGCGCCATCACCAAAGCAAATACAATCGCTAATATGGTTTGCATAATGGTTCGCTCCGTTGGGAAGTTAAAAAACGCATCAATAAAATAACAAGCCAATGCCATAGCCGATATAGTTGCTATTAAATGATATTGTTTGGCATTTTTATTTTGCCAAATACGGATTGTAAGTATTCCTAATAAAATAAATAATAACGCATAACAAATAAATCCCAACACTCCTAAATCGGCTCCATTTTCAATAAAATCATTGTGTGAATGATAGGGTACAAATAAATCGTTGGTAAATTCTTTTTCATAAGGGATTGAAGCCAGTTTCCAATTACCATACCCATCCCCTAAAATGGGATGCTTTTTAAAATAATCTAAAGCAGCCCTCCATAAATGAATCCTTGACCCTTCTTCACTCGCAACAGTAATATCTCCAATTCTTTTGGTTACAGAACCATATCCTCCTTGATTTTCTTGCATTTTTACGGCATTATCTAATACCATATTAGCAGAAAAAAATGCAAGGGCTACCGGTACAATAAAAAGAAGTATTTGCAGTATTGCTTTCTTTCTGTTCTTATATAAAAAGAATATTGTACTTATAGCAAAAAATAACAAAATTAATAAGAGTGCTACATAAGTTGACCTAGTATTCATAATAAAGACAGCAAAAACACCTAAGAACAAGGTAATAAACCCAATAATGCGTTGTAAGACCTTACCAGAAACTAATAAGTACAATGCAAAAGGAACTTTAATAAGTAAGCTGGCTGCCATTACGTTCTTATTCCCATTATTGCCAGTTAAACTTACAATATTAGCATCCAAACCCAAGGTATCTAAATTATTATTGAACCCTTTAATCACATACAAAGCATCATAGATCAATATAAAGCTCATCATCAAACACAAATAAGTATAAAAAGAAGTCAACTCTTTTTTATAGAGTAAAACAGAAATATTTATAAACAATAAAAATGTACTAGTTAACCTCGATAAACATACCATGGCTTCATTGGCATTCATGGCATAGGAAATGGAAATAATGGCCCAAATAAAATAGACTAAATAAATGAGTGTAAACCTGCTATTAAATACGACACCAATGGCTTCTTGGTATTTAGTGCTGTTAAAAAATATATATCCAAAAACCAATAAATTCACCAAGCTCGTATACAACCACTGCGCGCCCATTACATCGGCGCCCCCTAAATCGGGAATAAAATGAACCATCAAATAAAGTGCAGTGAAAAATAAAAGTATATAATCAGGTCCCTTTTTCATATTATAAATCTACTATATTTAATTCATTTATAATACCCTAACCTTCATGACCACTTTCTTAATGGCGCCTTCCCCAATCATGGGTGCATGCACATCTGTAGGAAAATAAATGCTAAACATACCAGCCTGTAATTCAAAAAACATTGTGGGTGCATCGGCATAAAACAAAACTTCTTTTTCTTCACTATATTCCCCTTTGGGTTGAGTACAATTGGTTCTTGCTCTCCACCCAACATTCTCCTTCCCTTGCAATACAATTTGAATATCAATATAAGTATTGTGGCATTCGAAACCTTCTAATGATTCTTTAGCAGTAACACAATGGCCTTCCATTACAATGGCTTTGATATTTTCACCATCCACTAAAACAGTCCCTGGCTCCAAACTTATTAAATTGGTGGTTATGATATAATCCATTGCCTTTTCAAAACGAGGATGCAAGTGTGCATATTTAGTGAGTTCGCTTAATTTATCTATAACCATTTTGTGTATTTTAAATTATTTCTTTGTGGGCTCTTCAATTTTTTCCACGACCATTAAATCTTCCACATCAATATTCATAGGTAATTGGCCCACTTTTACAATGGCTCTTTTCCCTTTAAACCCAATCACTTCCCCCACTTGATAATTCTTTTTCAATTTCACCATCGATCCTAATACAATGGGTACTGCCAATTCTTTATAATTTTTATCTACTTTTTTAGCCAATTTATTAATCACAATCTTGTCATTGGTCTTAAATAATAAATTGTATAAATTCTTCATCACTTCTTCCTTCTTGTCCGATTTTTTCCAATCTAAAGCAATTTGCTTTATTTTTCTTTCCATGTCCTTTAAGTAGGCAAACTTTTCTTCGGCTACCCTATTCTGCTCTTTTAACAATTCAATTTGCTGCACATGCTTCTCTTTGTCTAAAGTTTTTTTAAGTTCGGACTGAAGTACTTCGTTCTCTTTTTGTTTTTTATGCAAATCTCGTCGCTCCTGTTGCACTAATTGCAAATCCTGCTCGGTTCTATTTAATAGTTTATCTAATTCAAAATGATGGCTGTCCACCAACTTTCTGGCACGATTGATTAAATTTTTTGGCAACCCAATTCTTTCGGCAATCGCAAATGTATAAGAACTACCAGGCTTGCCTATGACCAATTGATACAAGGGTTCTAGTTTTACTTCATCAAATTGCATGGCGCCATTGATGATGCCTTTATTGTGATTGGCCATTACTTTTAAATTCAAATAATGCGTGGTCACAATGCCTTGCGCATGCCGATGCGATAATTCTTCCAATATTACTTCGGCAAAAGCGCCTCCTAAATGCGGATCACTTCCACTTCCCAACTCATCAATAAAAAACAAAGTTTTCCCATTGGCATTTTCTATAAAATGCTTCATATGTAACAAGTGACTCGAATAAGTACTTAATTCAAAGGCTAAATTTTGCGTATCGCCCAATTGAATAAACAATTGCTTGTAAATACCCATTTGCGAAGTAGCACTCATTGGAACCAATAAACCACTTTGCAACATCACTTGGTTCAAACCCAAGGTTTTCATCGAAACCGTTTTACCACCTGCATTGGGTCCACTTATAATTAATATCCTGGCTTCATCATCCAATTCTAAATTAACAGGTATGGTTTTTTTTCCCGAGGTCTTATTATAGATATATAAAAGTGGATGATACGCATCAATCAAATGCGTGGTGGCTTTATTATGTACCATGGGTCTGTTCCCATTCATATCTATAGCGAGTAATGCCTTTGCTCTGATAAAATCAAAATTACCCACTATTTGCGCATAACTTAAAAGCAAAGCAGAATAAGGCGCCAACTGTGCGGTCAATGCTCTTAGAATTTTTTGTACTTCTTTTAACTCATCCTGCTCTAAGCCATACAATTCATTATTCAATTCAATAGTTTCCTCTGGTTCAATAAATGCCGTTTTACGACTATCACTTTCTCCATGTAAAAATCCTTTCACCTGTCTTTTGTATTCCGAAAAAACAGCTACTACTCTTCGTCCATTGCTAAAACTTTCATCAATGTCGGCAGTATATCCCGACTTAGCCAAACGGTGCACCACTTTTTCAAAAATGCGTCTTAGCTCCTGTCTCTTCTTAAATAATTGGTGTCTTATTTTTGCTAAATCCTCAGAAGCATTGTCTTTTACATTACCGCGATCATCAATAATTAAATCAATGCATTCAACAATGGCTTTTTCGTAATAGGACTCTTTCACCACTTCATATAAATTGGAATAAGCCATTTGTCTTTCGGCATCAAACCATTTAAACACTTGGTGAAGATGATCCGACAAGCGTCTCACCAATAACCATTGCTCACCGGTTAACTGCGCACCGGGTATGCCCAATAATTTTAAATCCTTTCTAATATCTAACACAAAATCATTGGGAAAATATTGATTGGCTAATTTAATGTACTTGTACTCCTCTGTTTGTCTAAGTGCTTCCTCTATATATTTTTGATGAGTATGAATGCGCATCTCATTCACTTGCTCCACCCCCATATTGGTTTGGCAATAGTTTAATAAAATTGCTGTGATTTTATCAAATTCTAATTGAGTAAGGGCATTTTCGGGATATACGCGCATAGGGTCTAAATAGAGCACGAATTTACTTAAATAAACATTAACTAAATGAGAACAAATGGAAGCTAAATTTGTTATAATTTAGAGCGTATTTAATACGACTCTTAACCCTCTGAATAAGAACAAGCCAATACTTATGAAAATATTCAACAAAGCCTCTTTGCTACTACTTTCCTTAGTTTACTTATCGGCTTGCGCACAACCAGCCAAACAAAAAACTAGTAAAAATTTAAACATGACTAATACGGAAACCATTACATTGGGATCGGGTTGCTTTTGGTGCACCGAAGCCATTTACCAAAGATTAGAGGGCGTAGTAAAAGTAACCAGTGGTTACAGCGGAGGCTTTGTAGACAACCCTACTTACGAGCAGGTTTGCGATAAAAAAACAGGTCATGCCGAAGTTTGTCAAATTGCTTTTGATACCACTAAAATTAGCTTAGCAGATATTTTAGCCGTGTTTTGGAAAACACATGACCCTACCACCCTCAATCAACAAGGGAATGATGTGGGCCCACAATACCGAAGTGTTATTTTTTACCAAAACGAACATCAAAAAGTGGAAGCCGAAAAATACAAACAAGAATTAACCAATGCCAAAGCCTGGGACAAGCCCATCGTAACCACCATAGAAGCTTTTAAAAACTTTTATGCCGCCGAAAACTACCATCAAAATTTTTACAACAACAATACAAGTCAAGGGTACTGCAGGTATGTAATTGGCCCTAAACTTGAAAAATTTGAAAAAGTATTTAAAAGCAAACTAAAAAAAGAGGAGAATTAAAAAATTGTAGCCCCACTTTAGCTGAACAAATTTCATCTTATGAAAAAAACAATTCTTGTCATTTTACTTTTTTGTATTGCGGGCATTACCAATGCACAAGCCATTTTCACCAAAGCCGATACCCTTAGAGGAAGTTTAAATGATCAACGTGATTGGTTCGATATTTTGAAATATGATATTACGGTGCAACCTTTTTTTGAAACTAAAAGCATCATTGGGCGTGTAACCTGGACAGCTAAAGTAATTAAAGTAAGTAATGACATTCAAATAGATTTACAACCGCCTTTAATTATTGATAGCATTATTTATAGTGCTATGAACTCCCCTCAAAAAAATAGTACCCTTAGTTTTACGAGAGACAATAATATAGCCATTGCCAACTTAACAGATCATCCAGCCATCAATAGTTCTTTTCAATTAACCATTTATTATCATGGCATTCCTCGTGAAGCGATAAGACCCCCATGGGATGGTGGTTGGATTTGGAAAAAAGATGCCAACGGCAAACCCTGGATGAGTGTGGCTTGTCAAAATATTGGTGCATCGGTTTGGTATCCATGTAAAGACATTCAATTGGACGAACCTGATAATGGCGCTAGCTTAACCATGATTGTTCCTGATACTTTATTGGCTATTGGTAATGGAAGATTAAAAAAGGAAAGTAAAAATAAAGGTTGGGCTACTTATACTTGGGAAGTAACTAGCCCAATTAATAATTATACCATCATCCCCTATATAGGCGACTATGTGGGTTGGAATGAAAAATATGCAGGATTAAAAGGCAATTTGGATGTTCACTATTGGGTACTTAGAGAAAGTGAAGCCAAAGCAAAATTACAATTTGTACAAGTGCCTCAAATGCTAAAAGCTTTTGAATATTGGATGGGGCCTTATCCTTTTTATGAAGATGGTTATCAATTAATTCAAAGTCCACATTTAGGAATGGAACATCAATCGGCCGTTGGATATGGGAATAAATTTGCCGATGGCTATTTAGGAAGAGATTTATCAGGTACTGGCTGGGGCTTAAAGTGGGATTATATCATTGTACATGAAAGTGGCCACGAATGGTTTGCGAATAATATTACCACCAAGGACATTGCTGATATGTGGGTGCATGAAGGCATTACCAGTTATACCGAAACCTTATATACCGAATATTATTACGGAAAAGAAGCGGGGAATGAATATACTTTTGGCATGAGAAAAAGAATTGGAAACGATCGTCCTGTTATTGGGCATTATGGAGTAAATGAAGAAGGCAGTGGCGATATGTATCCAAAGGGAGCTGTTATGTTGCATAGCATTCGTCAAGCCATCAACAACGACAGTTTATTTAGAAATATTTTAATTGGATTGAATAAAGATTTTTATCATCAAACAGTAACAACACAACAAATAGAAAATTACATTTCCAATAAAGCTAATTTCAATTTCACCAAAACTTTTGATCAATATTTAAGAACAACGCAAATACCTATTTTTAACTACTATTACGATAGCACGCAAAAAATATTCACCTATCAATATAAAAACTGTGTTGTGGGATTTAATTTGCCCATTAATGTTGTTTATAAGAACAATGCCATCTCTCTTTTACCCATGGATTATGAATCCAAAAAGCGTTTATTTAAAATAGACAACTTTAATGTAAAGGAATTTGTAAAATTGATTCTAGATAAATATTATGTAAAACTGGAAGAAAGTAAATTTTAGTTTTGCACCGCTACCCTTCCTAAACTGTATAATCTTCTTTGCCAATAAGGATCGGCTAAATCACTAATGGTTACCCCTTGACTAGTAGAAGCATGTGCAAATTTATTATTGGTCAAATAAATACCTACATGTGAAATATTCCTGCGCCCTTCGGCTTTAAAAAATATCAAGTCTCCCTCTTTTAAATTATTCCATTCAATTTTTGCACTTTGTTCATATTGTTCTGCGGCGGTTCTTTTTAAATTTACTTTATATACCTCTTTCATTACATCAAAAGTAAAATAAGAACAATCCACCCCATTTTTAGTACTACCCCCTAAACTATAAGGCGTTCCCCACCATTCATCAATTTTTTCTAGTAGGGGAATATTTTTTATGGATTCCACTGCAACATCCATTCGTAAAGAATATTTTAATTGCAGCCAATTAAGTTTCTCCCCTTCGGATAAATTAGAAGGCATGGCGTCATACTTCGTAGCCATATCATTTTTCTTTTCGGCAATCATCCTACCAGCACCATTTTTAATAAAACTATTGCCTGGAGTTACCGAAATGTTTTCTAAAAAGTCAATGGAGTTGGTGTCTGTTATTGAACTTTGGCTGTAATCGTTTTGCTGAGCCGCCAAGCCTTTACTAAAACTTGATTTAATATTGGAGGATACATTTTTCAAGGTTGAGCAACTAGCCAAGGTAAGCACCCCTATGATTAGGTATAAAAAATTAATTTGTTGCTTTTTTATCATCGGAGGCAAGTTAAGTCAAGTACTTCAAAAATTTTAGAAAATTGCCCTTTAAACCTAATTTTTGTGGAAAATTAAGCCCATTGAAGCTCCTGTTTTTAACGATATTTGTATCCATAGTCCCAAAGCCCAATGCCTACTTTTTCCCATTTACACGTACATACCCAATATTCACTTTTAGATGGTGCCGCCTCCATTGAAGGCTTATACGATAAAGCGATTGGCGATAATATGCCAGCGCTAGCCATCACCGATCATGGCAATATGTTTGGCGCCTTTAAATTTGTGAGCCAGGCATGGAAAAAAACTAAAGTTATAGGTAAAGACAAGGAAGGCAAAGATATTTTAGCCCCTATTGTTAAGCCCATTGTGGGTTGTGAATTTTATGTGGTGAAAGATAGGCATGTAAAACAATTTACAAAGGAAGTTAAAGATCAGCGTTTTCACCAAGTGCTATTGGCTAAAAATGCAATAGGCTATCAAAATTTAATTAAACTTACTTCCCTCGGTTATATCGAAGGGATGTACAGCAAGTACCCTCGTATTGACAAAGAATTAATTCTTAAATACCATGAAGGTTTAATTGCAACAACTTGTTGTATTGGCGCCTATGTGCCACAAACAATTTTAAAGCAGGACGAAGCCGCCGCTGAAAAAGAATTTAAATGGTGGTTGGATATTTTTGGTGAAGATTATTATATCGAAATTCAAAGACATCAAATTCCAGAACAAGAAATTATCAATGCTCAACTATTAAAATTTGCTAAGAAGTATAAAGTAAATGTGATTGCTACCAACGATAGCCATTATATCAACGAAGATGATGCAAATGCACACGATATATTATTATGTATCAATACAGGAGAAAAACAAGCAACTCCTGGTTTTGACGATTTTGTGAACGATGAAATTCAAATAAAAAACAGAAGATTCAAATTTCCCAATAACGAATTCTATTTTAAGACACAGGAACAAATGACCGCTTTATTTAGCGATTTGCCTGAGTCTATTGATAACACCAATGCGATTGTTGATAAGATAGATGTATTAAATTTAAAAAAAGACATTCTACTTCCTGCCTTCCCTATTCCTAAGGAATTTCAAATTCATAAGGAAGCCAATATGAACCAATGGGAATTATTAAAGCATTTAACCTGGGAAGGTACGAATAAAAGATATCCCGAAATTACCACTGAATTACAAGAACGAATCGATTTTGAATTATTTACCATTCGTACCATGGGTTTTGCGGGTTACTTTTTAATTGTGAGTGACTTTATTCAAGCAGGACGTAACATGGGCGTGTTTGTGGGGCCAGGTAGAGGATCAGCAGCAGGCAGTGTGGTCGCATTTTGTATTGGCATTACCAATATCGATCCTATTAAATATCAATTGCTGTTTGAACGTTTCTTAAATCCAGATCGTAAGAGCATGCCCGATATTGATACGGACTTTGACGACGAAGGCCGTCAAAAAGTTATTGATTATGTGGTAGAAAAATATGGTAAAGAACAGGTAGCACAAATTGTTACCTATGGCACCATGGCTGCAAAAAGTAGTATCAAAGATGTAGCACGTGTAATGGATTTACCATTGTCTGAAAGTAACTTATTAGCCAAATTAGTTCCCGATAAACCAGGCACGGAATTAAATAGATGTTTACATGCGCCCCTCACGGTGAAAGAAGGTGAAAAATCTTTAGCAGAGCGAGAAGGCTATCAACCAGAAGATATTGACAACGTAAAAAAATTACGTGAAATATACAAGGGCAATGATTTACGCGCCGCTGTTTTACATGAAGCAGAACGTTTAGAAGGTTCCATTAGAAATACGGGCATACATGCGGCAGGTATCATTATTGCACCAAGCGATTTAACCGAAATTATGCCGGTGGCTACCGCTAAAGATTCTACTTTATGGGTAACGCAAATTGAAGGAAGTGTAATTGAAGAAGCCGGTGTACTTAAAATGGACTTCTTGGGATTAAAAACGCTTTCTATTTTAAAAACGGCTTTAGAATTAATCAAACAAAATCATAATGTGATTATTGATTTAGATTTGATTCCATTAGACGATGCAAAAACTTTTACTTTATACCAACGCGGCGAAACCAATGCTACTTTCCAATTTGAAAGTGTGGGTATGCAAAAACATTTACGCGATTTAAAACCAGATAAGTTTGCCGATTTAATTGCGATGAACGCCTTGTACCGACCAGGCCCTATGGCGTATATACCTAATTTCATTGAGCGTAAACATGGTCGTGAAGTAATTAAATATGACTTGCCGGTGATGGAAGAAATTTTGTCCGACACCTATGGTATTACGGTGTATCAAGAACAGGTAATGTTGCTCAGTCAAAAAATTGCTGGATTTACAAAGGGCGATGCCGATGTATTAAGAAAAGCCATGGGTAAAAAGCAGAAGTCTGTTTTGGATAAAATGAAAGCGCAGTTTGTATCGGGCGCTGTAAAAAATGGTCATCCCGAAAATGTGTTAGAAAAAGTGTGGACCGATTGGGAAGCCTTTGCGCAATATGCCTTTAATAAATCACACTCTACTTGTTATGCCTACTTGGCATATCAAACTGCTTATTTAAAAGCGCACTACCCTGGCGAATACATGTCAGCTGTTTTAAACCATGCAGGTAGTATCGATAAGATTACATTTTTCATGGAAGAATGTAAAAGAATGACCATTAAAGTACTGGGTCCTGATGTGAATGAATCGCTCAATGGTTTTTCAGTGAATAATAAAGGAGAAATTAGATTTGGTTTGGGTGGCTTAAAAGGTGTAGGCGAAGCAGCCATTGATACTATTATTACTGAAAGAACCAAAGCAGGCGCTTTTATAGACATGGTGGACTTTATGAAAAGAGTGCTTTCAAGATCTGTCAATAAAAAATCATTGGAGAGTTTGGCTTATTCAGGCTCCTTTGATTGTTTCCCCGAATACCACCGAGCTCAATACTTTAATGTTGCAGATGGTGATAGAACCAATGGATTGGAAAAATTAATAAACTATGCCCAGGCATTGCAGTCCATCAATGTTGGAAGCACCAATACTTTATTTGGCGATTTACCTTCGGCCATGCAAGTGCCGGTGCCTAAAATGGCCCTTTGTGAAGAATGGACTTTGACCGAAAAACTAGACCACGAAAAGGACATTACGGGCATGTTTATGAGTGGTCATCCGCTGGATCATTTTGGCTTTGAAATGCGACATTATCAATTTACTCCTATTAATTCTTTTAATGAGGTAAGGGATAGTTTGAGTATGTATCCCAATCAGTTAGGTAGGCAATTTAAATTGGCAGGCCTGATAACCGACGTACAGCATAGAGTTACTAAAACAGGTAAGAACTTTGGTTCTTTTGTGATAGAGGACTTCACCGGCAAAACCGACTTTTTACTTTGGAGTGAGGATTATGTAAAATTTCAGAATTACCTCGAAGTAGGACAAAAGATATTCATCAATGGCTCTTTTAGAACCAGGTACAATCAATCCAATCAATTCGAATTTAAGATTGTTCAGATGTCCTTATTAGAAACAGTTAAGCAGGTGCAAACCAGGTCTATTGAAATTAGCTTACACCCTGCCAACCTCAATGCGGGAATGATTCAGTTTTTTGAAAAGAACTTAAAACAAAACCCAGGTAAGTCATCCTTTAAAATGACTTTCGTTGAACCCATTGAGCAATTGGCTTTTAGTTTACTCACTTTTGAAAAAGGCTTTTTAATGAACGATGATTTGGTTCAGTTCTTAGATAGCAACCCCGAGTTAAACGTTCAAGTGAATCTTGTGACTTAGCCCCCTCATCAGCCCATTACTTCATCCCAAGCTTTATCCGACGCAAAGTCCGACGGTCTGCCATAGTAATTGTCCCCAAAGACTATTTCATAAAGTGGAAAAGTCAAATAGGCAGGTATCAGGGTTTGGAACTATTTTTGATCTAGTTATAACACAGACCTTAATAACAAACAAAATTAAAATATAATATATGAGTTTAGAATTCACAGATGCCAATTTCCAAACCACCGTAATGGAAAGCGATAAATTAACAGTGATTGATTTTTGGGCAGAATGGTGTGGACCTTGCAGAGCCATCGGACCAGTTATTGAAGAATTAGCTACACAGTATGAAGGCAAAGTAAATATTGGTAAAGTAAATGTAGATGTGAATCCTACCTTAAGTATGAACTTTGGAATTACTTCTATCCCAGCAATATTATTTGTAAAAGGTGGTCAAGTAGTTGACAAACAAATTGGAGCAGTGCCTAAAGCAGTGCTTGATAAAAAGATACAGGCTCATTTGTAGAAAGAATAGGCTTTTTATAAAATTTAATAAGCTTACCTCTTCTTTTATGATTTATTAAAATAGGCAAACTTTGCCTATTTTTTTTTATCTTTCTATTTCAAATCAACCCTATGGAAAGATTTCAAGGCCTTATTGGTATCGTTGTTATTTTGATGATTGCTTTCTTGTTCTCCAATAACAAAAAACGCATTAACTACCGATTGGTGGCGAGTGGTTTATTACTTCAATTAACCATTGGTGTCTTAATTTTAAAAATTCCTATTATTACTCATTTCTTTCAAATTATTGGAAGAGGTATGGGTAAGATTGAACAATTTGCGCGCGCGGGTGCGGCATTTGTATATAGTGGTGTGGCTGCTACTACCCCAAGCGGTGTTGCCGATTTTGCAAACGGAGGTTTTGTATTTGCCTTTAATGTAACAGCCACTATTATATTGGTTTGTGTACTGGTAGCTTTATTTTATCATTTTGGCATCATGCAAAAAATAGTGGCAGTAGTAGCCAAAGCCATGAATTTTATTATGCGTGTTAGCGGTGCCGAAGCATTAAGTAATGTAGCCAGTGCCTTTGTAGGCCAAGTAGAAGCACAAATTATGATTCGCCCTTATTTAGCTACTATGACCAAAAGTGAAATATTAGCCAGCATGAGTGGTAGCTTGGCTTGTATAGCAGGAGGTATATTAATTGTATATGCCAATATGGGTGCACAAGCAGGCATCGATTTAGCGCCTAAATTAATTACTGCCAGTTTAATGGCAGCGCCTGGCGCATTAGTGATTGCTAAAATTATATTCCCTGAAACAGAAGTTTCCCAAACCATGGGAAAAGTTACGCTACAAGTAAAAAGTCAATACAGCAATACCATTGACGCCATCACGCATGGTGCAGGTGATGGTTTTAAATTAGCCATGAATGTAATTGCTATGTTGATAGGATTTATTGCATTAATTGCAATGATTGATTGGTGTATGCTTACTGTTGGACATTTATTTAATCCCAATTTAAACTTGAGTTTAAATTTTTTATTTGGTAAATTATTTTATCCAATGGCTTGGGCCATGGGTATTCCTACGGCTGATATTCAAAATGCAGCCACACTATTAGGACAAAAATTAACCATCAATGAATTTGTTGCTTTTAAAAGTTTAACCAGCAAAGTGGTTCCCATCATCACTGAAAAAGGATTGCTTATCGTAAGTATTGCCATTTGTGGCTTTGCCAATTTTAGCAGTGTGGGCATGCTCATTGGCGGTATAAGTGAACTAGCACCAAATCGTCGTAAAGATTTAGCTGAGCTAGGATTGAAAGCACTTTTATGTGGCACCCTAGCCTCCTATTTATCGGCTAGTATAGCGGGTATTTTAATAGGATAAGCAGCAAGAAAATATGATATTTATTAGCCGATTTTAACACTATAAATATTAAGATAATCGGTAACTTTGTGCTCTAAATTAAGTGGACTATGGGTACGGGGAATATTGAAATAATAATTGCTGCCGAAAAAGACAATCTCTTACAACAAATAGGAACTAAAGTAATTAATAATCAACGCATCAGTTTTGACGAAGGTGTTTATTTATTTGATAAAGCATCGCTTCCTTATGTAGGTGCTTTGGCCAATTGGAAAAGAGAATCCTTACACGGTGACACTACCTACTTTAATAAAAACTTTCATATAGAACCCACCAATGTTTGCGTTTTCTCCTGCAAGTTTTGTTCTTACTCAAAATTGTATGCACACAAAGAAGAAGGTTGGGAATTGACCATTGATCAAATGATGGACATTGTTAAATCTTATGATGGCAAACCAGTTACCGAAGTGCATATTGTAGGCGGCGTTCATCCTAAATTAACTTTAGAATTTTTCATTACTTTATTAAAAGCAATTAAAGCTCATCGACCCGATTTACATATCAAAGGTTTTACCCCTGTAGAATTGGATTATATGTTCCGCAAAGCAAAACTAAGCACTGAAGAAGGAATGAAATTAGCACACGAAGCCGGATTAGATTCTTTACCAGGTGGAGGCGCCGAAATATTTCATCCAGAAATTAGAACTATTATTTGTGCCGATAAAGCTACTGGAGACGAGTGGTTGCACATTCATAAAACCGCACATAACTTAGGCATGCATAGCAATGCTACTTTATTGTATGGTCATATCGAAAAAGCAAAACACCGTATTGATCATATGGAAAGATTAAGGCAGTTGCAAGATGAAACCAAAGGATTCAACACTTTCATTCCATTGAAATTTAGAAATAAGGACAATGACATGCATGATGTTCCGGAATCTATCATGACCAATGATTTAAAAATGTATGCTATCTCTCGCTTGTACTTAGACAATTTCCCACATGTAAAAGCTTATTGGCCAATGTTAGGCCGCGAATTGGCGCAACTTACTTTAAGCTATGGGGTAAATGATATTGATGGCACCATCGACGATACTACTAAAATATATTCCATGGCAGGCAGCGAAGAGCAAACTCCAGTCATGAGTACCGAAGAACTAGTTCGTTTAATTAAACAAGCTCACCGCAAGCCAGTGGAAAGAGGCACCCTGTATAATGTCATCCAAGACTATTCATTGGTAGAGATGGATTAATATAAGCGAGTTTTAATACATTTGAGTATGAAACATGGCGTCTTATTTTTATGCCTCAGCGTTTTTGCTTTAACTACTCAAGCACAAACTGGCAATAATTTATTGCAAGAATTAATGCAACAAAAGCCTGCACAGTTTGGATCTATTTTAGCGCATCCCAATGATTACCGACTTCAAATTATTTACACTCAAATTAATCGAGATAAAAATAATATCCCCCATTTTAAGGAATATACTTACCGACTAAATCCTAAAGAATATTTTTATCCAGCCAGTACCGTTAAAATGCCTTTGGCTTTTTTAGCTTTAGAAAAAATTAATAACTTAAAAGTTAAAGGGCTTTCAAAATCTACTTTAATGACTTATGACAGTGTAACTGCAAGGCAAGAAACCATTTACAATAACCCCTATGCTATTAATGGAACACAAAATATTGAAGAAGCCATTAAAGAAGTATTTTTAATAAGCGACAACAATGCTGCCAATAGATTATTTGAATTTATAACGCCACATACGGTTCATGAAAAATTAGCTGAAAAAGGTTATAAAGATGTATACATTAGAAATAGATTAGAATTAGGACGCACTAAACTAGAAAACAGAAATACCCAAGCCATCAATTTTTACAACCCCCAAGGAAAAATAATTTATCAGCAACCCGCACAAATTAATAAAGACAGCCTGCCTTATTACAATGCATTTATTGGCAATGCTTATTACAATAACCAAGACAGTTTAATAAAAGGCCCCCTTAATTTTTCAGAAAAAAATAGAATTTATTTAAGCGACTTAACCCATATACTTAGGTCTGTTGTATTTTTTGATCAAACTCCAAAACAACAGCGATTTAATTTAACCATGGAGGATAGAAAGTTTTTACTGCACTGGATGCATACTTTACCTAACGAATCCAAGTACCCTACTTACGACACGGCCAATTATTGGCCATCCTTTTGTAAATTTTTATACACAGGTTCGGCCAAAAGCCCCTTTCCTAGCAATATTAAAATATTTAATAAAGTGGGTGACGCCTATGGCTTTTTATTAGACATCGCTTATATAATGGATCCTGAAAAGAAAGTTGAGTTTATGATAAGTGCTGTTATTTATTGTAATAGCGATGGGATACAAAACAAAAACCAATACGATTATGACACCATTGGTTACCCTTTTTATAAAAATTTAGGTCAGTTGATTTACGACTATGAATTAAAGCGTAAAAAAGAATTTTTACCCCATTTTGACCCTATTCTTGGAGTTGAAAATTAGATATTAACAAATAGGGAATAATTTAAAGCATATCTCCCCTTAAAACTTACGTCTGTTTGCGAATTATTTGCGAAATTTGTAACTCAAATAAGCAACCATGATTTTATCCTCTTTATTAAACAGATTCAGTGAGCCAGAAACTTTAAAAATGGCCAAATTAGGCCGCGAATTAAGAGCACAAGGCAAAGACGTAATTGACTTAAGTTTGGGCGAGCCCGACTTTGATACCCCTCAACATATTAAAGATGCAGCTATCAAAGCCATCAACGACAACTGGAGTCACTATACCCCGGTAGCAGGTTTTGCCGATTTAAGAGAAGCGGTTTGCAGTAAATTAAAACGTGATAATAATTTAGATTACAAACCCGAAAACATTGTTACCTCTACCGGAGCCAAACAAAGTTTAGCCAATGCTATTTTAGCATTAGTAGACGATGGTGATGAAGTAATCATTCCTACACCTTATTGGGTTACTTATTCAGAGCTCGTAAAAATTGCGCGTGGTAAAGTAGTTGAAATTAGAAGTACTGTAGAAGATGGTTTTAAAGTAAGTCCTGCACAAGTGGAAGCAGCCATTACTTCTAAAACTAAAGTGTTCATGTTCTCTTCTCCATGCAATCCATCAGGTGCTGTGTATAGTAAAGAGGAATTAGAAGCATTAGCCAACTTGTTTAAAAAATATCCTGGCATTACTATTTTGTCTGATGAAATTTACGAATACATTAATTTTATAGGTAAGCACGAAAGCATTGCTCAATTTGCTGATATCAAAGATCAAGTGATTGTAATTAATGGTTTAAGCAAAGGTTTTGCCATGACCGGTTGGCGCTTAGGCTACACTGCCTCTAATGTAGAAGTAGCGAAAGCCATGGAAAAATTACAAGGTCAGTTTACTTCTGGAACTTGTAGTATTACACAAAAAGCTGCAGTCACTGCATTAATTGGTGATTTAAAACCTTCTATTGAAATGACAGAAGAATTTACGCGTCGTCGTGAAAAAACATTGGCCTTGGTCAATGACCTTCCTGGTTTTAAATGCTTTGCCCCTCAAGGTGCATTTTATGTATTCCCTGATGTGAGTGCTTACTATGGCAAATCTGATGGAACAACCACCATTACCAATGCACCCGATTTTAGCATGTATATTTTAAACGAAGCCAATGTATCTTCTGTAATGGGCGATGCTTTTGGTGAACCCAATTGTGTTCGTTTCTCCTTTGCCAATAACATGGCCAATATTGAAAAAGCATGGGCTAGAATTAAAGTAGCTTTGGTTAAATTAAAATAAACTCATTTAGGTTAAATAAATTAATTTTAGAAGCGTTATTTAGGTAACGCTTCTTTTTTTATAGCAGCTACCCCATATGACACCTGAGAAATTACAAATGTTTGAAAATCGATTGCTGAAGAATTACAAGCATCGAATAAAACAAGCCAAGCGACAAAATATAAGTTGTTGGCGTTTGTATGATCATGATTTGCCCGAATACCCCATCTGCATTGAAATTTACGAGGACTATATTTATATTGCCGAATACAACCGACGTCATGCATTAACCGACGAGGAACATGCCATTTGGTTGGCAGATACCAAAACAATCATTACCGCCATTACAGGTATTGCTATTGATCATATGCATTTACGTGTGCGCAAAAGGATGGACCATAAGGAAGAGCAATATGAAAAAGACGAAGCCGTTCCCGAATCTAAAATTATTACCGTTCAAGAAAATGGATTAAAGTTTTTGGTGAATCTCACCGACTATCTAGACAGCGGTTTATTTTTGGACCACCGATTAACGCGTCAAATGGTACAGGCCGAAGCCAAGGATACCGAATTTTTAAATTTATTTTCTTACACCAGTTCCTTTTCGGTGTATGCTGCTGCTGCGGGTGCTAAAACAGTGACCTCGGTGGATTTATCAAAAACTTATTTAAGTTGGAGCGAAGAAAATTTTGCGCTCAATCAATTAAAAAATATAGTCGCTTTTCAATTTGTGCACGCCGATGTAAAACAATATTTAAAAACTTTACCCAGCAACAAATACGATTTAGTGGTAATGGATCCGCCCACTTTTAGCAATAGTAAAAGAATGAAATCTGTTTTAGACATTCAATTAGACCATGTCGAACTCATTAATGATGTTCTCCGCGCCATGAAAACTGGAGGCATTTTATATTTTAGCACCAACTTTTCTAAATTTATTTTAGAAACAGATAAAATACATTCAACGCAAATCAAGGATATTACCAAAGCCACTACCCCATTTGATTTTGAAGGAAGATTAAAACGTTGGTGTTACAAAATAATTAAGTAATAGGTAAGTAGGAATTATTAAAAGACCGTTGATTTCCTACCCCTTAGAAGTTGCGAGTTTAGCTAAAATAGCTTTCTGAATTTTTAGTACCTGCGGAATGATTAAATCTTGATCATTGTTCTCAATCACCCAATCACATAATTTTAATTTAATAGTATCGCTTATCTGATGGCGCATTCTTTGTTCCACTTCTATTTTAGTACAAGCATCCCTTTGCATCACTCTTTGAATGCGTAAATTGGCTGGAGCTGAAACGCCAATCACTCCAGTTAAGCCTTCTGCTGCGGCCGATTCAAAAATTAATGCTGCTTCCTTAATCACATAAGGCGTAGTTTGTTTTGCCGCCCAATCCTTGGCTGCCTGAATAGTTACCGGATGCACTATGGCATTTAACAATTCTAATTGATAAGCATCTTTAAAAACAATGCCCGCTAAATAAGTTTTATCTAATTCACCAGTAGCCGTGTAAACTTTCTCTCCAAATGTTGTAAGGAGTTGTTCTTTTATTACCGAACTGGTTTGCATTAAATCTTTCGCTACTTCATCGGCATTAAACACAGGGATACCCAATGTTTTAAACACCTGCGCAACGGTTGTTTTTCCCGCCCCAATACCTCCTGTTAATCCGATAATTGCTGCCATAGTGAAATAAAAAATCCGAAATGAGTTACCTCAATTTCGGATTCTAATTTTATTTAAACAAATGTTTTATTTGTTGATAGCCTGAGACCACTCTAAACTAATAGAAGATCTTTCAATTTTCAAGTAGCTTCCTGGGCTTACTTCCAATTGAATGGTATTGTCTTCGTTTACTTTATTAATCACTCCATGGATACCTGCAATGGTAACCACTTTGTCGCCTTTTTGCATGGTGTCAATGAACTTCTTTTGCTCTTTTGCTTTTTTAGCTTGTGGACGAATCATGAAAAACCAGAATACCACGATGATACCACCTAACATTACCAATTGGAAAGTACCACCACCTTGAGGAGCTTGTAATAAAATTTGTGTCATTTTAAATTTATTTATTTGATTTTTTATTTTAATTTTTTCTTGAATCCTTACTAATAATTTTCGTTAATCATTTTCGGCTTTTATAAATTAGTTCATTCCAACCGATGACGCAAATATAATACTAAACCATTTAACAGTTGCCTCATTTTAAAGGACTACTATTTAATTTATTTTGCCTTGTGACTTATTTTTTGAATTTTACCCGCGCCTATTAACTCTTTGTGGATATTATCTAAGATTCCATTTACAAAATGCCCGCTTTGTTCGGTACTGTATTCCTTGGCTAAATCAATGTATTCGTTAATGGTTACTTTAGTAGGGATGGTATCAAAATACAATAATTCACAAACGCCCAAACGCAATAATATCATATCTATCACGGCAATACGTTCCATATCCCAATTGTTCAACTTTGGTTTGATGACCTCTTCGGTATACCCTTTCTTATCAATGGCAGTTTGTAATAAATCGTTGGCAAATTTCATTTTTTCAGTACCCACTAAATCCATAAAATCAATGGAGCCTGGTTTTTGTAAATAATTCAATATAAAGCCAATCATCATATCCCCCTCATCTTCCCAATTGCTAAAATGCTCATCAATAAATTCAAGGGTACTTTCTGATTCAATAATGATCGTGCCAAAAATGTATTTGAGTATTTCCTTTTCTTTTGCTTTGTCTCTGCTTTCTTCTAAAATATAAGTTTTATAAAGGGCCGATTCGGATAGGTTTCTAAAAAGCGTTTTAACCAAATCCCCCTCCAGCCATTGCTGAGGTTTTGCCAATGCTACTGCCTTTTTAAAGGATTCAGATTCAAGGGTTTGCCAAACAATACTATTGCCGGCTACTTTGATATTCACCGACAAATCGGCTTGATCGGGTAAATTTTTGGAAGATCTTTGTTGAGATTCTACTTCTGCATACAAGGCTACCTGGTGTAGCAAATGAACCAGGAAAACAAACAAATTACGTGTTTTGTCAAATTCCTTTTGGAGTAAAGCATTAGGACTGCCTTGATTTTGGGTTTCCACCATGTACAAGACCTGCATTACTTTAATTCTAATATTTCTTCGGTTCATCATATGTATAAGAGCTAAGCGGCTGCAAATCTATCTAAATAATTGGTAAAAACTGCCATTTTTTACCATAAACCTTTGCAAATCATGCAATTTTAGGCATAGATTTGCTTCCCTTGCGCTGAAAAAACCAGAAAACTGAAAATTTGACCTATTGAAGGTGTAAAAATTTCAGTGGCACGGTTATCGATGTAATGGAAGTATAATATTTATTAATAAACAAAAAACGATAAAGTATGGCTAAGAAATTAAACATTACTCCTCTGCATGACAGAGTAATTGTTAAGCCTGCCGCTGCAGAAGAAAAAACAGCTGGTGGAATCATCATCCCTGATACCGCTAAAGAAAAACCACAACGTGGCGTAGTAGTAGCAGCTGGAACAGGTAAGAAAGACGAACCTGTAACTGTAAAAGTAGGTGACACCGTTTTATACGGCAAATACGCTGGAACTGAAATTCAATTAGATGGTCAAGATTTATTGATCATGCGCGAAAGCGATATTTTAGCAATTGTATAATTGTTAAAATCTGATTTATTAAATAACGAAATAAAAATAAGTTTATATGTCTAAAATGATTTTTTTCGACTTAGAAGCGAGAAATAAAATGAAAAAAGGGGTTGACACTTTAGCCAACGCCGTAAAAGTTACTTTAGGACCAAAAGGTCGTAACGTAGTTATTGAAAAGAAATTTGGTTCCCCATCTATTACTAAAGATGGTGTTACTGTTGCAAAAGAAATTGACTTAGAAGATCCTATCGAAAACATAGGTGCTCAAATGGTTAAAGAAGTTGCTTCAAAAACTGCCGACTTAGCTGGTGACGGAACAACCACTGCCACTGTATTAGCACAAGCAATCATTGGTGAAGGTTTAAGAAACGTTACTGCAGGTGCTAATCCAATGGACTTGAAACGCGGTATTGACAAAGCAGTAGAGAAAGTAGTAGCTAGTTTAAAAGCACAATCTCAAGCGGTTGGCAACGACACTAAAAAGATTGAGCAAGTAGCTTCTATTTCTGCGAACAATGACAATGAAATTGGAAAGTTAATTGCACTAGCCATGAGTAAAGTGGGTAAAGAAGGTGTGATTACTGTTGAAGAAGCAAAAGGTACTGATACTACAGTAGATGTAGTAGAAGGGATGCAATTTGATCGTGGATATACTTCTCCTTATTTCGTTACCAATAGCGAAAAGATGGAAGCAGAAATGCAAAATCCTTATATCTTAATTTATGACAAGAAAATTTCAGCAATGAAAGACATCTTACATATTTTAGAGAAAGTAGCTCAAACAAGTCGTCCATTAGTTATCATCGCTGAAGATTTAGAAGGTGAAGCAATGGCCACTTTGGTTGTAAATAAATTACGTGGCACTATTAAAGTTGCTGCTGTAAAAGCACCAGGTTTTGGTGATCGCAGAAAAGAAATGTTGAATGACATTGCTATATTAACTGCAGGAACTGTAATCAGCGAAGAGCAAGGATTTAAATTAGAGAATGCCGACTTATCTTATTTAGGTCAAGCAAGCTCTATTACTATTGACAAAGACAATACCGTTATTGTTGGTGGTAAAGGTAAAAAAGCAGATATTACTGCGCGTGTAAATCAAATTAAAGCGCAAATTGAAAATACTACTTCCGATTACGATCGTGAAAAATTACAAGAGCGTTTAGCTAAATTAAGTGGTGGGGTTGCTGTATTGTATGTAGGTGCAACTACCGAAACTGAAATGAAAGAAAAGAAGGATCGTGTTGACGATGCTTTACACGCAACTCGTGCTGCAGTAGAAGAAGGAATCGTACCAGGTGGTGGGGTTGCTTACATTCGCGCAGTAGCAAGTTTAGAAAAATTAAAAGGTGCTAACGAAGATGAAAATACAGGTATTCAAATCGTACGTCGTGCGATTGAAGAACCGCTTCGTCAAATTGTTAAGAATAGCGGAATCGAAGGTTCGATTGTTGTACAAAGAATCAAAGAAGGAAAAGACGACTTTGGTTTTAATGCAAGAACAGAAGTTTTCGAGAACTTATTCAAAGCGGGTGTTATCGATCCTACTAAAGTAACAAGAGTTGCTTTAGAGAACGCTGCCTCTATTGCCTCTATGTTGTTAACAACAGAGTGTGTGATTGCCGACAGACCTGCTCCTGCAGCTGCTCCACAAGGTGGTGGACATGCTCCTGATATGGGTGGTATGGGTTACTAATATTGACCGCGATTGTATCGCATCAAAAAATAAAAAAAACCTCCTAGAAAATTCTGGGAGGTTTTTTTATGCAATGTACTTGCCTACCCTATTTATTTATACGGCTGCTTTTGATGCGTTAGCAAAATACAATTGAAATCCTTTCACTAATAATAATTGTGCAATGCCATAAGTTAGCATTGTTACCAATCCAATATGTTGAAGATGTGGCCCTGTTTTTTCCCAACTAAATTTATTAAAAGCTAATACGGTATCTGAAGTAATAAAAAACAACATGCCTGGTGTCCAAAATAAATTAGCAATTATTTTACTGCTTGGTTTATTAGAAACATGAATGGCCATTAAAGCCGCTGTACTAATTAAAGCCATGTACACCAATACAGGATAAATTAATACCCCCATGGCTACGCGCAATTGAAAATAAATAAACACGCAAAAACAAACTAAAATAAATTTTGACACATATAGTTTGATGGATCTTGGTTGTAAAGGGCCATAAATTTTACTAAAAAAAATAATATTAAAAATATGGGTGGTCATAAAAGCCACCATACCTGGAATAAAATAATTATCGGCCAATAAAAATACATCCCCTGCTACAGAACCTACTAATCCAACCAATACCAACCATTTACCTTTAGGGGTATGTTCATTGGTAGCTTGCATGGCTAAAAACAAAATTAAAATAGGTAACAACAATACTTTAGTAACTATTTGCACCATTTTATATGGCTCTCCAAGTACTTGTGCATATAAATGAACCGACAGCACTAAAATATAAATGGTGATACCCCATTTTTGAATTAAGGTTTTCATAAGCTTTGAATGATTAGTTTTAAATTAATGGATTCTAAATTAAAAGTAAGCATTGAATGCCTAAATTAGCTTGCAATGCATAAATTTGTAAAATGATAGCTGCTGAAGAAGAGAAATTTTACCAGCAATGGGCCAAAGACAGATTAGTTCCCCATTATAAACGAAAACCTTTTTTAAAGGGGTTAAGTATTAGTTTACTGTTTGGAATGCTCATTCTGGTCATTTCCGAACTGGGCTGGTATGAAAGAGCCAATATGATTGCCAATATGAGTGGCAATGGAATATGGATGGTAATTGCCCTTGTCATCATCTCCCTTGGTTTTGCCTGGATCTATCAACAATTTACCTTTGAAATGAATGAACAAAGGTTCAATGAAATCAAACACTTAAAAAACAAAAAATGACCCATTTTACCTCAAAAATCACTAAAAAAGCCTCTTTTTTGGCAATAATTGCCCTTATTTGCACCTTTTTTGCCATTTTTTCAATTAGCGCTTGTAACATGAAGGGTTCGGATAGTTACTCTTTAACTTGTACTACAAAGGCAAACTTCACTAAAGATGTCAATGCAGCACAAAGAACGGCAATGATTGCTTTTTGTACTGCAAATAGTATCAATTATACAGTAGATTCTAGCGGTGTATTGTATCAAATTATTACTCCAGGGGCAAGTACTAAAGTGAATCTATGTGAAACATTATCAATTACTTATACAGGTAAATTGCTAAATGGCACTCAATTTGATGCAGGAACCATTGCCTATGATTTAAGTAGCTTAATAGTAGGATGGCAAATTGTTGTTCCTTATATTGGTAAAGGAGGGCATATTAAAATTCTAATCCCCTCTTCCTTAGGTTATGGATCGGTAGCACAAACTAAAATTCCAGCCAATTCTCCGCTATATTTTGATATCATTTTGAACTAGGAAAATAATGGCTTTTTAGCCTTAATTTTGGCCTCTTTCCATTATATTTGCCGACTAAAAATCAGTTAACCAAACTATTATGCAACTCAAAGGATTAGTGCGCTTTTTTACATTTGCGCTTATTTTAATTTGTCTTTACCAATTGTCATTTACATTGTTTGTAAGAAACCATGAAAAGGCAATGGAAGCCAAAGCCAGTTCTTGGATAAAAAAGTTCCCAAAAGCGGAGCAGGTTTACCCTTCTAACAAAGAGGAACAATTATTATATAACGATAGCTTAAGTGATATCCAAAAAGTATATTATAAGAGATTATTAGATAGCACCAAAGACACCAAATTAGCATTTGGATTGGTTACTTATGGTACTGCCAAAGAAAGAGAATTAATGCTAGGCCTTGATTTACAAGGTGGTATGAGCGTTACCATGGAAGTGGGTTTGGATGGTTTAATCAAATCATTAGCCAACTACACCAAAGATCCTTCCTTTAATACAGCATTGAAAAATGCAGTGGCTAAAAAAGCCAATAGCAAAGCAGACCTTATCTCTATTTTTAGAGATGAATACAGCAGCATCAATCCTACAGGCAAATTAGCTCCTTTATTTGCAACAAGAAGTAACGGTAAATTAAAATTTGATGCTTCTGATGATGTGGTGACTACTTATTTAAAAGAACAAGCAACTCAAGCCTTTAACAATACCTACCGAATTTTAAGAACTCGTATTGATGGTTTTGGTTTAGCTTCTCCTAATATTAATCCAGATGCTACTAAAGGCATTATCAATATTGAATTGGCTGGCGTGACCGACAAAGAGCGTGTACGTTCTTATTTACAGTCTACCGCTAACCTGCAATTTTTTGAAGTGTATACTTTTGAAAATAAAGATTTTCAAAATGGTATTGTTGCTGCTGATAAAGCCATTGAAGCTAGTTTAAATGGAATTAAAGATTCAAATTCAACGGCCAAAGCAGATACTTCAAGATTAAATCCAAACAAAAATCCATTATTAAGAACGGTACAGTTTACGCAACCCTACCAAGGAAAAAATGGTCAAAATATATTCCCTGCTGAAATTGGCTATATCTTGAAAAAAGATACTGGAAAATTAAATAGCTATTTAGCGATGGCAGAAGTGAAATCAAAATTCCCTTCTAATTTAGTTTTCATGTATGGTAAAATGGAATCAGATGATGCCAAAACTAAAGATGTAGTTCCTATCTACGCTATTAAAACATTGGAAAATGGTCAAGCTGAATTAGAAGGAGACCATGTTGCCAATGCTGCACAAGATTTTGATGAAAGAGGTCGTGTAGCCATTAAAATGAATATGGATAAAATGGGTACCAATATTTGGGCAAAAATGACTTCAAAAAATATTGGCAAACCACTTGCTATTGTTTTAGATAACATTGTATACTCAGCACCTAATGTAAACGATGCCATCACTACTGGTAACTCACAAATATCTGGAAGCTACTCCTTAAAAACAGCTCAAGATTTAGCTGAAATTTTAGAGAGTGGTAAATTACCTGCTCCTGCTAAAATTGTTCAAGAACAACAAGTAGGTCCAACTTTAGGTAAGGCCTCTATTCAAGGTGGTGCAATGGCATTTGGTATTGCATTCTTGGTAATCTTTTCTTTGATGCTACTATACTTTAACACAGGTGGTTGGGTAGCGAACATCGCATTAATTTTAAACTTACTTTTTACTATAGGTATTTTAAGTGCGCTTGGATTTACTTTAACTGCTCCTGGTATTGCCGGTTTGGTATTGACCATTGGTATGGCAGTAGATACTAACGTAATTATATTTGAGCGTATCAAAGAGGAATTAACCAAAGGCAAAAGTTATCAATTGGCCGTTACAGATGGTTACAAACGTTCTATGTCTCCAGTATTGGATGCTCACGTTACTACCCTTTTAACCGCTTGTATCTTAGCTTATTTTGGATTAGGTCCTGTATTAGGTTTCGCAACCACACAAATCATTGGTATCTTATTGTCTTTGTTCTGTGGAATTTTAGTATCTCGTTTAATTACAGATATCTACACCAGCAAAAACAGACACTTCGAATATTTCACTGGAGTTTCTAGAAAAATTTTCCAACACGCTTCTTTCAAATTTATCGAATTCAGAAAGTACGCTTACATGTTATCTGCAGTAGTATTGGTAATGGGTATTGCTAGTTTCTTTAACGGATTTGATCAAGGAGTTGAATTTGCAGGAGGAAGAAGTTATACTGTTAAATTTAATAAAGCAGTTAACATTGAATCTGTAAGAGACGATTTGAAAATAGTATTTGGTGAAGCCCCAATTATTAAAACAATTGATACAAAAAATCAAATCAACATTACTACTTCTTATAAAATTAAAGAACAAGGAAATAATATCGATCAAGAAGTAGAAGGTTTATTGTTTAAAGGATTAAGCAAACAAATACCAGCAGGTACTACCTTCAAAGAATTTGAAACAACTTACAAACAAGGTTCTCAAACAGTATTGCCTACTATTTCCGAAGACTTAAAAGCAGGTGCAACCAAAGCCACTATTTTTGCTTTAATTGCTATTTGTTTATACATCTTTATTCGTTTCCGTGATTGGAGATACTCTTTAGGTACAATCTTCTCTTTGTTACACGATGTATTTGTAACATTGATTGTATTTAGCTTCTTAAGAAAAGTAGTTCCTTTCCCATTAGAAATTGATCAGCACTTTATTGCAGCCGTATTAACGGTGATAGGTTTCTCGATGAACGATACCGTAATTGTTTATGACCGTATTCGTGAGGACAGCCAATTAATGAAAGGTGCAGACAATGCAACTATCATCAATAAAGCAATTAACCAAACCTTGAGTCGTACTATCATGACTTCCTTAACGGTATTCTTAACCATCTTAATCTTATTCATCTTTGGTGGAGAAGTAACAAGAGGTTTTGCATTTGCTATGTTAATTGGGGTAATCACTGGTACCTACTCTTCTATATTTGTAGCAGCTCCAGTATTGGTTGACTTCTCAAGAAGCAAACCTTTGGGCCGCACCGAAAAGAAAAAATAATCTTAACTGATTTATAATAAAAAAGCCTCCCTATTTTCGGGAGGCTTTTTTAATGCAAATCCTTAAATGCAATCTGAAATTTGTTTAAAATTAGATTTGAGTAATTTGATTTTTTAAGAAAGAAATGCTGTTCTGAGCGAGCATTTGAGCGAAGCGATTGCGAGACGAGGAATAGACATTTTTTCAAAAAAATCTAACTAAACTGGCTATTCCTTAAATGCAATCTGAAATTTGTTTAAAATTAAATTTAAATAAATTGTGTTGATTTTTTAAGAAAGAAATGCTGTTCTGAGCGAGCATTTGAGCGAAGCGATTGCGAGACGAGGAATAGACATTTTTTCAAAAAAATCTAACTAAACTGGCTAATTTTAAACCGCAAATGAAGTACCGCATCCACAGGTACTAGAAGCATTGGGATTGTTGAAAGTAAATCCACGGCTATTGAGCCCACCCTGCCAATCTATTTGCATCGCATAAAGATAAATTTGATGTGCTGTTTCTATGCAGCAAGGAACCCCTTCAAATGTAAAAAGTTCATCATCGGCTTTAGGTAATTCAAAACCTAAAATGTAGGTCATTCCACTGCAGCCACCTCCTTTTACACCCACTTTCAATCTTTGTTGTTGATCAAAGTTGGGTTCGGCCATTAAACGGTTAATTTCTGTTATTGCACCAGCTGTAAATGAAACAGGGGTACTTAGCATAGTATTAGAAGCGGTATTGGTAGACATAACTGAATTTTAATAGTACAAAAATACAAATTATAGCTGATGATAGGCATCAAAGCCTATTTCGAAAATAGAAATAATTGAAGCCCTTCTGTTTTAATTTTTCGTAAATTTATGGATGCAAAAAGGGGATAAAAAGACAGATAGTGGGATAGACATTCATAAGGTATACACCAGCAAAGATTTACCGCCGCATTTAAATGGGAACTTGCAGCCAGGTGAATTTCCTTATACGCGTGGCGTCCAATCCGATATGTATCGGGGTAAATTATGGACGATGCGCCAGTACGCTGGCTTCTCCACTGCAGAAGAAAGCAATAAACGTTATCATTTTTTATTAGGGCAAGGCGTTATGGGATTAAGTGTTGCTTTTGATTTGCCCACACAAATTGGATACGATGCAGATGATGCTTTAGCCGATGGTGAAGTAGGAAAAGTAGGGGTATCCATTTGTTCCTTAGAAGACATGGAAATTTTATTCAAAGACATTCCATTGGATAAGATTAGCACTTCTATGACCATCAATTCTACAGCCTTTATATTATTGGCATTGTATGTAGCCATGGCTAAAAAAAGAGGCATTGCGCTGGATCAATTAGCGGGTACCATACAAAATGATATTTTAAAAGAATACGCAGCAAGAGGTACTTATATCTATCCACCCAAACCATCCATGCGTATCATTACTGATATTTTTGAATGGTGTGGATTGCACTTACCAAAATGGAATAGTATTTCAATATCAGGCTATCATATCAGAGAAGCAGGAAGTACGGCCGTACAAGAAATTGCATTCACACTAAGTAATGGAAAAGCTTATGTGCAAGCAGCCAAAGAAAAAGGATTAGATATTAATGTATTTGGGAAAAGACTTTCTTTTTTCTTTAATGCACATAATAATTTATTTGAAGAAGTAGCCAAATTTAGAGCCGCCAGAAAAATGTGGGCTCAAATTATGAGGGACTTAGGGGCTACCGACGAAAAAGCATTGATGCTTCGTTTTCATACACAAACCGGAGGCGCTACTTTAACTGCACAACAACCACTGAATAATGTGAGCAGAGTAACCATACAAACCATTGCAGCAGTATTGGGAGGCACCCAAAGCCTTCATACCAATAGTTATGATGAAGCATTGGGCTTACCTACCGAAAATGCCGCCAGCATAGCACTTCGTACACAACAAATTGTTGCGTTTGAAAGCGGTATAGCAGATAGTGCCGACCCATTGGCAGGAAGTTATTTCGTAGAAAATTTAACTAGCGAAATAGAACAAAAAGCATTGGCTTTAATGAAACAAGTGGATGACCTTGGCGGAAGTGTAAGTGCCATTGAAAATGGGTTCATGCAAAATAAAATTGCAGAAAGTGCTTATGCCTATCAAAAAGAAATTGAGTCCAAAGAAAAAATAATAGTGGGTGTGAATGAATTTAAATCCGACACTGCCGAAAAAATTCCAATTTTAAGAATTGACGAACAAATAAGAACCACCCAAATTGAAAAATTAAATATCCTAAAATCAAAACGCGATCAAAGTAAAGTAACTACCTGCTTAAAAAATATTAAGGACGCGGCTCAATCCACAACCAATTTAATGCCTTCCGTTATAGAAGCTGTTGAAGCACATTGTACTTTAGGAGAAATAGCCAATGTGTTAAGATCGGTTTTTGGCGAATATCAATCATAAAAATTCTATTAATTACATTCATCAATAAAATCACCCATGAGAAAAATTAGTTTAATCGTTTTTAGTTTAGTACTAATAAGTATAAATAGTTGGGCACAAGAATTGCCAAAAAACTATAGCCAGCTTGTAAAAGAAGTGGAGCCTCAGTTAATTAGTTGGAGACAACATTTTCATGAAAATCCAGAACTATCCAACCGTGAATATAATACGGGAAAATTCATTGCAGACTATTTAAAAACATTAGGTCTGGAAGTTCAATATCCTGTTGCGAAAACAGGCGTGGTGGCAATTTTAAAAGGAGGCAAGCCAGGTCCTGTTGTTGCATTAAGAGCTGATATTGATGCTTTACCTGTAACCGAAAGAACCCCTATCCATTTTGCTTCTAAAGTAACTGCCGATTTTGCTGGACAAAAAGTGGGCGTAAGTCATGCCTGTGGACATGATTCACATATTTCAATTTTAATGGCAACTGCAAAAGTTCTAACTGCTATGCAAAAAGAAGTTCCTGGAACAGTGGTATTCTTATTTCAACCAGCCGAGGAAGGCCCTCCAGGTACTGAAGAAGGCGGTGCTCCATTAATGATTAAAGAAGGTGCATTAGATCATCCAAAAGTGGATGCGGTATTTGGTCTTCATATTGAAGCACAAATTCCTGTAGGAACTATTGCTTATAAGTCTGGAGCTTTTATGGCTTCATCTGACTGGTTCACGATTAAAGTAAATGGCAAAGGAAGTCATGGTTCACAACCTTGGGGAGGAGTTGACCCGATTGCTGCATCGGCTCAAATTATTGAAGGATTGCAACATATTGTGAGTCGCCAAATGGATTTAACCAAAGCACCACTAGTAATCACTGTAGGAACCATCAACAGTGGAGTACGTTCCAATATTATTCCTGAAACAGCAGTAATGACCGGTACCATCAGAACATTGGATGGTGGTATGCAAAAAGAAGTTCATGAAAGAATTAAAAATACAGTAAAAGCTATAGCAGCAAGTTCTGGTGCTACTGCAGATGTAACCATTGATACAAAAACATTGGTCACTTACAATGACCCTGCATTGGTTAAAAAAACTGCCTCTTCTTTACTAAAAGCTGCAGGTGGTGAAAATAATATTATGGAAACTACTTGGCAAACTGGTGCCGAAGACTTTTCCTATTTTGCAGAAAAAGCCCCTAGTTTCTTTTTTTACTTAGGAGGTTTGCCTAAAGGCAAAAATGCAAATGACGCTGCTTCACATCATACCCCAGATTTTTACATTGATGAATCTGGATTTATTGTGGGTGTTAAAGCTTTTTGTCAATTGGTTTTTGATTATGGAAAAACAAAATAGATTAAAATAGTTCCAATAAAAAAGCTGCCCTTATACATAGGGGCAGCTTTTTTTATAATTTTTTTTCAATTATACAACTAAATTTCTAGCTCCAAAAAGCAAGCTTCCAATTCTAACCATCGTACTACCTTCTTTAATGGCGAGTACATAGTCGCCACTCATACCCATACTTAAGGTATCAAAATGCACATTATTCAATTTAGTTTTTACTTGATTAAAGGTGGTCGCCAACCCATCAAATTCTTTTTTAAGAATTGTTTGATCCTCTGTAAAACTTGCCATACCCATTAATCCTTTAATAACCACATTGGGGTACTTTTCCAATCGGCCGCTTTCTATTAACTCCATTAAACTTGCCCAATCAAATCCAAACTTAGTTTCTTCACTGGCAATATGCACTTGTAATAAGCAACTAATAATTCGATGATTTTTGATGGCTTGCTTATTAATTTCTTTCAACAATTTCTCTCCATCTACGCCATGTATCAAATGTACAAATGGAGCAATCTGTTTTGCTTTATTAGATTGTAAATGTCCTATAAAATGCCATTGAATGTCTTTAGGGAGTGTTGCTTCTTTATCCACTAATTCTTGCACATAGTTTTCGCCAAATGCACGATGACCCAATTCGTACAAAGCTTGAATGTCTTCGTTGGGCTTGGTTTTACTAACTGCTACTAAAGTAACATTTGCCGCATCTACGATGGCCTTTATTGTTTGATAGGCTTCTTTATGAACAGACATCTATTTTATTTAGTTATATTTCTTCCAATGACCATTTTTTGAATTTCGCTTGTCCCTTCATAGATCTGCGTAATTTTTGCATCCCGCATTAATCTTTCTACATGGTATTCTTTTACAAAACCATATCCCCCATGCACCTGAACCGCTTCCGTGGCCACCCACATGGCTGTATCACTTGCATGCAATTTAGCCATTGCTGCCGATATAGTATAATCTAATCCTTGATCTTTTTCCCAAGCTGCATGATAACAAAGCAATCTGGCTGATTGAATTTTTGTTGCCATTTCGGCCAATTTAAATTGAATGGCTTGATGTTCATGTATGGGCTTGCCAAAGGATTGTCTTTGTTTGCTATAGGCCAAAGCTAATTCATAGGCGCCACTTGCTATGCCCAATGCTTGCGCTGCAATACCAATTCTTCCGCCATTTAAAGTTTTCATCGCAAAAGTAAAACCAAAACCATCTGCTCCAATTCTATTTTCCTTTGACACTTTCACATCTGTAAATGATACCGAATGTGTATCACTACCTCTAATACCTAATTTATTTTCTTTTGCTCCTACTAAAATACCTGGTGTATTTTTTTCAACAATAAAAGCATTAATCCCTTTGGATCCTTTTGAAGCATCTGTTTGTGCCATCACCAAATACACCGATGCAGTTGATCCATTGGTAATCCAATTTTTTACTCCATTTATTAGGTAATGATCTCCTTGATCAATGGCCGATGTATGTTGATGGGTTGCATCACTGCCCGCTTCTGGTTCGCTTAATAAAAATGCTCCAATATATAATGCACCGTCTTTTTTACCATGCGCTAAGGGAGTTAAATATTTTTTCTTTTGTTCCTCTGTTGCATAATGTTCTAAGCCCCAGCATACCAAACTATTATTTACACTCATCACCACACTTACACTTGCATCTACTTTACTAATTTCTTCCATAGCAATTACATAACTAATCGTGTCCATACCTGCTCCCCCAAATTCAGGAGAAGCCATCATGCCTAAAAAACCTAAGTCGGCTAATTGTTCTAATGGTTCTATGGGAAATTTTTGATGTTCATCTCGTTCAATCACTCCGGGTAAACATTGTTGTTGCGCAAAAGCACGAGCTGCTTTTTGAATCATTAACTGCTCCTCTGTTAACTTGAAATCCATACCTCAATAATTTCTACAAATTTACACTAACATATGTTAGTGCGATAATTTATTTTTTATTAATTGAGCTAAAACAGATTTATCGCGCTCTTCCATGGTTGCAGTACTGTCTTGTCTAAAATGACGTTTGAAAGCAAGAATGGCTGTATTGGTATCTTTAATGTCATACCCCACCATGGATAAAGCCAGTGGAATAGATAGTCCTGTTGGTAAAGAATCGGTCAATGTAGGTTCAAACCAAACACCAAAGCCGTTGATAGCCAATTGTGCCCATGGAAATTGAATATTTGGATCTACTTTTCTTACAGGTGCAATATCCCCATGCCCAATAAAATTATTAGTGGGTATTTTATAGGTCTCTTTTAATTTAGCCAATAATAAAAGTAAACTGTTTATTTGCGCGCTATCAAAAGGCTCAAATCCATTGTTGTCTAATTCAATGCCTATGGAACTTGAATTGATGTCGGTATTATTTCCCCATTTGGCAAGGCCCCCATGCCATGCCCTTAAATAGTCATTCAACATATGATGTATGGTTCCATCTTTACAAATTACATAATGCGCACTCACTTTGGTTCTTTCTAATGTGAAGGTTCTTAATGTTTGTTCACATGAATTTTGAGCCGTATGATGAATGATAACAAAATTAGGTTTACGTAAATCAAAATTGGTGGTCCCTACCCATGCTGTTGCTTTTGGCAATTGATCGATGATTTGAATGCCTGGATTTTCTTTAAGTTGTTTTACTAAAATGGATCTTTGATGTTGGTAAATGCGATTGGTTTTAGCATAGGGAAAATGATTACAGGCAATAAGTGTAAGGAGTAATAAAGCGCCCAGTAAGGATACAGCTTTTTTATGAAATTGCATTGTATAAGTATTTTTTTGGCCCCTCATTATTAAATTTTACAATTAGATGCAAGTTGGCTCCTGTTGGCTCAAACAATGAAAACTACCCAATCCCCAAATAATATCTGTTGAATCGATACCCACCACTTGTCTTGTTGGAAAACAAGATTGAATAATTTGCATGGCCTTATCATCTATTGAACAATTAAAAGTAGGCACCACCACATGGCCATTACTAATATAAAAATTAGCATAGGAAGCCGGCAATAACTGCCCTTCATAAATTACATCCGCAGGCATTGGTAATTCCACAATATTCAATTGCTTGCCATTGAGCAAACGCATTTGTTTTAACTCTTTTAAATTTTGTTGTAAAATATCATGATTGGCCGATAGCACATTATCTTCCACCACCGTAATCACGGTATCTTCATTTACAAACCTTACAGTATCATCAATATGCCCATCAGTATCATCCCCTACAATACCATCACTCACCCACAATACTTGATCAATCCCATAATAATCACTCAAATATTTTTCAATTTGTGTTTGATTTAAATGTGGATTGCGATTTTTATTCAACAAACATGATTTAGAAGTCATTACTGTTCCTGCTCCATTAAAATCCACCGAGCCTCCTTCCATAATAATACCTGGATTAAATACGGGCAAGCCCAATGCACCAGCAATACTGGTAGGTATTACATCATCTAAATCATAAGGAGGATATTTACCACCCCATGCATTAATATTCCAATCTATAATGGCTTTAGGATCTATAGGATTATTTCTCAATAAAAAAGCTGGGCCATGATCTCGGCACCAAGCATCATTGGTTGGATGTAAATAAAATTGTATGCGCTCTAAATTAACACCTGCTAATTGCAACATTTTTTGAGCCGAGTTACGCATTTTTTCATCCACTACATTAATGCATACTTTTTCTGTTAAGGAAACTATTTTTACAAATTCAGTATAAGATGGATAAATGCTGGCTATTTTACCTGGCCAACTTTCTTCTTTATGTGGCCAACTTAACCAAATGGCATCATGTGGTGCAAATTCTGCAGGAAAATAATAGCCTAAGGATTTGGGTGTAGCGTTAGTCATATTTGTAAATGTATTGCTCCTTTATAAAACTTTATAAAAAATAATTGTAGGCCATCTATTATTCGGCTGTATCGTCAAGATATCTTTTTGTAATGGGTGCATAAGAATCAATTCTACGATCACGTAAAAATGGCCAATGCGTTCTATAACTATCCGACTTTTCGGTATCTATATCAATCACGGCTACTTCTTCTTTATCATGGGTTGCTTCATACAATAAGGTTCCAAAAGGATTGCTTACAAAACTTCCTCCCCAAAATTTCATCAGGCCATTTTGTTCTAAACCCACTCTATTTACACTAATCACCGGCACCCCATTGGCCACTGCATGAGAGCGTTGTATGGTTTGCCAAGCGTTGTATTGTTCTTTATTAGTGGCCTCGTCCTGTGCAGTAGCCCAACCAATGGCAGTTGGATAAAATAACATTTCAGCACCCATCAAAGTAGTAATTCTTGCCGCTTCGGGATACCATTGATCCCAACATATTAAAACACCAATAGTGGCGAATTTTGTTTTGAAAACTTTATAACCTAAATCACCTGGAGTAAAATAAAATTTTTCATAATAAGCAGGATCATCAGGTATGTGCATTTTACGGTACTTGCCTAAATAAGTACCATCTGCATCCAATACCGCAGTGGTATTATGGTATAAGCCTTCTGCTCTTTTTTCAAACAAAGAAGCAATAATCACTACGCCTAATTCTTTGGCGAGTGCGGCTAAAGTATTACTGGTCTCGCCAGGAATGGATTCGGCCAATTTAAAATTATCGTAAGCTTCCACATCACAAAAATAAAGGGAAGTAAAAAGTTCCTGCAAGCAAATAATATTAGCTCCTTTTTTTGCAGCTTCTTTTATTTTTTCAATAGCTTTTGAAGTGTTGGCAGCTTTAGATGCCTCACATGTCATTTGAACTAATCCTACTTTAACAATGGCCATAATTATAAATTAAAAACTATTACAATATTAATCTATTACGCTATCATTTTGTTATCCATAGCTAATTTGTTTAGCTAGGTTGTTTTTTGAATGATGGCATCAAAACTACGAATACCTAATAACTTTTGAGTGATAAACCCTTCGGCATACTCCACACCAATTTGATGACCTAACTCTTTGGCTCTTCCTTTCACAAAATCTAAAAAAGCATTGCCAGAAATAAATGTGTCTGGCTCGGTGGAAGTAGGATCGTAAAATTGAGAACTATGCGCTAAGATCGCTTCCATTTTTTTATCCATGAAAGCACTTATGTCCACTACAAAATTGGGTGTTAAATTTCTAGATTGTATGTAATGAAAAACTTGTGTAGGTCTCCATGGGGCTTGCGCTACCCCATTATGGGTAGTTTGAATTTTAACCAATCCTGATAAAAAAGCAGCATCTACAATTAATTGAGCTGCGCGTCCATGATCTGGATGTCGGTCTTCGGGGGCATTACAAAATATTATAGCTGGTTGATACTTTCGAATCGTTTCAATAATTGCAAATTGATTTTCTTTATTGTTCTCAAAAAAACCATCGGCCATCCCTAAATTTTCTCTTACACCAATGCCCATTACTTCTGAAGCCAATTGCGCTTCTTTTAATCTTTGTGAAGTGGTTCCTCTGGTTCCTAATTCACCTTTGGTTAAATCTACAATGCCCACTTTCTTCCCTTCCGCTAAAGCTATCAACAAAGCACCGGCACAACCCAATTCCACATCGTCAGGATGTGCACCAAAAGCAAGTATATCTAGTGTTTGCATATTTTATTTTTTAACCCTTACAAAGGTAAGTACTCAAAAGTGTTTCTTGACAAAAAACCCTCTCTTACTTGCGTAAGAAAGGGTTTGAATAAGTATAAAAAGAAATGTTTTTTAATTGTCTCTCTTTTATTTTTTCTTGGCGTAACGCTTGTTGAATTTATCAATACGACCAGCTGTGTCAACCAACATGTTTTTACCTGTGTAAAAAGGATGTGAAGTGTTAGAAATCTCCAATTTAATAATTGGATACTCTTTACCGTCTTCAAACAAAACTGTTTCTTTGGTTTGTGCAGTTGATTTGCCTAAGAATTGAATACCGTTACTCATGTCTTTGAACACTACGAAACGATACGCTTCTGGATGGATACCTTCTCTCATATGTATGATTTTTAAGGATGTACGGGTTTTGCCGTACAATTTATTTAATAGGACGCAAATTTAGCCTAAACTTAGGTTTTAGCCAAATTTTAAAGGCGCTAATAAGGAATTAGCCCAATTACTTCATATTGATGTACTGAAGGGGCAAACCGAGATTCCCTGCCCTACAAGCCGCTATAACGTCTTGTAAATCATCAATTTTCTTGCCTGTAACACGTACAATATCGTCCATAATGGCCGCTTGTACCTTTAGGCCGCTCTCTTTAATGAGTTTGACCACCTTTTTGGCATCTTCCTGCTTTAAGCCATTTTTCACGGAAACATCCTTTTTAAAGATTTTTCCACTGGGAAAGGCTTCTTTGGAAAAGTCAAAGGCCGAGGCATCAATCCCCTGCTTCATCGATCTACTTAACAATACATCCACTATTTGCTGAATTTTCATTTCAGAATCAGACTCTAATTTAAGTAGGTATTCTTTTTTATTTAAGTCAATCACCACATGATTGCCTTTAAAATCAAATCGATTGGTGATTTCTTTTTTTACAATATTAACTGCATTATCCAATGTTTGAATATCTACAGAGCTGGCAATATCAAAGGATGGCATAGTTTTAAATTTAAGATTTTACAATATTTTTCGGGAACCATTTTTTAGACATTAATAAGAAAATGAAACCTAATATAATTAATAATACGGAGATTAATTCGGCTTGCGTAGGATGAAAAGGCAAGGAAGCTATTTTATTATTGACCCTTATTTTTTCTATAAAGAAACGCTCCCCACCTGCAAACAGAAAATAGATGCCTGTTAAAATACCAGGCTGGGTAATTTTTTTACGAAAGCTCCACATGATAAAGAACAATAAGAACATGATTACAATTTCAAAAAAAGTGCTCGGATATACGGGTAAAGGAAGTTGATTGCAATAACTTCCAACACAACCCGGAATGGCCACCCCTTCATTAACCACATTGTGCGGATACGTATACGCCCACATCCAATCGGGCAACCAAGCAAATGGTTTAGGAGACAAATTTGGAATACCCCAATCACCATCTCCACTGATATGACAACCTATACGACCCGCTGCATATGCAAATATCATAGTGGGTGCCATGGCATCTGCAAAATGAATCACCCTGATTTTATATTTTCTAATATAAACAATGACGGCTATGGTTGCTAAAATAAGTCCCCCATAAAAAGTAAGTCCGCTAAATGATATCAATGAACCAATTGGATCTTTAACTAATTCATCAAAATTTTCAAGATTATGAAAAATTTTAGCACCAATAAATCCCCACAAAGCTGCAGTTAAAACCACATCTCCTACGCGGTCATGCGTCCACACCAATACAGTCCTGGCTTCGGGTTTAGCCAATTTAGCTTTGTCTTTTTCTCTCCATTTTAAAAATAAAAGCAAGAGCCCCACCACAAAGCCTGCCGAAAAATTACCTTGCAAGGACAAAATAAAAGCTTGTGTATTATTTAAAGCATTTTCGATGGTAAACGCTCCAACTATCTTATAACCAAAGAAAAAGCCAAAGAAAAAATTAGTAACTAATTCTGAAATAGAGGCAGGCGCACCCACCACCATCTTTTCTTCCACATAGCCAAATTCACCCAAAGCTTCTTTTCTTTTAATTTCTGAAAACAATACATATCCGGAAGCTATAAAGGCAATTGCTACAAAAAATCCAAATGAATTAACCAGTTTTAAAGCAGTTAATTTAATGCCAAACAAATCTTCGACTAAGTAATATAAATTAGGATACATATTGTGGTATAAATAAGTAATGCAATGTACGAAAAAAAAAGGCCACACTAGAAAGTGCGGCCGTGTTTACTAACCCATCTAAAAACAAAAACTGTTGATAAATATCTTTAACTAATTACAATGTTCTTGGAATACTGTAATCAAGTGTTGTGCAATCAATTGAGCCGGTCTACCTTCAATTTGATGTCTTTCCACCATATTGACTAATTGACCATCTTTAAATAATAAAATTGCTGGAGAAGAAGGAGGATAAGGCAATTGTAATTCTCTTACTTTATTAACCGCTTCAATATCAAATCCTGCAAAACTGGTAGTGATATAATCTGGTTTTATAGTTGCATTGGCAATAGCCATTAAAACACCTGGTCTACATGCACCAGCAGCGCAACCACAAACAGAATTAATCACTAACAATGTTGTACCATCTTTTTTCACTGCGTTCTCCACTTCAGTGGCTGTTGTTAAATCTTCAAATCCATTATCAACTAACTCAGCCTTCATTGGTAAAACTATCTCTTCAGGGTACATAACATCTACTATTTGTACCAAAATTAGGGATTTTAAAAATCCCCTACAAATTTGTTTTAAAGCCATATAGGCGGTTAACAGAATGATAATATGTCATTTTGTCTTACTATTAGAACAAAATCTACCTTAAATAGCCCAATATCTTAAGCATTGATTGCGCGGTTTGTTCTTTAGCATACACCCAATCTACTAATTTCCCTGTCTTAGCATCTTTTTCTACAATTACATGCTTAGGGGATGGAATTAAGCAATGTTTGATTCCACCATAGCCGCTAATTTGATCTTGATAGGCACCTGTATGAAAAAATCCAACATACAAGGACTCATTATTCTCTTCTGCTTTTTCTTCTAATAAATCATTTTTAAGCTTTGGCAAGAACACTTCGTTAATGTGCTCCTCCGAATCGTAATAATCATGACTATCACAAGTAAGCCCTCCTAACACTACACGCTGATAATCATTTTCCCATTTATTTACTGGGAGCATTAAAAATTTCTCTCCAATACCCCAGGTATCTGGTAGAGTAGTTATGAAAGAAGAATCAATCATATACCAACACTCTCTATCATTTTGTTTCTTTTCGGCAAGCACCTTGTAAATATGTGCCATACTTTCTCCTACTGTAAAACTTCCAAACTCCGTATAAATATTAGGCATGGGCACTCTCGCCTTTTTACAGGCCTTCTTAATATTAGATACAATTTCATTGATCATGAATTGATAATCGTATTCAAAGCCTAAAGAATGCTTTATAGGGAACCCTCCGCCAATATTAATGGAATCTAATTCAGGACATATTTTTTTAAGTTGGCAATACAAGTTGATGATCTTATTTAATTCGGACCAATAATAAATATCATCCTTGATGCCTTTGTTTAAAAAGATATGTAACATTTTTAATTGAAACTTATCCTCATACCCTTCTATCTCATCTACATAAAATTCTAAAATATCTTTGGCTCGTATGCCTAATCTTGAGGTATAGAAAGGGAAACTAGGTTCTTCTTCAGAAGCCACACGAATCCCAAGCTTAAAAGGCTCTTTGGTATTGCGTTTATAAAATTGTAGCTCTTCTTTATTGTCTAAAACTGGGATAACATTTTTAAAACCAGTATTGATTAATTTGGAAATTCTGCTCATGTACAATTTTTGCTTGTACCCATTACAAATGATAAAAATTTCTTTGTTAATTTTTCTACGTTTGTACAATTGATTAATGATGTCGATATCGTAAGCAAAGGAAGTTTCTAAATGCACATTGTGCGACAAAGCCTCTTCAACAATGAATGAAAAGTGAGAACTCTTGGTACAATAACAATAGAAATATTCACCTTCGTATTTATGCTTTTTAAAAGCTGCTGCAAACATTTGCTTTGCTTTTTTTATTTGCATCCCTATCTTAGGCAGGTATGTTAACTTTAAAGGGGTGCCATGTTTTTCAATGATGGCTTTTAAATCAAGCCCATTAAATTGTAAATAACCATTGTCATCCACTTCAAAACCTTCTTGTGGAAAATGAAAGGTTTGATTAACCAACGAGGTGTAGGTATTGTTCATTTGTAAACAGGGTTGTTAGCTTGTTATTTTTAGAGCACAAAAATAGTTCTTTGAACGGATATTGGAGACGGAAATTTCGGGAGGAATTCGAGAGGGGCTTTAAAAATCATAAGAGAAGAATTTTCGTGCCTTTATATTTTATAAAAGGCGAGAAAACCAAAGCCCCTCTCGAGTTATCGGGAGGGGCTTTAAAAATCATTGGAGGTTTTTTGTAGGTTTTATATTTTTATAAAAACCTACAAAAAACAACTTACTTAACCGATTGAACCAATGCCTTGAAACTTGCTGGCTCGTTCATGGCTAAATCTGCTAATACCTTACGGTTTAAATCAGATCCTTTCTTTGCTAAAAGGTTAATGAATTGGCTGTAAGTAAGACCTTCCTCACGCACTGCCGCATTAATACGGGCAATCCATAAAGTACGGTACTCACGCTTTTTCAACTTACGACCTACATAACTGTAAGTCAACCCTTTCTCTAATACGTTTTTGGCAACGGTATAAACGTTTTTACGTTTACCATAGAAACCTTTCGCTTGTTCGAAAATTTTCTTTCTTCTTGCTCTAGATGCGACGGCATTTTTTGAACGTGGCATAATTAATATTTTTTTGAATCCTGTTGATCTTAAAGATTACTTGCTGGACTCGGTGAATTAAATTTTGTTAAAAACCTTTACTGTGGTTAAGTGTTTGACTATCCTTTTAATCTTAATAAACGAAGAACGAAGTCTTTGTTAGTTGACCCAACAAGTCCTTTTTTTCTCATCGCTCTTTTGCGCTTAGTTGATTTCTTGGTAAGAATGTGTCTTTTGAAGGCTTTTTGGAAGGTGATTTCACCGGTTCCAGTAACTTTAAAACGCTTTTTCGCGCTCGAGTTAGTTTTTACTTTTGGCATTATTATAATCTTAACGATTACTCCCTGCTGGCGGTTCTGCACGGGCGGAACACTTTTTGGGCCATGTGGGAAATGGACGGCGAAGGTACGTTGGAATAACGAGATTACAAAAAAAAGGAGCCCTTCATCGAATTAGAAGGGCTCCTGTCAAAATATATTGAAAATCAGTTACTTAGTTAATTAGAAGCCTTCTTTTTACCACCTGCTTTAGGCTGAAAAATGGCAAACATCCTTTTTCCTTCCAACTTAGGCATACTTTCTAAAGTACCTGCTTCCGCTAAACGCTCAGCGAACTTCAATAAAAGCAATTGTCCTCTATCTTGGAACATAATAGCACGGCCTTTAAATTGAACATAGGCTTTTACCTTATTTCCATCTTGTAAAAACTTCTCAGCATGTTTTGCTTTAAAATCAAAATCATGATCGTCTGTACCTGGTGTGAAACGAATCTCTTTAATTTCCGATTGCTTGGAATTCGCTTTCATTTCCTTTTCCTTACGCTTTTTCTCGTAAAGGAATTTTTTATAATCGATCACTTTACAAACTGGGGGATCGGCTGTTGGAGAAATCTCTACTAAGTCCAAACCTTGGTCTGCAGCTATTTTCAGCGCTTCTTGAGTATTGTAAACACCCACTGTAATGTTGTCTCCAACCAATCTGATTTGTGGAACTCGAATGCGATCATTAATGCGATGCTCTGGTTCTTGTTGTCTTTGAAACCTTGGGTTAAATCTGGGTCCTCTGTTCGGTAATGCCATTAAGTAATTAAACGTTTATTTAAGTTTTGTAAAGATAGTCATTGTTATGATATAGTGCTTCATTATTCCGCAGGGGCCCTTCTTTCTTCAATTTCTTCCACCACCTGTGCCAAGAAAGCAGCTTTATCCAACATGCCCATATCTCCTTTACCCTGGCGACGAACTGATAATTTATTTTCGGCCACTTCTTTTTCTCCAATCACCAACATATACGGGACTTTCATAATTTCAGTATCTCTAATCTTCTTTCCAATTTTTTCATTTCGGTCATCTATCTCTACACGAACCCCCGCTTTCTTTAATTCTGCGAAAACGATTTCTGCATAAGGCATAAACTTATCACTGATCGGTAAAATTTTAACTTGCATTGGCGCCAACCACACAGGAAACTTACCTGCATAATGTTCTAATAAAAATCCAATAAAACGTTCATGGGTTCCTAATGGAGCGCGATGAATGATCAATGGTGTTTCTGGTTCGTTGTCCTTATTGGTAAAACTTAAATTAAAACGTTTGCCTTGCGCAAAATCTACTTGATTGGTTGCCAAAGTAAATTCACGTCCTATAATACTCCAAATTTGTACATCAATTTTAGGACCATAAAAAGCACCTTCATCCTGCACTTCTACAAAAGGCGTTCCTGTTTCAATTAAAACAGCACGTACCATGGCTTCGGTCTCTAACCAAAGCTCAGGTTCATTAATATATTTTTGTCCTAATTTTTTGGGGTCATGTAAACTTAATCGCATTACATATTTATCAATGCCAAAAATTTTAAAGTACTTCAAGTACATTTCATTCACCGCTCTAAATTCTTGCGCAAATTGTTCTTTGGTACAATAAATATGTGCGTCATTCATATGCAAACAACGTACACGCATCAATCCAAACAATTCACCACTTTGCTCATAACGGTAACAAGTACCATACTCTGCAAGTCGCAGTGGCATGTCTTTGTAGCTTTTGGGTTCTGCTTCAAAAATTTTATGATGATGCGGACAATTCATTGCTTTTAAATAATATTTTGTCCCATCTAATTCCATCGGCGGAAACATGCTATCTTGGTAGTAAGGCAAGTGTCCACTTTTAATGTACATGCTTTCTTTAGCAATATGTGGTGTCACAACGCGCTTGTACCCTGCGGCTTCTTCGGTTTGCTTGGCTAAATTTTCTAACTGCTCAATAATGATAGTGCCATTGGGCATCCACAAAGGAAGTCCTGGTCCAACATCATCGTCCATGGTATAAATACCTAATTCTTTTCCTAATTTTCTATGGTCTCTTTTTTTCGCTTCTTCTAAAAGCAATAAATATTCATCCAATTCTTTTTGATTGGGAAAAGTAATACCATACACCCTGGTCAACATTTTATTTTTCTCATCCCCTTTCCAAAATGCTCCTGCAATATTGGTAATCTTGATGGCTTTTATAAAACCAGTATTGGGAATATGTGGCCCTCGACACAAATCGGTGAAAGCACCTTGGGTATAAAAAGTAATGGTTCCATCTTCTAATCCCGATAATAAATCTAATTTATATTCATCCTTTTTTTCAGTAAAATAAGCAATGGCCTCCGCTTTAGACATTTCCTTACGGATATAGGCATTGGCTTGTTTAGCCAATTCATTCATCTTTTTTTCTAGTGCAATAACATCTTCTTCTTTAATAGTTTTATCGCCTAAATCAATATCATAATAAAACCCTTTTTCTAAGGCTGGTCCCACCCAAAATTTTGCCCCTGGAAATTGCATTTCAACTGCTTCTGCTAATAAGTGAGCAGATGAATGCCAGAATGTATTTTTACCATCTGCATCGTCCCAGGTTAATAATTTTAATGCGGCATCCTCATTAATAGCCCGCGTGGCATCATACACTTCTCCATTTACCGAAGCCGCCAATACTTTTTTTGCCAAACCTTCACTAATCGATTTTGCAATGCCGAAAGCAGTAATCCCTTTTTCGTAGGAACGAACCGCGCCGTCTGGAAATTGAATTTGAACCATGATTTTTCTCTATAATATATGTCCGCAAAGGTAATAAAAGCGGTTCATATTTTATACATAGCTTTGCAATATGCACCGCATTGTTTTGCTTCTGCTCTCTATTTGGTTACCCACCCTGCTTTTAGGCCAAGACCTAAGCGGAAAGTGGAAAGGTAGTTTTACTCCTAACCAAGACCAAGATGGTAAAGTTTTTTCTTATGAATTAGAAATTAAGGAATTCCCCAATCATAGTTTATCTGTTATCACTTACACCAAAATTTCAAATAACTTTTCTGCCAAAGCCATTGCTAATGGAATGCATTCTGAAAGCACACAATTAGTAAGTGTTATTGAAACCAAATTCGAAAACATGCATTTATTAGGCAATTTTCAAGCTTGCTTAATGACCAATTACCTTACTTACAATACCATCAGAGGTCGTGAAACTTTAGAGGGTACTTATATTTCTAGCAATTCAAAATTGGGCAAAGACTGTGGAAGTGGTATTGTTTATTTAGAAAAAGAAATTCCCTTTGTAAAACTGATACCTAAAAATATAGCAGTACAAAATAATAAATCAATTGCTACTACTAAAAAAACAGTTACCACAGCCAATTCAACCTCCGTCCAAAATTCAAAAACGAATCAAGACAAGTTCCCTAAAGCAGATAAAGAAGCTCCCTCGCCTATTCCTAAAGTGAGCAACCCGCCTGTTGCTATTATTATAGAACAACCCATTACAGAAGTTAAAGCAGACAATACCATTCCCTCCAATAGCATTGACAATTCGAAATCTACCAATCGAACACAAATTTTGCCTTATGTATTAGTAGGTAGAGAAAATAAATTGGTGAGTAAGATTACTGTAAATAGCCCCCATATTAGCTTTGACTTATATGACAATGGCACAATAGATAATGATAGCATCATGGTATACGATAATAAAAATCGCATTTTAAACAACCAAAGACTAAGTTATAAAGCCATACATTTCGAACTTGATTTTAGCAAAGAAGTCCTCGAACATGAAATAATTATAGTAGCACAAAATTTAGGAACGGTCCCTCCCAATACCGCATTAATGATTTTAAAAGATGGAAGTGCTAGAAAAGAATACTTTATTACATCCACACTTCAAACCAATGCGATGCTAATTATTAATTATAAAGCACCTAACTAATTCTCTTGCAAAACTTCTTGCGCTACCACCAACTCTTTATGGTTGGGATGATAAGGATCTCTGGAAGATTTTGTTAAACCCAACCATTGAAATCCATCTTCTTGCAAATCGGAACTTGTATTAAATATGTAAACGGTATGTAGTTGATAGCCTGCATTACCCAAAAGATGAATCAATTGTAAGGAAATCATATTGGATGCTTTATATATTTCAGGCCAGGAATTTTCCAAAAGCAGTCCATCTATTTCTGCATGTATGTTCACTAGTCCCTGTTGTAATTGATTACTTACAAGCGAATCTTTTGAAATAGCTACCGTAGGAAAGGAATCAATTAAAGTGGCTAAATTCTTTGCCGAATTAAATAAATAGGCCGTATCCATTCCAGCTACCCCTTTTAGAAAATCCTGATAATTGACCAATAAGGGTTGGCAGGCTTGGTCAAAAGCTGTTTGATGATTTTGGGAACTAAATTCCCATAAGGAATTGTTTAAATCAGCCTTTTCTGAATCCTTGCAACCCACTATCAGCATCACTATAAAAGCCATCAATACCCTGTTCATAAAATATTTTTACAAATTTATGCATAATTAGATACTCCAACTAGCTAACTTTGCGGTCTGAATTTAAAGAAATATGCTAATAGGATTACAAAATGTGACATTTGAGTTTGGTGCTAGAGTGATTGTGAGTGAGGCCAATTGGTCCATCCAACCAGGCGAACGCATTGGTCTAATTGGCTACAACGGTACTGGGAAATCTACTTTATTAAAAATATTGGTGGGTCAATTAAATCCAAGCAAGGGCAGTGTTGAAAAAGGAAGAGATACCACTCTTGGTTATTTACATCAAGACTTATTAAGTTTCGACACCAATGAATCCATTACCGAAGTGGCTTTAGGCGCTTTTGAAAGAGTTCGTGAGCTTGAAAAAGAAGTAGAAAAATTAGGCAAGGAATTAGAAGCCAATTCGGAAGACAATGATTTATTAATTAAATATACCGATGCCTTACACGAAATTGATTTATTGGATGGGTACAATATCAATCATAAAGCAGAAGAAGTATTGCATGGTTTAGGATTTGCCATTAAAGATTTAGCCCGCCCTTATAAAGAATTTAGTGGAGGTTGGAGAATGCGTGTTTTATTAGCAAAAATGATTTTACAACAACCTGACGTGTTGTTATTGGATGAGCCTACCAACCACTTAGACTTACCCAGTATTGAGTGGTTAGAAAAATATTTATTGCATTATAAAGGAAGCGTTGTTATCGTAAGTCACGATAAATACTTTTTAAATAAAATGGTGAATAAAATTGTTGAAGTATACCAACAACAATTACATTTTTACACAGGCGATTATGAACATTATGAGATTGAAAAAGAACAAAGAGTAGAAATACAACAACGCGCTTTTGAAAATCAGCAGGATTATATTAAGCAACAAGAAAAATTTATTGAAAGATTTAAAGCGAAAGCTTCTAAAGCAGCCCAAGCGCAATCTGTTCAAAAAAGATTGGATAAATTAGATGTGATCGAAGACGTTAAAATAGAAAGGCCCAATATTAGAATCAATTTTGCGGTAGATAAAACTCCAGGCAAAGTACTAGTAGATTTAAAAGGAGTGGGCAAAAGCTATCCCAATGTTTCCATTTTAGACAATGCATTTGCCGAAATTGAAAGAGGTGATAAAATTGCACTCATTGGTGCTAATGGTAAAGGAAAGTCAACCCTACTAAGGATTGTAGCCGGTATGGAAAAATTTGAAGGCGAAAGAGTTTGGGGACATAATGTAGAAGAAAGTTTTTACGCACAGCACCAATTAGAATCCTTAAACTTAAATAATACCATCTTAAAAGAAGTGCAAGAATGTGGTACTAAAAATACAGAATTAGAATTGCGTGCCTTATTAGGTTGTTTCTTATTTGGTGGAGACGAAATTGATAAAAAAATTAAAGTATTAAGTGGAGGTGAAAAAGCAAGAGTCGCACTTACTAAAACTATTATTAGTAAAGCGAATTTTTTAATGCTGGATGAACCTACCAACCACTTAGACATGGTCACGGTCGAATTACTAGCAGAAGCCTTAACCAAATATGATGGTACCATTATTTTAGTAAGTCACGACCGTTATTTTATTTCTAAAACGGCCAATAAAATTTGGGAAATTGAAGACGAAAAAATTATTGAATTTAAAGGGGATTACAAAGAATGGCTAGCCTGGAAAGAAAGAATGGCTAAACAAAAAGCTCAATTGGCCGAGCCTGCAAAAGTGACCAATAATAAAGACAACAGAAAACAAAGCAAACAAGAAGTAGTTGCTCCCATAGAAGTAAAACCCCAAGCCATCGACAAAGATTTGCAAAAGCAAATTCAAAAATTACAAAAAGCAATCGCTCAAATCGAACATAATATAGAGACCTTACATAAAGAAAAAGCAGACATTGAATTACAAATGGCCGACCCTACTGTTTATTCTGACACCCATAAATTTCATATTGTCGAAAAAAGCTATCAGGATAAGAATGCCTTAATCAGATCCATGAATAAGGAATATGAAATTGCATTTAACGATTTGGTAATATTAGAAAGCAAATAAGCCTAATTCATAGGCAGCGCCAGCAATTTTTCAATCAATCTTAGCATCGCTAATTTGTTGTATTATTATAAGTTATACTTGTTATATTAAATAACACACGTTAGTATTTGAAAAGTGTTTATAATTTGAATGGAAAATTGGGCTCAATTGATTAAATTTGTAGCTCGGTTAATTTTACAACAAATTGATTTGTTATTGTAAATCAATAGATTAATACACAATTGAAAATACTATGTCTGCTAAAAAAGTAACTAAAATCGCTGTTCTAACTTCAGGTGGAGATGCGCCAGGCATGAATGCGGCTATCAGGGCTGTTGTTAGAACCAGCGTTCACTATGGAATAGAAGTATTTGGTGTTGCAAGAGGTTACAATGGGATGATTGATGATGACATTTTCCCAATGGACTCCAAATCGGTGGGCAATATTATTCAACGAGGAGGCACCATTTTAAAAACAGCAAGAAGCGCTGCATTTTTTGAGCCAGAAGGAAGAAAAATTGCTTACGAAAATTTAAAGAAAAGAGGCATTAATGGAATTGTAGTAATTGGAGGTGATGGTAGTTTTAAAGGTGCACAAAAATTTAGCAACGAATTTGATATTCCTTGTATTGGTATTCCTGGCACAATAGATAAAGACATTGCTGGAAGTGATTTTACCATAGGATTTGATACAGCAGTAAATACAGCAGTGGAAGCCATTGATAAAATTAGAGACACTGCAGATGCCCATGATAGATTGTTTGTCGTAGAAGTTATGGGAAGAGATGCTGGTTATATTGCCTTACACAGTGGAATTGCCACAGGTGCTGAAAATATATTAATCCCGGAATCTAAAACGGATATGGAAGGGATGATTGCATCCTTAACTGAAAAAGAAAAAAGAAAAAAATTAGTAAACCTTATAGTAGTTGCAGAAGGCGAAGAATTTGGCGGAGGAACGCAAGTAGGAAATTTTTTAAAAGAGAAATTACCTAACGCCGATATTCGTGTTTGCATATTAGGTCATATACAAAGAGGTGGTTCACCAAGCTGTTTAGATCGTTTAATTGCTAGCCGTATGGGTTATCATGCAGTTGAATGTTTATTAAGTGGCACCCACAATGTTATGGTGGGCATCGTTGATAATAAAATAAAGTATACCCCTCTTGACAAAGCCATTAAGGCCAAACAAAAAATTTCTGACGAATGGTTGAAAATTGTAAAAATTTTAGCCAGCTAAACAAAATAACCCATCAATAAAAAATGAGCTCAAATCCAGTATTTAAACAACCCCATCACAAAACCAAAATAGTGGCTACCGTAGGTCCCGCTTGCGAAACTTACGACCAATTAAAAAACTTAGTCATTGCAGGCGTGAATGTTTTTCGATTAAACTTTTCGCATGGTACCCACGAAGATAAAAAAGCCATTATCGATAACATCAGAGGCATCAACAAAGAGCTAGGATGTAATGTGGCAATTTTGGGTGATTTACAAGGTCCAAAATTAAGAGTGGGCGAAATTGAGAACAACCGATTGGAAGTGAAAGAAGGTGACGTATTAACCTTTACCAATACCAAATGTATTGGTACTTTAGAAAAAATTTATGTCTCCTACCCTAACTTGGCTGGAGATGTGGTGGTTGGAAATATTATCATGATTGACGATGGTAAAATTGAAGTAAAAGTAAGTAGTGTTGAAACCAATGGTGACGTAAAAGTAAAAGTAACCTTAGGCGGAATCATCTCCTCTAAGAAAGGGGTTAATTTACCTGATACAAAAATATCTTTACCCGCCTTAACAGAAAAAGATTTAGAAGATGCCCAATTTATCATTAAAGAAGAATTAGACTGGGTGGCATTAAGCTTTGTAAAAAGAGTAGCAGATATAGAAATGCTCAGAGACTTATTAAATAAAAGCAAGAGCAAGTCAAAAATTATTGCGAAAATTGAAATGCCCGAAGCTTTAATTAATATTCGTGATATTATTATTGCCAGCGATGGTATAATGATTGCTAGAGGAGACTTAGGCGTTGAATTGCCGGTTGAAAAAATTCCACTGATACAAAAAGAATTAATTAAAAAATGTATACATCGAGCGAAGCCTGTAATTGTGGCAACGCAAATGATGGAATCGATGATTGATCGTGTAAAACCCAATCGTAGTGAAATCACAGATGTGGCCAATGCCGTAATTGAAGGCGCAGACGCTGTGATGTTAAGTGGCGAAACTGCTACTGGTCAATTTCCAGTATTGGTTATTGAAACTATGCGTAAAATTATTTCAGAAGTGGAAGAGCACGGATACAAATACAATCGTTCCGAAGATTTAAAACCACAACCACACTCTCCTTCTTTCTTAAGTGATGCTTTGTGTTACAACGGTTGTAAATTATCGGAAGATACCAATGCGCAAGCCTTGGTGGGTATGACACAAAGTGGTTATACGGCCTTTATGTTAAGTAGTTTCCGTCCAAAATCGCCTTTGTTTATTTTCACGAAAGAGAAAAGCTTAGTGAATCAATTAAGTTTAAGTTGGGGGGTGAGAGCCATCTATTATAATAAAGAAGAAAGTTTGGACAGTATCATTACTGACCAAATTCAAATTTTGAAGAAAAAAGGATTTGTCAATACGGGTGATATAGTAGTGAATACGGGTAGCACACCTATTCAGTTGCACTTACCAACCAATATGATTAAAGTAACTAAAGTCGATTAAAAATAAAAAAAGCTCTGATAAAAATGGAGCTTTTTTTATACATTTAAAATACCATTGAAACTCATTTTATGTTAGAATCATTTGAAAAAATTCCTGTAACTATTTATAAAAATACTACGGAAGGCTCTAATGCAGTGGCTGCACAAATGGCAGCACTCATCAAAGAAAAACAAGCAAAAAAATTACCTTGTGTTTTAGGAATGGCTACAGGTACTACGCCTATTTTATTGTATAAGGAATTGGTGCGCATGCACAAAGAAGAAGGTTTGAGTTTTAAAAATGTAATCACCATCAATTTAGACGAATACTACCCTATTGAAAAAACTGCCTACCAAAGTTATTGGAGTTTTATGCATCGCCATTTATTTAACTTAGTAGACATTGACCCAAAAAATATTTATTTACCCAATGGCGAATGGACTTCAGATAATTTAAAAGAGAATTGTGTAGCCTATGAACAAATTATTGAAAAAATTGGCGGCATTGATTTGCAAATTTTAGGCATTGGCAAAAATGGACATATTGGATTTAATGAACCAGGCTCTAGCTTTCATTCTAAAACAAGGGTCATTCATTTAGATCAACAAACCAGAATTGCCAACACTTATGAATTTCATGATTTAAATAAAGTACCTAAATTGGCTATCACCGTGGGTATTAGCAGTATCATGAAAGCCAAGAAAATTGTATTACTAGCTTGGGGAGATAAAGCCTCCATCGTAGCCAAAGCTATTGAAGGAGATGTTACAGAACAAATACCTGCCAGTGTATTACAAAATCATGACGATTGCACTTTTGTGATTGATGAATTGGCTTCCTTAGAATTAACCAGAAATAAAGCGCCCTGGCTTACCGGTGCCAATGATTGGACCCCTACTATTATTAAAAAAGCGGTCATTGCTTTAGCATTAAAACTAGATAAAACTGTTTTAAGTTTAACCGCGAATGATTATAAAGAAAATAGTTTATCCGACTTATTGGTTTTAAAAGATTCTGTTTACGATATTAATTTACAAGTGTTTTATATGTTAAGGGATACCATTACTGGATGGCCAGGAGGCAAACCCAATGCAGTAATACCAGCACATCCCGAACGTAGTTCACCAAATCCAAAAAAAGTATTGGTATTTTCTCCTCATCCCGATGATGATATTATAAGCATGGGTGGAACTTTTATGCGTTTACAAGAACAAGGACATGATGTGCATGTAGCTTATCAAACCAGTGGTAATATTGCAGTCACCGACGAATTTGTAACGCGCTTCTTAGACTTTGCAGTTGGTTTTGAAGAACTTTTTGGCATTGATAATAAAAAAAGTGAAGCCATCCTAACCGCTGCCAGAACTTTTTTAGCCAGTAAAAAATCAGACCACTTAGACACTGCCGAAATCAGAGCCATCAAGGGTCTCATCAGAAGATGCGAAGCTAAAGCTACCTGTAGATATGTGGGCATCAAAGAAGATAATTATCATTTCATGGATCTTCCTTTTTACGAAACGGGTGCCATCGAAAAAAAACCAATGAGTGAATTGGACATTCGCATTACGATGGATTTATTAAAACAAATTCAACCTCATCAAATATATTGCGCAGGCGATTTAGCCGACCCACATGGTACCCATAAAGTTTGTTTGGATATAATTTTTGAAAGTTTACGTAGATTAAAAGCAGATGGAGAAGTTTGGATTAAAGATTGTTGGGTTTGGTTGTATAAAGGCGCTTGGCAAGAATGGGATATTTCAGAAATTGAAATGGCTGTTCCAATGAGCCCAGATCAAGTAATGAAAAAGCGATTTGGTATTTTTATTCATCAATCCCAAAAAGACAGTGTCCCTTTTCAAGGCACTGATGCTAGAGAATTTTGGCAAAGAGCAGAAATTAGAAATGCCAATACTGCAGAATTGTATGCACGCCTTGGCTTAACTAAATACGCTGCCATTGAGGCCTTTGTACGTTGGCATTATTAGTCAGTTGCTGAATATTTAAAGTTTTTACTTGGGTAAAATAGGATTTTAAGGTATATTTGCTGCCCCTATAAATAGGGAAATGGCTGCGTAGCTCAACTGAATAGAGTACCTCACTACGGATGAGGGGGTTTTAGGTTTGAATCCTAACGCGGTCACTGAAACACTTAAGTCGCTGTAAATTAATAATTTATAGCGACTTTTTTTATTTTAGGACTAATTTTGAGGTTTTTATCTATACATTATAATTATTTATTATTTATAATACACTGTAATACAATATTAAAAAAATAATAATAATTCGGTAATATATCATTTATGCTAACAAATAATAGCCTATTTTTGGTCTTAACATTTAGATAACACATTATTAAATTAAAAACAACTCGAATGAGAAAATTTCTATTTTATGTTTGTATGGTACTATTTGCTACACAAGCAAATGCACAAGTTACAACCACATCGGGAAAAATTACTGATGACAAAGGCACTCCAATTGTTGGAGCATCTATCTTAGAAAAAGGAACCAAAAACGGTACTCTTTCTAATAATGATGGAACCTTTACTTTAAAGACAAAAGCTAAAGCTAATTTAGTTATTACATCATTAGGATATAAATCCTTACAAGTAGTTGCAGGCAACGGACTAGTTGTAACACTTCAGAATGACGTTAATGCACTTAGTGAAGTAGTAGTAACCGCCTTAGGTATCTCAAGAGAGAAAAAGGCAATCAGTTACTCTGCTCAATCAGTAAGTGCTGCAGACATTGCTTCTGGTGGTAAATCAAACTTAATTGATGATTTACAAGGTAAAGTATCTGGTGTGGAAATTACTAGCACCGGCGGACAAGCTGGAGGTGGTACCACTATTGTTATTAGAGGTTACAACTCTTTAACAGGAAATAACCAACCTTTATACGTTGTGGATGGTGTACCCATTGATAACACTTCTGAGGGAGGACAAACTGGCCAATATGGTTTCCCTTCTCCTAACAGAGCCATTGATATTAACCCTGATGACGTGGATAACGTTACTGTATTAAAGGGTGGAGCTGCAACAGCATTGTATGGTATACAAGCTGCAAATGGTGCCATCATTATTAATACTAAAAAAGGTAAAGCTGGTAAAGCTGCAATTGATTTTAGTTATAGCAATTCTGCTGCAACTCCTAATAAGTTCCCTGCTTTTCAAAAGCAATGGCATAGAGGTGCTGGTGGAATTTATACCAACGCAACAAGTAATGCTTGGGGCCCTAATGCAAATTCTAACCCAGTATTTCCAAAAGGAATTAAAATGGACTTAGTAGGTGATGGAGAAGTAAAAGATTTAACTGGACTTCCTATTCCTTTTTACCCTGACAATATGGAGAACTTTTACAATACAGGTTCTGGAATGACTAATAAATTAAATTTATCTGTTTCAGGTGCTTCTGATAAAACCAATTATTTTACTTCATTGTCAAGAATGGAGCAAGAAGGTCTTATTAAAAATAACACTTATCAAAAAACCAATTTCATGGCCAACTTGTCAAGTCAAGTTACGGACAGATTTAAGATTGGTGTAAAAATGAACTATATCAATACTGGTGGTCATCGTTTTAACCAAGGTAATTTTTCCAACAATATGGATTATTACATAAGCACTTTTGATATCATCAATCATCATACTAAAAATTTAATCACAGGAAATGAAAGTTACTGGAATCCAGGACAATCTTCTTCTATGTGGATGATTCAAAACAATGGTGAGAATTACGATGTAAATCGTTTAATTGCTAACCTTGATTTGAGTTACAAAATATCAAGAGATTTTAGATTAGATTACAAAGCTGGTATGGATCAATACACAGAAACTCGTGAAAATCATGATATTACAGGAACCTGGGGTTATGGCAGCAACGATTATACTGGATCAATTAATGAAGGCAGAGTTGGTAGCATGCAATTAAACTCAGAGTTAATTTTGCATTATGATCACAAATTTGGACAAGATTTCCAATTACGTTCATTCGTGGGTCAAAACGTATTTTATAAAGAATATGATTACTTAAACAATTATGGTAACTCTTTTGTTTTACCTAACTTATACGAAATTACCAATACACAAACTCAAACTATTAGTCACTACTCTTTTACTAAACAAACAGTAGGTGCTTATGGTGATGTTCAATTGGATTATAAGAATTTCTTATTTGTTGAAGGAACTTTGCGTAGAGACTGGTCTTCTACCTTGCCAAGAGACAATATGGGCTTCACTTACCCTTCAGTAAGTGCTGGTTATGTTTTCACTGAGCATTTAAAAGTACCATGGTTATCTTACGGTAAAATTAGAGCTTCTTATGCAGGTACTTCCAACGATGCACCTGTAAATTCATTACAAACAGCTTATAATAGTGTGACTCCAACTGTTTTAGGTAATGTAAGATTCAGTTATCCTACTACTGTTGGAAACCCAACTTTAAAACCAGAGAGTACCACTCAACAAGAGATTGGTCTTGATTTAGGTTTTTTCAATAGAAAAATCACTTTTGAAGGTACTTACTTTTCTAAGCGTTCATTTGATCAAATTATATATGCCCCAGCTTCCTCTATTACTGGTGTAAGTAGCACATTGATCAATTTAGGAGAAACTACCAATAAAGGAATAGATGCAACTTTAACTTTTAACAACATAGTGAAAGTAAAAAACTTCTCTTGGACATCTGCATTCAACTTTTCTAAGGTTAACAGTATGGTTGTAAAAGTAGGTGATGACGGAAATGACCAAGTTACTTTAGCTTATGGATATGAAGGAGGTTCTGAAATTAAAGCTGCAAAAGGACAACCTTTTGGAGCTATTTACGGATATGCATGGACTCGTTATGGTACATTAAAACCTACTGATGCAGGTTATTTAAATCAGCCATTACTTTTAAGTGCCGCTGGTAAACCATCAAAATCTGAAGAAAAAGCTTTATTAGGCAATACTTCTCCTGACTTTATATTAGCATGGAATAACACTATGAAATATAAAGATTTCAACTTTGGATTTACTATGGAATGGAAAAAAGGTGGATATGTAATTAATGACTACAATAGTGTACTTACCTATTCTGGTAAAAGTTTAAAAACCGATGTTAGATATTACAACCCTGCTGCTGCTGGAGCACCAACCAATGTATTAGGTACTAAAACATTTGTAGGTGTTGATTCAAAAGGCGTACCGGTTTCAAAACCAATCAACTTAGACAAAACTTGGTTTACTACGCAAGTATGTCAAGTGGATGAAGAATTTGTTGAAGAAGCAACTTGGTTAAGACTTAGAAATATATACATTGGATATTCTATACCTGAAAAATTATTAAAACCATTACATATCAATGGTATTGATCTTACTTTCTCAGGAAGAAACATTTGGTTAAAAACTGCTTATACTGGAGTTGATCCTGAAGTTAGTTCAACTGGTTCTGGTCCAAATGGTGTAAAAGGAATTGATATTGCAGGTATTCCACAAACAAAATCTTGGGATTTTAGTGTAAAATTTAGATTTTAATCAAATCACAAAAATTTCAAAACAAACAAAAAATAATTAACATGAAACAAAGATTTAAAGTAACATTACTTGCCTCTTTTGCAAGTATGATTTTATTTGCTTCTTGCGAAAAGACTTTGGATAAAATGGCTACGTTGAATTTAAATGAGAATGCACCAACTAGCGTTATTCCTTCAGCTCTTTTAACACAAGCAGAAAGCTCTGGTGTATTTACCGATCAAGGTGGTTTCGGCGATGGCCCATTAGGTATATTTAATGGTCATATGGCAGGTAATCATGCTACAGGGTTAAACTATAACCAATATCAACTTACCAACAATGATTTTCAAGGCTTATTCCTTGATGCTTACCTTTCATCTATGATGAACTTAAAGCAAATTATTGTAAATGCAAAAAGCTCTGAAACCGCATATGTAGGTGTCGCTCAAATATTACAAGCTTACCAATTAGGTTATGTAACTAGTTTGTATGGTAACATCCCATGGTCTCAAGCCTTAGATGTTGTAAAGTACCCACATCCTAAATATGATGCACAAGCTGATGTTTATACTGCTATGCAAGGTTTATTAACTTCTGGTATTAAAAATATTGCTACTGGTGGTACCGTTAAAGGAGATATATTTTATAGTGGTGACCTTGGTAAATGGAAAGCTTTAGCCTATATGCTAAGCGCTAGATATTATAACCATATGAGTAAAAAAGATCCTGCTGGTTCTGCAACCAATGCCTTAGCTGCTATCGCTGCTGCTAAAGCTGCAGGCTTCACTTCTGCTGATAATGATTTTCAAATACCTTATGATGGATCTTCATCATTTATAAACCCTTGGAATGCAACTTGGGAAAATGGAATGTATGTAGCCAATATGCCTTTCTTGAAATTAATCTTAACTACCAATGATCCTCGTATTAGAGCTTATTATACATCTACCGCTTGGACTTCTGGAACAACTTCTTATGGTTTAGGTAAAACTCAGGATGGTGATGTAGGAACTGGTAATTATATGACACCTGGTGATAGTACCTTTTTTGGGGCAAAAGATGCACCTCAATTATTTGCTACTTATTTTGAGTTAAAGTTTATTGAAGCGGAAGCCAATATGCGTGCAGGTAATGCTGCTGCTGCTGCTGCTGCATTAAATGCTGCTGTAGCCGCTCAATTGAAAAAAGTAATGAACTTTGATGAAGATGCAGCAATGGTTCCTGCTTATGTTGCTACCTATGCTTCTGAAACTGCAACTACTATTACTATGGAAAAAATCATGACTGAGAAATACAAAGCCATGATTTGTCAAGAAGCTGAAACTTGGATGGATGTTAGAAGACATAACTATGCTTACCCTGCTGGAATGCAAGCCATTCCAGTTATAAGCAATGCTACTCCAACAAAAGTTGCTGTAGCTAGTTCATTTATACAACGTTTATTGTACCCTCAAAGTGAATTAAATAATAATTTATCAAATGTTCCAAAAGCTGGAATATTTGATAAATTACCAATTCTTCAATAGGATTTACAATAGTTTATTAAAAAGGCCCCCCGATTACTCGGGGGGCCTTTTTTTATCTAATTTGTATCTGATAGGAGGCTAGCTTACTTTTAAAACTTATTAATTAAAGCTTAATATTATTTAACCATTCAAGTAATTCATGGGTATAAGTCTTATTGATAGAAGCACTTATATTAAAATCCTTATTCCAAAAAGTAAGAAATTGATTGTCTATATAGTTATTGTCTTTAGAAATAATATATATCCCTCGGTCAAAGGTTTGACTTTTTTGATTGTCCTCTAAAATAGACAAGCCTTCTTTTAAATCCTTTATTAATAAACTAAGATTGCTTTTATCATTAATTTGAATTGTATCTGATTCTTGTTGATAGATATACTTTTGATTCTTAAAAATAATTTGAACCTGGAAGTGCTCTTGATTTAACTCACTTAATTTTAAATAGTTACAAACTAAGCCTCCAATATGCGAGGTAGCAATCGTTTCAATTACAACTGGTTCTGCCTTGGCTTGACTAAATAAATTCGATGAAATAAAAAAAAGTGCAATAAATGCTGTGCTGCGGGGGAGTAAGCTCATTGTGGGGGTAGTAAATTTGGAAGCAAAAATAAGAAAATATTCAACTTAAAGCTATTATTGTTTAATGATTAAATTAAAATATATTATTGATTATCAATATATTATAAAGAAAATCTTGGTTTTACCCTATTGTATTGAGTAATTAAGCTAGGCTAAATAATAGTAGTACTTTTGTTTAAAATTAAAGCCTTGAAATTTGCATTCGTCTCCGTTGGTAAGTCCAATGAACCTTATATTAAGGAAGGGGTTGAGCAGTTTACTAAAAGAATTGGCCACTACTATCCTATCGACTGGCAATTGATTGCTCCTGCCAAAGCCACCGATCCTGCCCAGATAAAGAAATTAGAAGCTATAGCTATCTTAAAAGCAATCCAACACACAGATGTACTAATCCTATTAGACGAAACCGGCAAAATGCTTAGCTCTCCTGGTTTGGCTAAACTGATTCAGCAAAAAGCCAATCAAAGTGCACAGCGCATTGTATTTTTAATTGGAGGTGCTTATGGAGTGGCGGAGGATATCAAAGAACGAGCACAATTTACATGGTCCTTGTCAGCGTTGGTTTTTCCGCATATGCTGGTTCGATTAATTTTAGCAGAACAAGTGTACCGTGCTTGCAGTATCTTGGCCAATGAAAAATACCACCACGAATAAACTTAATTAATTTACTTATGAGTATCACTTTATATATTACCATTATTACAGTTGCTATTTCGGTGGCCGCCATGTACAATGACAACCTCATGGATAAGTTAATTTTTCATCCTTATACGGTTCACCAAAACAATGAGTGGTATCGTTTTTTTACCTCTGGTTTCATTCACGCCGATTTTATGCATCTTGCCTTTAACATGTTCTCTTTTTATATGTTTGGGGATTATGTAGAACAATATTTTGCTATGATTTTTGGAATAGCTGGATCTACTTACTATATTATACTGTATATCACTTCCTTATTGGTTTGTTTAGTTCCAACTTATTTAAATCATTACAAACAATACAATTATCAAAGTTTAGGTGCTTCTGGTGCTGTATCCGCCATCGTTTTTGTGGGTATATTTTTACAACCTACCATGCAAATAGGTTTTTTTATTATCCCTCCTATTATTCCAGGTTTTATATTTGGTCCTATTTACCTTGGACTCACTGCTTACCTTTCTAAAAAAGGACAAGGCGGCATCAATCACAGTGCGCATTTATGGGGCTCTATCTATGGTGTACTATTTTTAATAGTAACGGCTCACTTTATTGGACATGTCGAAGTGGTTGGCCTATTTATAGATCAGATTAAGACTTATCTAGGCAAGTAATTTTTAAAACTTTAGTGGTATTGGAGGTAATCTTAAATCGATCGTCAATCCGATGTCCTACTACCCAACAAATTTTATCACCCACTGAAATAATGGCGACTTGTTCTTTGATGGCCGGACTTAATTTTAAGTTGCCTAAGAAATGATTCAGTTTCTTTTTTTTAGGATGCCCCAATGGATAAAAATAATCGGTGGACTGCCAAGTTCTAAATAAAATGGGCCAATCCAATTTAGTCGCATCCAAATAAGCGATATTCGAACTAGGATCTACTTTAGGAATCTTGTCTAACAACTCAAAATGCAAACTTCCATTTTTTGTTTGTAAAGTCCCTTCTCCCACATAAATTACCAAATGCTCTTTACTGGTATCATTGGATACTATTTGAATTTCTTCCTTAAATTTAATAAATCGATGGGTTGGTGTTGCCATATACGCCCCATTGTTCGCTTCTAATAACTTATGTATTTCTGTAATTTGTGTTGGTTTAAACCCATAGGATTGTATCAAACCCCAAGTATAAGTGGCATTATCTTTTACCTTGTTCCAATATACAATGGGCAAAGTAAGTATCCCTTTTTTTGTTTTAAATCCTTTCTTCCAAAAAGAAGTTACAGTCGCTTCCACTATAGCTTCCGCCTCTTTTAACTTTTCCGCAGTATAAAAAATATTTTCATTTACGTTTGGATAAACTGCCTGTATTTGAGGGATGATTTTATTTCGAATTAAATTACGGGTATAATCATCCTTGGTATTGGAACTGTCTTCTACGAATTGTAATTCATGCTCATTAGCATAGGATTTAATCTGCTCCTTGGTAAAGGGCAATAAAGGCCTTGCTAAATTTAAAACATCATTGCGCCTATGTGGGATCCCCGTTAAACCATGTAAGCCCGTACCTCTAAATAATTGCATTAATACGGTCTCTGTTTGGTCGTCGGCATGATGGGCCGTTAATAATACATCCTGTTTCTTTAACAAAGATTCAAACCAAGCATACCTAATTTCACGTGCAGCTTCCTGTATACCCATTTTATAGAGTTCTGCATATTTTAAAGTATCTACCCTATGCACTTGTAAGGGTACATTTAATTTAGCTGCAAAATCACGTACAAAATTTTCATCCCGATCACTTTCTTCGCCACGCAATTGAAAATTAACATGCGCCATCGTCATGTTAGCTTTCATAGAATACAGCAGATGAGCCAATACTATACTATCCACTCCTCCACTTACTGCTATAAAAAAATGAGTACTTTTTATAGTAAGCGCTGGAAACTTTTTCTCCCAATTTTTTGTAAAGTTTTCGAGCGTTAACATACAAATAAATTTGTGATAATTATTTTTTTTGCTCTTTGGCCCAAGCGTCTTTTAATGTAACCGTACGATTAAAAACCAAGGCCTCTTGGGTACTGGTCGTATCTTGATAAAAATAGCCTTTTCTTATAAATTGAAAACGCGCATCCAACGGGTCAGCCAACAAAGCAGGCTCTGCCCATGCATGGGTCTTTGTCAATGATTGTTCATTGATATAATCCTTAAAATCGCCTTCTGCACCAGCCACATCTTCTACCTTAAATAAACGGTCATATTCATTTAATACCACTGGTACTGCATGTTGAGCACTTACCCAATGTAAAGTTCCTTTTACATGTATACCAGAAGTATCAGCGCCACTCTTACTTTCCGGAACATAGGTAACGTATACTGTTTGAACGACACCTGCTGCGTCTTTTTCAAAACTTTCACACTTAACAATATAGGCACTCTTTAAACGTACCATCAAGCCAGGTCCTAATCTAAAATATTTTTTTGTAGGCTCTTCCATAAAATCGCCCCTTTCTATCCACAACTCTTTGCTAAACGGCACTGCTCTTACACCTCCCTGCGCATCTTCAGGATTATTTTCCGAATTTAATATTTCTTCCCCTTTTTCATAATTCGTAATCACTAATTTAATAGGATCGGTAACCACCATTCTTCTTTGGGCAATTTTATTCAAATGTTCTCGCACACAAAATTCCAATAAACTAAAATCTATAATATTCTCTCTTTTGGCAATTCCTATTCTATCACAAAAGTCTCTTATACTTTCTGGGGTATAGCCTCTTCGACGCATCCCACTAATCGTAGGCATGCGTGGATCATCCCAACTATCCACATGATGCTCTTGCACCAATTGCAATAATTTACGTTTACTTAATATGGTATAGGTAATATTTAAACGAGAAAATTCATATTGCTTGGATGGAAAAATTCCCAATTGATCAATACACCAATCATACAAGGCACGATGTGGAATAAACTCTAAGGTACAAATGGAATGCGTGATGTTTTCGATAGAATCACTTTGACCATGTGCAAAATCATACATGGGATAAATACACCACTTGTCGCCAGTACGGTGATGATGGGCTTTTTTAATACGATAAATAATAGGATCTCTCAAAAGCATATTAGGATTGGCTAAATCTATTTTCGCCCTTAACACTTTTGTGCCATCCTCATATTTACCCAATTTCATATTCGAAAACAATTCCAAATTTTCTGCGATGGATCTGTTTCTATATTCATTCCCTGTTCCTGCTGCAGTGGGAGTACCTTTTTGCAAAGCAATTTCTTCGGGGCTGCTGTCATCTACATAAGCCAAGCCCTTCTCAATTAACTGTACCGCAAAACCATATAGGGTATCAAAATAATCTGAAGCATAACATTCTTTTACCCAATTAAAACCTAACCACTTTAAATCGGCTTTAATACTTTCTACATATTCTGTTTCTTCGGTGGTTGGATTGGTATCATCAAACCTTAAATTAGTACCGCCACCAAAATGCAAGGACAGTCCAAAATTTAAACAAATACTTTTAGCATGCCCTATGTGTAAATAGCCATTAGGCTCGGGTGGAAATCTAGTTAAAATTTGGGCATACTTACCTGATGCCAAATCCTGGGAAATAATTTCTTCAATAAAATTTAAACTTTTTTCTTCACTCATTTTGGATGGAACTATTCGGGTAAAGATACTAAAATAGGGCTCAAAAACCTACCCTTTGTACCCGTATAATTTTTGCAATTCCATTACGATCTTCTCAATGTCTTTATCATCGCCTTTAGCATCATATTGTTGCTTTAAATTACTTCCAAATACAAAAGCAACCGCCTGCCAAAATCCAGCATTAAAGCCACCTTTAAACTCTTTAATAATTTCGTAACAATTATTGCCAGTTTCTCGATTAATTAATTTCATTAAAACCCTGCCCTGGTAAACAGATAAATTAGTTACTTTATCGGCAAAGTCTCTTTTCAATTCCTTTTCTCTTGATTTAATAATTTGTTTTCTTTGTTTTTCATCGGGCACATTTGCCAATTGCATATTCACTTCTGAAATAATTTTCCCTGCTGTTTTAGCATAAGGATATGTCACATACACTGCATTTCTTAGCCTAGTCCAATTTTGCCAATATTGTCTCCAATTGGCTGTTTGAATGGCATTGACTTGCGCAGGAGGTAACCAAGATTGAGGAATGGTGTCGCCCTCGGGTGTAATGAATGCTTCCACCTTTAATGTATCATTGATACCTGATTGTGCATTTAGTTGAGTAGCTCCTAAAAGCGCCCAACAAAATACCCAACTATATAGTAACCGCTTATTCATATATATTGATACACAAAATTATAAAATGTAACCTCATTCTTTGGTTTTTAAATAAAAAACTAGGTTAATATAACGGTTTAATGGACTCTTTTAACTAACCCTTTACTTCGCCCTCAATTTGTTCACACGATTTACGGTAGCCAGACCAAAGCCAAAAACCATTACAATTACTCCTATCCATAATACATTGATAAATGGAAATTCGTAAACTTTTAATGTAATTAAATTGGTCAATGCTGCCGATTCTTTTACGCCTATTTCTAATATTCCCTTTTTTTGATCTACTACTTTATTAAAACTCAATACCATATTTTGCGCCTTTACGGTATCATAATTATTTTGCAAACTCATTCCTTGCAAAATAATTCCAGGATTGGCTTGATACTTTAGTCCTTCTTTGGAAGTGACAGACATTTGCAATATCAATTCATTGCTTCCAGCAGGCCTATTGGCATTTGGATTAATCAACACTTTATCTAGTTTAACATATCCATTGCTGTAAAAAATAGAATCCCCAATGGCCATTTGATGTGGAACAAACCTGCTGGTATCTTCTTTAGCATGTTCTTGAAAGGAAGTGGCATAAACAAAAATATCTTTGTTCCAATAATGCTTAGAAGAGGGATTGGCCGAAAACCCTTCCATCCCCTTATTATTCTTTAATACATCTGGATACAATAAAAATTCTTGGTTGGTACTTTTCTCTTTGAATTTTAATTCAAAAAATCTTTTGTCTAAAATATCAAATGTGTCTCTGATATAAGTGACCATATACTTCCCCATATCTGTGGCAATGCCTTCAAATAAAGTAATGTTTTCTTTCGGATTGCCCGCTGGATTCTTTTTAGATTCCATGCGCAAAGGGCTTATCCCTGTTGTATTCCAGCTTAATACTGTTTTATTGGAAGAAGATATTAAAATACCTACTAATACCATTCCGAATCCGATATGTCCTATAGAAGCGCCTGCCGATTTTAATTTTCCTTTTTGAATGGAAATAAAATAAAATAAATTTGCCACTACTGTAAAAATGGAGGCAAATAAGGCTACATAAATTGCTCCTGTAAACCCAATCCCTTTTTCGTCATACTTTACACCTACAAATATATACACCACTGTACTCAAAGCCAATGAAATTAATAATGGTAAAGTGATTTTTTGTTTGATATAATCTCCTGTTGTTCCTTTGAACTTTAAAAACTGTCCAATTGCAGTAAGCAACCCAATAATAATAGCCACAAACACTTGCACCTGATTGTGCGCAAAGGCGGCATCTTCTGGTGGTGCAATTTTTGTTCCAAATATTTTATTAAAAACAGGAATAGAGGTAATGGCAATAATCACCACCGCAGATAAAAATAAAATTAAAGAACCTACTAACATCCAAAACTCTCTGCTTTTAATTTCATCTTCTTTTTGAGGAGCAGCCATAGACTTAAACCTAGCTATAAATAATACAAAATAGGGAATGACAAATATTAATAAGAAGCCCAACAATTGTGCATTCATTCCTAAATCGGTAAAAGCATGAACCGAAGTGTCCCCCAAAATTCCACTTCTTGTTAAAAAAGTAGAATACAATACCAATAAAAAACTGATCCCAAAAAACAAGTAAGTTGTTTTTAAACTACTCCCTGTTTTTCTGTAAATAATACAAGCATGTATCGCCGAAACCAAGGTTAACCAAGGCACCAAAGAGGCATTCTCTACCGGATCCCAGGCCCAATAACCCCCAAAGGTTAAACTCTCATAAGCCCAAGCGGCTCCCATCATAATACCCAATCCTAATATACCTGCCGAAAAAGTAGCCCATGGCAAACAACGATCCATCCAATCATGCTCTTTTTTAATTAAACCCACCACTGCGAAGCCAAAGGGAATGGTGGTAGATGCAAAACCTAAAAATAAAATAGGTGGATGAATCACCATCCAATAATTCTGTAATAAAGTATTTAATCCCGTACCATCTTTAATTAAGTGCAAATAATCGGGACGAGATAGTATCGGCCAGTTCATTTCTTCTCTTAATAATAAAAAAGGACTACTTCCTAATTTTGAATCAAAAATAAATAAGCCTACTACCATCGTAGCCAAACAAAATTGAACAAAGTTCAATACCATCATCACTCCATTGATATTGTTATTCCATTTTTTTAATCTCGCTAATACCAATAAGCCCAATACACAATGCCAAAAGCTCCATAATAAAAAACTTCCTTCCTGCCCTTCCCAAAAACAACTTAACAAGTATTGATAAGGCAAATTTTTATCGCTATGCATATAAGCATACTTGTATTCAAACAAATGATTCTTGATGATATAGAATAGAACAATGAAACAAGAAAATACAGCTATAGCTTCTATGTAAAATGCGATTTTAGCTAATTTATGCCATTGACTTTGTACCGATAACTCTTTAGAAAAAAAGGCTTTTGCAAAAGCAAAAGTGGCCAATAAAGAAGCCACTAAAGTAAGTATCGTTAAAAAATATCCTATTTGACCAGGCAATAACTGCTCGCCAATAAACTTTGTTGTATTCATTTACCTAATTGAAATTATTAATTGCTGATGGTTACCGGTTGTTCTTTCATTGCATTAGGATTATCCTTGTATTTGGAAGGACATTTCATAACAATAGCTGAACATTCAAAATGATCTCCTTGTACTTTACCTTTTAATACCAATCTTTCAGATTTTTCCATATCTGTTGGCATGGTATTGTGGTAAACTACCGCTATTTTACCCCCTAAGCTATCTTGCACATTAAATTGCAATAAATTTGGGTCTTTTACAGGATCGTATTGTACAGGAACAGACTTGTCCATTTTGACAATTAAGTTCACAAACTTGCCTTCTCTTTGCTTGGCCGAACCAATGGTTTCATAACTACTTAAATCGCCAGTATAGCTAATTAAAACAACGATGGCTGCGGCAATTAATACCAATAATATAAGATGTGTTTTCTTCATGGTACAAAGTTAAACAAATGGACTTAAATTGCACCAAATATTACTCAACTCGAAACTCAAATTTTATGCGTGTTTTTGACTATATCATTGTTTGTAAAAGCCCCGATTTTAAAAACGTAGATCGAATTAGCCAATTCATGCTATTGATATCTGTAGTAGCATTTTCCTATTCCATTTATTTGGGCTTATTTCCCAAGCCAGCCTTGATTTTTGCCATCATGACTTCCTTTATAAGTTGGTGGATTTTTTGCTTATTTCAACGTAAAAGAGGTGTCATACCCTATTACCGCTTAGGCTTACTTTTGGCCTCCTGGGGTTGGTTTTTACAGCCCAACGGTTTACTTATTTCAGGCATCTTTTTAATTGGCGCCTTGTTTGAAAGACAAGTTAAATTTCCTTACGAATTGGCTTTTGATCCAGCGGGCATAGTCATCAACACCTTTCCTAAAAAGCATTACCCTTGGGCCAGTATTCAAAATGCCCTGATTAAGGATGATCTTATTACCATAGATTTTAAAAACAATAAACTTATCCAAAAAGAAATTAATGAGCCTGTAACAGCTGCCATCACACAAGAATTCAATGCATTTTGTGCACAACAAATAGTCAATTCCGCTTTAATTAACTCCTAATAGATACCTTTGCCTCATGTCATTACTTAGTTCCCCTTATATTTTATATTCAGATGGCAAAGGCCAAATATTTGAAGACACTAGTTTGTATGTAACTGGCCGTGCTGGCTGGGATGCCTTTCCAATTCCCAATGAAGACTGGATTGAATTACCCAATGGCGGAAGCTTGTATGAATTACCTGAAAGAAGAGGCATTGGCATTGATGTAGAATCAGGTGAAATGCGGATTTGTGAAAAAGGTTGGGCGGTGGCTGCCTTTATACCTCCAGCACATACTGGCTTATACATTGCGGCTTATGAAACCTTACCCAATGCACCCACCCTCCCTTTATTTTGTTACACGGCAGTGGGTTGGCAGGATGGAAAAAATTATGTGCCTGCTGTAAGAATTGAAAAAGACATTAGACAAGATTACGAAGGGTATGATCAAAAAATAATAGAAGCAGGTACCGATAAATTATTAGCTACCTATAGTCAAAATAGATTGGTAAAACATTTAATGGAAAACTGTTGCATGACTTATCATTGTCCTGCTGCAAGAAATTTTGCCATGGGTAGATGGGAATGCCCTATTCCTATTTCACCTGCTTGCAATGCCAATTGTATCGGTTGTATTTCTTTTCAACCAATAGAAGAAGAAATTATTTCTAATCAAGAACGTTTGGTTTTTAAACCCACTGCTGCTGAAGTGGTAGAATATACGGTGCCTCATTTAATGACCGCTCCTTTTCCTATTGTAAGTTTTGGACAAGGTTGCGAAGGTGAACCTTTGTTAATGTGGGAAACCATGAAAGAAGCAATTATTGAAATTCGTAAACATACTAGCAAAGGCAGTATCAATATTAATAGTAATGGATCTAATCCGGTGGCTGTGAAAATTTTAGCAGAAGCGGGACTAGATAGTTTAAGAGTAAGTACCAATTCGGTGCGTGAAAATATATACAACGCTTACTACCGTCCTAACAATTATACTTTTGCAGACATTAAAGAAAGTGTAAGAGTGATGTCGGCTGCAGGCAAATGGACCAGCATTAATTATTTTGTATTTCCTGGAATGACCGATAGTGTAGAAGAATATGAAGCTTTGAGAACTTTTATCAGAGACACCAATTTAAAGATGATTCAATGGCGCAATTTTAATATTGATCCAGATTGGTATTTAGGTAAAATTGGCGTCACCGAAATGGGAGAAGTAATGGGCATCAAGCAAATGATGGAATTGATTCAGGAAGAATTTCCAAATTTAAAGTTTGGTTACTACAACCCTCCTATTGAAAGAATTAAAGGAGATTTTACTCAAAACTTTGCACACCATTGAGAAGACAAAATCAAATAGGCGCAGCATTGGCCATCACTTCCAGTGTAATTTGGTCTGGTAATTTTATCGTATCACGCTATGCCATTCATTTAGCTGGCCCTACAAGCTTAGCATTTTTTAGATGGACGGTCGCTACTATTTGCATGTTCCCATTTGCTTATAAAAATTTTAAAAAAGAAATCCCCATTTTTAAACAAAATAAAGCTTACTTTTTTTGGATGGGTTTGATAGGCTTCGCCATTTACAATTCTTTAATTTATACTGCAGGGCACTATGCCACTGCTATCAATATGGCACTTTTTGGTTCTACTGTTCACCCTATTGTAGCCGCTTTATTAGCTGCCTACTTTGTCAATGAAAAATTACATTGGAAAAATATAACAGGAATTATTCTTGGTTTAATTGGCACCCTTTATTTATTAACCAAAGGTCAACTTTCCAATATTATACATTTTGAAATTGGCCTCGGCGATTTATGGATGATCCTTGCCGGAATCTGTTTTGGATCTTACAATGTGTTTGTGCGTAAAAAACCACAAGGCATTTCAAACAACAGTTTCTTATTGGTTTTATTTGCTATCGGCGCTATTATATTACTTCCTGTTGCTCTATTTGAAATGAATTATATTCAACCAGTAGTGTACAATACTCAATTATTGTGGATTGTTTTATACATAGGCATCGGCAATTCTACCATATCCTATTTAATTTGGAACAATGCCATTCAAAAAATTGGCGCAGGTAAAGCAGGCTTATTTGGAACCTTGATTCCTTTTTTAAGTTCCATTGAAGCCGTTTTATTTTTAGGAGAAAGTTTTTCTACCGCACAAGTAATAAGTGGTTTAATAATTGTAACTGGCATCATTATTAATACCTGGCCTAGCCCTATTAAACCCATTGTGCACCAATCCTAATAGTCAAAAATGAATTCCATTACACTTATTTTATGTTGTATTGCATTTTTAGCTGGATTTGTGGATGCGATTGTTGGAGGTGGTGGTCTTATTCAAACCCCCGCTGGCATTATTTTATTTCCCAATGAACCCATCTCGCGCGTTATTGGATCATTAAAAATTCCTTCCTTCACCGGTACTTTTTTTGCTGCTAGACAATATTTAAAGAAAGTAAAAATTTCAAAAAAAAGGCTATTACTTTTTACCAGCATTGCTTTTATTGCAGCATTTACAGGATCCTATTGTCTGACTTTAGTAAGCAATGCATTCATGAAGCCCTTAATTTTTATAGTGCTGGTGCTAATTGCTCTATATACCTATACCAATAAAAATTTAGGACTCGAAATACAAAATGCTGATTTTAAATTTAAATGGTATCAAGGAGCAGGCATTTGCTTGGTCATTGGATTTTACGATGGCTTTATTGGCCCAGGGGCTGGTAGCTTATTGGTATTGGCATTTATTAGTATTCTTGGGTTAGACTTTTTACAAGCCAATGCGCATGCTAAAGTGGTGAATCTTGCCACCAACTTAGGCTCCATTCTGTTATTTTTATTAAAGGGTTCCATCATTTGGAGCATTGCTTTACCCATGGCAGCTTGTAATGCCTTAGGTGGCTTTTTAGGTTCTAAAATGGCCATCGCTAAAGGCAATAAATTTATTAGAACCTTCTTTTTAATCGTTATCATAGCTACCCTTTGCAGATTGGGTTATGATGTGTTTTTGCATTAATTTTATGCTATGCAGTTAAGCTTCGAACAAGAAAAAAATATTAAAGCAGGTGTTTACACGCTTTTGATATGTATTGCCTTATCCTTACTATTTGTAGTTATGCATTGGCAACAAACTGCCCCTACAATTGTTCCTCCCGAAGCTGCTTATATGGAAGTTAATTTAGGCAATAGTACCACCGGACAAGGAGACATTGCTCCAAAAAGTAAAGAAGCGCCAGCACCAGAAGTAGGCTCCAGTAAAAAAGTAAAAGCCAATGCCATTAATAAGTCTGTTAAAATTAATGCGAATTCAAACGACCCCAATGACGAAGCCATTAGATCGGCAAAAGCTAAAACTAATATAAAAAACTTACCCTTGCCTCCTGCTCCTAAACCAAAAGCCTTAATGGGAAAATATGCTGGTGGTAATGGCAAAGGTGGAAACAATCAAGACAGCTACAACAATGTCAAAGACCAAGGTATCGCTGGAGGCAAAGGAGATCAAGGCGTGGCCAATGGAAGTATTGATGGGAAAAATTATACAGGTGCAGGTGGCCCATTTGTTACCAAAGGTGATAGACATGTTACCAAAGCTTATTCTTTCAATGGAGATGTGGAAGCCGCCACCATCTATGCAGAGATTGAAGTTAGTCCTGCTGGTCAAGGCAGATTTATCCAAATAGTAAAAGGATCTTCCTCCAATGATCCTAAATATAAAAAAGCCATCGTCGAATACTTAACAAAAATAAACTTCAACGGAGCTGATCATAGCTCGATGGTCACTGTTAAGTTTAAATTCGAAGTGCAATAATCCATTATGTCTTATCAAGCATCCATCGACTATTTATACAGTCGCTTACCGCTATTTAGCCGAATAGGCGCCGCAGCCATTAAAAATGATTTACACAATACCTTAGAGATTTGTAATTTCTTAGACAATCCTCAACATAAAATAAAAACTATTCATGTTGCTGGCACCAATGGCAAAGGATCTACCAGTCATATGTTAGCCGCTATCTTCCAAGCCGCAGGCTATAAAACAGGCTTATATACTTCTCCTCATTTATATGATTTTAGAGAACGGATAAAAATAAATGGAGAAATGTGTTCTGAAGATTTTGTGGTTGCTTTTACCAATAAAATTAAACCTGTCATTGAAAAAATAGAACCCTCTTTTTTTGAAATTACCGTTGGTATGGCTTTTGATTATTTTGCACAAGAAAAATGTGACATTGCCATCATTGAAACTGGTTTAGGAGGTAGATTAGACAGCACCAATGTTATTACACCTATTTTAAGCATCATTACTAATATAGGTTGGGACCATATGAATTTATTGGGCAATACCTTGGAACTTATTGCTGGGGAGAAAGCAGGTATTATCAAACAAGGAGTTCCCATTGTAATAAGTGAGCGTATCAATCAAACCACCAATGTATTTGAACAAAAAGCCAAAAGTTTAAATGCCCCCATTTATTTTAGTGAAGATTATTTATCTCTTACTCATTTTGAAAACAATTGGCATAGGGCCAACTTCTCCTTCACACAACCTTTAGTTCACTTATTAAATACCCCTATTTTTAATAAGGATTTTACCATCGATTGCGACATTCCTGGGAAATATCAATCAAAAAATTTAAAAGGGGTTTTAGTGGCCACCCAACTTTTAGCAATGATGGGTTGGAAAATAAACGCCGCAATCATTACCACCGCATTAGGTCAAATAAAAAAATCAACAGGATTGATGGGTCGTTGGGAATGTCTACAATCCTCCCCCAATATTGTTTTAGATGTAGCACACAACGAACATGGTATGCATGCCTTATTGGAACAATTAGCAACATTACCCTACGAGCAATTACATATTGTAACAGGCATGGTCAAGGATAAAGATGTGGATGCCGTTCTAAAACTACTTCCTCAAAAAGCCAACTACTATTTTACACAATCACATATCCCGCGAGCACTTGCTGCCAAAGATTTAGCCATGAAAGCAGAAGCCTTAGGTTTATTTGGTGACTGTTATGAGGACGTCAATCAAGCCATTGTAAACGCCAAACAAAACAGCCAGCCCAAAGATTTAATCTTGGTCATTGGCAGCGTTTATTTAGTAGCCGAAGTAAATAGAAAACTTTTTAACTAACTACTACCAGCCCTTCTGGTCAATTAAGTTTTTAATATGTGCAATATGGTGTTTGCCATGCCATGAATAAATAGAAAGCATATCCCATAAACTCACTTCGGCATTGCGCACTGGATGAAATAAGGTTCTTTGCCATTGTTCATCAGTCATAGATTCTAATAAATTGGCCCAACGCTCATGCAATGCATGTAAAATGGTCGTTGAATAATTAATAGGTGTCAACAATGCATCCGCTGTATTTACCCAAGCTTTTTCATCATAGGTTTTAATAGGCGGCACGTCTTCGGTTAAAGCCAATTTAAAACGAATAAATGCATTCATATGACTATCCGCCATATGGTGAATCACTTGCTGTACAGTCCATCCACCCTCTCTATAAGGAGTGTCTAATTGCGATTTATCTAGATGTTGAACAATTAATTCTAAATTTCTAGGGGCTACTCTTATTTCATGTATCCAACTTTTTTTAGTGGCTTCAGAAAAAGGCATGGCTTCGAATTTTCCAATGGGATAACGTGGATCTTGTGTCATACTATTCAGTTTTATATTTTATTAATTATTTTTAAAAAATTACTCCTCTCTCCAGGCCTTACCTGTTTTATGAATAAATACATCTTCTAAATTGGCTTTCTTTACTTCTTTCACTTTTTCAAACCCCGAAGCGACCAACTCATCAATCAATTCATTCGGCGTATTAATCACTACAATTTCTCCACTATCAATAATAGCTACTCGATCACATAATACTTCTGCTTCATCCATATAATGTGTGGTAATAATGACAGTGGTTCCATTAGCTCTAATTTCTTTAATCAACTCCCATAAATTTCTTCGCGCTTGTGGATCGAGCCCTGTGGTGGGTTCGTCTAAAAAAATAATTTTAGGTTGATTGATTAAAGTAGTGGCAATAGAAAAACGTTGTTTCTGTCCCCCACTCAATTCCTTGTATTTAGCTTTTGCCTTATCTTCCAAATTCACTTTCTTCAATAAGGACATTGGATCAACAGTGGTTTGATACAAACCAATAAATAACTGCATGAGTTCAGTTAAATTTAAATTAGGATAAAACCCTGCTGTTTGCAGTTGCACACCAATAATTTTCTTAATAGCTTCCGGTGACTCCTCAATATTTAATCCATTCACCATCACTTCTCCACTGGTTTTTTCTCTCAGTGTTTCTATAATTTCCAATGTGGTAGATTTTCCTGCGCCATTGGGGCCTAATAATCCAAAAATCTCTCCTTCAAATACATCAAAGCTAATACCCTTCACTGCTTTAAAATCGCCATAGGATTTTACCAAATTCTTGACTGATATAATAGGTATTAATAGCATTTCAACTTAATTAGAAACAAATTTAACTGCTTTTGGGCGCTATGCAAAATGAAAACTTGTCCAAGACCCTTATCTTTGTTAAAAGTATCCAAATAATGAAAGTAGGTATATTAGGGGGCGGACAATTAGGAAGAATGTTATTGCAAGCAGCGGCTAATTTTGATGTAACTACCTATGTGCTAGAAAACGATGCGCAATGCCCTGCAGCGCATTTATGCCATCATTTTACTTTGGGCAATATTCAGGATTATGATGCCGTTTATAATTTTGGTAAAAACTTAGACGCCCTTACCATTGAAATTGAAGCCGTGAATGTAGATGCTTTAGAACAATTGGAAAAAGAAGGCGTGAAAGTATATCCTACCCCTTCGGCCATTCGCACTATTAAAAATAAAGTGCTTCAAAAACAATTTTATAAAGACAACGAAATACCTACTGCTCCCTTTTTTATTACACAAAATGCTTCCGATGTATTAGCGCATATCGATTTCTTACCTGCAGTGCACAAAATGGGCGAAGGTGGCTATGATGGTAAAGGGGTACAAATAATTAATTTCGAAAAAGAAATTGAATTGGCTTTTAATGTGCCCTCTGTTTTAGAAAAGAAAGTAAAAATTGCCACCGAAATTGCATTGATTGTGGGTATGAATGCCAAAGGAGAAACGATTATTTATCCGCCAGCAGAAATGGTTTTTGATACCGTTTATAATTTATTAGATTACCAGCTTAGCCCAGCAAATTTAGAGGAGAAAAAATTGTGGAAAGCACAAGCCATTGCCCGTAAAGTGGTCAAAGGATTAAATAGTCCGGGTTTATTTGCCATAGAATTATTTATAGATGCACAAGGTGAAATTTGGGTCAATGAAACTGCCCCCCGTGTGCACAATAGCGGGCACCACACCATCGAAGCCAATTACAGCAGTCAATATGATATGTTGCTTCGAATTTTATTAGATTATCCAATGGGCAATACAGATGCCATTTTACCATCGGCAATAGTGAATATTATTGGTGCCGAAGGTTATACCGGACCGGTACATTATCAAGGTTTAGAAGAAGTACTTACCATGGACAATGTATTTGTACATATCTATGGTAAAAAACAAACCAAACCCGGTAGAAAAATGGGACATGTAACTATTATTAGCAAAGACTATCAAGACCTAACCCATAAGGCCAATAAAATTAAGCATACGCTAAAGGCGATCACCCAATAATTTCTTTTGCTGTTGTTGTTTTAAATCTTGGGCAGAAGCACTACTTTTTTTACCTGTAAATTTTTAAAATAGCCTACACCAATTATACTTTTTAATTGCAATCCTGGTGAACTTTTATTGGGCCCAAAATTCTTAATCTTATCGTCGTAAATTAAATCAAGACTGTAGTTAGCAGAAAAGTTTTTATTAATTTTAAAAGTAAACATGTTGGTCATGTACAAATTAATATTCTCTGGCTTTTCATAATAGTTGGAGAAAAAATCGGCACGTCCTTTATAGGTAATATTGGGCGCAATCACATTGTTGTAATTAATAGTAATAAACAAACCCGTTTCTTTATATACTTTATCCCCTTTAGGCACCCCATAGCTTCCTAAGTTGGAAAGCTTTGTATTTAACAATAAAGTAGTTCTTGAAGTAAGTGGCGAAAAGAAAACTGAAAATTTATTATTAGGCTTATAATCCAACCCGGCAGAAATAATCATATAAGCAGGTGCAAAAAAGGAAGAAGTAAAAGTGGAATTGGTTCCACTGAAACTGTAGCCATCAAAAATTTGCGAACGAAAATTAAATAAGGCAGATAAATACCACATACCTGTTGTGTCAATTCTATATCCATACTTGCTTAATAAATCTACCCGATCGTCATTTTTTCGTCCCCCTAAACTTGTGGATTGAACAAACCCAAGGTTGGCATCAAAATTATTATCCCAACTTTGTCTTGGTTTTTGGTAATAAGCAAAATAATTAAAGTAGCTATTAATAGACATATTAAAATTATCCCCCCCTGCAGCCCAATTACTTAATGAACTTTCTGAAAGATTAAAATTGTACATCCCTCCTTGTTTCCAATTATAATAAGCGGTATCCGCTACTTTAACAATGTTTCGAGAAGTTTCGTTTCTTAATTTGGTCACCCCAATGTTTTGAGCCCAGGACCAATTAACTACACACAACGATAATAAAAATGTAAGCCCTTTTAACATGCCCCTTATTTTAGTCAAATATAAGAAGGGATCACTAAATCATTGATTATTAATTATATATAAATTGTTAAGATCAAACTTGCCTTTTTTAGTAATGGTTTAATAATCAAATAATTAGAAGAATTGGCTGACAAGTTGACACATTCTGTTTTTTTAACTAAATTTGCGTTTCAAAACCAGCGGTATGGAATTATTTACAATGGCGACCAAAGAACATGACGAACAGAGACAGGGGGAAGCCTATGTATCTTCGATAAAGAAAGATCCATTTGCCAAACACTTTTACGTGGAGAGTTATGGTTGTGCTATGAACTTTGCTGATAGTGAAGTGGTGGCTTCCATTTTAGAGAACAATGGCTTTGGAAGTACTCGAAATATTGAACAAGCCGATTTAATTTTAATCAATACCTGCTCTATTCGTGAAAAAGCAGAACTCACTGTTCGTAAAAGATTAACAGAATTTAGAAAATACAAACAGCAAAAGCCAGGCATGCTAGTGGGTATTTTAGGATGCATGGCAGAAAGATTAAAATCAAAATTATTAGAAGAAGAAAAATTGGTGGATTTAGTAGTAGGCCCTGATGCCTACCGTACTTTACCTGATTTAATTATAGAAGCAGGCACAGGTCAAAAAGCAGTGAATGTTTTATTAAGCCGTGACGAAACTTATGCTGATATCTCCCCTGTTCGTTTAGACAGCAATGGCATTAGTGGATTTGTTTCTATCATGCGTGGCTGTAATAATATGTGCAGCTTTTGTGTGGTTCCATTTACCAGAGGACGCGAAAGAAGTAGAGATGCTTTTTCCATAGTTGCAGAATGTAGAGACCTTTTTGAAAAAGGCTATAAAGAAGTTACATTGTTGGGGCAAAATGTAGATAGCTATTACTGGAACAATCCAGAAACCAATTTACAAGTTACTTTTGCACAACTATTAGAAAGCGTTGCTTTAATAAGCCCACAATTAAGAGTACGATTTAGCACTTCTCATCCTAAAGACATTACTGATGAAGTTTTGTTGACCATGATGAAGTACCACAATATTTGTAAATACATTCATTTACCGGTTCAAAGTGGTAGCACTCGTGTTTTACAATTAATGAATCGCACTTATACCCGCGAATGGTATTTATCTAAAGTGGCGCGCATTAAAGAGCTCATGCCTGAATGTAGTATTTCTGCCGATATCATTGCAGGTTTTTGCACCGAAACAGAACAAGACCATCAAGATACCATCAGCATCATGCAACAATCTGAGTATGATTATTGCTATATGTATTTTTATTCGGAACGTCCAGGCACCCTAGCAGAAAAAAGATACGAAGATGACGTCCCATTAGAAGTTAAAAAAAGAAGGTTGCAAGAAATTGTAGATGTACAATGGACTTTATCTAATGAGAGTAATAAAAAGGAATTAGGAAAATGTTACGAAGTTTTAATAGAGGGCAATAGTAAAAAAAGTGATGCAGAATGGATGGGTAGAACCAGCCAAAATAAAGTAGTCGTTTTTCCAAAAACCAATAAGGACGGCCATGCTGCGCTTAAAAAAGGAGACTATATAGACATCGTGATTACGCATTATACGAAAGGCACTTTAATTGGCGCCATAAAAAATAATTAAAATGGATTTACAATCATTAAAAAATAGGTTTAGCATTATTGGTAATACCCCTGCTATTAATCATGCATTGAATACCGCAGAACAAGTAGCAGGCACCGATTTAACCGTACTCATTGTGGGTGAAAGCGGTGTGGGTAAAGAAGTGTTTTCACAAATCATTCATAGCTTATCTGCCCGCAAGCACAATCCATTTATTGCCGTTAACTGTGGTGCTATCCCCGAAGGCACGATTGATTCAGAATTATTTGGACATGAGAAAGGATCTTTTACAGGTGCCGTTGATAGCCGCAAAGGTTATTTTGAAACGGTAAGTGGAGGTACTATTTTTTTAGATGAAATTGGCGAATTGCCTTTAGGTACACAAGCTCGTTTATTGCGTGTGTTGGAGACAGGAGAATTTATTAGAGTAGGTTCCTCCAAAGTTCAAAAATCAGATGTAAGAGTAGTGGCTGCGACCAATAGAGAATTATTAGAGTTTACCCAAAAAGGAAAATTTAGAGAAGACTTATATTATCGTTTAAATACAGTGCCTATTAGAGTGCCTTCCTTAAGAGACCGCAAAGAAGACATTCCTTTATTGTTTAGGAAATTTGTAGTGGACTTTGCCGAAAAGTATAAAACCAAACCCATCTTCTTAGACGAAGAAGCTCGAATCCTGCTTACCGAATATCCTTGGCCAGGCAATGTGCGGGAGTTAAAAAATATTGCAGAACAAATTTCGGTTTTAAGTAAAGTAGAACACATCAATGCCGAAGTTTTGGCTGGCTTCTTACCCATCCAAAATGTAAATAGTGTACCCATGGTTACGGGCAGCACCCCCGTTGGTGAATTTGCCAATGAAAGAGAAATATTGTACAAGCTTTTCTTTGACATGAAAAAAGATGTGAATGAATTAAAGAAAATGTTTTTAGAAATATTACAAAACCCTTCTATTTCGGGATCCAATCATTCCAATTTTAATAAAGAATCTTTAATCAATGAATTAAAAGAAGATTTAAAGCCAGCAGGTAGTATGACTCATCATACCAACTCCATCAATCCAACAGTTCATATCAGTTCGCCTCAACCTATCCTACTTGACAATGAATCCAATGGACATTATGAGGTGGAAGAATCCTTAAACATCATGGATAAGGAAAAAGAACTAATTTTAAAGGCCTTAAAAAAGCATCGCGGTCGCCGTAAAGACGCTTCCAATGATTTAGGTATCAGTGAAAGAACTTTATACAGAAAAATTAAAGAATACGACATTGAAGAATAATTTTATTTCAAACAAAATTGGTCCTGCAAAAGGAATGACTATAAAACTATTTTTTATAGCAGCTGTGGCAAGTACCTTACTGACCAGTTGTGGCATTTATAGTTTTAGAGATGCAGTGATTCCAGAAAATATTAAAACAGTCAAAATTGCATTCATAGAAAATAAGGCCAGGTATATTAACCCGCAGTTGGCTCCGCAATTAACCGACAAGTTGCTACAAAAAATTATCAACGGCACTAAGCTTTCGCGTACCAATAGTGATGAAGCGCATTATCAAATTTTTGCTACCATTACCAATTACGACCCCTCTCAAACCGTTGGGGTAAGTGCGCAGCAAGCAAGTACCAATAGACTTACCGTTACTGTTCATGTGCTTTTAAAAAAGACCTTAGAAAATAAAGAACAAGAATTTGATGTGTCCCGAAATTTCGACTTTTCTGCGAACTTAACTTTACAAGCTGCAGAAAGTCAATTAATGGACGACATTCTAAGAAATATAACAGATGATATTTTTAATCAAATTTTTTCAAACTGGTAATACATGACTTCTACGAATATTAATTCTATATTGAATCAGTGGACAGGTCATGCTGCATTAGAAGCCATCGAAACCTCCGAATTGGAGCAATGGGTTAGTACTCATCCTTATAGTCCAGTTTTACAATTATTGTTGGCTAAAAAATATGAAATGGTCGCTTCCCCCCTATTTACTGGTCAATTACAAAGGACAAGCGCTTATTTTCCCAATAATTTACAATTACACCATTTAATGCAGGAGGAAGAAGAAGATGCCCTCTCTGCACCTATTGAAACAAAATTGGTTAGCCTTATTTCTGATCAATTGGCTCAATTTAAGGAACCCTTACAGGAGGAGCAATTGGCATTTGAAGCGGAAATGACCCCACTTCAAAGAGACTATTTTGCAGCTCAAGGCATAGAAATAGACTTATCTAAAGTGCCTCAGGACAAGTTCACCAAGCAATTAAGGAGCTTTACCGCCTGGCTTAAAGTACTTAAAAACAAGGATGGCAGCCCTCAAATTGCTGAAATTGGGGAAGAACAGGAGAAAGTGATCGCTGCCATAGCCGAAAAAGCCAATACCACCGCGGATGTCATCACAGAAGCCATGGCTGAGGTTTGGCTAAAACAAGGCAATAAACGTAAGGCAATTGACGTCTATTCTAAATTAAGTTTTATTTTTCCTGAAAAATCCGTTTATTTTGCGTCAAGAATAGAACAACTAAAACAAAGAAAATGATAACACTCTACTTAATATTAATTATTGTTGCTGCTGCTGGCCTTGGATTTATGGTTTTAATTCAAAACCCAAAAGGCGGCGGTTTAAACGCCAATGTGGGCGGTTTGACCAACAATTTCATGGGCGTTAAGCAAACCACTGATGTACTTGAAAAAGGCACTTGGATATTTGCTGCTGTTATTGCAGTATTGGCTATGACTTCTACGCTATTTTTAAAATCTGGTGGAAGCGATGGCGATAAAGGAATATTGAATAAAGTAAATACTTCTATCACTGCCCCTGCCGCCACCCCAGCTCCAGTTGCTGCGCCTGCAAATGCGCCTGCTGCTCCAGCTGCAACCCCAGCTAAGGATAAGAAATAAACTACTACTACTTACTTAAAAATATTTAATCCCTCCCAATTGCTGGGAGGGATTTTTATTGTATTATTGAATGTCCTATTTCAAGCTAGTTTACAGCGCCTACTATGAAAAAGTTATTTTACTTAGTCTTCCTTCTTGTATTGGTCTATACCAGTTATAATTTATTGCTAAAAACCACTCATTTTTCAGGGGAGAAGAGCAGTTTTGTTTATACGCAAACAGGACTTTCAGATTTAGCAGATACATTAGTGGCGAAAAAAATTATTCTGGATAAACCAAGCTTCTTAATCTTTGCAAAAATTTTAAAGGTAGAAGACAAACTTAAACCGGGCAGGTTTTTAGTACTAAAAAATACAAGCCTATTAAACTTACTACGCATGCTTCGAAACAATCATCAAGCAAGTGTAAAATTTGTTTTAAATAAAGTGCGCACCAGAGCAGAATTAGCCAGATTAATGGGGGCCACTTTTTCCACGGACAGTGCCACTTGCGCGACTTATTTAAACAGCAACGACTCATTAGCTAAATTCGAAACCGACACTATTCAATTACTCACTTTGTTTATTCCAAATACCTATGAGTTATATTGGTCTACCCCTATCGCTAAAATATTACAAAAAATGAAAGCGGCTGCCGATGCATTCTGGAGCAATAACCATCGTATGCAAAAAGCCAAAGCATTAGGACTAACTCCAAATGAAGTGTATACTTTGGCTTCCATTGTTGAAGAAGAAACTAATAACGATTCCGACAAAACCATTATTGCAAGCGTGTATCAAAACAGACTTAAAATAAATATGCCCTTACAAGCCTGCCCCACTATTAAATATGCGATGCAGGATTTTACTTTAACTAGGATCTATGATAAATATTTAAGTAACCCTTCCCCTTACAATACCTATAAAAATAAAGGATTGCCTCCTGGCCCTATTGGTACTCCTGCGCCCAAAACCATTGACTTGGTTTTAGATGCCCCCAATACCAATTATATTTATTTTGTGGCCAAAGCCGATTTTAGTGGTTACCATCATTTTAGTTCCAATTATACCGAACATATGAAATTTGCCAAAGAATATCAGCTTAAACTAGACGAATACCAAGCAAAGAAGAAGCAAAAAGAACAATAAAATAAGTTGTAAATTTATATTTAATAAAATCGCCTCCTTGAATTTATTCAAACAAATTAGATCCTTTTTTTTCCTTTTGGCCAATCCACCGTTTTTATTTTTAAAACGAAAGGCTAAAGTTATTTACATCCCAGGATTTGAGCGCGTTAATTTATACCAGGTAGTTAAATTTTTATTCAAGCAATTAAATACATTAGGCTTATATGACCGAGCATCAGCCATTTCCTTTAATTTAATTATGGCTTTACCCGCAGGATTTCTTTTCTTGTTTTCTATCATACCGTATTTCCCTTCTACTTTTAAAGTAAAAAAACAAATACTTTCTGTTTTCAAAGACATTGCCCCTAACTCTAGTACTTATAGATTCATTTTAGAAATAATCAATGATTTACTTAGTCAACATGTGGGTGTTTTTTCTTTTGGATTTTTACTCTTACTCTTTTACGCTTCCAATGCCATGACAGGCATTATCAGAAGTTTTGACAAATCCATTATGCAAAACAAACCTTTTTTCTTGCACCAAAGAATGAGGGCCATTCGACTCACCATTATTTTAATCTTATTGGTTTTTGCAAGCTTATTGGTATTGATTGGACAAGATCAATTGACCACTTTATTAAGAGAAGTATTTGATATTAAAAGAAAAACCATCATCCCCTATTGGAATTTGGTAAGATGGAGCGTGATTATTTTATTGTTGTTTTTTGGTAACGCATTTATTTACAAGTACGCTCCACTTATTAAAGAAAAATGGTCCTTAATGTCACCAGGGGCTTTGTTGTCTACCTTACTCATGTTGCTTACTACCTTGGGGTTTTCCTATTGGGTCAACCACTTTAGCAGTTACAATAAAATATACGGATCCATTGGAACCGTATTAGTGGTAATGACTTTGGTATATATCAACGCCCTTATCTTACTCATTGGATTTGAGCTAAACGTAAGTATAGAAGTGCTCAAAAAAGAACAGAATCAGCTAGACTTACTTTAATAGTTAGCTTTATATTAATACCTCCACTTAGTTATAAAAAAGGGGAACTATTTATTGGCCATATCTGGAATCAGATCCGATTGGTACATCCCAGCATCTAATTTAGCTTTGGTTTCACTAAAGGCCTTCAAGGTTAAATCAATTTCTTCTTGTGTATGATCGGCCGTAGGAATGAGTCTATAAATAATATGTCCTTTCGGAATAACAGGATACACAACAATGGAACAAAATATTTTATAGTTTTCTCTGATATCCATTACCATCGCAGTTGCTTCTTCTACACCACCTTTCATATACACGGGTGTTACTACCGAATCGGTTTTACCAATATCAAATCCTTTTTCTTTCAATCCATTTTGCAAGGCCAATGCATTTTTCCAAAGCTTAGCTTTCAACTCAGGCTTTGATCTTAATAATTCTAAACGCTTCAAGTTACCTACTACATAAGGCATGGGTAAACTTTTAGCAAAAATTTGAGAACGAATATTGTAACGGATATAATCAATAATTGTTGTAGGCCCAGCCATAAAAGCACCAATAGAAGCCATGCTTTTTGCAAAAGTAGAAAAATATAAATCTATTTCGTCTTGACAACCTTGTTCCTCGCCTGCCCCTGCTCCAGTTTTACCCAAGGTTCCAAAACCATGTGCGTCATCTACCAATAAACGAAAAGCTACTTTCTTTTTTAAAGCTGCTATTTCTTTTAATTTACCTTGGTCTCCTGCCATACCAAATACGCCTTCTGTAATTACCAATATACCGCCAGAAGCTTGTTTATCTACTAAAGCTTGTGCTCTTATCAATTGCTTTTCGCAATCTTCCACATCATTGTGCTTGTAAACAAATCGATGTCCTGGTATCATTCTTAAGGCATCTATAATACAAGCATGACATTCTGCATCATATACCACCACATCATGTCTACCACACAAAGCATCTATAGCGCTCATAATTCCTTGATATCCATAATTCATTAAAATTGCATCTTCTTTAAATACAAATGCGGCCAATTCCCTTTCTAATTGCTCATGTAAATCGCTATTTCCACTCATCATTCTAGCACCCATTGGTAAAGCCAAACCATACTTTGCACTAGCATCGGCATCTGCCTTACGCACTTCTGGATGATTGGCCAATCCTAAATAATTATTCAAACTCCAAACAATCATTTCTTGACCTCTAAATTTCATTTTTGAGCCAATCTCCCCCTCTAATTTTGGGAAAGCAAAATAACCATGCGCTCTTTCACGGTATTGACCAATAGGCCCGTAATTCTTGATTAGCCTTTCAAATATATCTGCCATATTATCTTTTTATGTTAAGCAAATTTAATGATTTTTTTCACTTTATTAGCTTAATAAATAGCTGTAAATTGCAAGGGCAATGCCTTTTTAAAAACAGGCCTACCACAGCACCAAAAAATGAATCCCATGAGATATTTAGTATTCCTATGTTTTTGCTTTTTAACCCTTACCACCCATGCGCAAAAGCCTAAATTAGTAAGCTCCATTTCAAAAACAAACCCTAAACCAAAATTGATTATTGGAATGGTCGTAGATCAAATGAGATGGGATTATGTAAATCGGTTCAAACCCTTTTTTACAAGCAATAAAGGGTTTTTACGTTTTGTGAATGAAGGCGCCACTTGTAACAACACTTTGATTCCCTATGTCCCTACAGTGACTGCTTGTGGACATACCTGTGTATATACAGGAAGCACCCCCTCCATTCATGGCATTACCGGAAATTCTTGGTTTGACAATGTAAAACAAAGAACGGTGTATTGTGTCGAAGACAATACGGTTCAAACCTTAGGAAGTACCAATAATAGTGCTGGTCAAATGAGTCCTGTTAATGTTTGGACGAGTACCCTAGGAGATGAATTAAAATTGGCTACTAATTTTAAAAGCAAAGTATTTGGAATTTCAATAAAAGATCGTGGTGCTATTATCCCAGCTGGTCATGCAGCCAACGGCGCCTATTGGTATGATTCAAAATCGGGAAATTTTATTAGTTCCACTTATTATGGACAAGCATTGCCTACTTGGGTAAGCAACTACAATGCCTTACATCGTCCGGATAGCTTGTACTATAAAAACTGGAATTTGAGTTTAGCTAATTCCGTGTATGAAGCCAATTGCGATGCAGATGAAAACCTTTATGAAGCTACTCCCTTTGGGAAAGAGGCCAAACATTTTCCGTATAGCTTAAAAGAATTTATAGGAAAAGATTATGGTAAAATTGCTTCAACGCCTTACGGAAATAACTTAGTGATTGAATTAGCCAAACAAGCTTTATTGAATGAACATTTAGGCGCTGACGCTATCACAGATATGTTGGCCATTAGTTTTTCTTCCCCCGATTATATTGGTCATTCATTTGGTCCTGATTCATGGGAAACACTAGATGGGTATATTAAATTAGATGAAACCATTGCAGATTTTTTTAGCTTCCTAGATGAAAAAGTAGGCAAAGACAATTACACTGTATTTTTAACGGCCGATCATGCAGTAGCCAATATACCTGCATTTGCAAAGAAACATAATTTACCTGGCGACAACTACGATGATGGCGCATTAAAAAATGATATACTTACCTGCTTAACCACGAATAATTTAAATCCAAAAATAATTAGCGCAGTAAGTGAATACAATATTTATTTTAACCACAGCTTAATGGATAGTTTAAATGTTAGCGCGGATAAACTAACCAGTATATTGACCAATTATTTAGAGAAAAAGCCATTGGTATTACAAGTAGTCGAAAGTAGAAAAGCAGCCAGTGCTCCCCTTCCACAAAATTTAAGAGAAAGAATTGTAAATGGCTTCACTCCACAAAGAAGTGGCGATTTAATGATCTTAACCAAGTCGGGAGTCGTAGATGGTTACCCTACCGGAACCAGCCATGGCGTATTGTATAATTATGATGCGCATATTCCTTTATTATGGTATGGAGCAGGTATTAAAAAGGGAGTTGTGAATAACATGACCTATATGACTGATATCGCACCCACTTTAAGTACTTTATTAGGCATCCAAATGCCAAGTGGCTCAATAGGTAAACCCATTTTAGAAGTACTACAATAAAATAGGCGCCTAGACAAATTGGTCATTTTTAACAAATACACAACGCATTATATAGATGTTGACCCAATACAATTTCGTATATTAGTAGTGACAAAATATTGTTGACCTAAAAAAAATAAACTATGAAAAAACTATTATTCGCTGGATTATTTTTAATGGCTGTTAATTTTTCATTCGCGGCTGACAAATGCACTGCAGATTGTCATAAAGCAGAACACAAGTGCACTGCTGCCTGCCATAAAAACGGGGCTGGTCATGTTGCCAATCATGGAGAAAAAGGACACATGTGCAGTACCAAAGATTGTAAACATGATTGCGGAAAAGATTGCATGAAGAAAGCGTAAATTAATTTACACCTATTAAAAAAGCCATCCCGTTGATTCGAGATGGCTTTTTATATTTTAATACTTGTTGATTTTTATTTAGCAAGCTTTTTTTGCAAAATTTTCACAGAAAATTTAAAATCATTAAAGTTGCAAAAAAGGATTGCAATTTTTTATTTAGCAAGCTTTTTTTGCAAATTCGAATCTAGTGCGTCCAAGAACTCTTCTGTATAAACATAATGATCGCCATGTTTAACTTTATTGCCATGAACACAAACTGCTAAGTCTTTGGTCATAATACCCGACTCTACTGTTTCAACACAAACCTCTTCTAATGCTTTGCTAAAATGTATTAATTCTTGGTTATTGTCTAATTGACCACGGAATTCTAATCCTCTAGTCCATGCAAAAATAGAAGCTATCGGGTTGGTAGAAGTCCTATTCCCTTTTTGATGTTCGCGATAATGACGCGTTACTGTACCATGAGCTGCTTCGGCTTCCATTACTTTACCATCGGGTGTAATTAAAGTAGAAGTCATTAAACCCAAAGAACCGAAACCTTGAGCCACTGTATCAGACTGCACATCTCCGTCATAATTTTTACAAGCCCAAACAAAATTACCATTCCATTTTAAGGCACTCGCTACCATATCATCAATTAAACGATGCTCATAAGTAATTCCAGCAGTTGCATATTTGGCCTTAAATTCATTTTGATAAACATCTTCAAAAATATCTTTGAAACGACCATCGTATTTTTTTAAGATCGTATTCTTTGTAGACAAGTATAAAGGCCATTTTTTAGCCAAAGCTTGGTTAAAACAAGCACGTGCAAAACCATAAATACTTTCATCTGTATTGTACATAGCCATTGCAACACCATCTCCTTTGAAATTAAATACTTCAAATTCTTGTTTCGTGCCATCCTCTCCTTCAAACTTAATCGTTAATTTACCTTTTCCTTTGGTTACGAAATCGGTAGCACGGTACTGGTCACCAAAAGCGTGACGTCCAATACAAATAGGTGCCGTCCAATTAGGTACCAAACGAGGTACATTGTTACAAACAATTGGCTCTCTAAAAACAGTACCGTCTAATATATTACGAATAGTGCCATTAGGGCTCTTCCACATTTGTTTTAATTTGAACTCTTCTACTCTTTGCTCATCGGGTGTAATAGTAGCACATTTAATACCTACCCCATATTGTTTAATGGCATTGGCGGCATCAACAGTTACTTGGTCATTGGTCTCGTCACGATATTCCATTCCTAAATCGTAATACTTAATATCAATCTCTAAATAAGGTAGAATTAATTTGTCTTTAATAAATTTCCAAATAATTCGAGTCATTTCATCACCATCCAATTCAACCACCGGATTGGCTACTTTGATTTTTTGTCCCATAGTTTTAAAATTTTGTATGCAAATGTACAAAAACAAACTTTACAAAAAGCTGATATTGGCTAGTAAAATGCCCCTTTAATGGCCTACTATATATTCACAATTAAGACCGGTATTGGAACCTTATGCCTTACCGATTCGATGGTTTCACCAAAGATATAGTCTTTCCACCCTTGGTGTCGATGCCCTCCCATGACTAATAACTTAGCATCATAAGTTTTTACTATTTTAACAATTTCCTTCACTCTATTCTCATAGCCCAAATAAGTAGTTACTTTATAGCCTTTCAATTGCAGTGCCTGCGCATAAGTGTCTAACCTTGCTTGGTCTTTTCTAGTTTCTATATCATCACTTGCTTCCTGCAAATATTTTGCAGTGGCGCTTTCTACCACATGTATAAATATAAATTCAGTCGCTTGATGTGCATGCTGAATAGCCGTTTTAATAAGTTTTGCATCGGCTACCGAAAAGTCAACAGCTATTGCAATTTTATTCACCGGTGCCTCTTGTGTCCAATCTAATTCAATCATTTCTCCATGAAACCCTTCTTCCACATTGGCATGATGTCTTTTTAAGAAAATTGGAAAGGCGATGATATACACCAGCAAGGCTAAAAATAAAAGTACTAGAATTATTAGCAATATTTTTAGAAAACCATTTCCAGTTCCATGATAAAAAGAAGTCACAAAACCAAGTACCAAGTTCCCATTTAGAAATACTAAAATACTGGCTACCAGCCAAGCGAGTAATTTCACTTTCCATCCAATGACAAATTCGCCCATAGTAGTTTTATCACTTACAAAATGAATAAGAGGTATCACTGCAAAGCCTAATTGTAAACTTAAAATAACTTGACTTAATACCAGCAGTTCATCAACATGTTCTTCTCCCATAATGCCAATTACTAATAGTGCTGGAATGATGGCGATGAGTCGGGTCAATAATCTTCTAATCCATGGATTTAATCTCAATTTTAAATAACCTTCCATTACAATCTGACCCGCCAAAGTGCCGGTCACGGTAGAGCTTTGCCCAGCAGCAATTAAAGCAATCGCAAATAAAATAGGCGCCAATTTAGATCCCAATAAAGGGGCTAACATCGAATGTGCTTCTTCAATTCGAGCTACCTGCGTATTACCAGTTGTAAAAAAAGCAGTGGCTGCTAAAATTAAAATGGATGCATTTACAAAAAAGGCCGCATTTAAGGCTACGGCACTATCTATAAAATTATATAAAATTGATTTTCGAATCCCCTTGCTACTTCGTTCTATTTTTCGTGTTTGCACTAATGCCGAATGTAAATATAAATTATGCGGCATCACCGTCGCACCAATAATGCCCACTGCAATGTATAATGCTTCAGGCGATAATTTTGTAGGTATAAAGCCTTTAATTGCATAAGATAAATCTGGTTTTGCGATAAACATTTGCATTAAAAAACTAAATCCTATGGTGGCTACCAACACTAAAATAAAAGCTTCCATTTTTCGAATTCCATACCGTTGCAAAAACAAAAATAAAAAAGTATCAAAAACGGTTATCATAGTGCCATACATTAAAGGCATCCCCGTTAATAACTTAATCCCAATGGCCATGCCCAATACTTCGGCTAAATCGGTTGCAGCAATGGCCAACTCTGCCAATAGGTATAAAATAAAATTAATAAAGGGAGGATAAGTTTCTCTATTGGCTTGTGCTAAATCTAATCGACGAACAATGCCTAGTCTTGCACTTAAACTTTGCAATAAGATGGCCATAAAATTACTTAATAATAAGACCCAAATTAATTGGTACCCGAATTTTGCCCCACCTTGTAAATCGGTGGCCCAATTACCAGGATCCATATAACCTACACTCACTAAGTAAGCAGGGCCTAAAAAAGCCAATAGTTTACGCCATCCTTTCTTATTTTGAATGGAAACCGATTCATGTAAATTATCTAAAGACTTATCTGCCATAGTAGAGCACCCCTCGTTTATGTGTAAATTTAATCATAAAAGCTTTGTGGAACTCGGTTTGTTAGTCTATTTTAGCAAAAAAAATGAACATGCACAGGTATTACCTTATTGGGTTGGTCTGTTTAATGATGGCTTGTTCTGAAGAAAAAACAGACCTAACGGGCAATACCCCTATTAAAATAAACGATTTTAATAAAATTTTTAAAGCCGCTGTCTTACCCGTAACTATTTCGGATACCAATTTGAAACATATTACTGATACTTTAGTAATAGGCAGAAAAGCTTTGACTCAATTTGTACCGGACTCCATTGTAGAAAAAATTGTTAGCAAAACAGATAATAAAGCGGTGTTACATCCCATTTTTAGAATAGAAAAAGAAGAAGAATATTATTTACTTTTTAGAATTCAACACGCAGCTAATTTCGAAATTTGTATTATTGTTTTTAGTAAAAAAAATAAATACTTAGGCTATAAAGTAATCACCGATTTTAAAGATGAAAATAAAGGTTCTAAGCAATATGGTAAAATTTTAAACATCAACAAAGAACCATCTTTTTTGGTAGAAGAAAATAAAATGAGCGCAGACAATTCATTGACCTATGAAAAAAAGGGCTGGGCATATATAGATAGTACTTTTAGATTGATCTATTTTGATAGCAATAAAAAACCAGAAAATAGTAAGGTAATTAATCCCATAGATACCCTCCCCATGAATAACCCATTTAGTGGAGATTATGGCAGGGATCCTAAAAATTTTATTTCCATAAGAGATTATTCGGTACAGAATAAATATCAATTTTTCATGCATTTTGAAAGAGACAATAGAGATTGCGTGGGAGAATTAAAAGGATTAATGAGTTTTACAAAAAATACAGCCACTTATTCGGAAAAAGGAGACGCTTGTATTATCCATTTTAAGATAGAAGGCAATCAGATAAGCATTAAAGAAGATGGCAATTGCGGTAACCATCGGAATATGACCTGTTACTTTAATGATTCTTATGACAAGAAAAAGAGGTCAAAAAAGAAAAAATAATCCACAATTATACGCCGCAAACGGTTGTTATCCACAGTTGAATGTGTATTATTTACATTTTCTTTAAATACCATTATATTGCAGCCAAATTACCAAACCTGTATATATGAGTTTTAGAAACTTTCAAGTGCCTTATGCAATCAATGACCAATTTAAAAAGAAGGCAGCTTATTTTTCTATGGAATTTGCGATTCACCAACCATTGAAAATCTATAGTGGAGGATTGGGATTTTTAGCTGGGTCTCATTTAAGAAGTGCTTTTGAATTAAACCAGAATTTAATAGGCGTTGGTATCCTATGGAAATATGGCTATTACGATCAAGCCCGAAATCAAGACCAAACATTGCAGGTAACTTTTATGGAAAAAATTTATTCTTTCCTCGAAGATACGGGCATTAAATATCAAGTTTTAATTCACGATCATCCTGTATGGGTCAAAGCTTTTTATTTAGCACCTAATACTTTTTGTAGTGCTCCCCTATTTTTATTAAGCACCGACCTTCCAGAAAATGATTACGTATCACAAACCATTACCCATCGTTTATACGATGCCAATGTTGCTACCAAAGTGGCTCAATTTATTTTACTTGGCGTGGCGGGTGCCAAATTAATTGATGAATTAAATTTCAATCCCGAAGTATACCATTTAAATGAAGCACACGGTTTCTCTGCTGCCTTTTATTTATTAAATAAATACAAATCATTAGCCGAAGTAAAAAAGCGTTTGGTTTTTACTACGCATACCCCCGAAGAAGCAGGCAATGAAAAACACGATATTTATTTATGTCATAAGATGGGTTATTTCTGTGGCTTGAGTATAGATGAAGTAAGAAAATTAACAGGAATTGAAGATGATCAATTTAATCACTCTTTAGCAGCCCTTCGTTTTGCTCGAAAAGCCAATGGGGTATCAGAACTTCATGGTCATGTAAGTAGAGAACTTTGGGGTAAATACGATGGTATCTGTCCTATCACCCATGTGACCAACGCACAAAATTGGCGCTATTGGGCCGATAAGCAATTGTATCGTTTTGCAGAAAGCAATGACGACCATGCTTTTGATGACCGTAAAATGTATTTAAAAAAGCGCGCTTTTGAAATAGTAGCAGATCAAACTGGAAAAGTATTTGATCCCAATGTACTAACCATTGTTTGGGCCAGACGTTTTGCGGGTTATAAAAGAGCCGACTTCCTATCTTGGGATATGGATCGATTTGAAAAATTACTTTCTAATAAAAAACATCCAGTACAAATCATATTTGCAGGCAAACCCTACCCAGTAGATCATCCAGCCATTTCTCAGTTTAATAATTTGGTGCACTTAAGCAAGAACTATAATAATGTAGCCGTATTAATAGGTTACGAATTGGCTTTGAGTAAAAGAATGAAGCAAGCCTCAGACGTTTGGTTAAATAACCCGCGTGTGCCAAGAGAAGCATCTGGTACCAGTGGAATGACTGCTGCAATGAATGGCGCCGTAAATTTTTCTACAGACGATGGATGGATTCCAGAATTTATCAATCATGGTAACAATGGTTTTGTTGTTCCTAAAGCCGATTATGCACACATGAGTACGCAACAACAAGATGATTACGATTTAGATGAAATGTATAAAATTTTAAACGATCAAATTGTTCCGATGTATTATGAACAAAAAGATACTTGGCGTCAAATTACTCAAAACGGAATGAAAGATGTTCGTTTCCAATTTGATAGTAATAGAATGGCCGAAGAATATTATGAGAAAATGTATAAAACTGATTAATACATTGTAAAATATACTACAGCTTTCCCCATCTAAGAATAGCTTGTACAAAAAACCCTCGATTTGTTCGAGGGTTTTTTATTTTGACTACAAACAATCAACTAATATTTAAACGGTTTTCCATTGGCCATTACTTCTTGAGTGGCTTCATCAAAAGTAACTTTTGCCCCTGTTTTACATGCGGCATTGGTCATGATGGTGGCAATAGAGTGCTGATAACCTGCTTCTACTGGTGCATTAGGTTGCTTGCGACTTCTAACACATTCCATCCAATTTCTTACGTGTGTTGAAGTAAGTACATCCCCTCCTGTATTCGCAGCCGCAACCACTTTTGCAGCATTATTGGATAAATCATAATTAGATAACAAATTCGGTTGCATTTGCATCGCCGCTGCTGGCCCTGCTTTCAGACCTCCATTCGCAGAAACCTGATTGGTTACTAAATTTAGTTCCCCCCCATTAGAATAATATATTTCTGATGGATTCTCATCACCATTGTGCATACGTGACATAAAAACCACTTGAAAACCTTTACTTGCGTCATCAATTGGTCCATATTCAAATACCGCCGTAGTCGTATCCCAATTTTTTCGTCCATCCTTCCAAACATAAACACCTCCATTGGCTGTGACACTTCTTGGATGTTGTAATTGACTAAACCAATTCACTGTATCAATTTGATGACTCATCCATTGACCTGGCATTCCAGATGAAAAAGGCCAAAACAATCGGTACTCTAAATATTTTCTTGGATCAAAATCTTCATGGGGTCTATTCAATAAAAAACGATTCCAATCTAAATCTTCTTCTTTACACTTAGCCACTAAGTCCGGTCTTCTCCATCTACCTGGTTGATTCACGTTCCAGGTTAATTCTACCATTGTAATAGGTCCAAATTTTCCTGATTGTATAAAATCTGCTGCTGCTTTATAGTTGGGGCCACTTCTTCTTTGTGAACCTATTTGTACAATTCTATCCGAAGCTTTAATCACTTTTAATGCATTTCGATTGTCTTCCATTGTTTCTGCAAATGGTTTTTCACAATATACATCCATGCCCGCTTTTACTGCTTCCGTGGCATGTATCGCATGTTGAAAATCGGGGGTACTGATAAATACACCGTCTATATCCTTGCCAGCATATAATTCCTCATTATTCCGTGCAGCCCTTATACCATGCCCAAATGTTTTTTCTAAAAAATCTTTTCCTTCTTCTCTTCTTAACTTCCAAATATCTGACACTGCAACAATATCAAAATTTAGTTCTTTGTTATGATTCAAAAAGCTAGGCAAATGAGCGCCTTTAAATCTATCTGAAAACCCAACTACCCCTAAACGTACGCGGTCGTTGGCGCCAATAATATTAGCATAACTTTTGGCAGAAAATCCTAAAGTAGCCGCATAAGTGGCAGCGGTTGCTTTAGCAGTTTGTTTAATAAAATTTCTTCTTGAATTTTTCATACACTGCTTTTTAAATTTTTTACAATTAATTTTATAGTTCCTTTATTTTAATACTTCTAAATGCAACATGTGAACCATGTTCTTGCAATAAGATATGTCCTTTTTCGGCCATCCCAAAATTTTTCCAAATTACATATTTGCTTTTAGCCACCAATGCATAAAAATACTGAGTACCTCTTTGATATTCCACCACTTTCCAGCCATTGATCCAATGTTCAATTTTCCCATCAGGAAAAACAACTATACGGCCTCTATTCCATTGCCCTATGGGAATTTTCTCTCTTCGACCTTCTCCAATTTTTAATGCAGGAATCATATCATACAAAGAAGCCATGGTTCTATTGCCTATAGAGCCCAAAAAGGCATCCGGGTGTTTATCATCGTCCAATATTTGATATTCCAAACCAATAGCAGATCCTCCACTATTTTCTCTTTCAGTAACAAAATATTTAACCCCACTATTCGCTGTATCTGTAATTTGAAATTCAAATTGTAAATCAAATGCATGAAATTCTTCCAAAGTAACAATATCGCCCCCATTGGCAGCTTCCCCTCCACTACTTCCTTTCACATTTAAAGTGCCCTCTTGTACATACCAAGTTTTATCAGGAAAAGTAGTTTTATACGCACTTCTCCATCCTTTAGTACTTACCCCATCCCATAAAAGACGTACCCCATTTCTTTGTTCCTCTGGCGAAATAGTATTGGGAATTAAATTCACTACAAATAAATTATCTGCAGCCGCTGGTTTTAAATTTTTAGTTTGGATTTTTATATTTTTCCATCTTACTTCTTGTCCCGCATCTTTGGCATCATTAATTTCATGAACTTGTAAAGAAATAAATCCCTTTAAAGTCATATTGTCAATGATGTGCGCACAGGCTACTCCATTTACCCAAGTGCGAATGCTGTTGCCAATGGCTTCAATTTTATAATGATTCCAAGCATTGTTCTTAAATGCAGTTTTAGCAGCATTATTGTATTCCAAAGGATACAACCATCCTCTTCTTGCTTCATCGTAAATACCTCCACTCCAGGCTCTAGCAGATGGATCAATTTCCATTTGATAGCCATGAACTCTGTTGGGCGTATGTTTATCTGTTACTTCGCAATGGTCATTGTTGTCATTCATTTCACTTCTGAATTGTATTCCAGAATTCATATGCACATCTACTTTAAAATCTAATTCTAAAATAAAATCCCCATATTGTTTTTGGGTTGATAAAAAACTATTGGGTTCATGCAGCACAGTTCTTCCCACGATTTCGCCATTTTCAACTGTATACTTTGCTTTCCCATTGTATTGCACCCAACCAGACAAATCTTTTCCATTGAATAGGCTTTCAACATTGCTTTGTGCTAATGTAGCACCAACATTAAAAAAACATAATCCAATAATAAACCAAGCACATTTTTTCATAATGAATCAATTATAGTCATTTAATATATTAAGGTAAGTTAATTAATTTTTCTTGGGGTACCAACCATTTCATGATGCGCCAGGCCAATAAGTAGGCAGTAGCACAAAAAACAAACATATACCCATAAGCCGTTGCCATTTCCTGTTGTATCATTTGCTTTTGAAGTATACTAAATTGTTCAAAATGTAGGGGATCCATTGCTTGTATAGGTTGTAGTATTTTATCTGACAAATGAGACCACTCTTTTTCGGAAAGTTTTATCGCAACCCCTTTGGCATCTATACTATTGAACGCATTTACTTTTTGCAAATAAAGGGTAAGCCCCTTATCAGAAGCCATAGTAAGCGCATGATGAATTCCTTTTAATTTATGGGCATCAAATAACCAGCCTCCAATTTTAGAAACCACTACGCCACCCATTCCCCCTGCCATTCCGCCCATTCCAATGACCGTTGCAATAGAACGTTTTGGGAACATATCAGAAACCGTTGTATAAATATTGGCCGACCAAGCTTGATGTGCAGATGCCCCAATGCCAATAAAAAGCACTGGAATCCAAAAACTAAGATAGCCCAATGGTTGAACCGCTAAAACTACTAATGGTATAAAGGCAATAAGCAACATGGCTTTCATTCGGCCTTCGTAGGGTTTCTCTCCTTTATTGATGAAATAGGTAGGAAACCATCCACCCCCAATACTTCCAATCATCGTTAGACTATACAATACAGACAAGGGAAGTATTATTTGCGTGCCTTCCATATTGTATTGATCCTTTAAATAACTAGGCAACCAAAATAAGAAAAACCACCAAACCCCATCCGTTAAAAATTTACCAATGGCAAATGCCCAGGTTTGTTTATACTTTAATAAAGTAGTCCAAGTTATTTTATGGACAGGCTTATCCTCAGAGATCTTATTGTCTGTTTCCAGATCGGCATTGATGTATGTTAACTCAGCTGCCGAAATTCTTTTTTGTTCATTGGGTTTATCATAAAAAATAAACCAAAAAATTAACCATAAAAAACCTACCGCCCCAATAATCATAAAAGCCGATTCCCAACCCCAATTTTTAGCTATCCATGGAACAGATAAGGGTGCTAAAATTGCACCCACATTCGTCCCTGAGTTAAATATGCCAGTTGCAAAAGCCCGCTCTTTTTTAGGAAAATATTCGGCCGTAGCTTTGATAGCCGCAGGAAAATTCCCTGCTTCTCCAAAGCCCAGCACTGCTCTGGACAACATAAATCCTGCAATTGAAACTGGTACGGCTACAATACCCATCCAACCAAGTACAGTAGCTATCCCTGTCCCCATGGGTACCGAAAAAGCATGTAAAATGGCGCCAAAAGACCAAATGATGATGGCCCAAGCATACCCCCACTTAGTTCCCAATTTGTCTACAATGCGGCCAGCGAATAACATACAAATGGCATACACAAATTGAAATACAGAAGCTATATTGGCATAATCGCTATTGCTCCAATCAAATTCTTTTTCTAATACAGGTTTGAGTAAACTTAATACTTGTCGATCTAAATAATTAACGGTGGTCGCAAAAAAAAGCAAGGCACAGATTGTCCAACGATAATTTCCTATGGGTTTATTTGACATGTATATTATTTTAGGGAACTAACCAGGCTGAGCAATTTTGAAGTTTCTTTTTCAATAAGCTCGTAATTTTTGGAATCTAGGATAGCTGTTGTAATTAATTTACTGCCCATCCCTACTCCAATGACACCGGCTTTAAACCAAGCTTCCAAATTTTCTTTAGAAGTATCAACGCCTCCGGTTACTAAAAAATGCATATTAGGAAATAAAGGCTTGATGGCCGTAACAAAACCAGGTCCTAATACATTGCCTGGAAATAATTTAACCAAATGACAACCCGCCGCTTCTGCAATATGAATTTCAGTGGGCGTCATACATCCTGGAATCCATAATTTTTTGTGTAAATAAGCAGTATCTGCAACCGCCTGATCAAAAAATGGACTGATTAAAAAATCGGCACCTGCATCAATATATTTTTGGGCATCTTGTTGCGTATGAATGGTTCCAATGGCCAATATTAAATCAGGATAATATTGTTTTCTATTTTCTAATATGATTTTAAAATTCTCGAATGCAGCGGCGCCCCTATTGGTAAATTCAACACATCTTACCCCTGCTTGATACAATGCTTTTACTACCTCCACACAAACATTAGCATCTTGATGGTAAAACAAAGGCAATACCCCTAATGATTTTACAAAATCGATCATTTGATTTTCTGTTTTCATGAAATCCTTTTTTTAATTTGTTCAATGGTTTGATGGGTAGCATCACCTAATTCATACAATTTACCTACCCCCGCCGCAGCTGCAAAATTTATTTTATCCTGTGGCGTTTTATTTTGTTGAATGGCAAAAATTAATCCCGCCATAAAACAATCCCCACTACCTACAATATTAATAATATTATCTAAAGTATGTAATTGGGAAATGTAGCATTGATCCTCCTGTTTTAATACCCCATGATATTCATCCGCTAATCTAAAAGTATAGGCAATATGTTGCGCTTTAGGATAAAGCACACTTAGTTCCTTCATACTCTCTTTTGCCGCGTTATTTAATTGTTCTGCCGAACAACCAGCACTTTCTTTGATGGTAGATTGTACCCCTAACATTTTTTCAACCGCCCATAAATTTCCCATAATTACATTGGCGTATTGAACCAATTCAGGCATCACTTCTAAAGGCGTTTTTCCATATTGCCATAATTTGGGACGATAATTTAAATCAATGGATATAGGAATTCCCATTGCAGAAGCCGCTTTTAATGCTTCTAAACAAACCTCCGTAGCCGATGTGGTTAAAGAGGCAGATATGGCAGTGATGTGAAACCATCCAATACCTTGTAATTGTTTTTCCCAATCAATCATCCCTTTTTGTAAATTGGCAAAAGAAGAATTTGCTCGATCAAAAACAACCGCCGCATTTTTCATATCCATGCCTTGAGCCAAATAAAAAACACCCATTCTATTGCCTGAAAAATTTATAGCCGATGTATCAATGTGTTTAGAAGATAAGTTAGTAATAATAGCTTTGGATAAAAAATTATCCGGCATGGCCGTACAATAAGCAACAGGAACCTCCCAATTGGCTAAGGCAGTGGCCACATTTAATTCTGCCCCGCCTAAACAAAATGGCATATTTTGATTGGCTATAAAATCGGAGTTAACCTTGGGTGAATAATGCAATAAAATTTCTCCAAAACAAAATACTTTATCCATAGTTACACATTAAAATATTTTTTTGCATTGTAATAACAAATGTCTTGTATGATTTTTCCTACCCAAGCTTCCTCTTTAGGCAATAAGCCTGCTTCCATTTCTTTGGCGAATAAATTACATAGGATTCGTCTAAAGTATTCATGTCTCGAATAAGATAAAAAACTTCTACTATCGGTGGTCATGCCAATAAAAGTAGACAATACTCCCATTGTAGATAAAGCATTGAGTTGTTTTTCTATTCCATCTTTTTGATCTAAGAACCACCAGCCAGATCCAAATTGAACTTTTCCTTTAACGCCGGCTTCATTAAAATTACCACACATGGTGGCAAAAACTTCATTGTCTGCCGAATTAGAATTGTATAAAATAGTTTTCGCTAATTGCCCCGATTTTTCTACTGTATTTAAAAAATTAGACAAATTCACTGCTTGAGGATAATCGCCCATCGAATCGGCTCCTGCATCTAAGCCAATTTGCTGTTGTAAAAATTCATTGTTATTTCTAATGGCACCTAAATGAAATTGTTGCACCCATCCCTGCTTACAATACATTTTAGACAATGCCACTAATACTACCCCTATAAATTGATCGGCTTGTTCAAAATTGGAAGCTTTTTTATTTTGAAGAAAGTTTGCAAAAGCTGCATCCAAATCTTTTGTTCTATTTAAGTTGCTAGGCATATGGATCAAGCCATGGTCGGCAATTTTACAACCATGTTCATGAAAATAATCTACTCTTTTTTTAAGTGCTGCCAATAAAGTATCGATGGAATTAATTTTAAGCTGGCTAGCTTGTTCTAATTGCTTTAAATAATTTTTAAAAGCAACTTGATCTCGAATGTTAAAAATTTTATCCGGTCTAAAAGTAGGTAGTACTTTTATAGGAAACTTTTCTTTGGCTATTTGTTGATGGTATTTTAAATCATCGCAAGGATCATCGGTGGTACCCACCATCTCCACTTGATAATTGGTTAATATACCCCTCGTACTTAATCCTTTTTTTTGTAATTGCTTATTGGCATTTTTATAAATAGACAAAGCATTTTGTTCATTTAAATAAGCGTCTATTCCAAAAGTGTTTTTTAATTCCATGATGGACCAATGGAAAAGTGGATTACGTAAAGTTTGTGGTAAAGCTTTTGCCCATGCTAAAAACTTTTGTTCCTCATTGGCTTTTCCTGAAATAAATTTTTCCGAGACCCCCAGCGCCCGCATGGCTCGCCACTTATAATGATCCCCTTTAAGCCAAATATCCGTAATGGTTTTAAAATTTCTATTTTGTGCAATGTCTTTCGCAGATAAGTGATTGTGGTAATCTATAATAGGTAACCCTGCAGCATATTGATGATACAAACGATTCGCCAATGGACTCTCTAGTAAAAAAGAATCATTAATAATAGTATTGTTTTTAGATACGGCCATGGAATTATTTTTTAGGAGTCCTACTTTTTTTACTTTTTATTATAACTGCTTTTTTACTTATTACGCTTACTGCTTGTTTTTACTTCTTAAAATACCCAATTCCAATCCCCTTAATTCTGCCAATCCCCTTAATCTTCCAATGGCAGAATACCCCGGATTGGTTACCTTTTTTAAATCATCTAACATTTGATGTCCATGATCGGGTCGCATGGGAATATTTATTTTACGCTCTTGCATAATATCAACCACTTCTTTAATCACTGCATACATATCTACATCCCCTTCTAAATGATTGTCTTCAAAAAAATCACCCAGTTCATTTCTTCTGGTACTTCTTAAATGCAAAAAATTGATTCTACTTCCAAATTGCTTGACCATTGCAGGTAAATCATTGTCAGCTCTTACGCCAAATGAACCAGTACAAAAACACAAACCATTACTTAAGGAAGGTACTGCATTAAATAGCAATGCTAAATCAGCTGCAGTGCTCACTACTCTCGGTAACCCTAAAATAGGATAAGGTGGGTCATCGGGGTGGATAACCATTTTAACCCCCACGGCTTCGGCCACAGGCACTACCTCTTGTAAAAAATAAATTAGATTTTTTCTCAAGGCCGCTGCGTCTATTCCATCATAAGTTTTTAATGCACTTGCAAATTCTTCTATGGTAAAGCTTTCCTCACTTCCCGGCAAGCCTTTGATAATATTAGATTTGATTTCATTTATTTGAGTCTCTGTCGCGTTTTCAAATTTATTTTTTGCGGCTGCTATTTGCTCTTTAGTATATTCCTTTTCTGCATCCTTTCTTTTTAATATAAATAAATCAAATGCAATAAAAGCGGCCATCTCAAAATTCAGTGCCAAGGATCCATCTTTCATTGGAAATGCTAAATTGGTTCTCGTCCAATCCATTACAGGCATAAAATTATAAGTCACGATACATATACCACAAGCACTTAAATTTTGTATGCTTTTTTTATAATGCTCAATGTGCTTATTAAAATCGCCTGTTTGTGTTTTAATAGATTCATGCACTGGAACACTTTCCACTACAGTCCATTGAAGCCCCATGGATTCAATTAAATTTTTTCTAGTATTGATTTCCTCTATTGTCCAAACCTCCCCATTGGGTATATGATGAAGCGCTGTAACCACCCCCGAACAACCTGCTTGTTTTATATCAGCTAAACTTACTGGATCCTTTGGACCATACCAGCGCATGGTTTGCTCCATAGTATAACCAACAGATTGATAAGAAGGAAAGTTTTTTTTATTCATTGTTAAGTAAAAAATTAAACTCCAGAATTAATGGTAAAGCCTCCGTCCACACCAATATCCATTCCAGTTACAAATTTAGATGCATCACTTAGCAACCACACTAAAGCACCCACTAACTCATCCGGATTTCCAAATCTTTTAAAGGGTGTATTTTTGATGATTAAATTTCCTCTTTCGGTTAAACTTCCATCTTCATTGGTTAATAGATTTTTATTTTGTTTGGTCAGAAAAAATCCGGGCATGATGGAATTAATTCTTACTTTATCTCCATAACGATTGGCCATTTCTACAGCAAACCATTTTGTGTACATATCAATCGCTGCTTTTCCCATACTATAGCCCAATCCCCTAGTGACTGTTCTTTTAGCATTCACCGAAGAAATATTAACAATACTACCCGCTCCTGTTTTAGCAATTTCAGGACCAAAAACTTGAACAGGTAAAATGGTACCCCATAAATTCAAGTCCATTGTTTTTTTCATCCCTTCGATATTCATTTTAAAAACGTCTTCGCCTGGTGGCAATATTCCATCTGGCAAATTTCCACCTGCCCCATTGACCAAGCCATCAATTTTACCATACTTTTCAATAATGGTATTTTTAGCTTTTATTAAATCGGCTTCTTGCAATACATTGGCAGCTACAAATAAAGCTTCTTTACCTTGCTTTTGTAAAGCAGCTACTCTTTCGTTTCCAATAGTTTCGTTTTGACCAATTAACACTACCGTCGCCCCTTGTTCGGCAAGTGCAATAACAAAACTACCTCCAAGTACCCCAGTGCCGCCAGTAACTATAATTACCTTGTTTTTAATTGAAAATAAATCCATGTTTTGGCCCTCCTATTTGTTTAAAAAATATATTTTCCCTTTCTCCTAGATAATAACTACGGAATGAATCCATACTTAGCTTTAAAGGCAAAAAGGTTGCTGTAAATTAATTATAAAAATCCATCTTATGCAAGATTTAAGCTGCAAATACTTGGGCTATGTAGAATTCAACAATTAGTGCCTATTTTTGTTAATACTGTATGAATAAAATTGTAATTGCCATAACGGGTGCTAGCGGGGCCATTTATGCAAAATCTTTATTGGATTGCTTAGTCGCTATGCCCCATCAATATGCGGCTGTGGGCATTGTAATGAGTGATAATGCTAAAACTGTATGGGAAACCGAATTAGGCCACCAAGATTACACCCAATACCCTTTTACTTTTTACCATAAAAACGACTTTAATGCCCCTTTTGCATCTGGTTCGGCTCAATACAATACCATGATTGTAATTCCTTGTAGTATGGGTACATTAGGGAGAATAGCCAGTGGAGTTAGTGATGATTTAGTCACCAGAGCGGCGGATGTTATTTTAAAAGAAAGGAGAAAACTAATTTTAGTAGCCCGAGAGACCCCTTATAATTTAATACATATAAAAAATATGGAAACGGTGACCTTAGCAGGTGGCATTATTTGCCCTGCCACACCTAGTTTTTATAGTAAACCAAAAACCATCGAAGAAGTAGCTTATACGGTAGTGCACCGAATTTTAGACTTAGCTGGTTTACCAACAGATAGTTATCGATGGGGAAATAATAAATAAAACAATTAAGAAAATATTGATTGCAAAAAAAAGGCATCACCAAATAAACGGGATGCCTTTTTAATATTATAGCCTTACTATTCTTCTTTAGGTTCTTTGGGCGCTTTGGGTGCTTTTTCTTTTTCCTTTTTTTGTAAAGTAAAAACAAGCTTCCCATTTTCTTTGTCTAGATCGCCCATGATGGTATCGCCTTCTTTAACACTATGGTTTAGAATTTCTTCCGCCAATGGATCTTCGATGTATTTTTGAATGGCTCTGTGCAATGGTCTTGCACCAAATTGAACATCATAACCTTTGTCTGCAATAAATCCTTTGGCGTCCTCTGATAATGACAAGTTCAATCCCAAGGTCACCAAACGACTCAACACATTTTTCATAATAATGTCGATGATTAAGAAAATATTTTCTTTGGTCAATGAATTAAACACCACCACATCGTCTACTCTATTTAAAAACTCAGGAGAGAAGGTTCTCTTCAATGCTTTTTCAATTACAGATCTATTGTTTTCATCGGTTTGTTGCACACGCGTTGCGGTGGCAAATCCAACACCATCTCCAAATTCCTTTAATTGACGAGCTCCTATATTAGAAGTCATGATGATTAAAGTATTTTTGAAATTTACTTTTCGTCCTAAGCCATCCGTTAAAATACCATCGTCCAATACTTGCAATAAAATATTATAAATATCTGGATGTGCTTTTTCTATTTCGTCTAAAAGTATTACGCAGTATGGCTTACGGCGCACTTTTTCTGTTAACTGTCCGCCTTCTTCATATCCCACATAGCCTGGAGGCGCTCCTATTAATCTACTTACAGAGAATTTTTCCATATACTCACTCATGTCAATTCTAATTAAAGAATCCTCTGAATCAAATAAATTTCTTGCCAATGCTCTAGCCAACTCTGTTTTACCTACGCCCGTTGGACCTAAGAAAATAAAAGTACCGATTGGTTTTTTAGGATCTTTTAAACCTACTCTATTTCTTTGAATGGCTTTTACGACTTTCCCTAAGGCTTCATCTTGACCAATAACTTCAGACTTCATTTCCTCCATCATCTTTTTCAACTTGGTGGTTTCCGCCTCTACCATTCGCTTCACAGGAATACCAGTCATCATACTCACTACTTCGGCAATATTTTCTTCATTGATAGGGAAACGCTTATTTTTACTTTCTTCCTCCCAATTGGTTTTTGCTTTTTCTAAAGCTTCTCCTAATTTTTTCTCCGTATCTCTTAAGCTAGCGGCTTCTTCGAAACGTTGACTTTTCACCACCCTATTTTTTTCGTTCTTAACTTCTTCAATTTGCTTTTCTAAATCAACAATATCCAAAGGCACATTGATATTTTTCAAATGCACTCTTGCGCCTACTTCATCTAATACGTCAATAGCTTTGTCTGGCAACAAACGGTCGGTCATATAACGATCGCTCAATTTTACACAAGCTTCAATGGCTTCTTGATCGTACACCACACTGTGATAATCCTCGTATTTAGATTTGATATTATTTAAGATAATAATAGTGTCGGCAACACTTGGCGGTTCTATAATTACTTTTTGGAAACGTCTATCCAATGCACCATCTTTTTCAATGTGCATTCTGTATTCATCTAAAGTAGAAGCACCGATACATTGTAATTCGCCACGCGCTAAAGCCGGCTTGAATATATTAGAGGCATCTAAAGAACCACTTGCACCTCCCGCACCAACAATGGTGTGAATTTCATCAATAAATAAAATAACGTCTCTGTTTTTTTCCAACTCGGTCATGATGGCTTTCATACGCTCTTCAAACTGACCTCTGTATTTAGTACCTGCCACTAATGCTGCCAAATCTAAGGATATCACTCTTTTATCAAATAGCACACGACTTACTTTTCTTTGCACAATGCGCAAAGCCAAGCCTTCCACAATAGCGGTTTTACCCACACCTGGTTCTCCAATTAAAATAGGATTATTCTTTTTACGTCTACTTAAAATTTGACTTACTCTTTCAATTTCTGCTTCACGACCAACAATAGGATCCAAAGAATCCATTTCGGCTAATTTGGTAATGTCTCTTCCAAAATTATCTAATACCGGTGTTTTTGATTTATTAGGCGTTGCTGGTTTCGCTTTTGAAGCAGTACCATAGGCACCTGATCCACCTCTTTTTTCTTCTTCAAATTCATCTTCCCCTTCTTCTGGGAATTCTGCACTTGGCGGATTCATGGGGGCTGTTGGATTAGATCCTACAATTCCCAATTCGGTTCTAAACAAATCATAGTCAATATCAAATTGATTTAAAATTTGAGTAGCTATATTTTCTTTATTTTTTAAGATACTTAAAAGCAAATGTTCTGTTTCTACCATCGGGCTTTTCAATGCCTTTGCTTCTAGTACCGTTACTCGAATTACCTTTTCGGCTTGTTTGGTTAATGGCAAACTATTGATGTTGGCTACATTTTTACCTGACTTATCCTTTACGGCTAATTCAATCTCTTTTCTTAATTCGCTTAAATTGACATTTAATTGCTTTAGGACCTTGATGGCTGTATTTTCTTGATCTCTAATAAGTCCAAGCATTAAATGCTCGGCCCCTATAAAGTCATTTCCTAATCTCAATGCCTCTTCACGACTATAAGAGATGATTTCCTTAACTTGTGTTGAAAAATTATTATCCATATAATTAATTGGAGCTGTTACAAGAATAACGAATATTTTTGACCTAAAGTATGTTAAGTATTACTTGTTATTAACCATTTATTATTAACACTTATGCAATACCAAACCGAACAAAAGGAGAAGTTTACAGTCGTCACCCTTCTTGAAAATAGTCTTAGTTCAAATCTCGTGCCAGAATTGGCCGAATTAACCACTAAAATTGGCGCCCAATCCCCTAAAAACCTGGTACTTAACTTTGCCAAGGTAGTTAGATGGGAATTGCCCATCATTGAGCTATTGGCCAATGCCCAGCAAGCCTTTTATGATAATAATACCTCATTTGTCATTTGTTGCCTGTCAAATAGCCTCCAAGAACTGCTAGATTTGACCGAATATGCCGAACTCATGAATATCACCCCCACCGAATCGGAGGCCTGGGATATTGTCCAGATGGAAGAAATTGAGCGAGAACTATTGGACAGTGACGACATGGAGTTTTCGACCCAAGAATAGGCCTTTTATCATTAGATTATCCCTTAAGATTAGTTATTTTCGCCGTCATGATTACCTCTCAAACCATACAACAAATCACCAGCCGAATCGACATTATTGATGTCGTAGGTGAATTTGTTAAACTAAAAAAGAGAGGAACCAACTATATAGGCAATTGCCCTTTTCACAACGAAAAATCTCCTTCCTTTACCGTTTCCCCTGCCAAAGAAATTTACAAATGTTTTGGTTGTGGCAAAAGTGGTAATACGATTACTTTTTTAATGGAGCATGAAAAGTATAGTTATGTGGAGTCTTTAAGATGGTTAGCGGCAAGATATAATATTGAAGTAGAAGAAACGGAAACCAGCCCTGCCCAAAAAATAGCTCAGCAAGTGGCCGAAAGCTTATATGCGATCAACCATTTTGCCATGGACTTTTTTGCCAAACAATATTGGGAAACAGAAGCAGGTGAAACAATTGCTCAAAGCTATATGCAACACAGAGGTTTTTTAAAACCTATTGTGGAGAAATTTAAAATTGGTTACAACCCTTCGGATAAAGATAGTTTGGCTAAAGCCTTATTGCAAAATCAATTCAATCCTGAACTTTTTGCCAAAACAGGATTGGTCGTTGAACGCAATGGCGAATGGCAGGATAATTACAGAGACCGTATTATTTTTCCCATTCACAATACCACTGGAAAAATTATTGGATTTGGTGCTAGGCAAATTGCGAAAAACGATAAGTCGCCTAAATACATTAACTCTCCCGAAAATGATATCTATGTAAAAAGTAGAATTTTATACGGTTCTTATTTTGCAAGAACTGCTATTGATAAATTAAATGAATGTTTATTAGTAGAAGGTTATACCGATGTAGTAAGCTTACACCAAGCAGGTATTGAAAACGTGGTAGCCAGTGGAGGAACTTCATTAACCATTGATCAGTTAAGGCTGATTAAAAAATACACCCAAAACTTAACCATCATTTATGATGGAGATGCGGCAGGTATAAAAGCCGCCCTACGAGGATTAGACATGGCTTTAGAAGAAGGATTGAATGTGCAATTGGTATTAATTCCAGACAAGGAAGATCCAGATAGTTATGTAAATAAGGTAGGACCAGATGCATTCAGAGACTTTGTACAATCGGCAAAAAAAGATTTTGTTTTATTCCAATTGGAAGTGCAATTAAAAGAAGTAGGTGGTGATTTAAATAAGAAAAATGCATTGGTGAATCAAATTGCTGAAACACTTAGTAAAATTAATAAGCCCGAAGATTTTACCAAACTGCAAGAATACGTTAAAAAATGTGCTTCTCTATTGCGCATAGATGAAACAGGTTTAACACAATTGGTGAATAAGTTTAAGCGGGATAAGATAGTGAAGGAAGAAAAGAAAATGTCTTACGATGAAGCTGCTATCTTACTACCAAGCTTCCCCAAAGAAGCTGACGCCGAAAATGACAATGATTTATTTGTAGACAGAGACTTAGCCCATGAAAGAAATCTAGTTCGATTAGTATTAGAATATGGCAATGAACTTGGACCAAAAAATGTAAAAGTAGCAGATTGGGTATTTGAAGAAATTGAGTCCTTCCCATTAGAAAACGCAGATATGGTTTATCTCATAGAAGCTTATAAAAAATGGGCTGCTGAGGGCAAGTTGGCCAACAGTAAAACATTGCAATACCACGAAGACGAACGCGTACAAAAATGGGTGGTCACTTTATTTGAACCCGAGCACGAATTAAGTACGAGATGGAATGAAAAATTAGGAAAACCAGAACGAGTTGAAGAAAAGAATTTTATACTAGAAATTGAAATAGGTTTAATGTATTTTAAATTAAGGAAAGTTAAAAAGATGATTGGTCAAAATCAATTAGATTTAGAAACTGCCCCAGAAAAAGAACAGATTCAATTGTTGCAAATACACAAACACTTAAAAGAGGTAGAACGAAACCTAACCCAATCTATAGGAACGGTGATTTTAAAATAAATGTTTTTATCCCTTAAAAAATAGTTCGCTCTTCTGCCCCTATATTTAAAGTTTTATCTTTTATTCGATTGCCAAAAAAATCGCTGACGCTATTTGTTTTAATTGGCGCAGCTGCATTAATACAAGGCGATCCTTTGAGTAGTTGGTAGCCACTTAATTTTGAAAGCCCCACCGCTCCTCTCCCAGGTGCTGCAAATAACGGATCTGCCATCAATTTTTCTTTATCGTCGGGTAATGCTTTAAGCCAAGGCCCAAAATAACAGTTTCGGTTAAATTTGGGTCCATCTGCATTAGGACCTAATTGTAAACTATCATTAAACTTACGATCCAAAGTACTACCATGACTATAAACAGATCTAAAGCGTCCTTGACCCGTTGCATAAAAAATATTATTGCTAAAAGTAGCACCTAATTTATTTTTATCTCTTTCATCCTCCATACCAGAATAAAAATCTAAATCTACCGTACTATGATCCACATAAAAAATATTGTTGTGTATTAAGTTTCCATCCTCCGTATTGCCATGAATTTGAACTAAATGGGTTTGATCGTTTTCGCTAATATTATACCTTGCAATGTTGTCATTGGTTTTATTCATAATTAACAAAAGTCCATGACCATAAGCACTGTAATTATATTGTAAAACACAACGCTTGCAATCAAAGTCAAAATCATACGCAAATCCATCCCCATTGCCTGCTTGTCTGCCTGTTTCATAGGCTTCATTAAATTGCATAACTGTTTCTGTTGCTCTAGCTATCCAAATAGCTGCTGTATGCGGCCACCATTTTTCTCCTCCTTTTAAATCCGGATCCCCCGATCTTAAACAACTGCGAATGGCAACATTATGTTCTATCATTCCTTTATAAGAACCTGCTACAATAATGGCGTCACCACCCGTATTTTCGATCCTATTTTTACGAACAATAACATTATCTTTTGCGCCGAAAATAATAATACCTACTTTATCAAAACGTTCAATTCTATTATTTTCAATGAGCACATCGTTGAGTAAACTAGTACTACTATCTTTTTTCTGAACCATAATAGCGCAACTATTGTAACCCGTGTATTCTGTACTTCCACCTAGCTGTCCCCATATATCATGAACATAACAATTGCGGATAGTAATATGTCGCACATCCTGTCCATTCCCTTTTACCCATGCTACTATTCCTTCTCTTCCAATACCTAGTTTAGGAGGCGCTCCACTGGTTATTTCCATATTATTTATCTCCCACCATGACTGATTGACCAATTGAATCCCTGCTCCTTCCGCTTCCCCTATATTAATTATTGGCTTTTCATTTCCTCCATAACTATTAATCACAATAGGCTTACCCGCTAGTCCCGAACCTTTGGGTTGCAATTGTCCTTTCCAAACACCAGCCGATTTAAAAAGTATTAGATCCCCTGGTTGAAATATAGTTTGATTGACTCTTTCAATAGTTTTCCAAGCACTCGTCTTAGCTAGGCCGGTATGTTGGTCATTGCCCTCTGGAGAAACATAATAGATTTTTGATTGACTGTTGCCAGAAAAATTAAAAGTGATGAGCAAAATGAAACCTAAGATTAATTTTCGCATGTTGTTTATTTTGTAAATGAATAACAGGGAAAGCTTTAGTAAAAAGTGAAAATAACCATCCCCTTCCTAAAGCTAGTTCTTTCGCTAATAAATTACCAAAAAAAAGGCTCCAAAAATGGAGCCTTACAATCATTAAAATATTAATTATTACTTCTCTGAGGGGTTGTTCTTGCCAGCTAATAACTTTTCTAAAGTAGCTTCCAAGCGTTTTTGTTTGGTTTCTTCTTTCTTCGCTCCTTGAATCCAACTTAAATATTCTTTTTGATTCAAAATTGAAAGGGAAGTAAAAAACTCTCTCGCCTCTTCTTGTGCAGTAAATAATTTATCTAATTCAATAGGAAGAGCAATTAGGCGTTTTTCAAAATCATCCACCTTAATATCAGCCGATTTAAACTCAACAAAAGTTCTATTTCTATTTGGGATTTGATCTAATTTCTTAAAACGCATAGCCGTCCAAACATGGTCTAAGGTTACTTGCCTAACTGCCTCATATTCATTTTTTGATAATATCTCCCAGCTTGCATCTCTATTTAAGTCAGACACAATCTTAGATGTTGTTTTTGGATAGGCAATCCACAACTTGCTTTCTGGGTGTAAAGCCGAAAACACCTCTTTCAAAATATTGTTCAACTGCAATTGATTGATGGCAAAAATAAGCGCAAAGTCAATTTTACGTGCCTTTAATAAAGGTGTTAGATTCTTGTTGTAAGATAACTTAGCAAACTGTTTTTCAACTGAAGATGGTAACCCTTGAACCAGTAAATTTTTCTCTTCTTTCAACTGCAATTTCTCCAAAATATTCTGATTACCTGACATAGCTGTTAATTTTTAAAGGAGGACGAAGTTACGAAATTCTAAATTGAAAAAGCGACTTAATTACGCTTAAGTCTGTTTTTGAAACTTGGCACCTTATTCTCAGTGCCTCTTAAAAGCCTTCCGATGTTTTTTTGATGTGTAATAACAACCATCAAAGCTACTATAATGGCGAAAAGACGATAAACCGTTTCCTTTTCATGAAAGATGAACAAAATAAGCACCATGAAAGCCACTCCTGCTAACATAGAACTTAAGGATACAAAGCGGGTAGATAATAAAGTGATTAAGAATACCCCTAAGCAAATCAAAGCCACCATAGGTTGAATGGCCAAAGCCATACCTAATAAAGTAGCAACTCCTTTGCCACCTCTAAAGTTGGCCCAGATGGGAAATATATGGCCTAAAATAGACATCATACCCAACGCGATCATAAAATTGGTACGGGCCAATTCGTCGCTAAGGTAAAAAGGAATAAAAATGTATAAAGAGGTTGCGATAATACCCTTTGTAACATCCACCAACATCACTATGCTGCCCCATTTAGAACCTAAAATTCTAAAAGTATTGGTAGCACCCGCGTTTCCACTTCCGTAATCTCTAATATCAATACCGAAAACGGATTTACTAATCCAAACCGCAGTGGGTATAGAACCAATTAAATAAGCTAAAATAATAAGAATGATTTCTGTCATACCTTTTTCTTGGGAGACAAATATACGACCAAAAAAATTAATGTTTTGTTAACAATGGCGACTAAACATTAAACTAACCCAGCCGTTAAGTGGTTGCGCTTTAATATAAGTCCAGTTTAAATTTTTAGCTAATTTTATTATATCTTCTTGATCTTCAATAAGTAAGCCGCTTAAAACTAAAATTGAATTTAAGCTAGTCGACTGTGTAATTTCACCTATATTGGCTTCAATAATATGCCTGTTGACGTTTGCTAGAACTATATCAAAAAGGGTTGCCTGAAGGGCAGAATTTACTTTTTCTATCTTAATTCGTTCAGCATCATTGTTTTGTATATTTTCTAGGGCATTTTCAATACACCAGTCATCATTGTCCACGGCTAAAACCGAAGCCGCCCCTAATTTCTCTGCTAGGATGGCCAAAATGCCGGTGCCCGTTCCAAAATCGTAAACCGATTTTCCTTTAAAGTCTATCGATTCCATCAATTGGATGACTGAATAAGTAGTAGCATGGTGCCCTGTACCAAAGCTCATTTTGGGGGTTATCTTAATATCATGAAGTACGGATGGTTCGAAATGGGGATGGAAATGAGCGCGAATGCCTACAAAATCAGCCACCCTTACTGGTTCAAAATTTGATTCCCATACTGCATTCCAATTTTGTTCTTTAATAACTGATTTTAAATAAGTTAAACTATATTGTTTGAATATATTATTTAATTCATTTTCAATATTATTAGCTTCAAATTCCGTAGCCAATATATAAGTTTTGCAATGACCTGCCCCTTTACCTAATTCATTGGCCATTTGGACCCCATCATTAATCCCTACACTTAGCTCCTCCTCATTAAAACCGTCAAACCCTAGTTCGGATAACTGGGCTACCAGCATTTCAAACTGCTCCTGATGATCAAAATCGAAGGCTATTTGGATATATTCTTTGGTCATGGGGTTTTGTTTTTTAGTCGCCCGAAATAATTGGAGTAAATACCTATCCCTAGGCGCTCAGCTCGCTTCGCTCGAATGTTCGCTACGGAATAGTATTTACTCCAATTTAACTTGAACATAAGAACACTATACAAAGTTAGCCACAAAAAAATGCCCCGCATTAGTAGCAGGGCATTTATATTGAATCTATCTAAAATTCTATTGTTGAGGACCTCTATCTTCACGAGGCGCTTGCTCTGGACGAGGTAATAAAGCTTTATGGCTTAATTTGAACTTGCCTGTTTTAGGATCCAAACCAACCAATTTCACTTTTACCACATCTCCTTCATTAAAGATGCCATCCATAGTTTCTAGGCGCTTCCAGCTTATCTCACTAATGTGCAATAAACCTTGTTTGCCTGGCATGAATTCTACAAAGGCACCAAATTCTTTCACACCCTTCACTACCCCTTCGTATTCATCTCCAATTTCTGGAACAGCTACGATACCATTGATCCATTTAACGGCCGCATCCAAGCTATCCTTGTTCGCAGAGAAGATACTTACTTCACCATGGTTGCCCACTTCCTCTATATTAATAGTTGCACCAGTAGTTCTTTGCATCTCTTGGATGATTTTACCACCTGGCCCGATTACGGCTCCAATATATTCTTTATCAATAATCAATTTAACCATTCTAGGTGCATGTGGTTTCACATCTGCACGGGCAGCTGGCATACAAGCATACATCGCATCCAAAATATGTAAGCGTCCTTTTTTAGCTTGAGACAATGCTTCACGCATAATGTCCATACTTAATCCGTCTACTTTAATATCCATTTGAACACCACAAATACCATCACGTGTTCCTGTTACTTTAAAATCCATATCACCTAAATGATCTTCATCGCCTAAGATATCTGTTAAGATGGCGTATTTACCATCTTCTCTTGAAATTAATCCCATGGCTACTCCACTCACGTGCTTAGGCACAGGCACACCCGCATCCATAAGCGCCAATGAACCAGCACAAACTGTTGCCATTGAAGAAGAACCATTGCTTTCCAATACATCAGAAACTACTCTTAATGTATAAGGGAAAACAGTACTATCTGGTAACATTTGTTTTAAAGAACGCATGGCTAAATTACCATGACCCACTTCACGACGTCCTACACCACGCATCATCTTCACTTCTCCTGTAGAGAAAGGAGGGAAATTATAGTGCAAGAAAAATTTTGTGTATTCGGCGCTTGCTGCAGTCTCTTGCATTAACTCGTCTAACTTAGTTCCTAAGGTAACAGTAGTTAATGATTGTGTTTCTCCTCTTGTAAATAAAGAAGAACCATGTGGAGTTGGCAATGGATCAACTTCCATCGCTAAAGGACGAACTTGATCTAATTGACGACCATCCAAACGTATACGCTTGTCTACCATCATATCTCTAACAACTTCCCACTTAAGATCTTCGTAATACTTACCAGCTAATTTCTTTTGCAAGTCGGTAATCTCTGTTCCTAAATGTTCAATGATTTCTTTTTTCAATGCAGTAAAAGCATCGCTTCTTTCATGCTTCGCAGAACCCATTTCGGCAATCGCATTTACTTTTGCTTTTGCAAAAGCGTATACTTTATTTTTTATTTCTTCGTCTTGTTCTGGTTTTTTGTAATCACGCACTTCTGTGATTCCAACTACTTTTCTTAATTCTGCTTGTGCTTTAATTTGCTTGCGAATGGCTTCGTGTGCAATTTCTAAACACTGAACCAATTCTTCTTCCGAACATTCTTTCGCCTCACCTTCTACCATCATTAAATTCTTATCCGTCGCTGCAATTAAAAATTCAAAATCAGAAATAGCCAATTGATCTTTAGAAGGGTTGATAATAAATTCACCCTTGATACGGCCTATACGAACTTCTGAAATAATTTCTTTAATAGGAATATTAGATACTGCCAATGCTGCCGAAGCTGCTAAACAAGCCAATGAATCGGGCATTACATTTACATCACTTGATATCAATGAAATTAATACTTGTACATCGCACAAATAATCTTCAGGGAACAAAGGACGCAATGCACGGTCAATTAAACGACTGGTTAATATTTCATAATCATTTAAACGGGCTTCTCTTTTAAAGAAAGAACCAGGAATACGACCTGCTGATGCAAATTTTTCTTGATAGTCTACACTTAAAGGAAAAAAGTCTTGTCCGTCTTTTGGATCTTTATTGGCAACAACAGTCGCTAATAAAATACAATTGCCTTGTCTTACGGTAACAGCACCATCTGCTTGACGTGCTAATTTTCCAGTTTCGATAAATACTTCCTGTCCAGGATTTATTTCGAATTTTACTGATTTTGGTTGTGATAACATTTTAATTTTTTTAAATCTTTTCTTTAAAGAATCGATAGTCTATAAACGACTAATCCCAACCGTGTTGTACAGTTGGGACAGCCTATAATTTGTTCTTGTTGATTATTTTCTTAAACCTAATTTTTCAATTAGCGCGCGGTAACCAGTTAGGTTATGTTTTTGTAAATAAACCAATAAACGTTTACGCTGACCCACTAATTGCATCAACCCTCTTTGAGTAGAATGGTCTTTGTGGTTTTCTTTCAGGTGACCTGAAATGTGCGCAATACGCTCGGTTAATAAAGCAACTTGTCCTTCAATTGAACCTGTGTTAGTTGCTTTTCCGCCAAATTCGGCAAAAATGCCTGCTTTTTTTTCTTTTGTTAATGTAGCCATTGTAGAACTTCTTTTTTTGTAGTTAACTGTTAACCACGGTTTTATTTTTTATTTCGGCTGCGAAGATACGTGGAAAAGGCGTAAATCAATCAAATATTTCCACGTTTTTTGGGTATTTGCTACGGTCAAATAGGAATAGCTTATCCACTAGTACCGCCCCATAGTTAATAGCCAGGACTTTAACGAAAGTGCTATTATTACTTTTATCCAAAATGGTTGCGGTTGAAAGTGCCGATTTATGCTTGTCAATCACCAGGGTCACTTTTTGGAAGTTTTTACGCTTATCAATGGGAATAAGCTCAATGGTAGCAAAGGTATTATCCTGACTTAATAGGCTGAAATTGAAGTCTTTATCGTAGTTACCTGATAATAATTTTTGAGGGCTTAGGGTTTGATCCGACTCTGATACATTTGACTTAGAAATGGTATTGACTCCATCAAAATTGTAAATAATAGCCCCGTCACATAGAATCTCGGTGGTACCTTGTTGGAGTACATATTTATCCCCTTTCATTTTTAAATTGATGGTTTTGCTTCCCAGAGCCTTCCCTTTGCTATTTTTTGAGACCAATTGAATACTCACTAAAATGCCTTTGGCCCCCTTTACTTTCGATCCAATTTGATCCAAAATTGACTTTGCTTGACTGTCCTTTTGAGCAGATAAACTTATCACTGGTAGAATTGCCAATAATATATATAGTAATCTCATGGTAATCGGTTTTATAAGCACTGGTTTAAGACAAAAATAATCATTCCTTGTCTAATGGACTTTATAATGAACTTAAAGAATCCAAATTTAATAAAACCATAACTTTCTTAGAGATTTTGTAGAAATGCATTTAATTCTGCCTCGGTTTTATACAGCACTTCTCTTGGCTTACTCCCCTGACTTGGTCCAACCAATCCAGCAGACTCTAATTGATCCATTAACCTACCTGCTCTATTGTAGCCTAATTTCATTCTTCTTTGAATTAATGAGGTAGATCCCATTTGCGCATGTACTATCAATTTGGCAGCTTCTTCAAATAATACATCCCTGGCTCCTGAATCAAAATTACCTGCGTCCATTTCTTTTTCATCAATGTATTCAGGTAATAGAAATGCTTGAGGATATCCTTTTTGTTCTGCTATAAAGGAACATACTCGATCCACTTCGGGGGTGTCCACAAAAGCACATTGCAAACGTGTAATCTCTCCATTGTAACTAACCAGCATATCACCTTTACCAATTAACTGCTCTGCACCACCAGCATCTAAAATAGTTCTACTATCAATTTTACTGGACACTTTAAAAGCAATACGTGCAGGGAAATTTGCTTTAATGGTTCCTGTTATAATATTGACACTTGGTCTTTGGGTTGCAATAATTAAATGGATCCCAACGGCTCTCGCCAACTGTGCTAAACGGGCAATAGGCATTTCTACTTCCTTACCCGCTGTCATAATTAAATCGGCAAACTCATCCACTACTAAAACTATAAAAGGTAAAAATTGATGGCCTTTTTCTGGATTTAATTTTCGGGAAGTAAATTTCTCATTGTATTCTTTGATATTTCTACAACCTGCCTCTTTTAATAAATCATACCTATTGTCCATTTCAATACACAAAGCATTTAAGGTATTGATTACTTTTTTAGTATCCGTAATAATGGCATCTTCTTCTCCTGGTAATTTTGCTAAAAAATGTTTTTCAATTACTCGGTACAAACTCAGCTCTACTTTTTTAGGATCTACCAAAACAAATTTTAATTGTGAAGGATGTTTCTTATATAATAGGGAAACTAAAATTGCATTTAATCCTACCGACTTTCCTTGACCAGTTGCACCTGCCATTAACAAGTGTGGCATGCTCGCTAAATCCACTATGAAATTTTCGTTGTCAATTTTTTTACCAATAGCAATGGGCAATGAAAATTTACTGGTCTGAAATTTTTCACTGGCCAATAAGGTTTTCATACTCACCACCGACTTGCGAATATTAGGTACTTCAATACCAATGGTACCTTTACCAGGTATTGGAGCAATAATACGTATACCCAATGCAGCCAAGCTTAAAGCAATATCATCTTCTAAGTTTTTAATACGACTTATACGTACGCCAGGCGCGGGTACAATCTCATATAAAGTAACCGTAGGACCAACTGTAGCTGCAATTCGCTGAATAGCAATATCGTAATTTTTTAAGGTCGCTATAATTTGATTTTTATGCGTTTCTAATTCCTCTGGGTCTTGTACAATTTTTTCAGAGCCATGGGTCTCTAATAAATTTAAATGCGGGTACTTATAATTTTTTAAATCAAGCGTAGCATCATATTGTGTACCAATACTACCTATAGGAACTATCACTTCTTTGGCCACATCTTTTATTTCTAAATCCAGGTCTTCTAAAAGTTCTCCATTAAAATCTTCAATATTGGTTTTAGGTTCTAGAATTTCAACCGGCTCTTCTTTTAAAGTGGGGGCTAATTCAATATGAGGAATATTGTTTGTTTCTTCCACCAAATCAATTTCATCAAAGGAAGTTTCATTGGATGTATCAGTAGGGCTTGTTTCATTTTTTAAAGTATTCGCACTAAAAGCAGCAGGTTCTTCTTTAGGCTCAGGCGCATTCAAATCCCATTCTTGTTTTACCGCTTCTTCCGTATCCTCACTTACGAAAGCTTCTTCTTTTTTCTTAGGTAATAAAAAATTAAAACTAGGTACTTTGAAAATGGGATTAAATCTCCAAATGATATAACAGAGTCCTGCCACTAATAGTAAAGATCCGGTACCAAAACTGCCAATCCATTTAATTAACCAGCTACTACAATATTCTCCCATTGCCCCACCCCAAGAAAATAAAGATCCTTGAGTAACAAAAGCAAAGGAGGTACTTAAAACCAATAAACCTAGAAGTACGTAACGTACATTTCTCCACAAACTAAAAATAGGTTTTGTAAAAAATAAATTTACGCCTAGTACAAAAAAGAAGGAACACAATAAATAAGCAGGTATCCCAAATCCATTAAATATAATTTGATACGCAACAAAGGCACCAAAATAGCCCATTAAATTATTCGCCTTTAAATCATTCACTGTAAAAAGATGCGTTCGCCAAAGTTGAACCATGTCCTGATCCTCCTGCCAAGTAAATAAATAAGAAGTAAATGCTACAAATAAAAATAAAGTAATGAGTAAACTAATCGCCCCCATTATTTTAGAAGTTCGTTCGTCTTTTACAATTTCTGTAACCGAAACATCCGATTCTTTGTCAGGGTTAAGTACCTCACCTGAAACCTTGGGTTCTTTTTTGCTTTTAAGCGTATTTGCCATGGTAACAAATATAAGTTATCTGCATAGGACGAAAAAGGAATTTGAACAAATGTGTAAAATTGAAAATAGGCAAGGCTACTTATCCACTTTATTAAGATAAACCACCCTCCCCCAACTCAACCAACCTAGCATAAAACACAATCCTCCAAGAGGAGTAATGGGTCCAATAAAACGTATCAAAGGATGATATGAAGCAGGAAGCAAAGTCAATAGGTACAAGGAACCACTAAAAAATAAAGTACCCACTATAAAAAAATGAGCTGCCCATCCTAGCCCTTTTTGTTCCCTAATACTTAGGTCCTGTCGATTGCTATAAATAGATAAAGTAATTAGTGCCATCGCATGCATAAATTGATACCTTACCCCTGTTTCAAATATTTGTAATTGATCAGTACTCACTATTGCTTTTAATGCATGCGCACCAAATGCGCCTAAAAGCACTGATAATGCTGCAAAAGACAATCCCCAGCTAATTATTTTACGATGCATGTTTTTGAATTAGTTTTTTCAACCCTGTTTCGGTAATTTGATCCGATGTTAAACGATAATCGGCTTGTTGATAATAGGCGTGACGCTCCACTAATTTTTGTTGAATAAACTGAGCAATCTCCTCATTAGATAAATGAGCAATTAAAGGACGATGCGCTTTCTCTGCCGCCAAGCGTTGCACCAATATTTCCAGGGATTCATCTAACCAAATCACGATGCCTTCTTTTTTCATCCAATTCATATTATCTTGAAAGCATGGTGTTCCACCCCCAGTAGCCAATACAAACTTTTTTTTCTCTTTAAACCATCTCAATATCTTAGCTTCTAATTTTCTAAAAAAATCTTCCCCGTCTTCTTCAAAAATTTCGGAAATAGTTTTTTCTTCGGTCATCTCTATCAAATCGTCTAAATCATACCCTGCAGATTTGATCCATTTAGCTATTTTTTTTGTCCAGAATGTTTTTCCAGAACCCATCATTCCAATTAAAAATATCTTTTCTGCAGCCATACTATTTCGCTTCGTCTAAATTAAAAATATTATTTGAATGCGTTAAATCCTGTAATATCCATTCCGGTAATTAGTAAATGAATATCATGTGTTCCTTCGTAAGTAATTACACTTTCAATATTCATCATATGTCTCATGATGGAATATTCTCCGGTAATACCCATCCCACCTAACATTTGACGAGCATCTCTTGCTATTTGTGCAGCTATTTCACAACTGTTTCTTTTGGCCATACTTATTTGCGAAGGCGTGGCACGTCCTTCATTCATCAACACCCCTAATCTCCATACCATCAATTGTGCTTTGGTAATTTCGGTAACCATTTCGGCCAATTTTTTTTGTTGCAATTGAAAAGCACCAATGGGTTTGCCAAATTGAAAACGCTCTTTGCTATAACGCAAAGCGGTATCATAACAATCCATAGCAGCGCCTAATGCACCCCATGCAATACCATATCTAGCTTTACTTAAACAACCTAATGGCCCTTTTAATCCTTTCACATTAGGCAATATATTTTCTTTAGGTACTTTTACATTATCAAAAACCAATTCACCGGTAGCACTCGCTCTTAAACTCCATTTTTCATGCGTGGTGGGGGTTGTAAATCCTTCCATTCCTCTTTCAACAATTACACCAGTAATTTCACCCGCTTCATTTTTGGCCCATACTACAGCTACTTGTGCAAAGGGCGCATTGCTGATCCACATTTTGGCGCCATTTAAAATAACATGGTCCCCAGCATCTTTAATATTGGTGATCATACTTGATGGATCTGATCCATGATCGGGCTCGGTTAAACCAAAGCAACCCAACCATTCACCAGAAGCCAGCTTAGGTAAATATTTTTTCTTTTGCGCTTCACTGCCATAGGCATAAATAGGAAACATGACCAAAGAACCTTGCACACTGGCAGTGCTTCGAACACCACTATCGCCTCTTTCTAATTCCTGCATCATAATACCGTAACTGATATAATCCAAGCCACCCCCGCCATATTCTACTGGAACGGTTGGACCAAAACAACCCATATCCCCTAATTGTTTAACAATTTGTATCGGGAATTCGGCTCTTTGCGCATAGTCTTCTATAATGGGAGAGATTTCTTTTTTTACATACGCTCTTACTGCCGAACGCACCATGCGTTGCTCTTCGGTAAGCAATTCATCTAATTGATAATAATCGGGTGATTCAAACAAGTCGGTTCTAACTGCCATAATGAATACATTTAGGTAATAAACAATCCATTACAAAGGTAACAGAAACGGCAGTAAAAAAGTATATTTACAACAACAATAATTAACATGCGAAAAGTAATCACCCACTTAAGTTTCTACGTTTTACTTGCCATTATTGCGGGTATCATCTTAGGTATCTATTATCCAGCAACGGCCATTCAACTAGAACCACTTGCTAAAAATTTCATAAGCCTTATTAAAGTTTTCACCTACCCAATCATTTTCCTTACTGTATCATTAGGTATTGCTAGTATGGGTGATTTGAAAAAAGTGGGACGTATTGGAATAAAATCGCTCGTCTATTTTGAAATTGTGAGTACTTTATCATTAGCCATTGGCGTTGTTATGGCCTTGTGGATTCAACCAGGGAATATTAATAAAGATGGATTACAAATGCAAGACCCTTCCAAATATACCCAAGCCACTCAATTTAATTTATGGGCGGTTGTTAAACAAAATACCAATTTGCAAATTTTATTATTAGCTATTTTGCTTGGCTTTGTGTTGAACTTTTTAACGAAACGCGAAAAATACATTCATCAATTGGGCAGATTAACACATTATGTTTTTATTGCTTTAAAATATGTGATGTACTTAGCACCCATCGGAGCCTTAGGTGGTATGTCTTTTGCCATTGGTAAATATGGTTTAAAAACATTGATACCCTTAGGCAAGTTAATGGGCACTATGTATTTAACTATGGCTTTTTTTATTGTAATTGTACTTGGTCTAATTTTAAAATATTATCAACTATCTATTTTTAAATTAATCAAAAGTATTAAAGAGGAATTATTAATTGTATTTGCTACTTCCTCCTCTGAACCAGCCATGCCATCGCTAATGAATAAATTAGAAAAAATGGGTTGTTCAAAATCGGTAGTAGGCTTAGTCGTTCCTACTGGCTACTCTTTTAATTTAGATGGTACTTCTATTTATTTATCCATGGCCGTTATATTTATTGCACAGCTTTATAATGTTCAATTAAGTACCGGCGAATTGGTGACGATGATTTTAATTTTAATGCTAACTTCCAAAGGAGCAGCAGGCGTTACAGGAAGTGGATTTATTGTATTGGCTTCTACCCTAGCTACGCTTCAAAAAATTCCCATAGAAGGATTGGCCTTTTTATTAGGCGTTGATAAATTTATGAGTGAAGCTCGAGCCATTACCAATATAATTGGGAATAGTGCAGCTACCTTAGTCATATCAAAATCGGAAGGGGAAACCATTCACTTACATTAACAAGGACTTCATTTCCTGCGCATATTGCTTTGCTGCTAGGGCAGCTTTTTCGGCAAAGTCATTTCCGTTACTCGCAAAAATGATGGCCCTGCTGGCGTTAATTAATAATCCAACCTCTTTATTTTTTCCATACTTAGTAACTTCTTCTAAACTTCCTCCCTGTGCACCAACACCCGGTACTAAAATAAAATGAGCAGGAATAATTTTTCGGATACTTTCAAATTCTTTCGCTTTAGTAGCTCCTACCACAAACATAATTTGATCGACAGTGCCCCATGTTGCTACTTGCTCTAAAACTGATTCATATAAAAATTGACCCGAAGCTAATTTTTGTTGTTCGAAATTTTTACTTCCTTCATTCGATGTAAGCCCAAGCACAATGGTACATTTATTAGCATAGGCTAAAAATGGTTCTATACTATCCTTGCCCATATAAGGCGCTACGGTAATGGCATCAAATGGCAATACTTCAAAAAATGTTTTTGCATACTGAGCGGAGGTATTTCCAATATCACCACGTTTTGCATCGGCTATTGTAAAATGAGTACTTGGTATATGCGCTAAGGTTTCCTCCATGGCTTGCCAACCTTTTACCCCTTGAGCTTCGTAAAAAGCAGTATTGATTTTATAACTTACACAATAGTCAGCAGTCGCATCAATAATGGCTTTATTAAAGTCAATAACCCCTTGTGCAGTTTTAGGAAAACCTTTAGGCAATTTTTCAATATCGGAATCTAATCCAACACATAAATAAGATTTTTTCTTATTAATTTCCTTAATCAATTTATTTTTTATCATATACGTGTGGGTGATCTTGTGTACAAAATTAATATAAATCGGTCTGTTTAGGAATTATAAATTGCCTTAACTTTGAGGATGATTGGTAAAATTAGCATTAAGGCTTTAGTAGTATTGGCGCTCATTTCCCTACAATGGGGCTGTAGCAACTTATCCAATAAAGAAATGGCAGATAATGCCCTAGATGGGGGTAGATATTTTATAGAAAACTGCAACCAAGGGGATTTTAAAAAAGCCAATAATTACATATTGGAAGGCGCAGAGAATCAAAGCTTCCTGAAAGACATTTCCACCAGTTATTTTGCATTGGATAAGGAAGGTAGACAACAATTAAGGCAAGCCTCTATTCAAATTAACGAGGTCCAATCCCTGGACAGCAATCAAACCATTATTAAGTACCAAAGTTCCTTAGATAAAATACCCCATCAAATTAAAGTCATTAATACCCCATCAGGATGGAAAGTAGACTTAAAATTTACGTATACCGGTAAATAATAAAACAAAAAATGTATATTTGCACTCAAGTAAATCAACTTCTTTAATCACTTATATTAATTGCAACAATGGAAGCACAAAAAAACACAAAAAAATACTGGGCAATTTGTTTTACATGGACTGTTATTTTAGTGGCCCTGATTATTTTTAAAAGAGAATTTTTCTGGTTGGCACTTCCAGGCACTTTTACTTATTTTGCGAAAGCAATGGATTTATTTTAAATAAACACCAATTACATTAAGACGATATTAAAAAAGCCCTCCGAGCAATCAGGGGGCTTTTTAAATTTGTATATGTTTATTTTATTTCAGCACAGACAAGGCCGCGTCTATATAAGAAAAATTCTCGGGCTGAAAATGATGTATCGGCTTAATCACTTTTGATTCCCCCAATCTTACCACCACTGCATTTTTATCTTTAATAATAAATACATATTGCCCAAACAATCCATTTTGTTCTGCTACTTTTAAACCCTTGTGATTAAATATCCAATATTGATAGCCATAAAAATCTACTGGATTATTATTTTCATAAGTATCTTTTAAATAAGTAGCTGGTGAAGTAGCCGCTTGCACATAAGTTGCTGAAACAATTTGCTTGTCCCCCCACTTTCCATTGTTCAAAATTAATTGGCCAAATCTGGCATAGTCTCTTGCCACACCATTAAAACAGCAAAAAGCCTTTTCATGTTTTTTGTCACCATCCAAAAGCCATAGCGCATCTGCTTCTGCACCCATTGGTTTCATAAAACGCTCACTTACTAAATGGGATATATTATCACCAAAAGCTTTTTCAACAATAAAGCCTAACACTTGGGTATCTGCACTGCGGTATTGCCAAGTAGTGCCTGAAGGTTCATTGTATTGTAATTGATCTATTAAATATTGCTCATCATCTCCATAATAACCGGATGCATTTAAACTAAAATATCCTACATCTGATTCTTTGTAATTCGTGCCCGAACTCATGGTTAATAAATCTTTGATACGCACTTTATCTAAACCATTGGTTTTAAAATGAGGAACATAATTACCCACTGGCTCGTCTAATGATTTTATTTTTCCTTCTTCCAAGGCAATACCAATTAATAAAGAAATCATGCTTTTGGCTGCCGAAAAAGAACCACTCAAAGTTTTAGGCGTATAGCCATCCCAATATTTTTCATATAACAATTTTCCATCTTGAAAAACAAGAAATGCATGGGTGTCATTTGAATCGATAATTTTCATTAAAGAATCTGGAATGACCCCTTTATTATAATTCGAATCCAAGGGCCAAAATTGAGGTGTATTTCCACTGGCTACTACACGGGTGGGATGCGTTTTGTAGTCATGGATGGAATGCTTACCCCAAAGGGCAAAATTTCTTAAATGAGAAAATTGAGGCGTAAAAGATAGCCCACCTATTATAATAATGAATAGTGCCAGGCCAAGTAGGATTTTTTTTAGCATAAAAGGAAAATTTTAGTTTTATTTGCAAGCTGTTACAACTAAATCTAAAAAAACTTGTTATTTAGTTGAGCGAATCGTATGCTAATTTAAAATAAAATAATTACAATAAAATGTATTCAAGCCAATTTCAAGAAATAATTAACAGAAGAAGGTCTAATAGAAAATTCGACCCCTTGGTTGAAGTGCCAGACGAAGTCATTAAAAAAAGCTTGGAACGTGCCATCCTATCTCCAAATAGTAGCAATATGCAACTTTGGGAATTTTATTGGATTAAAAGTGAAGCAGAAAAAAACAAATATGAAGCTTTGTGCCTAGGGCAATCTGCAGCAAAAACGGCTAAACAAATTGTGGTATTTGTAACGCGTAAAGATTTATGGCCAAAAAGAGCCAAATGGAATTACGACCGATTAATTGCAGGCATTGAAGGCGAACCTAATAAGCTTCAAAAAAGAGGTTTGGATTATTATGGAAAACTGATGCCACTCGCCTATCGATCTGATATTTTTGGCGTGTTTGCTTTTGTAAGAAGATGCATTAGTTTTTTTATGGGGCTAACTAAACCTTTTATTCGAATGGGCGGAAAGGCCGGTCAAAGAATTACCGTACATAAATCTTGCGCATTAGCCGCACAAACTTTTATGTTGTCTATAGCTGCTGAAGGATTTGAATCCTGTCCTATGGAAGGTTTTGATGAAGTAAGGGTTAAAAAAGCATTACAACTTCCTGCAGGGGCAGAAATTAATATGATCATAGGTGTAGGCAAAGGAACGGAACAAGGTATATGGGGACCTAGATTTAGAGTTCCTTATGAAGAAGTGGTATTTGAGCGCTAAAATAATTTGAATCTATCAAAACATTGTTTTGATAGCAATTCACGATCATCAGGATGTGCTATATCTATTAAAAGCTTTGCTCTTTGTCTTAAGTTTTTACCATACATATAAGCCACCCCATATTCCGTCACTATGTAATGTACATGACCTCTGGTAGTGACTACGCCTGCACCTTCTTGTAAATAGGGAACAATTTTAGACTTGCCTTTATTGGTTCTACTATTTAAAGCAATAATGGGTTTGCCTCCTTCGCTTAATGCAGCGCCGCGCATAAAATCCATTTGACCGCCAATACCACTAAATTGATACACGCCGATACTATCTGCGCAAATTTGTCCAGTGATATCTACTTCAACAGCACTATTGATGGCAATTACTTTGGGATTGCGTCTTATAACATGAGGATCATTCACATAATCAATATCTAAAAAAGCAATCGCTGGATTGTCATTAATATAATTGTATAATTTTTTAGTACCCAATGCAAATGAAGTAACCAGTTTATTGGGATGTATTTTTTTCTTGCTGTTGTTTATAATATCTTTTTCAAACAAATCAATAACTCCATCACTAAACATTTCGGTGTGCATGCCTAAATTTTTATGCCCATATAAAGATTGCAATACCGCATCAGGGATAGCCCCAATGCCCACTTGAAGAGTACTCCCATCTTCAATTAAGGCGGCCACATTGGCTCCGATTTTAATTTCTTCTGTGGTAATATTTTTAGCGTAATCAACTTCGGGTAATGCTTCATCATGAAAAACCATTGCTGTAAATCGATCGGTATGGATCATACCGTCTCCATGAGTTCGGGGCATTTGAGGATTTACTTGCGCGATAATAATTTTTGCACAGTTCACTGCAGTTCGGGCAATATCCACCGAAGTGCCTAAAGTACAATAGCCATGTATATCTGGTAGAGAAACTTGTATCAATGCCACATCCATAGGCAAAACAGTTCTCATCATATCAGGGATATCACTTAAAAATGCAGGAATAAAATCTGCACGACCTTCTGCTACCGCTTGCCTTATTGGAGCTGACACAAAAAGAGAATTTATATGAAATGCTTTTTCATATCCTCTGTTGGCCAACTCAATCTCCCCCTGCAAAGTAATCGATATTATTTCAGTGCCTATTAATCGATCCTTGTGCTTGGCCAATTCTCTTAATAAAAACAAGGGGGTACAGGCACTGCCATGTACAAAAATTCGATGCCCACTTTGAATTAAATTTAATGCCTCATGAGCCGTTGTATAATTAAAAGGATGAACCATAATTTATTTATTGATTGCAGAAAAATTGATTGCAAACAAAATAAGTTCCTTCTTAAGGCTTTAAACATGATATATATCAATACTTCTATTGATTTTGAATAGTTTCGCTGGAGCAAAAAAAGACCGCTATAAAAGCGGTCTTAATCAATTAGCCTTACTATTTTATTTAGCTGGTGTAATTATAATATTTCTGTATTCCACCGGACCATGATCCCCTTGAATCATAATGGGACCTGGTGCTCCTTCATTACTATCTAATGCACCACCAGTAACGCCAGGAATTTGTTGTTGGTGAATTACTGTTTTGCCATTTACCGCTACGGTTACTACTCTACCCACCAAAGTAATATCAAAAGACTGCCACTCTCCAGCTTCTTTGGCCATCATAAACAAAGGATCTATAAAACCATAAATACCTCCTAAATAAATGCTAAGGGGCTCCCTACCTTTACTATCTTCCACCTGAACCTCATACCTGCCTCTTAAATAAACACCGCTATTGCTTTCTTTCGGATAACGAAATTCAATATGCAATTTGAAATCATCAAAAGTTTTTATGGTTCTAAAGTTTGCACCAGAACGAGGACTTTTTAATACTCCATTCTCCACCACCCATTGATTTGTTTTTCCTAAAGCTTGCCAGCCGTCCAAGTTCTTACCATTAAATAATTGGATGGGTTTTCCCCACACAGGAATTTTATCACTAATTAAATTAGGCGCACGTACTCCAGTGATGGTATAGGTTTTACCAGATGGAGTTACTATAGTACCCACTAACTTTTCGTCTTTAAGTTCTGCTTCAAAAAACATTTCTTTTTCGCTCATATCCCATTGTGTAGGAATGTGAAAATTAACCTTGCCGTCTTTAAAAAAAACTTGTGCAACAGGACGAGCACTACCTCCATCTCCCACAAAAGTTCCAATCAAAGTTTTAATTCCAGAATGTCTCACTTCTAACCAAGAAGCGCCCACTCTTCCTTCCCCCATATTCACTGTTAAATCCCATCTGCCTTCAATAGGCGCAGAAAGCTCTGGCGCCAAAGCAGCCATTGCTTTTTGGTTAAATAATACAGTAATCAGCAGCAACCCTAATTTGAAATATCTTTTCATAAAATTATTTTTGAATAACAAATTACATCAAATTTGGCAAGAAAGTTTATTAGGCGGAAAGATTATATGAATTTTGTCATCAAATAGCAAAGGCCTACGAAATTTTAAATTTTGAACCTGCTACAATTAGATTTATATTGCTATATAGCTTTTTATTATTAACGATAAAATAATCTCTATGGACCGTCAAAATTTTATTAAAAATTCTAGTATTTTAACATTAGGATTGTCCTTTTCTAAATTATATTCTCCCTTACTTATGAAAGATGAAAATGTGGGTACCAATTGGGCCGGGAATTTAGCGTATTCCGCAAAAAATATTGTTTTCCCAAAAACGATTGATGAACTCCAAAAAGAAGTCTTAAAAATAAACAATGGAAAAGCTTTGGGATCAAGGCACTCCTTTAACAATGTCGCAGATACACAAACTACTTTAATTTCCACCTCCTATTTGGATAAAATAATAAGTATTGATACAAAACAATCTTTAGTTTGGATTGAACCAGGCATAAAATATGGGACACTTGGCATATACTTGGATAGCAAAGGTTTTGCATTGCATAACTTAGCCTCCCTGCCGCATATTTCAGTAGCGGGTGCTTGTGCTACCGCCACACATGGCTCTGGAGATGGGAACGGTAATTTATCAACCGCCGTTCAAGCATTAGAAATAATGAAAGCAGATGGGACAATCATTAAATTAAATAAAAATGATCCTGAATTTTATGGCGCTGTTGTAAATTTAGGCGCCTTGGGCATTGTGACCAAAATGGCTTTATCCATCCAACCTAGTTTTCAAGTAACTCAGGAAGTTTTTGAAAATTTACCCATGAGTCAATTAGAACAAAATTTTGATGCCATCTATAAAGCTGGTTATTCCGTAAGTATGTTCACCCACTGGATAGATAAAAATATTACTCAGGTTTGGGTAAAGAAAAGAGTAGATGCAAAACCAACACCAAAAGTGAAAAACTTTTTTGGCGCAACGGCTGCTACCACCAACCTACATCCTATCAAAGTAAACTCCCCTATTAATTGTACCGATCAAATGGGCGTTCCTGGGCCATGGTATGATCGATTACCGCATTTTAAAATGGGCTTTACACCCAGCAATGGCGCCGAGTTGCAATCTGAATTTTTTGTTCCTCGCCAACATGCTTATAAAGCTATCATGGCGGTGGAGAGTTTACATAAAATAATTTACCCTAGTTTATATGTAACTGAAATAAGATCTATTGCTGCGGATAATTTTTGGCTAAGCCCCGCTTACCAACAAGATATGATTGCTATTCATTTTACTTGGAAACCAGAAACAGATAAAGTAATGAAAATTCTTCCAATGATAGAGGAAAAATTAAAACCATTTAACTACAGGCCACATTGGGGAAAGCTATTTACGATAGCTCCTTCGGCATTACAAAGCCGCTACCCCAAGTTTAAAAATTTCTTAGCAATGGCCAAAAAAATGGACCCTCAAGGAAAATGGAAAAATAATTTCTTGAATAGAAATATCTACGGATAAGAAAAACAAACTCACTTACATTTATAACAAGATGCACCAATTTAATATAAGTGAGTGTATCCTTTAAAAATTATACTCAATAACAATCACCCAACTTAAATTAAAAAAAATGAAGAACCCGCGCATTATTTCAATTTTTATTTTATTGTTTTTTCTTCAAGCCACTTCTACTGGTTTTGCCCAAGGCTTTGGAGAAAAAATTCTTTTTAATGACCAATGGTCTTTTCATTTAGGGGATATAGAATATGGCGGGATAGAACATCTCGATCAATCTAATTGGAGAGTATTAGATCTTCCACACGACTGGAGTGTAGAGGGCGTGGCTAGTAAAAAAAACTCAAGCTGTAGTGGATTTTTAGCAGGCGGCATTGCCTGGTATAGAAAAAGTTTTGACATGCCTTTAGATAAAAAAGGGCAGCAAGTATATGTTTATTTTGAAGGGGTGTATAATAATAGTGAGGTTTTTATCAATGGTAAAAATGTTGGAAAAAGACCCAATGGCTATATCTCCTTTATGTATGATCTTACTCCTTATTTAAAATTTGGAGAAAAAAATTCTATTGCGGTAAGAGTAAATCATAGCGAAGATGCAGATGCGCGCTGGTACAATGGATCAGGAATTTACCGTGATGTTTATTTGGTTTATGCAAAACCAGTGCATATTGATTTATGGGGCGTGTATTATACCACTGAACAAACAGGAAATAGCACCAACGTTAAAATAGAAACCAATGTTGTAAATACAAAAAGTAAAGATGGTGCCATCATTCCACTAATGGTAAAGCAAGAATTATTGGATGCAACGGGTAAGGTAGTTGCTTCTACTATTGCTAAATCGCAGGTGACTGATAATAGTAAAATAAGTCAAAGCCTTAAATTTTCAAATCCAATATTATGGACTACACAGGCTCCCTATTTATATACTTTGGAGACAACTATATTTTCTGGGAAAGAAGCGCTCGATAAAACAATTACAAAAGTAGGTATCCGCACTATTTCTTTTGATGCCAATAAAGGATTTGCTTTAAATGGTGTCTCTGAAAAATTGAAAGGCGTTTGTATTCACCAAGATGCTGGCGCATTAGGCGCTGCGGTACCTAAAGAGGTTTGGCAACGTCGATTAAAAGTGTTAAAAGATATGGGCGCTAATTCTATTCGCTTGTCTCATAATCCCCAAGCACCCTACCTATATGATCTTTGTGATGAAATGGGCTTGATGGTAATTGATGAAGCCTTTGATGAATGGGAATATCCTAAGCATAAATGGTTAACCGGTTGGAATGATGGAGAACCAGGATTGCAAGGTGGTGCTTCTTTTTTCAATGAATGGAGTAGCAGAGATTTAAAAGATATGGTATGCCGTGACAGAAATCATCCCTCTGTAATTATGTGGAGTATTGGAAATGAAATTGACTATCCTCAAGATCCTTATTCACATCCAATTTTAAATCAAGAAAGTATTCGTCAAAAGCATAGAGCCGGTCATATTGTTACGCAACCAAGAGCAGAAAACATGGGCATCATTGCTAAACAATTGGTATCAATAGTAAAACAATTTGATGCCTCAAGACCTACTACAGCAGCTTTGGCTGCGCCAGTCATGTCTAACGAAACTGATTTTCCAAAAGCATTGGATGTGGTTGGCTATAATTATACAGAAAGCAAGTATGAAGCAGACCATAAAACCTACCCAGATAGAATTTTTTACGGAAGTGAAAATGGCAGTGATTTAGATGCCTGGAAAGCAGTCACTAAAAATGATTATATACTTGGTCAGTTTTTATGGACAGGCTACGACTTTTTAGGAGAATCAGGCCAATGGCCTAGCAGAGGTTCCACCGCAGGGCAAGTAGACTTGTCTGGAAATTTGAAACCTCAAGGGTATTTTAGAAAATCATTATGGGCTACAACACCTATGGCTTATGTTGGAACCTATGTTTACAAGCAAGAAAATAAACCTTCCACCCACGCCCCTGCTTTGTGGAATTATAAAGAAAATGATAAAATAAGAGTGGTGGGTTATACCAACTGTGAAGAAGCTGAACTTTTATTAAATGGCAAAAAAGTAGGCGACCGAAAAACCTATGATAATGCTACTGGTATTATATTCTGGGACATCCCTTATACTGCAGGAAAATTAGAACTAGTTGCTTTTAATAAGGGAATTCAAGTAGCCAATTCAATTATTGAAACAGTAGACAAACCCGCTTATATTTATGCAGATGCAGATAAGAAAAAATTTGTTGTCAAAGGCGAAGTAGCACATATCAGCATCGCAATGAAGGACAAACAAGGACATGTAGTGCCTTTTGCCGACACTGAACTTAGCTTCCAACTATCTGACAATGCAGTTTTATTGGGCACGGAAAATGCGTCAAGCATAGTTCCGGATAACTTTAAGGATAATATTCAAAGGTGCAAGAACGGAAAATTGCTTTTATACGTTCGCTCCATTGATCCTTCAAAACCGGCTTATGTAAAAATTGTAGCGCCTTTATTTGAGGAAGTGGTGGTTGCCCTATAGCATTAAAATAGCGATTAGCATTTGAGCTATAAATGGTATAAATGATTGAAAAACAATATATTAAACTGTTTTTCTACCTAAAATAACAAGTCAATTTAAAAAGGGGGAGTTCTATTGAAAAGTAGAACTCTCCCTTTTTTCTATATAACTATTTGATAATGAATGAATTAATTAAATAATAAAATATCCATTGATAAATTCAACCAGAATTAATTCTAAGCCTAAGAAACTAATGCTTGTACTCATTTGTTAAGAAAAACCTAATATTTTTTGGTTAATTGGTTTAGAGTATTTAATTTGAACACACGATTGCACATAAAAATGCAATTGTATAATACAAACGATTGCAGGACTTGAATAAAAATACAACCATACACGATATTGCGCTTGCGTTAAAAATAACGTCTGGTACTGTTTCAAGAGCATTGAATGATTATTCTCGCATTAGTCTAGAAACAAGACGTTTAGTAAAAGAAAAAGCGATAGAGCTTAATTATCAACGCAACAAGATTGCTTCTTCGCTGCGCTCTGGAAAATCTAACACTATTGGTGTTATGATTCCAAGTGCGCAAATGAACTTTTTTGGATCTGTGGTACATGGAATAGAGATGGAAGCTGCAAGCAAAGGATATAATATTTTATTGTACCAAACAGAAGAGACTACCGTACTTGAGAAAAAGGCCATTGATGCATTCCTTGGCGCTAGAGTGGATGGTATACTTGCCTCTATAGCAAAAGAAACAACTGATTATACTCATTTCAAAGAACTTACCAAGCATTCAAAAAATATTCCTTTGGTTTTATTTGATAGAACCTTTGCAGATTTTAAAGTACCTGCTGTTTTGATTGATGATTATAAAGGCGCTTTTATGGCAACAGAGCATTTAATCCATAAAGGGTATACCAGCATCGCCCATGTATCTAGACCTCAGCAATTACTCAACTTTCATTCAAGGCTACTAGGTTATAAGGATGCCTTGAAAGCAAATAATATAGCTTTTGACAAAAAATTAATTTACGCTGGAGATTTATCTATTCAATGTGGCATAGCGGCGATGGATTATTTTTTTAGCTTAAGCAAGCAACCCGATGCCGTTTTTGCAGCAGAAGATTTTACTGCGTTAGGTATTATCAAAGGATTAAAAGAAAGAAATATAAATATTCCTAATGCTTTTGGTTTAATTGGTTTTGCGAATGAGATTTTCGGCGAACACATTAGTCCTTCCCTTTCAACGGTCGATCAACAAACTATAGAAATGGGCAAGCAATCGGTAAGCCTTTTAATAAAGATGATTAATGACGAAAACCAAAACGATATTAAAAAATATGAAAATATTATTTTAAGTCCCATCATGATCAAAAGAGAATCTACAGCACTTCAACAAAATTTTACTTTAAATAAAAATTTTAACCCAGGAATTTTCCAATCACAACAAAAAACGATAGATAGCCTTATGAATGATTCTTAAACATAACTCTACTAATAGAATTATGTAAACAATTAAACATCCCAATAATCAAAATTAAAAACTCGCTTTTATGACCAAAAACATTAAAAATGTATGGAAATTAGGCTCCTGGTTAGTGGTATTGTTCAGTTTATTTCTGACAATATCTGCACAGGCAAACAATCCATTGAACACAAGCCTGGATAAAAAAATCACCGGTAAAGTTACCGATGAAAGCGGAAGCCCATTGGCTTCTGTGTCTGTATCAATTAAAGGTACCAGCAAAGGTGCCACTACAGATCAAAAAGGTACTTTTACTTTATCAGTACCAAATGACAGAACAGTTTTAGTAGTATCAAGTGTAGGATACGAAACTCAAGAGTTTCGTGTTGGTACCGCTTCTGAAATTGGTGTAACACTTAAAGCTGCCATTGGCAAATTAGATGAAGTAGTAGTCGTAGGTTATGCTTCTCAAAAGAAAGTTACCCTTACTGGTGCTGTTGCAGTAGTAAAAGGAACTGATCTTGCTAAGTCACCTGCTACCAACTTGTCTAACTCTATCGCTGGTCGTTTACCAGGTGTAGTTGCGGTTAACGCAAGTGGTGAACCAGGATATGATGGTTCTGCCATCCGTATTCGTGGATCAAACACTTTAGGTAACAATGACGCCTTAATCGTAATTGACGGAGTTCCAGCTCGTGCCGGTGGTCTTGATCGTTTAAGTCCAAATGACATTGAAAGTATGTCAGTACTTAAAGATGCGTCTGCTGCAATTTATGGAGCTAGAGCTGCGAATGGTGTAATCTTAATTACAACTAAGCGTGGTAAAACTGGTAAACCTGAACTTTCTTATAGTCACAATCAAGGTTATGCTGCACCAACGGTCTTACCAAAGATGTTGAATGCGGTTCAATACACTGAAATGGCGAATGAGATTGAGTTATACAAACTTCCATCTGAAGAGTGGGCTGCTGCAAGTGCGGCATTTAAATCAACTGGAGTTTACAAAGCTGCAAGTGGCAATACTGTTACTGCTCCTTTCCTTCCTGCTGATGTTCAAAAATATAAAGATGGTTCTGATCCTTGGGGTCATCCAAATACAGATTGGTTTAAAACTGTAATTAAAGATTGGTCTCCACAAACTAAAGACAACTTACAACTTACAGGTGGTACAGAGAATGTTAAATACCTTGCTTCTTTGGGTACTCAAACTCAAGATGGTATTTACAATAATTCTGCTACTGGATACAAGCAATATGATATGCGTATAAATATCGATGCTAAAGTAAATAAATACATCACTGCTTCTTTGGGTGTCGTTGCTCGTCAAGAGAATCGTTTCTTCCCTACTAAGAGTGCTGGATCTATTTTTAGAATGTTAATGAGAGGTTATCCTACAAAAAATGCAATCTGGCCTAATGGTCAAGCTGCACCAGATATTGAAAATGGTGAACAACCAGTGGTTATTACCACCAATCAAACTGGATATGATAGAAACACTCGTAACTATTTCCAATCCAATGGTAAATTAGAAATAACTAACCCATGGGTTAAAGGTTTGAAATTTACTTTGAATGCGTCAATTGACAAAGCCATGACAGTAGGTAAAACTTGGGTTAAACCTTGGTTTATTTATAACTGGAGTGGAATGGATGCTGCTGGTGCTCCAATTATGACAAAAGTTCAAAAAGGACCTGCTACTCAAGCAACTTTAAATGAAAGTTCAAATGATCAGTTAAATATAATGTTAGAAGGTATTGGATCTTATGAGCATTCTTTCGGGAACCATAACATCGTAATCCTTGCGGGTGCAACAAAAGAAACAGTTAATGCTGATTACTTTAATGCTTACCGTCAATATTATGCTTCTACAGCTATTGATCAATTATTTGCTGGTGGATTGAGTAACCAACAAACTGGTGGTGCTGCATTTGAGCGCGCTCGTTTAAACTACTTTGGTCGTGTTGGATACAACTACAAAGAAAAGTACATTGCGGAATTCTTATGGCGTAATGACGGATCTTATATGTTCCCAGAAGCTAAACGTTTTGGTTTCTTCCCAGGGGTAACTGGTGGTTGGAGAATTTCAGAAGAGAATTTCTTCAAAGACAATATCAAGTTCATCAATTCTATGAAAATTCGTGGATCTTGGGGACAAATGGGTAATGACCAAGTATACTTCAACGGTAGCTTAAGAGAGTACGATTACTTACCTACTTATGCTTACGGAAGTTATACATCAGGTGGAGCAGTAGGTCAAACTTTAAAAGAAAATGGAATTCCAAATGCAAATCTTACTTGGGAGGTAGCGAACAACGCTAACTTTGGTATAGAAGGTACTACTTTGGATAACAGATTATCTTTTGAATTTGACGTGTTTCAAAATCATAGAACTAATATCTTGTGGAGAAGAAACGCTTCTATTCCAGTATCTACAGGTTTAACATTACCAGCTGAAAACATTGGTAAAGTGGATAATGCAGGTTGGGAATTTAAATTAGACTATAACAATACATTGGGTGACTTACGTTATAATGTAGGTATCAATGGTGGTATATCTAAAAATAAAATTGTATTCTGGGATGAAACTCCAGGAAGACCTGCTTATCAATTGTCTACAGGTAAACCAATGCCTAGTGATGTAAACAATCCTGATGCACAATTACTTTATGTGTATGATGGAGTATTTAAAGATGCTGCCGATGTAGCTGCTAACAAACTAGATTATTCTGGTGTTGGTGGTGCTGGAAAACTTTTCCCAGGTAGTATGAAATTTAAGGATGTCAATGGTGATGGAAAAATTGATGGTAACGATAGAGTTAGAAGTGATAAAAACCAAACCCCTACTTTCCAAGGTGGTTTGACTATTGGTTTACAATACAAAGATTTTGATTTAAGCGTATTGTTCCAAGCTTCTACAGGAGCAGAATTGTTTATTCAAACAGAAACAGGTACCATTGGTAACTATTTATTAGATACTTATGAGCACCGTTGGACTGTTGACAACCCAAGTTCTGTATATCCTCGTACTGTGGATAGAAATAACCAATATTTCTCTAATCGTAACACTTTTTACAACGTTAGTTCCGACTATGTACGTCTTAAAAACCTTGAGTTAGGTTATACATTGCCTAAAACAGTTGGTAATAAGTTTGGTATTAACAAATTAAGGTTTTATGTAAATGGATTGAACTTAGTTACCTGGACGAATCTAGTAGTTTATGACCCAGAATCACAAAATAGCGACGGACATTATTATCCGCAGTCTAAACTTATCAATACAGGATTAAACATAACCTTCTAAATTTTAATTAATGAAACAAATATTCAAAAAAATAATGATTCCACTGTGTTCAGTGATCTTAGTTACATCTTGTAATAAAGATTTCCTGAATACACAACCGCTCGATAAAGCAGCGGCAGCATCCACGTGGTCTGATGCCTCTCTTTCTGAAATGTTCATTACAGATTTGTACAATGGTATTGGCGAAGGCTATTTGCAACAAAATAGTTTGGATGACCAAACAGATAACTGTCTGTTCAATTTCGGAAGACAAGCCATTAATGAAAGTGCTATTAGCCCTTCAAATAATGGTGGTGTTTTAGGTACTATGGAATGGGGTAATATGTACGGCAAAATAAGAGCTGCCAACCTTTCTATTGAAAACCTTGGTGCTTCAAAACTTGATGCCGCGGTAATCTCTAAATTAAAGGGCCAAGCCTATTTTATGCGTGCTTATTATTACAATCAATTGCTTAGATATTATGGTGGTGTACCTTTGATTAAGTCTACTTATACATTGAGTGCTACCGATTTTACTAAAGCAAGAAACACTTATGCTGAATGTGTAACTTCAATCGTTGGTGATTGTGATTCTGCAGCTTTATTGTTGAATGGACTATCAATGCCTTCTGGTCGTGCAAACAAAGCTGCTGCATTGGCTTTAAAATCAAGAGTATTGACTTATGCTGCTAGTGATTTACACGATAAAGCAAAAGCTTCTGCAAAATCTACTGTTGTAGGTGGATTTGCTAACTATGAATTATTGGGCTACACAAGTGGCGACCAAGCTTCACGTTGGGCAGCTGCAAAAGCGGCTTCAAAAGCAGCATTAGATTACGTTAATAATGGTTACAAATTAGATCTAACTGCTCCACAATCTGCTGCAGATGCTATGGCGGATCATACTAAATTAGGTTTATCTAGAGGCGGTGCTGAAGTAGAAGCCTATTTTGGAAAATACTATATCAATGCTGCTACAGATGATTGGGGCGCTTGGTATCCAAGAAACAATATGCCAAATGGTTACCATGGTTGGTCTTCGGTTGAGCCTACTCAAAATTTAGTAGACAGTTATGAAATGATGGATGGTACTCCATTTGATTGGAGCAATCCAACTCATGCTGCTGCTCCTTATGAAAACAGAGATCCACGTTTTTACGCGGACGTTTTCTATGATGGCGGTACTTGGAAGCCACGTACTACTGATGGTGCTGCAATTGATCCTTTTGGAGAATTACAGTTTGGTACTTATGAAACTGGTACAGCTGGTGCTGGAGTTCCTTACTTTGGTATTGACACTAGAAACAGTAATATCGAAAACTGGAATGGTACTAGAACTGGATATGTAATTAAAAAATTCATGGACCCTAATCCAGCTATTGTGGATATGAACCAAAAACAAGAGGTTCCTACAATACTACTTAGACAAACTGAAGTTGTATTTAATTATATCGAAGCATGTCTTGCAACAGGTGACGAAGCCACTGCAACAACATGGCTTAACAAAATCCGTTTTAGAGCAGGTTTACCAGCTACTACCAAAACTGGAGCAGATTTAGTAAAATTATATCGCAACGAGCGTAATATTGAAATGCTTGTAGAAGACCAACGCTTTTTTGATGCAAGAAGATGGATGATTGCACCAGAAACATTAGGTAATAAAGTAAGAATTATGGTGATTACCGGTAAATTAAAAGCTGGTAAAACTGTAAAAACTTACCGCTATAGCAAAGACAATTACACTTATGATTACCATGTTCAAAATCTAGAATCAGGTGTTGAAAACCGCACTTGGTTAGATAAGATTTATTTCCCTCCAATTAATTTGGATGAAATGAATAAGAATAAAAAACTTATTCAGAACCCTGGTTATTAATTATAACTAATAATTTATTTGTTAACTGCACCGGAATTTTCCGGTGCAGTTTTTTTTTGTGGAATAGGTACAATTCCTGACCAAAATCATAGGAAGCTAAATATTGTTTATACTACCCTCTTTAGCCCCTATTTATTGACTCTATATTGCTAAAAAAAATTATATTTGTAGGAGTATTTATCCTCATATTTTTCATCTAAATACCCGTTACTTTGACTAAAATAATTATCCGAAATTTTATTATTGCCTCCCTCGCTTTAGTAATGAATGCTTGTCACAATAATGAATCTTCAACAGATACCGCCGACGCCAATGGTCCGCATCTTTTTACTTCCCTGCCACCAGACAGCACCCATATAGATTTTAACAACCCCCTTGCCGAAGGGCTCAATACCAACGTATTGCTGTATGAATATTTTTACAATGGGGGTGGTTTAGCCGTAGGCGATTTAAACAATGACGGATTGCAGGATATTTATTTTTCAAGCAATCTGGGTGATAATAAATTATACCTGAACAAAGGGGCCATGCAGTTTCAGGATATGACAGTGGCGGCCAATGTGCAATCAAGACCTGGTCCTTGGAAAACAGGTGTCACCATTGCAGATGTAAATGGAGATGGTAAAGAAGATATTTATGTTTGTTATTCGGGTAAAATGCCTTCTTATAAAAGAGCCAATCAGCTTTTTATCAATCAAGGCAATGACAAAGCAGGTGTTCCCAATTTTTTAGAACAAGCAACTCAATATGGTATTGCCGATACTGGTTATGCCACACAGGCTTTCTTTTTTGATTTTGATAGAGATGGCGATTTAGACATGTTCTTAATGAACCACAACCCTACCAATTTACCTTTATTAGATGAAGCAAGTACTTTGGCAATATTGGCCAAAAGAGATATGAATACCGGTGTAAAATTATTTAGGAACGATAACAACCATTTTGTCGATATTACTTCTACTTCCGGATTAAGCAGTTCTGCTTTGTCTTATGGATTAGGTGCAGGCATTGCAGATATTAACCAGGATGGATGGCCTGATATTTATGTTTCTAACGATTATGGGGTACCCGATTATTTATACATCAATAATAAGAAAGGTGGTTTTACGGACCAGCTAATTTCAAGTATGGGGCATATCAGTTTGTTTTCAATGGGGAATAACGTAGCCGACATTAACAATGATGGGCTACCTGATATTTTTACCTTAGACATGTTGCCCGAAGACAATCTTAGACAAAAATTATTATTTGCTCCAGATAATTATGAAAAATTTGATCTCGGTTTGCGCAGAGGTTTTCATCATCAATATATGCGCAATATGTTGCAGTTAAATAATGGCGATGGAACTTTTAGTGAAATTGGACAGTTAGCAGGTATTTCCAACACCGATTGGAGTTGGTCTCCCCTATTTGCCGATTTAGACAATGATGGCTGGAAGGATTTATATGTAAGCAATGGTTACTTGCGCGATTTTACCAATATGGATTTTTTGAAATACAAATATGATTTCATTCAAAAAAAGGGACGCTTACAAAGAGAAGATGTTTTAGATATTATTAAAAAAATGTCCTCTTCCAATGTGGTCAATTATACTTTCAAAAACAATCAAGATTTAACTTTTAAGAATGTTGGCAAGCAATGGGGTTTAACCACGCCTTCTAGTAGCAATGGAGCCGCTTATGTAGATTTAGATAATGATGGTGATTTAGATTTAGTAGTCAACAATATTAATCAACCAGCTTTCATTTATCGCAATAACGCCGAAAAGCAAAATCAAAATCATTCCTTACAAATTAAGTTGGTAGGAGCCAATAAGAACACAGATGGATATGGTGCTATGGTGACCATTTATCAGAAAAATAAAAAGCAATTCTTAGAGCAAATGCCTGCCAGAGGATTTCAATCTACGGTATCGCCCGTATTGCATTTTGGATTGGGCAAAGAAACCATCATAGACACGCTAAGTATAGTTTGGCTTGGTGGTAAAGAACAAATCCTTACCAATATTAAATCGGATCAGTTACTTACTTTGAAAGAAACGGATGCAACTCGTCAATACAAAGCACCCGCTGCTAAGTCTTCAATTTTCAAAGAAGTAGTAAGTCCTATAAAATATGTAAGCGCCGAAAATCATATCAATGATTTTAAACGCCAAACATTACTCGTTAATCCTCTTTCATTTAGTGGTCCGGCTTTAGTAAAAGGCGATGTGAATGGAGATGGATTAGAAGATGTATTTGCTGGCGGTGGCAGTGGAAAACCAGGAGCTCTTTATATTCAACAAAAAAATGGTCAGTTTATTCTAAAAACACCTTCCGTATTTGAGGCAGACTCGTTGGGTGAAGATGCCGATGCTTTATTTGTAGATGTGAATAATGATGGCTTTAAAGATTTATATGTGGTAGCTGGCGGTTATCATAATTATTTAGTAGGCGATGTTTTATTTCAAGATAGATTGTACCTCAATGATGGGAAGGGCAATTTTTCTAAAGCAACTAATGCATTACCCGCCATGAAGGGAAGTAAAAGTTGTGTGCGCGCTGCAGATGTGAATGGAGATGGATTTATGGATTTATTTGTAGGAGGCAGAAATGTTCCTGGCCGATATCCTGAAACCCCAGAAAGCTATTTATTGATCAATGATGGCAAAGGAAACTTTACTGATAAAATAGAATCCATTGCGCCGCAGTTAAAAAATATTGGTATGGTAACCGATGCGGTATGGTTTGATATTAACCACGATAAAAAAATGGATTTAATTTTAGTGGGAGAATGGATGCCCATTATGGCTTTTGTAAATGTGAATGGGAAATTAGAAAATAAAACAACTAGCTATTTTGATAAAGAATATAGTGGCTGGTGGAATAAGATATTGCTTGCCGATTTAAACGGCGATGGTTTTCAGGATTTAGTGATTGGCAATATGGGCTTGAATAGTCAGGCCAAAGCCAGTGATGCCGAACCTGCAGAAATGTATTATAAAGATTTTGACAATAATGGATCGGTGGACCCTATTCTTTGTTTTTACATTCAGCACAAAACCTACCCCTATGTAACCCGTGATGAATTGTTAGAGCAGATGAGTATCATGCGTACCCGATTTACGGATTATAAATCCTATGCCAATACTACCTTGAAGGATGTATTTACTTCGGATGAATTGAAAGATGCAAAACACCTTCAGGCCAATGAATTAACTACTTCCTATTTTGAAGGTAGTGCAGATGGAAAATTTCATAAAAAGAGTCTTCCTATGCAAGCGCAGTTTTCGCCCGTATTTACCATCAATGCTATTGATTATGATCATGATGGAAATATGGACTTGCTGTTGTGTGGTAATATCAATCAAGCGCGTATTCGCTTTGGAAAATACGATGCAAATTTTGGAACGTTATTGAAGGGAGATGGCAAAGGCCATTTTAACTATATTACCCAACAAGCATCAGGCTTCCATATTTGGGGAGATGTTAGAAGTGTACTTAGTATAAAAAATAATCTGTTATTTGGGATGAATCAACAACCCATTAAAGTTTACCAACCTAGATAAGCGAATACCAATTGAATTTAAATAATTTAAAATGAAAAAAGAATTAGTGAAGTTATCCCTTAAGAAAATTAAATTATTACCTTATTTATTGATTGCCTCTATTTTATTGATGCAAATAAGTTCTTGTGCTCCAAAAAAACAAGCTCCTACTTTTACCAATAAAGAGCTAGCCAAAGTTATTTTTACGATGACGGATATTATGCTACAGGACATCACCAATCCGCCCTTAGCTGCTCGGTTTTTTTCTTATACCTGTTTAGCGGGTTATGAAGTAGTAGCACAATATGATACTAGCTTTAAAAACATGTATGGTAAATTAAATGGCTACCCTGCAATAAAAATTAAACCAACTGCCCTTCCTTATTCCAATCAATTAAGTGCCTTATTGGCCATGATGGAAACTGCTAAAAAAATACAACCCTCTGGCCCTTTGATGGGTGTTTTTGAACAAAAATTTATTGACTCTTGTAAACAATTGGGGTTTGATGAGGAGACCATTGCCAACTCAATGACTTATGCGCAGGCCATTAGTAAGGAAATATTGGCCTATGCTAAAGCAGATGGCTATAATAAAATTAGCAATTTGCCAAGGTATACCCCAAAAACAGAAGCAGGCTATTGGTATCCAACACCTCCCGCTTTTATGGCTGCCGTAGAGCCCTATTTTAGAACGGTACGCCCTTTTACCCTGGATACTTCCAGTCAATTTAAACCTATCCCTCCTGTAGCTTATAATCCTTCTAAAGGATCTCCTTTTTATAATTTAACCGAAGCGGTCTATAAGGAAGGAAAAGAATTATCAGAGGATCATCGATTGATTGCCGCTTTTTGGGATTGTAATCCTTTTGCTGTTCAAAATGGCGGACATCTTCAATATGGATTAAAGAAAATTTCACCGGGCGCTCATTGGATGGGCATTGCAGGCATTGCTTGTGAAAAGACCAATAAAAGTTTTGAGCAAAGTATACAAATATATACTTCTGTATCGATGGGATTAATGGATGCCTTTATTACTTGTTGGGATGAAAAATACAGAAGCAATCGAGTTCGTCCAGAAACAGCCATTCGAAAAATAATAGATCCTCAATGGGAGCCACTTTTACAAACACCTCCCTTTCCTGAATATTTGAGTGGACACTCCGTTATTTCCTCCGCTTCTGCAACAATTCTTACCCATTATTTTGGAGATAATTTTGCCTACACCGATAATGTAGAAGTCGTTTACGGATTGCCTTCCAGAAACTTTGAGTCTTTTAATAAGGCTGCATCAGAGGCTGGCGTATCCAGATTTTATGGCGGCATACACTTTATGGATGCCATTACCAATGGGCAACTAGAAGGTGGAAAAGTAGGTGAATGGCTACTTCAAAAAATTAAATAACTTTTTTTATTATTTAAGACTTTGCTTTAATTGATAATAAATAAGCAGCGATATCAGACAAATTTTGTTCGGTGAGTCCAGTAGTACTAGGTTCCGGCATCAAACTTTTTTCTTGCTTCTTCTTGGAACTAATTTTGTCCTGTGCAATCACATGCTGAACCCCTGCAATATCTTTGATCACAATGGATTGTTTATTTTCTGAAATCAAAAATCCAAATAAAGATTCCCCTTCTTTGGTATTCACCAACCAAGGCTCATAGCCAAATACTATCGAAGCACTTGGATTAACAATCGCATCCAGTAAGGATATTTTGTCATACTTTTTTCCAATATTAGTCAATTCTGGCCCTATTCTATTGCCAGTCAATTCTACCAAATGGCAGCTACTACACTTATTAATAAAAACAGTTTTACCTGCAGTTGCATCCCCTGTTAATTTTGCAATGCTATTTACCGAATACATTTTATCCGTACCAGTTCGCTTCACATAATTTCCTGCCTGCACCCTTACGCCTAAATCTGGATTATTGAATATGTTTTCTGCCACTGCTGACATTAAGTTAGCCGGTAATTTATTTTCCGCCATTAATCCAATCACCATTTGGCCTCCCATTGAATCCAATACCATTTCCTTTGCAATTCTTTTATGATCTTCTAAAGGTTGACGACTATCTAACAAAAGTTGAAGCTTCACTTTCATTAATGCCAGCTTGCGTTGATAGGAAGTATTTACATTAATCTTGGACCAGTCTAATAACTTAAACCAATCATTACTTTGTCTAAAAGATACCCAATATAAAGATTGTTCTTTCACATCTGCCAATGGAGCACTGGTTAATTGTAACATGGCATTGGCCGCAGTTTTATCATTAATAAAAGCCAGTGCTGTAATCATTTGAGCTCTGTCTTCTTTGGATAAACTAGCATCTGTTGCTCTTTGTGCGATATCATTGACTGCATTTACGGAGTGAAGTCTCCAAGCAAAATCGGTCATGGGTTTATTCCATTTTAAAGGAGAAGTTATTTGGTTGGGATAAAATGAATTCATTAATTCTTTATACCAAATATCCGCATCTGCCTCCATAGCACTTCCCAATGTTTCTAAGTACCATCTATCTTTTCCATCGTACCTAATGGCTATAGCAAGTAGTATTTCTTTTTTTACTTTAAAAGTGGAATCTCTTAGCGCTACGGCTACTTCTCTGCGAACAAATGCCGAAGGATCTGTAGAAAGTTGCTTCGCTAAGGGAAGTATATTTTGATTGACCTGTCTTAAAGATTTAAAAGCAGTAGCTCTAATTTTTTCATCTTTGTCAGTTAATATTTTTTCAACTTCTTTTTTACCTTCCGCCCCAAGTTGCGCTAATAACCAAATAGCCCTGGCTCTTATATAAGGATTCTCGTCCTGTAGTAATTTTTTTACAGGCTCTATCACTGCAGCCCCTTGTTGTTTTAGTTTTTCAAAAGCAATATTGCGCACATTCACAGCTGGATTTTTCAAAGCTTCTAATTGACCTTGCACACTATTGAAATTGAGTGTTGGAGCAATGAGTTTTTTATTTTTGGGCGTAATTCTAAAAATTCTTCCGTAACCAAGACTATCTTTCATTTGATGACCACCCACCACTGGATCATACCAGTCGGCAACATAAATAGAACCATCTGTTCCAATGGTTACATCCGAAGGTCGAAAAGATTTTTCTTTTTTCTTATTCTCAAGGGTATCATTCCATACATATGCTTCATTGTCTCCCGCAATAGAAGTAATAAAATTTTGTCTTGCTCCTAAATTATATCCAGCACCACTAACCGAAGGATGATAACCAAATATTACATTACGACCCGCATCTGCACTTAGTAACATACCTCTGTAATTTTTACCTAAGGCATCCGATTCATAAGAAGCCACACCGGTGGGAGCTCCTGCACCAGACCTATCTCCTGCAGGCATTACCCCTGGATCTTCTTGGTGCCAATGCGCTGTAAAAATTTCCTGCCCTGGACGTTGGTCGGCTTGCCAATACCTGGTTCCATCGGTACTAAAATATCCAGCATTTCCTCCCTCCATTAACCAAGTGGTACGACAAGTTACTACTTGGTCGTCATTATCATTTTGCCAAAGGTTACCATAGGAATCAGGAATAACTTCATAGGAGTTTCTAAAATTATGTCCCATTACTTTTAAACCAGTCCCATCAGGATTAATGCGAAGTGCTAAACCACCCACCCAAACCTTGCCATCATCACTTTTACGATTTCCCTCATTTTTATTATTGTAAGGAGAGCCTCCTGTATAGATACTTCCTGAACGTAAATTCCATCCACTTTTATCCGTCACCATATGCGGTCCAGCATTACCGGTATTAAAATACCAATTGCCATCGGGTCCTGCTGTTACAGCATGCAAAGAATGATCATGGTCCTTACCGCCAAAACCCGTTAACCTAATTTCTTTGGTATCCGCTTTGTCATCCCCATTGGTATCTGTATAAATAATTAAATTCGGAGAGCAGGATACAATTACTTTATTTCCTATCACTGCTATACCCACTGGCGAAATCAAATCTTTATCTTCCACAAATACCGACGACTTATCTGCCTTGCCATCCTGATTGGTATCTTCAAGAATCATAATCCGATCTCCTTTGGGATGATGCAAAGCCTTAGTAGAATCATTGTTGTAGTTGCGATAGTTCACCGCTTCTGTCACCCAAACTCTCCCTCTATAATCCACATCCATATTGGTAGGATTATAAAACATAGGCGACTCGGCCCATAAGGTAACTTCTAAATCATCGGATAAATAAAGTCCTGTAGTATTATTGGAACCTGTTGTTTGACATGCAATAAAATAAAAGATTGTAATTAAAGATATACCGCTTAGTAAAAAAGAATATTTATTTTTTTTCATTGTTCGAAATTAAGAATCTATAAAGATGTTTTAGATAAATAAAGACTTTACATTTAAAGCAAAGTCAGGTTAATAAAGTATTTTTTATTTTAAAAAAATACTTTTTAAAAATTGTAAATTTTGCTGATAACTTTTCACAGTGTCTCCGCCCTTTGGAATGGCGCCTTCTATTTGCATCCATCCATTGCCTATATAATTGGTTTCCTGAACCGCTTCCCCAATGGCTTTCCAATTATTGACACCCTCGCCCAATAAAAAACCATTTTCTTTCATATGCAATTCACAGATTCTGTCTTTGCCTAATTTTTTAAACTCTTTTACGGTATCAAAGCCTGCATCGGTAACATTGCAAAAGTCATAATATATTTTAACGTTTTTCGAACCCACTTGATCGATGATCTCAATTTGTTCATCGGCATTTAGGTAAGACTCTATTCCCAAAATGACACCATTTTTTTCTGCGTGGGGTGCCACTTTTTTTAAACGCCTAATCACTTCTTGCTTCCCCTTGGCATCATTGCGTAAATCATTGTTATTGAAAAAGGCTAGCAATACCAATGGTGCTGAAAGATTACGAGCCACATCAATACTATCCCACAACCATTGCTCTGTCCGAGGATCCGATTTATAAGGTACACTATTAAATACCCCCAAAGCAATACTTGAAATTTCAACCCCTGTTGTTTTAGCATAATGTAAATACTCCTGCTGAACCGATGTCTCTCTCAAACGAAGATTATTACTTTCAGAACCCATACTTACCATGATGCCATCCAGACCTATATTTTTTGCAATTTCGAAGGCACCGCTGTCACAATCTTTACCAAGGCTCCAATCGCAAGCACCAATTTTAAAATTTCTTTTTTTAATTTCTGTTTCGGCCAATGAAGCCATTGAACTCCCCGCAAATAAAGTCAATAGGCTTAGCTGTTGAATAAAGGATCGTCTTGTTTTTGAGTTCGTTTTATCAGTCATAAAATTCAATTTTTCAAGCTTTATAAATATATAAAGTTTATTTGAAATTTGATACTGAAAAATGGTTAAAAGCAAAAAGGCCCCCGAGTACTCGGGGGCCTTTTTGCTTCGAATTAAAGTGGAGTCGAGGGGAGTCGAACCCCTGTCCAAACAATGTTACCATTGATCTTCTACATGCTTATTGTTTTATTGCTTGTCGGCGGTAAACAGGAAAAACACAAACCAATTTACTACTTAGCTGAATGGTACTTAAATAAAAGGCACAGCCTACTTTTATCGCATCCTGTTTTGTTTTTAATTAGGCTGAGGAGCGGGCAACAGGCCTGCCTTCTCTCTCGACCAAAATGGAAGTTAATTCACTGAATTAAGCAGCCATGGCAAAATTTGCTTCGCCTTTTGATTGTTTGGTATTCAGATTAA
>CANFOM010000005.1 GCA_947448725.1 Bacteroidota bacterium
AGAAAAAAATAGTAGACGTCGATTTTTAAAAAATACTGCTGCAGTAGTAGCTGGATTTACCATAGTCCCAAGACAGGTTTTAGGACGTGGATTTTTAGCACCCAGTGATCAACTTACCAAAGGTATCATCGGCTTAGGCGGTATGGGTAGAGGTCATGTTCCTTATGCAGGAACAAGAGTAGTTGCTATTTGTGATGTAGATAAAAATCATTTACAAAGTGCTGCGGAATTAGTAGGTGGAAAAATAAAAACATTCCATGACCACCGCGAGTTAATCGCATTGCCTGAAGTAGATATTGTTCATATTGCAACCCCTCCACATTGGCATGGTATAATGGCCATTGAAGCAGCTAAAGCAGGTAAAGATATTTGGTGTGAGAAACCAATGACCAGAACCATTGGAGAAGGAAAGCGAGTGGTAGAAGCTGTTCAGCAGTATAAGCGCATGTTTAGATTAAATACTTGGTTCCGATTTGAAGATAATTTCTATGGCATGAATACCACGGTAAAGCCTATCAAAAAATTAGTAGAATCTGGATTATTAGGATGGCCATTAACGGTTACTGTAAGTAAAACCACTGGTTTTGATTGGAAATTTTATTGGGTAGGAAAAACAAAACTAGAAGAACAACCTGTTCCTGAAGAATTAGATTATGACAGATGGTTAGGACCAGCTCCATATAAACCATACAATGCGCATCGGGTTCATCAAACTTTTAGAGGCTATTGGGATTATGATGGTGGCGGATTAGGAGATATGGGACAACACTATATAGATCCAATACAATATTTTTTAGGGAAAGATGAAACGAGTCCAGTGATGGTGGAAGTAGATGCAGAACAACAACATCCTGATGCTTGTGGAACTTTTAGAAAATTAACTTTCACTTACGAAGATGGTTGTAAAATTATTTTAGATGGAGAAGCAACCGACCCCAATGCAGCCTATATAGAAGGTCCAAAAGGAAAATTGTTTAAAGGATTTAAATCAGACATTCCCAATTTAAAAGAAAAATTGGCTATGATGCCCGATCCTGATCCACAAGTGACCAATTTTTTAGATTCCGTAAAATACAGAACTCCATTTGCTTTGAATGAGTCTAATGGATTTAGATCTTGTACGATTATTAATATGGGGAAAATAGCTTTACAATTGGGAAGAAGCTTAAAATTTAATCCGGTAACTCAAGAATTTATCAATGACGAAGAAGCTAATGGATTAATTCATCCAGCCATGCGTGCTCCTTGGAATATTTAACAATTGAAATAAAAATTATAAAAATGAAATCACTTTTTTCCTATATAGTCATCCTATTGCTAAGCCTAACACAGGTTCAAGCACAAAAAGAAGCTATTACTAAAACCATTGAGGTTTTTCCTTATCAACACAATACTGAAATTAATTCATCCATAACCACCATGAAATCATGGGGGAAAAACGAATGGAAGCAATTGGTACAATTATTAAATGATGATTCTTTAAAATTAAAGTCTAGCTATGCGCTAAATGCATTTGTAAACGAAGCTTCTTTAAATATTGAATTAAAAAAACAAACAGCAACCTTGTTGGCGAGTGTATATTCAGCAGCAAGTTCCTTCTATGCAAAAGAAATTCTTATAAAACAACTAGCCTTATTAGGGGAGGATGCTTCGATTAAATTATTATCAAAATTATTAAAAGATGAAACCTTTGGTGGTAATGCAGCTAGGGCGTTGGCCAGTATCCATTCACAAGCTTCAATAGCTGCTTTAACAAATGCCTTAGGGAATGCAAAGGGAGATAATAAAAAACACATTCAAGCAGCTTTAGACAATGTACATTTTGTTTTACCTGAAATAAAAATAGTTACTCCTGTAAAAGAAAAAGCAATATCCAATGCACAACATTTATTGTTGTTGCAAGATAAAATGGAAAAAGCTAGCAATCCAATTCAAAAAAGAAAGTTATTGGCCGAAGCCGAACACCTTCCAGGATTTGGCAGCTTTATGTTTGTAAGTAAATTTTTAAATGATGCTGAAACCAACCAAGATGCTGCAAGAATTGTTTGTAAGCTTGCTATGTCAGATAAAAATATTAGAGGTGCTGATGTAAGAGCCGCGTTAGAAAAAGCGATTGATTTACTTCACGGTGAAGACAGTGCCATACTCGTATCTAAAACCAATGCCTATTTAAAATTATTGCCTTATGATTATGGATTTGTAAACTTATTTAATGGCAAAGACCTTACCAATTGGAAAGCATTAGTGGACAATCCAATCGCTCGAGCTAAAATGAGCGACGCTGCCTTACAAGCCGCAGAAAAAATTGCCAATGAAAAAACTAAAGGAGATTGGATCGCAAAAGATGGTTTATTAATATTCACAGGTCATGGCGATAATTTAGCCACAGAAAAAAAATATGGAGATTTTGAAATGTATGTGGATTGGAAAATTACAGCGCAAGGGGATGCTGGTATTTATTTACGTGGTACTCCACAGGTGCAAATATGGGATACCAGCCGACATGATGTGGGCGCAGAAGTTGGCTCGGGCGGCTTATACAACAATCAAAAACATGTAAGCAAGCCACTAGTAGTAGCGGATAATAAAATTGGCGAATGGAATACTTTCCATATCATTATGAAAGGTGAAAAAGTAACTGTGTATTTAAATGGAATTTTAGTAACTGATAATATTGTCTTAGAAAACTATTGGGATCATAATCTTCCCATTTTCACCAAAGAACAAATTGAGTTACAAGCGCATGGCACTTATGTAGCTTATCGAAATATTTATGTAAAAGAATTGCCTACAGCAACAGCCGTTAACATTTCTGAGGAAGAACAAAAACAAGGATTTGTTTCTTTGTTTGATGGTACTACTATTGAGCAATGGACTGGAAATACCTCAGGTTATTTAGTAAAAGAGGGAAGCTTAATGGTGAGTCCCGAAGAAGGCAGTGGAGGAAATTTATATACCAAGGAAGAATATGATAATTTTATTTATCGTTTCGAATTTCAATTAACGCCTGGTTCTAATAATGGCATTGGAGTGCATGCGCCATTAGAAGGGGATGCTGCATATGTAGGTATGGAAATTCAGGTATTAGATAGTGAACATCCCATGTATGCTAAGCTTCAGCCCTATCAATACCATGGATCGGTATATGGTGTTATTCCTGCAAAAAGGGGTTATTTAAAACCAACTGGAGAGTGGAATCAAGAAGAAATAATGGTCAATGGCAGTAAAATTAAAGTAACCTTAAATGGAACAGTAATCGTGGATGGAGATTATGCTGCAGCTTCTATCAATGGAACCATGGATCACAATCAACACCCAGGTTTAGCACGTACCACTGGCCATTTAGGTTTCTTAGGCCATGGTGATGTGGTAAGATTTAAAAACATGAGAGTGAAAAAAATAGTCCTGATAGAAAAATCTAAATCTAAAAAAAGAAAGGCCCATTAATATTTGATTGGCTAAACAGCAACCATCTATTGCTTATTTAAAATAAAAAAACCCTCACAAATTGTGAGGGTTTTTTGTATATATAGTGAATTATATAATTAGAAGTTGATTTTCAAACTAATGTCTGATGTTCTTCCCCAGCCTTTAAATCCAGAACCCAATGTACCTGCACCAGTACCGCCTGCATCATTGGCTTCAATCCAATAGCCTTTGTCAAAGAAGTTGTATACATGCGCAGCAGCGTATGAATCTAAATTACCTATTTTAAACTTATACCCTAATCTAGCATTAAAAATACCAAAGGAAGGAAGTTTGTAAGGTTGAGAATAAATAGTAGCACTTGTTCTTGAAGATGGATCATAATAAGCATAATACTTATCATTATAAGTAAAATCGCCACCAATATCAAAAGTACTAGTTACTTGATATCTAGCTAACAAACCACTGGTAAATTGAGGTTGGTCACCTACATATAAACCATCAGAATATACATTTACTTTTGTATCAGTATTTTTTACATCATCATGCAAAACTGCCGTAGCATTTCCTACCCATCTCCAATCTCCATAAGAAGTAAATGCACCAATTTCTAATTGCTTAGATACTTTATATTTAGCTTCTGCTTCCACACCTCTGTGTAAGGCACCTTGACCAGAAATTAAAGCTCTATATTGTGTGCCATCTGCATTGTTTAGTAATGGAGAAGTTAAAGAACGATTAAAGAATACAGTATAATAAGCATTTAATTTAAATGTAAATAAATTTGAACGGAATCCATATCCAGCTTCTACCGATTTTGCTTCTTCATTTTGAATGTTTGAATTCACAGCATTTCCAGAAATAGGGCTGCTGGTGGTAGTAGTACCATTATAAATAAAGCTTAAATACGGTGCTCTGCTATAGGCTCCTACACTTGCAAAAATATTATTTGCTTCATCAATATTATAGTTTACCCCTGTTTTAAGATTAAACCCAGTAATATTAACTTTATCAGCATTGAATTCTTTGTGCATTAAATTGTATCTATCTACTCTACCATAATTAGTTTCAGACACAGCACCTTGTAAGAATAAGGATACATCATCTTTAGTATATTCTAATTGTCCAAATGCACCTAAATAATTAACCAAGCCGTCATAATCATAAGCAACACGATTATTAGCTGGAGTAACTTTAGTAACATCAACATAAGAGCTTACATTAGGATCAACTGTCGCTTTAGTATTAAACGGATCATTGAAGAAAGCACCACCTACTAAGTCTCTCATTTCACGGAAGTGTGTTCCTTTATAAGTTCTGCCATCAACACCAAAAGTTAAATTTACGTTTGGACTTAGCTCTGTATTTAAAGTAGATAAAATACCTGTCCAAATATGGTTATTAATCGAGTTTCTAATAGCAAATGAAGAGCCCTTACTAGAAGCAGCACTTGCAATTGCAGTAGGGTCCATAATTAAATAGCCATTACCACCATCTCTTGTAGAAGGTGTTGTTCCAATAGTACCACTACCACCACCATGTCCGAAAGAAGTATACACTGAAGTAGTCAATGTAGTTTTCTTACTTAGCGTCCAATAATCATTCAAACTAAAAACTGGTTTGTGGAAATAGTTAATATTGATATTCTTTCTAGTCATATCTGCAAATTCATAAACGTCTTTATTGTACTTCAAACCATATTTTGCATATTCTGCAGGTGTTAATCGAGTACTTCTTTGGCCGTGTTCTTGAGGCGCACCTAAAGCAGTAAATTGAATTTTGTGCTTACCTAAATCTTTTGAATAAGATAAGAAATAAGAATACGCATTCGTAAATGTATTATTAACATAACCATTGCCTTGTGTAGTTGATCCTACGAAAGAAAATGCACCCTTCTTTGTATTTCCTGTAGACAAAGACAATACAGTATGTGATTGACCAAAATCAGTCAATGATTGTTGAATAGAACCGCCTTTTTCAGCATCGGTTGTTTTAGTAATGATATTCATAGTACCTCCAATAGATTGGATCGCTAATTTAGAAGCACCCATACCTCTTTGTACTTGAATTTGTTTTAAGGCATCACCAATACCTGCCCAGTTGGAGAAATAAACTGTACCACCTTCCATATCATTAACAGGTACACCATTGATTAATACTGCAATGTTTTTATTATCAAAACCTCTAATATTAATTCTTGAATCACCATAACCACCACCCGCTTTAGTTACAAATGCAGATGGAGTAATTCTTAATAATTCAGGTAATTCTTGTGTACCTAAATTTTCTTGAGCAAATCTTGCATTGATCGTTGAAATGGCTACTGGCGTTTTTCTATCTACACCTAAGTTAGCAAAAACAGCTACCTCTTTTAAACCAATGGAGGTAGATTCTAGTTCTACAACGAGGTCATCAATTGCTGCTATTGTAGCAGTTTTGAAACCAACATAAGCTATTGAAATGCTTTCTCCTTTTTTTGTAGTCTTCAATTCAAAAGTACCATCTAATCCAGAGGTAACATTTTCTCCTTTTTCACTAGTAATAGTAGCATTTGCTAATACTTCTTTGGTTGTTTGGTCAACAACCTTTCCTTTAATCTGAGCAAATGACGATAAACCTAAAGTCATTAAACCAATCATCAGGATGGTTATTTTTTTCATGTTTTGTAGTTTAAAATTTAAAATATATTTTCTAGTTACTTATTTTATATCAGTGAGTCTCTTACTTTACAACCAAGTCCAAGAATGATTCAACTATTAAAGGTTGAATTATTTCGCAAAATTAGTCCAAAATCTGAAAAAATCATTCACAATTGATTAACAAATAATTAATAATAGTGAGGAAAAACTATAGGGTCTATTTTTCCAAGGCTAATAAATAGGTAAAAATGATATAACTGATTGAATTTGAATTACTTAAGGTATAAATTTGATCATCTATTTGGCTTACTGGTAGGATTCTTTTAGTGGAACTGCTAATAAACACTTCTTTAGCTGTCTTTAGTTCGGATAAGGTTATGTCCCTGATTTCAAATTCAATACCTTGATTAGCAGCTACTTGTAGTATATTTTTCCGAGTAACCCCTTTTAACATATTAACTGCGGGGGTAATGAGTTTATTTTGATGCGTGACCATAAAAATATTAGACCTGGGGCATTCGGTGATACTCCCGTCCTGGTAATACAAAATATCATCTGCCCCCTTGTTTTTCATCCAGGGTTGAAGCCAAATGGCCATTAAATAATCGGTGGTTTTGACTTCGGCCAATTGACGTTGATACTCATAACTAGCCAAATGAATCCCTTTTGTTGAAAATTGATGGCTGGGTGGAGCTAGTGTTTGTTCTATTATAATAAGATGTGGCTGAGCAATCGTATACCCATCAGGTGCATCTCCTCCCGCTATCAGTAAGCGAATACCAGCAAATTCTAATTTATTTTTTTCAATAAGTGTAGCCACTATATTTTTTATATCCTCTTTGGATTCTTTTATAGATAAACGCATTATAGCTGCCGAATTAAAAAAGCGATCTAAATGATCGTCGATAAATAAAGGCTGATGATGCGCTACTCTTAAAAAATCAAAAATACCATATCCACGCTGAACCAATAAATCGGATACAGGGACCCCAGCATTGTCAATAGGTACAATTTCATTATTAGCATAACAATAAATCGTGTTCAATAGAAAATATTTTAGAAGTTGGCCAAAAAGAAAGATCCAATGATTCATTTCAAATGTAAGAAATTAATCTGCTGATAAGTAATACAAAATCGTAAATTTAGGGTAACACTACTTTTTGACAAATTTTTTTGACCATATTAATAAATCCGACGAGCCGGAAAAACCTTCAAAGAAAAAGCCCATCTTTCCTATCAATAAAGAACTGCGCGCTTATTTAGTACGTTATGGTCGAGAAGTAAACTTACCAGTTAGTTATCAAGATTTACAAAGGTATACTTACTCTATTCCATTAAAAGATAAAAAAGGAAATGAAAGTAGTTGGGAAAAATTATCCTTTGATATGAAAGAGTGGGAGTTTTTAAGACAAGGCTTGGTAAAAATTTATGCAATTTTAAAAACCGAAGGAGATACCACCCTTATCAATCATTTGGATGTAGCAAGAATTGATTTTTGTTATTTTGGAAACAGTCAGCCTTTTAGAGTTAGAATTGTCAATAAATTAAATGACAATTACGATCATTATTATATTAAACAAGCAGATGCCAGTAGAGTATATGGTTTAGAATTAGAGCATTTACTTTCTCCCAATCGTATTACTTATTTTACCCATCAAACTACTTTGGTCGAAGAGCATATACCTGGTATTCCGGGAGATATATTTATTGCCGATCATTTAAATAACCCCACCACTAATGTAATTAGACTTGCTAAAGAATTTGTAAAATTTAATGAGCGATGTTTTGTACAATTATTAGGAGACATGCGTTCTTATAATTATGTGGTTAATATTATTCCCGATATTGAAGATTTTCAATATCGAATTCGTGCAATTGATTTTGATCAACAGTCTTATGAAGGAAGAAAAAATTTATACCTTCCTCAATTTTTTAAAGAAAATATTGCCTTCGTAAACCTTGTTAGCGAACATTTAGACAAAGAATCTATTGCACAATACCAGGCCGAAGAAAGAACGATGATGACTTTTAGATTGGCCTCTGCTAGGTATAGAATGAACGATTTATTTGATATAATGTGTGCAGATACCATTTCCACCACCGAAAAAATTAATAGCCTAAAAACAAGTCTCGCAGGACATTTCAAAGAATCAACTAACTATAATAAAGCCAAAACAATGGGGCAAGTTGTAAAGAGACATTTAAAACAAACGCTGCAAAAAAATCTATTGCTTATCCCAAAATCTTCTGCACGCAATAACGATTAGCAAAAGAAGCGTAAAGTCATTTTTTACTTTTATTTACTATGATGTAAATCATATTTTGCAATTTTTAATTTTTATATTTTTCGCTTTTAATTGAATAAACTTTAATCTTTAAGCGAAAAATATGTCAACTGTAACTTTTAAATCTGGAGCTCAATTATCAAAACAATCCATCACCATTTGGCGAATTGTTCAATTTGCGGTATGGCTAGTAGGTGCTGCTATATTAACTTGCTTATTATTTTTTCCACCCTTAGGCATTTTATTGTTTTGGAATGTGCTTATTCCTATTGCCCCATTTTTATTTGTAGTGGCCGTAGGAATTTGGAGAAATGTTTGTCCATTGGCCACTACTAACTTATTACCCAGGCATTTGGGATGGTCAAAAAGAAAAAAACTAACTGCCCAACAGATTGGTATATTAAATGTCATTGCCACTTTTGCGTTATTTATAATTGTACCATTAAGACATGCGCTGTTTAATAATAATGGCATGGCCACTGGCATTATGATTATAATAATGGCAGTAATAGGGGTTAGTTTAGGTTTTTTTTACGAATGGAAAAGTGCTTGGTGTTCTGGTTTATGTCCTGTACATCCAGTAGAAAAATTATATGGAGGAAATGTTTTTATGTCCATGCCCAATGCCAATTGTGAAAACTGTATGAATTGTGTTATCCCTTGTCCAGATTCTACCCCCAATTTCAATCCTTTGAGTACGCATAAAACCGAATACCATACTTTAAGTGGGCTAATGATTATTGGTGGATTACCAGGTTTTATTTGGGGTTGGTTTCATGTACCCGATGCCAATACAATAACTTCTCTTCGTAGCTTTTTAAGTGTATACGAAATACCAGTGGTGGGATTAGCGACTACTTTTATTTTATATTATAATATTGAAAAAATTGTCAAACTAAAATATAAACGCAAACTCATTAGTATTTTTGCTGCTGCTGGTGTTTCTTGTTATTATTGGTATCGATTACCTGCCTTAATTGGACTTGGTAAATTTCCCGAGGATGGTTTATTAATTAATTTAAGCAGTTCTCTTCCTTTATGGATAGTACCACTTATGAGACTTGTTTCCACTGGTTTCTTTTTTTATTGGCTGGTACTTAGAAAACCTAACAATCAAAGTTGGGTCATAAGGCCTGAATTTGAAAAAAAATAGCTTCAACGAGCATTTCTTAACTGCTAGATAAAGGTTTCATTCAATAAAATATACTAAATTAGTAGACACTTAATTATTGTCTATTAAAAAATATTGAATGAATAGATTGCAAACCGCTGACTATCTTGTTTTTTTTCTCTACTTTATTTTGATTAGTTCCTATGGATATTACATATTCCAAAAAAAGAAATCAGGCACGACCAGTTCCACAGACTTTTTTTTAGCAGAAGGAGCCCTAACCTGGTGGGCCATTGGGGCTTCGCTGATTGCTTCTAATATTTCAGCCGAACATTTTATTGGTATGTCTGGCTCTGGTTTTGCTTTAGGATTAGCCATTTCAACCTATGAATGGATGTCTGCTTTTACTTTAATAGTAGTGGCTGTTTTTATATTGCCTATTTATTTGAAGAACAAGATATTTACCATGCCGCAGTTTCTTTCCAAAAGATACAACGATACGGTAAGTACCATCATGGCAGTTTTTTGGTTATTGGTTTATGTGTTTGTAAACTTGACCTCGATAATTTATTTAGGGGCATTAGCGATATCTTCTATCACGAATATTAGTTTTGAAGTGAGTGTTATAGGATTGAGTGTGTTTGCTGTTTTTGTTACCCTAGGTGGCATGAAAGTAATAGGGTATACCGATGTGATACAAGTAATTGTTTTAATTATTGGCGGTTTGGTCACTACTTATTTAGCCATTTCTTTGTTATCAGAACAATACGGATATGGAGGGAATATACTAAAGGGTCTTGCGGTTTTAAAAAGAGAAGCCCCAACTCATTTTCATATGATTTTTGATAAAACCAATAAATATTATCCCGAATTACCAGGACTATCTGTATTAATTGGTGGGATGATGGTGAATAATTTAGCCTATTGGGGATGCAATCAATATATTGTTCAAAGAGCATTAGGGGCCGATTTAAAAACTGCCCGTAAAGGAATTTTATTTGCAGCTTTTTTAAAATTATTAATTCCTATTATTGCAGTTTTACCTGGCATTGCGATGTATGTATTGCATCAAAGAGGAATGTTTCAAAAAGAAATGTCGGATGTACATGGGATTATAAAACCCGATCATGCTTATCCAACTTTAATGAATTTATTGCCAGCAGGATTAAAAGGTGTTGCATTTGCTGCCCTTACTGCCGCTATCGTTGCCTCCTTAGCCGGCAAAGCGAATAGTATTTCCACGATTTTTTCATTAGACATTTATAAAAAATTTATTAATAAAAATGCATCTGAAAAAAAATTAGTACATATTGGAAGATGGGTGGTGATCGTAAGTATGTTGGTAGCAGCATTGGTATCACCTGCATTACGTTCCTTAGATCAAGCCTATCAATTTATTCAAGAATACGTAGGTTTTATATCACCAGGAGTATTGGCTATTTTTTTATTAGGATTTTACTGGAAGCGAACCAACTCCTCCGCTGCCTTAGCAGGTGCCTTATTAACCATCCCCATTTCTACCGTATTAAAGTTTTTACCACAATGGACCAACAATGCCTTCCCCAGTTTCCCTTTTTTGGATAGAATGTCTATTACTTTTGGATTGATTGTAATAGTAATGATTGCGATAAGCTTGAGTCAACCAAAAAAAGAAAATAACGCCAATGCGATAGAAGTAGATACCGCCATGTTTAAAGTAAATCCTGGGTTTATTATAGGATCGGTAGTAATTACGGGCATTTTAGCAGCATTGTATACAGTATTTTGGTAGCTGCAAAATAAAAGGAACCCAATAGATGTGCAAATAATTTGCCTATTTTATAAAAAAAGCCGATTTTTAACAAGCAATTAAAAAATTAAATGTTCTATGGATAATAATAAACCTCTTGCCAATTTAGATGAATGGGAAATGGATGTCTTAAAAAGATACCCAGATCCTGATGCTATAGCAACGAATAAAACAACCGATGCCTTTAGAAATTATGAAGCAGAGGAAAGAGATACTGTAAAAGAATTTTACCGTTTAAATCATCAGTATCAATCTTATGATTTTGTACTACGTAAAAAAACCGATTTTTTACAGTTCAATAAAAAAGAGATGGCAATTTGGAAAGCATTTGATTTTTTAAATGAACTAGTAGACGATTCAGATCCTGATACCGACCTGGATCAAATGCAGCACTTATTACAAACTTCCGAAGCAATAAGAAATGATGGTCATCCAGATTGGATGGTACTTGTAGGTTTAATTCATGATATGGGAAAAGTATTATGTTTATTTGGTGAACCACAATGGTCTGTAGTGGGAGATACTTTCCCCGTAGGTTGTGCTTATTCAGATAAAATAGTATACCCAGAATTTTTTAAAAATAATCCCGATTACAACCACGAAATATATAGTCAAAAGTTTGGCGTATACGCACCTAACTGCGGACTAAAAAATGTACATATGTCTTGGGGTCATGATGAATATGTATACCACATGATGAAAGATTATTTGCCTGAAGAAGGTTTATATATGTTACGTTATCATTCTTTTTATGCACAACATCGTGAAAGTGCCTACAATCATTTAATGGACGAGCATGATCATGAAATGTTTAAGTGGGTAAAATTATTTAACCCTTATGATTTGTATTCAAAAAATCCAAATCAGAAAAGTTGGGAAGAATTGCAACCCTATTATAAAGCATTGGTAAAAAAATATTTACCTGAAACTTTGAAGTTTTAAGTTTTATATTATTCTATCTATAATTGTATCCTCAATTTTTATTGATACAATTGATTAAATAGCATTTTATAACTACTATGTGTTTGGCCTCTGAAAGTAATTTCGGGTCCAAATACCAACAGTTTCCCATTGCCAATTTTAGCTTCAAATGCTGCAACACCATCTTGCAAATAGGCTTGCCCAAATGCCCAACCACTTCTTAAAGTTTTATCGCTTGCATACCAAGCCAAGGGTGTCACTTCTTTACGTGCAATTCCATCTGGTAATAATTTAAATACAGGACTAGCACTAAAATAAACATCGGCTTTTTTATTCATACCCCAATTGGCCTTGTATTCATTGTCCACTGTTATTTGCATGACACTTCCTGGAATGTAAAATTTTTCACCTGGTAAGTTCTTTTCTTTCCCAGCAACCATTTCCACCAATGCATTTCTAACTGGTGCATTTAAATGATAGGCCAAATTTGCACTCGAGCCAATCGTAATAATTTTTCCTCCTTTTTCTAAAAATTCTTGTAAGGCAGGGATAGACTTTTGGGTATTTATTTTACCCAACATGTAATGAAATTCTTGAGGAATTTCTTCGGCAATAGGTTCTTTGTCTTCATAAGGAGAAGCGGTTTCTGGCTTAAGGGCAGGAATCGCTCCTTCTACAAAAACAATTACGTCATATTCATCTTTTAATGCACCTGCATCAATTTGCTTAGGATAAATGAGCTTAAAAGGAAAATGATATTGTTCAAAAATCCATCTTACCCAACCGGAAGAAATAGATCCACCATATTTATCCCATAGTGCAATTCTTTGTACGTTTACTTTATCATTGATCCCTTCTGGCTTTTTATTTACACTGGTAAATCTGATACCTTGTTCGGCACTTAATTTTTCTATTTGTGCTTCTACATTTTTATTGGTGGCCACAAAGTATTGGTCTTTGTTTTTAAATACTTCTACGCCTGTATTTAAAAATTCATTAACCGCCACATAGGCAGCATTTTCATTGGTAGGAAAAGTATACCCTACCCAGTCTTTACCTGTTTTATTAATTTGGCCTATTGGTTTTTGTAGCACACCATAAGGAATGGTTTCAAAAGGCCCTGTAAAATTATCTAGTATTCTATCAAACTCAATGCCCATCGTAAAAGCAGGGGTCCAACCTGCTGCATCATAAGGGCGCACTGGAGGACCACCAGGATATAAAAAATCATTGGGATGATCTTGCGGTTCAAACATATCTAATACATGTGGTCTAAAGGCTTGATTGGTTTTAACTACGTAAGAGCCCGCTGGATAATTTTTCCCTGCTACCTTAAAATCAGTAATTGCTTTTTCAATTTTAATCCCACTTTGAATTAAAATATTAATAAAAGCTACAGCCGTAGTTGATTGCGTAATTGGAATAATATAACCTCTCGGATCTCTTAACCCCGGATTTTTATACACTTTATCGAAATAAGTCAATGGAATGGTATCTGATTTTCCGTCTTTTTTATCTGCTTTAAATAATTCAGTAATCAAGTCTGATTTTTTGGGAGACATCGTCCAGCTGTCTTTGCTACCCGCTTCAATACTATTTCTTCCCATGGTATAAATATTCAACAACAATTCATCTTTATACCTAGCTGCATAATTTAATACAGCATAGTTTAAAGAAATAGAATAATCCATTGAGTTTTTAAAATACCATTTTTGTGGAGTAATAGGAAAAGGGGTAGCACTATTAGGTATAAGTCTTTGAGGCACCAGCGGAATAGACATAGGTGTTGGGTTGCCAATAATTTCAGTTAAGAGACCAATAATATTATGATAATATGCGGTGGTTCTTAAACCTCCATTCCACCAAGTAGAATATACCGATCCGCCTTTCATCGTATAACCTGGTTTGCCTTCCGCATTCAAACGACTACTCATCGCTGCCCCCAAAGCATCTATCCCTGTAACTAATAAAGGATCATACACATAATTAAATGGATCACGATACGGAGGGCCCGCTACTACAGAGCCAGGAGGACCCGCTTGATGGTGATTGTAAAGTATTTGTGGCATCCATTCGATATATTGTTGACGACTCATATTTTTAGACTCCTGCATATTGGTCATAAAAAAATCTCGGTTATTATCGTGCCCAATATATTTTTCATATAAGCGGGGTAAATTAGAAGTGGTTCTTTTTAAGGTATCACTACTTCTCATGTACCAATTGGAAACCAATTCTTGCCCATCCGGATTGGCATGAACAAATAATATAATGGTAGATTTTAAAATGCGCTTAGTTTCTTCATCTTCTCTTGTAATGATTTGATATATAGATTCTATCCATTGATGAATACCGGTTACCTCGGTTGCATGTAGGCCGCCATCAATCCATACTACCGCTTTGCCTTCTTTAGCTAATTTTGAGGCTTCCTCTAAAGATAAATTTTCGGCGTGTGCAAGTTTTTGTGCAATAGATTTATACTTTTCTAAATTAGCAAGATTGCTAGGATCAGATACAATCAGCATGTATTGATTGCGCCCCTCTTCTGTTTTGCCAATTACTTGTAATTTTACTTTTTTAGAAACTGCTGCAATTTTTTTCAAATACGTTTCTGTTTGAGTAAAATTTGCCAGTTGATAATTATCGCCTATGGCAAAACCAAAATGTGATTTAGGCGTGGGTACATTTTGTGCAGCTACATAAAATTGTGCTGTGATAATCCATAAAATCGAAAATATTATTTTACGCATGGTAGCAGGTTTTAATAAGTATATTTAAAATAGATTCTTTATAGTTAAAAATTTTTAGGCTGCATAAGCTTGTCTATCAATTATAAATTGGATTAAATCATCCAAAACTATATTGGCTCTAGCACAAGCATCTTCTATGTCTTCTCTAGAAACGTTGGCAGCAAAGGCTTTGTCTTTAATTCGTTTTTTAGCTCCTTTTAATTCCATCCCATGATAACCTTCTGGTCGCATTAAGGAATAAGCATGAATTAGTCCAGAGAGTTCGTCAAAAGCATAAAGCATTTTGTCCATTTTCGTAATAGGTTCCACTCCAAAATGAACAGGCCCATGAGAGGCAATTGCCCTAATAATTTCAGGATCAATCTCTTTTTCCTCTAAATATTCAATTATTTTTTTACAATGAAGTTCTGGCCATTGATCCCAATCAGCATCATGTAAAAGCCCGGCCATTTCCCAGCGCCATTGATCCGCATCATTTAATTCTTCTTTTTCCTTAGCCCAGGATTTCATTAAATGGGCCACTTGTTTCATATGTAATTGAAGCTTGGGATTCAGTACCCAACTTATAAATAAATCATTGGCTTCCTCCGTAGACAAAACACGCCCCTTGTTAGCAGGGTTACCAAATTCTGTTCTTCCTAAATTCAAAGACATACCGTTATTTCTCTAAAGTTAATACTCCTATGGATGAATATCTAAATTTTGGGTGAAAATTGGATGAAAGTAGTAACTGTTTTTAAGCGCATCCAAATAGTAGATTCCATTAGAATCGATAGTAAGAAATTATACTAGTTCTTGCGTATCCATTAGGCTATATTACATTAAGTATTGAATTACTTGCTTTTACAATGGTATACCTAATTATAGGATTAGGAAAATTAGTAATAAAGAAATAAATTTTGATTAAATTTGAGATGGCAAAATAATTATTTTAAGATGGAACAAAAGGAAATACAAACAACAATGAAGCATTTTTTATTATTATGTATAAGTATCCTTATTACTATTACCTCTTGGGCACAAAGTGATAGTAATAATAATGCCTCTTATGATTCATTAAATGATATTAATTGGAATAGAAAATATGTAGCTGACCTATTAAATAAAATAGAAAAGCAAGAAGACAATGAAGAAAAAGTTATTGCCTATTTAAATATCGTTTCAAAATATGATTTTTACAAAAAAGATAGTGCTATTATTTATTCCTTAAAAGCACTGAAACTTTCAGAAAAAATTAATTCAGACAAAGGGAAAATAAGAGCCTTAGATTTTTTACGTATGGAATTTACTTCCATTGGAAATTATTTTGAGGCAATCAAAGCCGGAATTGCCCAATTAGAGATTGCAGAGAAAATAAAAGATTCAAGTAAAATATTAAATGCTTACTATGGATTATCCTTAAGTTATAATGAATCCAAAGATTACGCTACTTCTCTAAAGTATTCTATAAAATTAAAAGAGTATGCAGCGGCTATTAAAAATAAAAGTTTAAAGGATTTTTATTATATCAACGCTATCACCAATATAGGGGACAATTTTATGAATTTAAATAAAATTGATTCTGCTTTAAACTATTTTAATCAAGCCTACCAAATTTCATTAGGTCTTACCGAAAGTGAAAAATACATTCCATTGGGAAATTTAGGTGAAATTAATTTTAAACTAAAAAATTATGAAATAGCGCTCTCTTATTATAAACAGTGTATTAGCAAAGAGGCGCAAAGTTATATAGATAGAGAAAAGCTTTCTTATTTTTTCCAAGCAATAGCAAATACATTTTTCGTTTTAAATAAGAAAGACTCTTCGCTACATTATGCAAAACTAGCCTATACTAGCTCTAAGGAAAGCCAATATCAAAAAGGGATATTGCAGTCAAGTGAAAAAATATCCGAAATATTTAAGGAAATTAAAAAATTTGATAGCGCTTTTTTTTACCAAGATGTATTTATAAAAACAAAAGACAGTTTATTTAACGATGAAAAAATAAGAATTCAAGAAAATTTTAGTTTCAGAGAGGAGATTAGGCAAAATGAATTAGAGGAGAAAGCAAAAGAAGACGCTATTGAAAGAAATACAAATATTAAGCTTGGCTTCATCGCCTTTTTTATTCCAAGTTTTGGTATTGGCGTTTTCTTAATTGGTCTTCGCAATAGAAAAAACATTAAAATAATAGTTACCTTAAGCTTGGCTTCTTTATTAATGTTATTCGAGTTTATATCCATGGTCATACATCCGTTTATTGAAAAACTGACGCATCATGATGCAATATTAATGTATATAATTCTGCTGGTAGTTGCATTTATATTAATCCCAATACAACATAAGCTAGAAAATTTTGTAAAAAATAAATTTAAATAAACTTATTTGCTTGTTTTAATCATTTGAATTTTTCCATTCATTAAAACTTTTGCACTGGCTTGAGTAGCTGATTTTATTTTAACATTGGTTACCTGACCAGCACTCCAACTCATATCAATTTCATAATTGCCTCTAGCTTTAATTCCTTTTACAGCACCAGCAGGCCATGCCTTTGGTAAGGCTGGCAACAATTCAATATAATCCGAATTAGACTGTACAAGCATCTCAGCCACTGCAGCAGCGCCTCCAAAATTGCCATCAATTTGAAAAGGAGGATGCGCATCTAATAAATTAGGATAAGTACCTCCCGCATTGGAGTAATTTTCTTTAGTTTCATCAGGAGGCACATACTTTAATAATTCACGATACATTTTATAGGCATGGTCTCCGTCTTTTAATCTTGCCCATAAATTAATTCTCCATCCTTTGGACCAGCCTGTTGTTTCATCTCCTTTAATTTCTAGTGTTTTTTTAGCAGCGGCAGCAATGGTGGGTGTTTTATCTACGGTCACATGGGTGCCAGGAAATAATCCATATAAATGACTTTGGTGACGATGCTTGGGTTCGTTGTCTTCCCAATCATAATACCACTCTTGCAAATTTCCAGCCTTCCCCACTTGATAAGGATGTAAATTATTTAATGCAGTATTAATTTTTAAAGCAAAATCATTGTCATTCTTTAAAATCTTTTGAGCTGCTAAAATATCTAAAAATAATTCTCTTATCATTGCTAAATCGGCAGTACCTCCAGAAAGAACCGCCCCTACATAACCAGTTGGTGTTTTAAAAGTGTTTTCTGGTGAAGTGGAAGGAGACGTAATTAATTGACCACTACTATCTGGAATCAAAAATGCCAAACAAAATTCTGCAGCACCACGCATTAATGGATACGCTTTTTGTTCTAGGAAAGTTTGATCATGCGTAAATAAATAATGTTCCCATAAATGAGCTGATGCCCAAGTGCCGCCCATGGTCCAATTGGCCCAGCTGGGATCTCCATTACCAAAGTTACCTACTGGGTTAGACATGGCCCAAATATCTGAATTGTGATGAGCTACCCAACCTGGCATATTGTAAAATGTTTTAGCGGTAATTTTTCCAGTTGTAGAAAGGTTTCCAATAAATTGTAAAAATGGCATATGCATTTCAGATAGATTGGTATTTTCGGCCAACCAATAATTTTCTTCTGCATTAATGTTGATGGTATAATTGCTAGACCAAGGTGGTTGAAGATAAGGATTCCACAAGCCTTGTAAATTTGCAGGCACCCCTGGTGTGCGTGAACTCGATATTAATAAGTACCGACCATATTGAAAATATAAGGTTTCTAAATATGGATCTGATTCGCCTTTGGCATAACGTTTTAAACGCTCATCGGTGGGTAAATTAACCAAGTCTTTATCGGCTAGTTTTAATTCAACACGTTTAAAATAAGTTTGATAATCTTTAACATGTTGTTTTTTAATCTCCCCCCATCCTGTTTGTTTGGCATGACTTAATTGTGCTTCAGCCATCGCAACATTATTTAACCCTTTGGTAGCAGGATCCTTATCAAAGCCATTGAAACTGGTTGCCATAGAAATATAAATAGTGGCTTCTGTTGCACCCACCAAACTTAAAGAAGAATCGGTTTTTTTAATTTCGCCCGAAGTAGATTGTATTTGAATATTGGTACTAAAACGAGTTCCTCTTTTAGCATCAAACATGATAGCATTTCGAGATTTTTGTACATAACTCGGGTCTGCTTTTACTGGCGCAATGCCGTTTATTTGAATGGTATTATTGGTATTAGTAGTGGTATGTTGTAATAAAGATTGAAAATAAACAGTGAAGCCCAATGCACCTGCTTTTTTACTGGTTAAATGAATGGCTACTATTTTATCAGGATTAGAAACCAAGTATTCTCTTTCTATAATATTATTATTAGACGTTGTTTTTACTTTTGCAATGGCTTGATCAATATCTAATTCGCGGTAATAATCTGTGATATAGGGATCATCATTCATTTCTAAAAATAAAGTGCCCAGTGGTGCATAAGATTCCGAAAATTTACCTTGTAATTTTTTTATTAACTCTGAGGCTTTTTTATAATTTTTTTCTTGTAATGCTTTTCTTACGGCAGGCAAATTTTTATAGGCTTGCGGATTCATATTGGCATTGACAGGTTCGCCAGACCATAAAGTAAGATCATTTAAATATATTTTATCAGTAGCTATACCTCCAAATACAGTAGCTCCTTGATGCCCATTGCCTATTACCAATGCTTCTTCAAAATACTTGGCAGGTTGATCGTACCAAAGTTTAAGTGGTTGTTGAATAGAAGCTACCGGTAGATTGGCGGTAGTTTGTTTAGGCACTTCCTTTTTTTTATTTTGTTTTTTCTGTGCAAACAAAATAACAGGACTGCAAATTAGAATTAGAAATAATTTATGAAATTTCATAGTTACTAGATTAAAATACAATTTTATGGTTTTTTCTTTTATTTTTTGCCTTTGGTAGGCATTAAAATAGTATCTAAATGATTTAATTCGATGGCCAATTCTGCTTTTAGTTCTTCAAAAACCTTGTAAGAACCTGCCGTTGGTTTATAATCTCCCGACTCCACCACCCGCATTAATGCAGCCAATTTATTATCTAATTTAATAGGAAAATTCAATGGGTCTTGTGCACTTTGATTTTTTACTTGATATAAATTTTCTTCAATGGCAGAAAGTTGTTGGAGAAGTATTTTTATTTCGTTCAAACGTTTTGGTTTTGAAGTAACCATTTCTGTTTTAAGTTTTTCCTTAATGGCCCTAATATGGATAACAGCATCATTGGCTTTGCTTACTTCATCTCTAATTTGAATGGATAATTTAAATTTTTCTTCTACCTCCGCCATGCTAATATCTGTAGCTCTTGGGTCTAACTTAATTTCAAATGATTCAGTTACCGACTTTCCACCCGCTGTCATTCGAACTTGATACATACCTGGAACAGCCATTGGGCCTGTGTATACGGGAGCACTCCAAAAAATCATGCCTTTAAAATAACTAGCCCCAGGATATTTTAAATCCCATTCAAATTTATTTAATCCAGGCTTAATTACTGGAGCAACTGGCTTTCTATCCTCCTCATCCTCTTCCAATATAGTGCTGTCCTTTTTATCTTTTGGAACCGCTCCTATAAATGTTTGAATGGCCCTCCCTTCTTTATTTAGAATTTCTATTTTTAAATCTTTTACTTCTTTGTCTAAATAATATTGGAATACTGCTTTTTGAACATTTCTAACAGCATAATAAGGTTTAAATAAATGAAGCCCTGCTTGTATACCTTGGTCCTTGGTTCTTACTGGCGAAATATCATCTAACACATATATAGAACGGCCATGGGTGGCAATAACAATATCTTTCTCTGTAACCCTAATATCAGAAACTTGCACATCAGGTAAATTCAAACTCAAAGATTCCCAATTTTCACCATCATTGTAAGAAACCCAAATGCCATGCTCGGAACCTGCATACAATAAACCTGGTCTTGTACTATCTTCTCTAATGGCATGTACATAATCATCTGCGCGAATGCCCTTAATAATTTTTTTCCAACTAGCTCCAAAGTCCGAGGTCTTCCAAATATAAGGAGTTCGATCATCCATTTGATAACGTTTAGCTGCAATATAAGCGGTGCCTGCATTAAAACGAGAGGCTTCTATAATACTTACTCTCGTATTTTTTGGCATGTCCGTTGGTGTAATATTTATCCAATGCTTACCCCCATCTTTTGTAAGATGTACTAAGCCATCATCCGAACCTGCCCATATAATATTTACATCTTGATAAGAGGGTGCTAATGCAAATACGGTACCATAAATTTCTGGACCATTCATGTCCCTTGTAATCACACCACCACTTACCCCCAAAGTAGTAGAATCATTGTACGTTAAATCGGGACTAATTTGTTCCCAGCTTTGTCCTTCATTGGTTGTTTTCCAAACATGTTGAGAACAAGTAAATAAAACCTTGGGGTCAACTGGAGAAAAAACAATTGGATAAGTCCATTGCCATCTTTCAGGTAAGGTTTTAGCTTCTTCTCCCGAAAAAAATCTTGGATATACTTGTACATCACGTCCTTGACCAGTCATTCTATTAATACGAGTGAGCAATGCGCCCTGACTACCTGCATAAAAAATATCTGGATTCTTTGGATCTTGTGTGATGTAGCCGCTTTCGCCACCGCCCACTTCATACGCAAACCCAATGCCCGCTTTGGTAGTATTGGTTCTTACCGCCCTGTGTTTATAATCTTCACTGGGTAATGCTATGGTGGAATTGTCTTGTTGTGCTGCTGCTACTTGATAAGGAAAATCGCTGGTAGTTGTGATATGATACAATTGAGCCGTTGGAAAATCTTCATCTGTCCAACTTAAACCACCGTTAATTGAAACAGTTCCACCACCATCATTAGAAGTAGCCATTCGCATTGGATCGGTAGGGTCAATCCATAAATCATGATTGTCTCCATGAGGTACTGTTATTTCTGTTTTAAAGCTTACACCGCCATCGGTAGATTTATAAAAATTTACATTCAATCCGTAAACGGTGTTTTTATCTTTTGGATCCGCCACTATTCTTGAATAATAAAATGCACGTTGACGTAATTTTCTTTCATTGTTGACCATTTTCCAGTTAGCTCCACCATCATCAGATCGGTACAATCCACCATCCGGTGATTCTACGATGGCCCACACTCTATTGCCATCAACAGGGGAAACCGTTACACCAATTTTTCCAACTACTTTAGGCATACCAGGATTTTTAGAAAGTATTTGCCAACTAGTACCTCCATTCGTAGATTTATACAATGCAGAAGTGCCCACATCAGCCCACATTTTATAAGGAGTTCTGTAAACTTCCCAAATGCTGGTATAGATAGTTTCTGGATTTTGTGGATCGATTACTAAATCCTCTGCGCCTGCTTTATCATTCACATATAAAACCTTCGTCCAAGTTTTACCACCATCAATGGTTTTAAAAACACCACGATCTTCATTTGGACCAAAGGCATGACCCAATGCAGATACATATACTATATCTGGATTGGTAGGATGTACGCGAACTCTAGAAATGGTTTGTGTATTTTTTAATCCTACATTTTTCCATGTTAGTCCGCCATCGATGGATTTATAAACACCATCCCCCTGCATTATATTTCCTCTAAATTCTGTTTCTCCTGTTCCTATATAAATAATGTCAGGATTCGTGGGAGATACGGCCACAGCGCCTACCGAAGAGCTAGTCAATTGACCGTCTGTAACGGGTTTCCAGTTGAGACCCCCATCGGTTGTTTTCCAAAGACCTCCACCTACTGCTCCAAAATAATATTCATTTTTACGACTCGGGCTACCAGAGATACCCAAAGAACGACCCCCGCGATTGGGTCCAATATTTCTCCAAGTCATTCCTTTTAATACACTAGTTGAATCTTGTTGTGCGAGTAGGGTGGTGCTAAAAAGCAAAGCCACTTTTAAAAAAAATAAAACAGGAGTACTACATTTCATACTGTAAAATTTTATTATTTTTTAGTCCAAGTATTGTTGGAAGGATTAAAATCGGGCATTAATTTATCTGGGTCATAAGTAACCGATTCAATCGCTTCTTTGCAATTGTATTTAAATGTCCAGGAAATATTTCTTTCCCAAATTTCAACAGGCAATTTGATGCGATCTATTTTTCCACTGCTTAATTTAATTTCTAAAACTACGGGCATCACCATTTGCTCTAAATTATCTAAAGTAATCAATGCGCCTTTGGATAGATCATTACTATCCACATACTTCACTTCAGTTACAGCCACATCTAATCTCCAATTATTGACAAACCACCCTCTCCAAAACCATTGTAAACTTTCACCAGCTACATTTTCAATAGTTCTAAAAAAATCATCGGGTGTAGGATGTTTATAAGCCCACCTTTCAATATAAGTTGTAAAAGCGCGATCAAAACGCTCTTTACCCAAAATTTGTTCACGCAATAAAGTAAGTCCTTCACCTGGTTTACTATAAGACAATGTTCCATTGTTTCTTTCTTTATAATTGTCCACATAACTTAAAATAGGTTCCAATCCAATCGCCGTATATCTATTGGCAATATCATGTTTATCAACAGGTCTTTTGGATCTATATTCTCCATTATTAAAATCAGCTTGTGATAAGGTATTGATAAAAGTATTAAATCCTTCATCCATCCAGCCATACAATCTTTCGTTGGATCCAACAATCATTGGAAACCAAGTGTGTCCAAATTCATGATCGTTCACATGCATGAGTCCGGCAGTTTTTGCACGAGCGCCACAAAATACAATGCCCGGATATTCCATTCCTCCCACATTACCCGCAACACAGGTAGCAACAGGATAAGGATAGGTATACCATTTAGCAGAATTGTATTCAATTGATTTTTTTACATATTCGGTAGAACGTCCCCAAGCGGTATCACCATTGCTTTCTATAGGATAGGCAGATACAGCGATTGATTTTTTTCCACCTGGTAAATTTATTTTTGCAGCATCTACGATAAATGAAGAGGAGGCCGCCCAAGCAGCATCGCGCGCATTATTAATTTTAAAATGCCAGGTGCGTTCTTTATTTAATACTGTATTAGAATTTTCTTTTTCTACTTCTTCTGCTGTTCTAATTAAAATGGTTTTATCAGATGCTGCTGCTTCATTCCATCGCTTTAATTGTTCTGTGGTATACACTTCTTTCGGATTCATTAATTCGCCAGAACCAACCACAACAATATTGGAAGCAGCGGTGATGGCAATATCAAAGTCGCCATACTCCAAATAAAATTCACCAGGTCCAGTATAAGGATGTGTATTCCATCCCAGCACATCATCAAATACACAGATTCTAGGATACCATTGTGCTACGGTAAATATTTTTCCATTTTTGGTTGGCAATATCCCCATTCTGTCAGATCCATAGTCAGGTGAAATAAAAGAATAATCAATTTTAATTTTTAGGTTTCCGCCATGTGCAACTATTGCTTTCTCCAAAAAGATTTGCATACGCGTATCTTCAATCATGAACTTCACTTCGGTAGTAATTTCGTTTTTTGATCCAGATAAAATACTTACCGATTTTATTTTATACCCTGCATCAAATTTCTGTGCACGACCGGCATTCCTACTTCCACTCAATGGAACGATGGCATTGCCTCTGGAATCTTCTTTAAATAAATTTTGATCTAACTGCATCCAAATGAAATTCAAATTTTGTGGGCTATTGTTAGTATAAGACAGTATTTCTGTACCGCTTATTTCGTTATTGGCTACATTGAGCTTAACAGCTAATTTGTAATCTGCTTTATTTTGCCAATATTTTGGACCAGGTTCGCCAGAAGCAGCCCTATATTCGTTACCATTATGCGTATAAAAGAATGGCGCAAAGGCCTCATGATAATTGTATTTAGAAGAAGGTGCCCCTGTGGTTTGCGCATCAACAGAATATTGAAAGCTTGCAAGAAGCAAAAAGAAGCTGAAAAAGAAAGATATTTTTTTCATATTATATAAATTGAGACTAACAATTTACAACAAATAATGCTGTGAATAGGGAGAACCTATATAAATGGCAGGCGTACAAAAAGGTTGACAATTAATGATTTATAAAGTAAAAACTACAATTTGTATTATCTTTGTAGTATAAAAAATAAAATATGAGTCAAAATATAATCATTGCTGTTTGGATATTATCTGCTATCTATTGTATTTATAAATTAAATAAAAGATCTAAAAGTATTTCATTAGATGGTGTTATTGGCTATACCCCTGGATTAGAAGTTATTATGGTGGTAGTATTGGGCCCATTATTGGCTGTAATTGATATATCACTTACCTGGATTAGAATTTACAAAGAAGCAGAAGAAGCTAGAAGAAGAGCGAAATAATAGACAAAATGAATTTTCTATAAAATGAATAGAAAATTTTAAAGAATATCTATTCAAAATCCATTTGATATTAATTTAATTTCAAAAGGCTCCCGAAAAATTGGGGGCCTTTTGTGTTATAGGGAATAATATTAAATCTTGCTGAAATATATTTATAAAATCAGTACATTTAAAGTATTCAATTATTAACTAATAATGCATAAAATAAAAGCCATGAAGCTAAACAAAATTTTACTTTCTTTAGGGTTGCTCCTTATCTCCCTTTCTTCCATTCACGCACAACCCACTGCAAAAATTATTGCAGGTATTGCTGTAGACAGATTAAAACCTTATGATAATTTCATACAAAATGAAATTGAACAACACATGATTTCTGGTGCTGTTTCTCTTATTATGAGAAACGGAGTAGTCGTTCAAAATAAAGTTTTTGGTTATAAAGATATCGCCAATAAAGTGCCCATGAAAACGGATGATCTATTTTATATACAATCCATGACCAAGCCCATTATTACTGTTGCATTTATGATGTTATTTGAAGAAGGACATTTTTTATTAACCGACCCGGTTTCTAAATATATTCCAGAATTTAAAAATATGCGTGTAATTAAAAATATTGAGGATGGCATACATGGAGAAACAGAAGCATTAAAAAGTGAAATAACCATCGCTCAATTATTAAGTCACTCTGCCGGTTTAACACATGGTATTAGTGGAAATAAATTTGATAGCGAATGGATAAAAGAAGTTTATGGCAAGCAATGGAATAATATTAAAGAAAGAACCCTAAGTTTCACATCATTGCCTATGATAGGACAGCCCGGAAAGCAATGGTACTATAGTGCAGCGCCCGATTTACTTTCTACTTTGATAGAAAAATTTTCAGGAAAAACAACTGATGAGTTTTTAAAAGAAAGAATTTTTAAACCATTGGGGATGAGCAATACAGGATATAATTTAACAGAAGAACAAATTGCCCGTGTAGTAAAAGTATATAATGTAGAAAGCAATGGTACGCTTAGTTTGGCGCCAAGACAACCTCAATCCAAAGGCAATAAAGTTTGGAGCGGTATGAATGGTTTATTTTCTACCCCCGAAGATTATTTAAAATTTTGCCAAATGCTTATGAACAATGGCAGCTGGAAAGGTAAACAATACTTAAGTCGTAAAACTATAGATATCATGACAAAAAACCATGTGGGCGACTTGTATGTGAAAACCAACGGGGATAGACAAGGTGAAGGTTTTGGTTATGGATTTGCGGTTATTGAAGATGTTGCAAAAACCAATCAGTTGGGTTCCAATGGTTTGTTTTATTGGTCTGGTGCATTTAATACGCACTTTTTTATTGACCCTAAAGAAAAATTGATTTCAATATTTTTTACACAATCTAATCCGCATGATATTTATTATCATATGAAAATGAGACAGTTTGTTTATCAGGCTATTGTTGATTAAACTTTTTAGGTGGATTATTAAAATTAAAGAATGACTAAATATATTTTATATCTGTCTTGCCTCATTATTTTATTTTCTTACAAAACAATAAGTGCTCAAAAGCTTACAGAAAATATTAAATTGAATCAAGTTGGGTTTTATACGAATGCCCCTAAAAAAGCAATCCTTACAGGAGGCAGCACCGAAAAATATTTTTACATTACCTCTACCAATCTAAGAGATACTTTTTTCACTGGGCCATTAGGAGCAATAGATACATCAGCTTATTCTTCTACTCTTACGCAGTTGGCTGATTTCTCCTCTTTTCAAAAAAAAGGGATTTATGTTATCAATATTAATAAGCTAGGACATTCTTATGTGTTTACCATTGGTGACGACCTACTTAAAAAAACATTGAATGCTTCACTCAAAGCCTTTTATTATCAAAGGGCCTCCATGCCGCTAGAGGAAAAATTTGCAGGGAAATGGGCTAGGGGGGCTGGGCATCCTGATAATCAAGTATATGTGCACCCATCTGCCGCTTCCAAAGAAAGGCCTGCAGGATTTGTGCTTGCTAGTCCTGGTGGTTGGTATGATGCTGGGGATTATAATAAATACATCGTTAACTCGGGTATTACCATGGGCACATTACTATCTGCTTATGAAGATTTTCCCGAAGCTAGTTTATTAGTAAACCCTAACATACCTATTACAAAAGGAGTTCCCACCATCATAGAAGAATGCGTTTATAATTTAAGGTGGATGTTAACCATGCAAGATCCAAATGACGGTGGAGTGTATTCAAAATGTACCAATGCAAGTTTTGATAGCATGATTCTTCCTGGCGTTACCACTGCGCCAAGATATGTTGTTCAAAAAAGCACAGCTGCTGCTTTAGACTTTGTAGCGGTAACAGCGCAAGCAGGTCGAATTTTAAAAAAATTCAAACAAGCTTTTCCTGGTTTGGCAGACAGTTGTGTGGCCGCTTCACAAAAAGCATGGCAATGGGCATTAGTCAATAAAAATCTGGCATACAATCAAGAGGCTAATAATAAAATGTATACTCCAGCTATAACCACTGGAGGCTATGGCGATAGTCATTTTGAAGACGAATGGTTTTGGGCAGCTGCTGAAATGTATTGTTCCAATCCCAAAATTGAATATCAAAAAATTATCGAAGAAAATCAAATAGCTGTCAAAATGCAAGTGCCCAGTTGGAATCAAGTGGCGATGCTAGGTTATTATACTTTGCTTAGAAAGCAAAAAAATATTTCTTCATTATTGAATGTCCAAACGATGAATAAAAATTTATTAAACCTGGCGGATACTTTTTTACAAAAAATGAATGTCAATGCGTTCAAAACTATTATGGGGCAAAATGCAAAAGATTTTATTTGGGGAAGTAATTCAGTAGCTGCCAATCAGGGTATACTTTTAATTAATGCTTATTTGATTTCAAAAAATAAAAAATATTTAGACGCAGCATTAACTAATGTGGATTATATATTAGGTAGAAATGCTACTGGCTATAGTTTTATAACAGGCATGGGTAGTAAAACTCCTATGCATCCACATCATAGACCCTCCATTGCAGATGGAGTGATAGAGCCCGTTCCAGGCTTATTAGCAGGCGGACCTAATCCAGGAAGACAAGATGGTTGTGTGTACGAATTCACTGAAACAGAAACAGCCTACACGGATGTAGACTGTTCTTATGCAAGCAATGAAATTGCGATCAACTGGAATGCGCCGCTGGTTTATTTATTAAATGCAATGAATGCATTAAAAAAAGAAGCGGGTTATGTAAAAAAATAGATTACTGATTCAAGCTATTTATTTTTATATATTTTGTCTAATAATTCATAACGCGCATCGTTCACTGCTTTTTCTGTTCTTGATTTAACATCAATGATCATTACAGGTGGCGTAGGATCATTAGCAGTGGCTACTTTCCATTCTGGCAAATTATTACCATTGGGATTATAGGTTTTAATAAAATTTGCAAAATAATTATTCATGGTTTCAGATACTTGGTAGTCATCTGCAGTCCATGCAAATTCTTTGATTAAACGCAGGTTGCCCATGCAGTATTCGATGTCAGCAGCATGGGGTGCGCCAACAGCATGTGCTGGAGCAGAGGCACCTACCAAAGCAGGACGAAGTTTGCTATACAAATATCGATACACAGGTTGACTGCTATTTTTACGATGCAAGTCAAACCACTTCCATGTAGAAAATCCAATAAATTTATCTCCAGCTAAAGCGGTTGCAGAAAGTTCAACTTCTTTTTCAGAGTGCGCAGAATACACTGCTAAAAATTCATTTGCATTATTAGGATAGGCTTCCTTCACTTTATTAATATAATTTTCAACGGTGAAAGGCTGACCAGCCAATATTGCATTGGCAGACCCTTCGGCCGAATTCCAACCAACTAATAATGGAATTTGAGCTTGTTCCTTGGCAATATAAATTTCATTCAAGTACTTAGGTAAAAAATAGCCATCTAAAACTACAGGGAAACGACCTTCGCCCTTTGATTCTGCATAAATTTCATATACTTCACGGCTAGTTAATGCCTTTAATGCTTTTAAAGAAGTAACACCTGCTTTATCAGCCAAATTTTTGCCTATTTTTTCTGCTTCTTGTAATGGAACTGGCGCCATAGTAGGAGCTATTCCAGCACCACTTTCGCCAATAGCAGCATTCACTAATCCTTTGGCTAATGGGGAGCTCATTTGATAACTTACTGCTACAGAACCTGCAGATTCGCCAGCAATGGTTACATGATTAGGATCGCCCCCAAATGCAGCAATATTGTTTTTAACCCATTGTAATGCAGCCAATTGATCATAGTAACCATAATTACCTGAAGATTTATGAGGAGATTCGGCACTCAATTCTGGGTGCGCAAAATTTCCAAAAATATTTAATCGATAATTACAAGTGATAACAACAATTCCTTTTTTTGCCATGGTTTCTCCATCGTATCTAGGCTCAGAACCATCTCCAGCAACATTACCTCCTCCATAAAAATAAACAAGTACAGGTAAATTTTTAGTATTGCGAGTAGCTGGTGTCCAAACGTTTAGGTAAAGACAATCCTCACTTACCCCATTGGATCTTGAATTCATGTCATTCCAAATAAGCACCTGCATAGGTCTTGGTCCAAAGTGTTTTGTTTCTTTCACTCCTTTCCATGAAGCAATGGGTTGAGGATCTTTCCAACGCAGGTCTCCTACAGGTGGTTTCGCAAAGGGAACTCCAAAATATGTTTGGATACCCGATTTAGTATCATAATTACCCTCTATAATACCATTTTGAGTGGTGGTTTGTACAGAAAAGCCATTGTTATTGGCTTGTGCCAAAACAAATAGAACGCAAATGCTTAAGCTAAAAGCAAGAAATGTTTTTTTCATAGGTGGTTTTTTATCAATAAGATTTTTCAACAGAACTACACAAGTTATTAAAAAAATTAATTAACTTCATAAGCAATTATAAAAAATATGAAAAAACAACTATTATTAGCACTTGCTATTGCTACTACCCTTGGTTTAAATGCTCAAGTAAAAGCAAAACCAGAAGATACAGAGTATTATACTCCGGTACCTAATAAAGTAACACCTGCCAAAGGAATTACGAGTGCACCATCTGATGCGATTGTTTTATTCAATGGAACCAATATGGATGAATGGCAATTAGAAAATAATCCATCGAGTGACAAAAAATGGGACCTAGTAGATGGCGCTATGCGTGTAAGTAAAACCAATGGTGATATTCTTACCAAAAGAAAGTTTATGAACTTTCAATTACATATAGAATACAATATACCAAGTGATATTACTGGTTCTGGACAAGCAAGAGGAAATAGTGGTATATTTTTAGCTGGATTGCCAAAAGGAATTGGTAATGCTGGTGGATATGAATTACAAGTATTGGATAATTATACCAACACTACTTATGTCAATGGACAAGTAGGAAGCATCTATAAACAAAACCCTCCTTTAGTTAATGCGGCATTACCAGCTGGAGAATGGCAAACCTATGATGTTATTTGGACTGCGCCTTTATTTAACGAAGACGGCTCTTTAAAATCAGCTGCTAGAATTACCGTGTTTCACAATGGTATTTTAGTACAAAATGATTTCGTGCTAAAAGGAGATACGCCCTATATAGGTCAACCGGTTTATGTTAAACACGGAGCAAGCCCTATCAAATTACAAGCACATGGTGATAAAAGTGAGCCTCTTAGCTACAGAAATATTTGGGTAAGACCTTTGTAGAAAAAATAAATTATTTTTAAAATAAGATGGTAGCCATTACCTGGATCTTTTTAGTATTACTTGCAATTTGGTTTATTTACATTTTTGCAGTGGATATTCTAAAAAATAAAAATAATTTAGAAAAAGTTAGTTGGTTAAAAACTGGCTTGATTGGTTTTGTGGTTAATTTTTTTGATGTATTAGGTATTGGTGCATTCGCACCACAAACGGCCTTATTAAAATTTACAAAACAAACCAGCGATAAGTTAATTCCAGGCACCATGAATGTGGCGAATACTTTGCCCGTATTAATTCAAGCCATCATTTTTATACAAGTTATCCAAGTAGAACCTATTACACTTTTGGTCATGTTTGCCACTGCAACAGGAGGTGCCATTTTAGGCGCTGGTATTGTTTCAAAACTATCCGAAAATAAAATTCGATTTACCATTAGCATCGCCTTATTAGTTACGGCTAGTTTTATGTTTGCCAATAAAATGCATTGGATACATGGCGAAGGGGTTGCGATAGGGCTTCATGGCTGGAAATTGGTGGTAGCCGGTATAATTAATTTTATACTTGGCGCTATGATGACGGCTGGTGTTGGTTTATATGCGCCCTGTATGGCTTTGGTTTTTTTATTAGGCATGTCTCCGCAAGTAGCTTTTCCTATTATGATGGGGTCCTGTGCTTTTTTGATGCCTCCTGCTTCTTTTAAATTTATTAAGTCTGGTGCTTACAATAAAAAAGCTGCATTAGGAATGGCCATCCCCAGTATCATTGCGGTGCTCATCGCTGCTTTTATTGTTAAAACACTTCCATTAGATGCCCTTAGATGGATTGTTTTGGTAGTGATATTGTATACATCAGTTACCATGTTTTGGAGTGCCATTAAAAATAAATAATTTAACTTTAAGAAGAGCAAAAGCTAATTGAATGAATAATTATCCAAGTATTTTTAATGATGTCATTGGACCAGTAATGAGAGGTCCTTCCAGCTCACATTGTGCAGCATCGCTAAGAATTGCGCGTATTTGTCGTGATTTAATGGAAGAAAAAATTAAAAATATTTTGATTGAATTTGATCCGAGTGGATCATTGGCTACTACGCATAAAAGCCAGGGATCTGATATGGGTTTGTTTGGCGGATTTTTAGGTTGGGAAGCTTTTGACGAAAGATTGCCCGTATCAGAAAAACATTTAGGTATTGCAGGCATAAATTATTCGATTGAAATTACGCCACTTGCCGAAAAACATCCTAACACCTATCAAATTACTTTATCCAATGATAATGAAAAAAGACAGTTGGTGGCTATCTCTACTGGAGGAGGAATGATTGAAGTAATTTCAATAGATGGCAACAAAGTATCTATGGCAGGTGATTATTATGAAACATTAATTTACTGTTCTAAGGCGGAGCGTATTATTGAATATTTAAAATCTACCATTGCATATGATGAAATTATATTTCATCAAGGGGAAGCTTCTTTTATAGAAGTAAAAACACAAAATAAAATAGAGGCTACACTCATCAATGAACTAAATGCTTTTAATGAGGTAGCAACTATTAGATCCATCACTCCGGTATTGCCTATTAAAGCAAGAAAAAATTTAAGCGTTCCATTTATTACTTGTAATGAAATGCTGGAATACAATAAAGATAAAAATAAAGCCCTTTGGGAATTGGCGGTCGATTATGAAAGCATAAGAGGCAATATAAGTAAGGAAGAGGTAATGGAAAAAATGAAATCCATTATACATATCATGGGTAATGCGATTGAATTAGGATTAAAGGGCACAAGTTATAAAGATAGAATTTTAGGAAGTCAATCACCCTTATTTAAACAAAGCTTAGAGGCGAATAAATTAATTGATGGAGATGTGTTGAATAAAACTATCATGTACGTATCGGCCATTATGGAAGTAAAAAGTTCCATGGGCGTAATTGTTGCAGCGCCTACCGCAGGTTCTTGTGGTGGGCTACCGGGTGTAATTTTTGGAACAGCCCACACATTACAATTAGAGGAAACTACTATTATAAAGGCAATGTTATCTGCTGGATTGATTGGTGTATTTATTGCTGCGCATGCCACTTTTGCTGCAGAAGTGGGTGGATGCATGGCCGAAACTGGTTCTGGTGGAGGAATGGCGGCGGCTGCACTGGTAGAAATGAATGGAGGAAGTTTGGAGCAATCTATTGCTGCCGCTTCACTTGCATTACAAAATTCTTTAGGAATTATATGTGACCCCATTGGCAATAGAGTGGAAGCCCCTTGTTTGGGAAGAAATGTAATGGCTGCTACGAATGCTATTTCTTGTGCTAATATGGGCTTGTCCAATTATCAACATCTAATTCCATTAGATGAAGTAATAGAAACCATGAAAATGGTGGGTGATCAAATACATCATACTTTAAGATGTACCAATTTAGGCGGATTGTCCATTACCAATACTGCAAAAAAAATAGAGGCTTTATTGGAAGAAAATCCTAGTACTTTTTTCAAAAGTTGTTAAGAGCATTCCATTTTTAAATGCTATCTACAAAAGTTTGATCGAATATATTAATCCCTCTTCCCATTGTATTTAATTATTGTATAAAAATAAATGATATTTTTTACAAGCAAGTTTTATTCTAGACGGTAAAAAATAAGAAGGAAATGGTTCTATATATTTTGGTACCGAGTGCTTTAAACAATGCAACTTGATTTTGTATTTTATAGTAGAATGTCATTAATTTTTAATAAATTACCGCTCGAAATGAACCATCATTATGATTAGAACAAAAGTGTGTATCATTGGAGCGGGACCGGCTGGTTGTTCGGCAGCTTTGCAATTAAATAAGTTAGGGGTTGATTGTGTGGTGATTGATAAGGCTGTATTTCCTAGGGATAAAATATGTGGGGATGGCTTAAGTGGAAAAGTAATTACTTGCTTAAATCGTATTGACCCTGAAATTGTTAAAAGACTAGATAAATTAGAGACTATTAAACTAAATAGTTGGGGAGCCACTTTTGTAGCACCCAATCGCAATAAACTAGAAGTAGGTTATCGACCCGATTACGATCAAAACAGTACCACTCAAAAATCAAATCCTATTGGCTATGTATGTAAGCGAATGGACTTTGATAATTTTTTGGTAGAGGAAATAAAAAGATGCGCGCATGTCAATTTCATTGATGGTGTCAATATCAATTCTTATTTATTAGAATCAGATGGCTATTTAATAAGTGCTGATAATGATTTTGAAGTGAAAGCGGATATATTAATTGTAGCCAATGGAGCGCATTCCTCCTTTTCAAAAAAAGTGGCGAATATAGTAATGGAGCCCAAACACAATGTTGCAGGCATAAGAGCCTACTACAAAAATGTTACCGGAATGAATGCTGATAATTTTATTGAGTTACATTTTATTAAATCTGTATTGCCTGGTTATTTTTGGATTTTTCCATTGCCCAATGGCGAAGCCAATGTAGGAGTAGGCATGTTAACAGAGGAGATTAGTAAAAGAAAAATTAATTTAACTAAAGAACTAAAAAGAATTGTAGAATCAGATCCTATCATCAAAGAACGTTTTAAAAACGCCACCTTGCTGGGTTCTGTTGAAGGATATGGCTTACCCCTTGGAAGTAAAAAAAGACTTTTATCGGGGGAGCGCTATATGTTGGTGGGAGATGCTGCTAGCTTAATTGATCCATTTACTGGAGAAGGGATTGGCAATGCTTTATATTCTGGACGCTATGCTGCCAACCAAGCGGCAGCTGCCATTGTAGCCAATGATTTTTCTAAAGAAGCTATGTATAAATACGATCTTGATGTTGAAAGAGGATTAGGTGCTGAATTAAGATTAAGTCATCGATTACAAAAATTAATTATGTTCCCTTGGCTATTTAATTTATTGGTGAATATTAGCAATAGAAATAAACAGGTGAAAGAACTTATTTCTTGTATGTTTTATGAAGTGGACATTAGAGAGCGTCTAACAAAACCATCATTTTATTTTAAACTCTTATTTAATAGATAGCCCTTTTGGTTACCAGCTAAGTTGATAAAAGGATACACCTTGCACAGGCAGGTCCATCTTCAAATTAATTTTTCCATTTTTTACTAGGATCCATTCTGGAGAGGAAAGGAGTTCAAGTTGTCCTGCATTTTCAAGTAATGCAATTTGTTCTTTATCTGGATTTTTTGGTGACCCCATTTTTTTCCAAGCTTCATAAGAATTACTATGTTGTCTATCTATTCTATAATGACGAAGTAAAACTTTGCCATTAGGTAATCCAGACATATTAATGGCAACTGCTGCATCAGCAATACTAAAATCATTGTTGTCGTGATAATTCCAAACCATAACTGTTGCTGAACGATCATCTTTTGCTGCAAACGCATTGATATCATGCTTTTCACCTCTTACACTAGAATCGCGAATAAGCGAATAATTATATCCTAAGTTTTGATTAATCACTACACGATTGCCTTGCATCATACCAAACATGCGAAACACATTTAAGACCGGCTTGTCCACTCCATTGGTGGCCAAATCTCTAAATCCACGAAACCAAGCCTGATCTTCAAACTCAAATGCCCAAGTAACTGCACCCAATAAATTTACACCTCGGCTTTCGGCCAAATCAGATTTACGTGCATAGGCAGCAGCCGTATAACTCGAATACATGGTACCATTTCTATAGGCATTTTGCGGATTAAAATCTTCAGAACAAGCAGCGCAACCTTCAGGATCTGATTCGCCGATAATGATGGGAAGTTTTTTTAATGTTGGATAGGAGGCCACAATTTCAAAACCCTTATCGATATCTCTAAGCTGTTTGCCCATATTCATTTGCACCATTCCTTTGACCAAATTGGGTTGTCCTTTTGCATGAAAAGAAATAAAATCTAATGGCGTCCCCACTTTTCCTGTAACATAATTTTTACCACTAACAATATGCGTTAAAAATGTTCTTAAAAATAATGCTGCGTTTTTTGAACCTGGTCCTGTTGTTTCCGGTCCACCAATTTTTGCAGTTGGCAAAGCGCGCTTAACCGCATCGGCAGTGTAGTCATATAGTTTTATATATTCTTCGGTGGTACCTTTCCAATAAGGGATATCGGGTTCATTCCATAATTCCCAATGCCAAGTCTCTACTTCCAATTTGCCGTATCGTGCAACCGAATGCTTTACCCATTCAAAAACCAAATTGGCAAATTTTACATAATCTCTTGGAGGATAGGCCCAGCCTGTAAAAATTTCATCATACTTGGTATTGGGATCCCAATGATGTTTATAAGGTTCCGGGTGTGTGGACAAAGCTTGTGGCATAAAACCAATTTGTGCAATTGGCTTCATCCCTCTTTCAATATAGGTATCAAATATTTTATCAATGATGGTCCAGTTATAAATTGGATTGCCTTTTTCATCTTCTGTATAGGCATTGGTGGATCCCCACTTTAATGCAGCAACGCCATCCCCAGTTACGAGTAAACTATGCGCTCTTACATTGACGGGCACTTTACTTAGCTTTGAAATTTCGGTAAGTAATTTCTTACCATCTTTCATATAAGTATAGTTGGGCTCATCATATCCAAAGTAGGCCCAGATGGGTTTCAGAGGACCTTTTTGTTTATTAAAATCTACATCAATAGAAACGTTTTCTGCAACAAGGCTTTTATTTTGAGCCAATACAAACTGGTTAACACAACATAAAATGGAAATAATAAATACAGCCATTATGCTAATAGGTGGGGACAATTTTTTGCTTTTCATAGTTTTTATAAGATAATAAATAAAGTTTAAACCGAATAAGTTTATTGTATTTATTTGATAAATAATTGAATGACGGATACGCCAATGAGTCCAAGTATAGAAATTAAAGTTTCCATCACCGTCCAGGATAAAAAGGTTTGTTTTAAGCTGAGTTTAAAAAACTCTTTATACATCCAAAAACCTGAATCGTTAATGTGCGATCCAAATACGCTGCCTGCACCCACGGCCAATACCATTAATTCAGGCGATACATTACCGGCTAAAACTAGTGGCGCTACAATGCCCGCTGCAGTTAATCCTGCAACCGTTGCTGAACCTAAGGTCACTCTTAATAAAGCCGTGATCACCCATGCGAAAAGCAAAGGAGGCATATCCAGCTTGCTACTAAAGGAGGCAATATAAGCACCAGTTCCACTATCAATCAACACTTGTTTAAAAACACCTCCGCTAGTAATGATCAAAATAATTACTGAAATACCAGCAATGGCCTCATTGGACCATTGCATAATTTCTTGCATGGATTTTTTTCTTTTTAAACCAAAAAAATAAACAGCGGCTAACACAGCAAGTAATAAAGCAATGGTGGAGTCGCCTATAAAAGAAAGAAAAATTCGTAATGGATTTTCTTTAGCAAAAATAATATTCGCAATTACAGAAATCGTAATTAACAAAACCGGTGATAAAGCAATACAAAAACTTGCAAAGGCAGGAGGCAATTTTGTTTCGGTATTTATTTTTGAAGTCCCAAAAAGTTCGGGCACCCCTGTTTGTACACCCTTTAATAATCTGCCTAAAATGGGGCCAGCAATAATAACAGTAGGTATGGCAATCAATAAACCATACATCAAAGTCTGACCCATGTTCGCATGAAAAGCATTCACCAATACCACTGGACCCGGGTGGGGTGGTAAAAAACAATGAGTAGTAGATAAGGAAGCGGCCATAGGCATTACGATATAAAGCAATGGCAGCTCTGTTCTTCTAGCAATCGAAAAAACCAAAGGAACCAGAATTATAAATCCAGCATTATAATACAAAGGAATCCCAATTAAAAAACCAGTAATCAACACAGACCACTGAATATTTTTTTCACCCAAACTTTTAATAAGTGTTGAAGATATTTGTTCTGCAGCACCGCTAATTTCTAAAATCTTACCAAGGATCGCGCCCAAACAAATAATAAGTGCAAGCCCACCCAAAGTGCTGCCAACTCCCTTTTCGATAGAAACCAATAAAGCAGCGGGTTGCATGCCAAGCAATAAACCCGAAACGATGGCTACTATTAGTAATGATAAAAATGGACTTACTTTTTTTATGGTCAAAAATACCTGCAAGGCAATTGCAAAAATAATTACTGGAAATGTCATCAGCTTGGTTTGAATGAATAAAAATATTAACGTACTGTATTTAGTAAAGTTCCAATATTATCTATGATAATTTTAATTTCATCTTTGGACTGTAAAGTAAAATCACTACCAGGAACAATACCAGTACCAGTCATGATTAAACAGCCTTTAGGAAAAGAGCATTCTCTATAAACAAAAGAAACCAATTCTTCTGGACTACGTTTCATTTGATTAAGTGTAATGTTTCCTTCAAATATAATTTTCTGATCTCTTTTTATTTCCAATTGAATGGTTGAATTTAAATCAATAGGCTGGTCTGTTACAAATACACAGGGGCCCAATGCTGCACAGCCATCATAGGTTTTAGCTTGTGGAAGGTATAAAGGATTTTCACCTTCAATACTCCTACTGCTCATATCATTACCAATGGTGTATCCAACTATTTTACCAGATGAGGTAACTACTAATGTTAATTCTGGTTCTGGAACATCCCATACAGAATCTTTTCGGATATTCACTTTATCGCCAGTGCCCACCACTCGATGAGCGGTGGCTTTAAAAAATACTTCGGGTCTTTCTGCATCATAAACTTTTGCATAAAAATCACTACCTCCAGCAGCCTTGGATTCTTCCTGACGACCAACTTTACTTCTTAGATAAGTAACTCCACAGGCCCATAGTTCTTGGTTTTGTATAGGTGCTAAAATATCGGACAGATTCACCGGTGCAGATTTTTGAAGAATTTGTATTAAAGCCTCCACTTTTTCTAATAAGTTATCATCATTGATAAAAGTATCCCAATCCTGTTCTTTGAATAAGTAAGTATTATTTTCTTTTTCAATGAGGATGCCTTCTTTTGTTTTATATAATTTCATATTTTTTGTTTCTATGCTAATGTTTTACCTAGTTAAATTTAAGATGTTTTTGATAGATTAATCCTTGGCCGCTCTATATCATTTTAAGAGGAAGTTTTATGCAAAAAAAAGCCCTCAACTTTCATTGAGGGCTTGTGGCACCACCCGGGCTCGAACCGGGGACACAAGGATTTTCAGTCCTTTGCTCTACCAACTGAGCTACAGCGCCATTGTTTAGTTCAACCTAATCCGAAGACTTCTATGAACCGGGGAGCAAATATAGGCTAGGGCGCCTTAAATAGCAAAAAATATGGATTCTTTATTGAAAATCAGTGTTTTACTATGCCGAAGTAGCTACTATAAAAAAGGATATAATTATTAATGCCAAGCCAGCCCACTGCTTTGGACTTAGTCTTTCTTTAAAAAAGAAGTAGCCTATTAATACGGACAATAGCTGACTACTAATAATTAAGATATTAATAACCATGATGGGCAAGTACTGATAAGATATATTGATGGCTAGACCACCAGCCACTAATAGCAATCCTAATTTTAAATAGGTTGAAATATGTTTAGCGGTTAAATAAGATAATAAGTTTTTAAATAAGCCATCTCTTATTACCAATACCAATCCAAATAACATCGCTGTGGTTTCAATAACCAAACTAAAGCCTAGGGGACCCCACCAACTGATTGGATAAGTATATAAAGCGTAAGAGCTACCCCAAAAAAAGCTAGCGAGTAATCCGTACAACATTCCATTTTTTTGTTCACTAATACTTGATTGTTCTTTTCCTTGAAAATATAAAAGTAATAAGCCAACTGTTGAAAATATGAAAGCGTATAAATAATTGGCTTTCCACACCTCTCCTACTATAAATACAGCGGTTAAAATAGTAAATAACTTTATCGCGGATACAGGCACCACAATGCTTACAGGCGCCCGTTGTATGCCTCTTAAAAAAAACACTAGCCCAAAAATATTAAAGATACTTAATGCTATAGTTAATAAAAAAGGAGTGCCCAAGCTTAATGTGTGTACGGTCCATCCTTTAAAAAAAGAATGATCTTTGTATCCAAAATATAAAATGGAAAATATTCCGGAAGCAAAAATGCCTCTATAAAACATCCCTATTTGATAGGGTATATTTTGCGTAACTTTTTTCCAATAGGAATTACTTATTGCAAAACACAACGCGCCAATTAAAACAAATACAATTCCCATTATTAATATTCACAATTTTTCGGAGTTCTCGCAAAAGGAATTACATCTCTTATATTGGTCATGCCTGTTACAAACTGAATCATTCTTTCAAAACCCAATCCAAATCCAGCGTGTGGCACGGTGCCGAATCTTCTGGTGTCTAAATACCAGCTCATGTCTTCTAATGGAATATGCATGGCATTCATTCTGGCTTCAAGCTTGTCTAAACGCTCCTCTCTTTGACTTCCGCCCACGATCTCACCAATGCCCGGTGCTAGTATATCCATCGCTGCTACGGTTTCTTTGCCAGGTGCACAGCCATCGTTCATGCGCATATAAAACGCTTTAATGGCAGCCGGATAGCCTGTAACAATCACTGGTTTTTTAAAATGTTGCTCTACTAAATATCTTTCATGTTCACTTTGTAAATCAATGCCCCATTTTACTTCGTATTGGAATTTCTTTTTCTTGTAATGATTGCTATTCAATAAAATATCAATGGCTTCGGTATATGTAATACGTTCGAAATTATTATTAACTACCAATTCTAATTTTTCTCTTAGTCCAAAGCCGCTTCTTTTTTCTGTAGGCAACAACTTTTCTTCTTCGGCCAATCTAGCATCTAAAAAATCAATATCGTCTGCATTATTTTTTAGCGCATAATTAATTAAATATTTTATAAACTCCTCGGCCAAATTCATGTTGTCTTCAATATCATAAAAAGCCATTTCTGGTTCTATCATCCAAAACTCTGCTAAGTGTCTAGTGGTGTTTGAATTTTCGGCACGAAAGGTGGGACCAAAAGTATAAATCTCTGAAAACGCCATGGCGCCTAGTTCTCCTTCGAGTTGTCCACTCACCGTTAAGTTGGTTCCTTTGCCAAAAAAGTCTTGTGTATAATCTATTTCTCCTTGTTCATTTTTTGGCGCCCCTTCTAATGGAAGTGTGGTGACACGAAACATTTCTCCTGCACCTTCGGCATCAGAACTCGTAATAATAGGTGTATGTAAATAAACAAATCCACGTTCATTGTAAAATTGATGTACTGCAAAAGCTAAGGCATGTCTTAATCTAAACACCGACCCAAAAGTGTTGGTACGAAAACGCAAATGCGCTTTCTCTCTTAAAAATTCTAAAGAATGTTTTTTAGGTTGTAAAGGAAATTTTTCTGCATCGCTATCCCCTAAAATTTCAATGGTCTTTGCTTTTACTTCAACCGACTGCCCCTTGCCTAAACTTTCCACTACGGTTCCAATTATTTTTAAAGAGGCTCCTGTTGTAATGCGTTTTAAGATGACATCTTCAAATTCTCCCAAAGAAGCCACTATTTGAATATTGGCATTCGTACTTCCGTCGTTTAAAGCAATAAACTGATTGTTTCTAAAGGTTCGCACCCAGCCCATTACTACCACTTCGGTCCCTGTTGGGGTAGCCGATAACAATTGCTTTATTTTGATTCTTTGATTGAACATGTTTGTGTTTTCGAATGGCAAAGATAATCCGTTTCGGGGCCCAATTGCCCTGTTTTAGGTATAAAAACAGATAAAAAATTGTTTTTTTGTTAAAAATCTGCTTAACATTGCAGTAGCAAAGGCCAAGAGATTCTTTTTATGTTGATGGCTTGCTACCCTAATTTCCCTTTATTCAATTGTCGGTCTCAGTAATTTCGACCGAAATTTCAAAAAAGCGTTCAAATATTTCCAACTCTTGATTCGATTTTTAAATAAACCATAGTTACACAGTGCCAGAAAAAGACGACAAACCAAAAAGGGGACGTAAACCCATTGCCGCTGCCCCAGCCGCAAAATCAGCTCCAGCTAGCAGTTCTGAAAAAAAACCAATAGGTAAAAAACCTATTCCTTCCAAAAAGGTGGAACCTGTTAAAGATGCTAATGAAGACGATAAAGCTTCTCAAATTGCGCAAGCCTTATTCGGAGACGAAAGTGCTGCAAGTGCAGAGGCTCCGGCTCAGTCGATCAACAATAGTAATGAGCAAGTGGGTACTAATAATACCAATGCTCCCAATAGTCAAGGAGGTCCAAACGGCGCTCCTAATAATGGGCCAAATTTACCTGCGCAACGTTACCCACAACCCAAAAAAGAACCTGTTTTTAATGTAGAGTTTGATGGCGTTATTGAATCTGAAGGCGTTTTAGAAATGATGCCCGATGGTTATGGTTTCCTTCGATCTTCTGATTACAACTATTTATCTTCTCCCGACGACGTATATGTTTCTCCTTCACAAATAAAGTTATTTGGACTAAAAGTTGGTGACACCGTTCATGGTACTGTTCGTGTTCCAAGAGAGGGTGAAAAATATTTTGCATTGACTAAAGTGAATCAAGTCAATGGAAAAAATCCGGATGAAATTCGTGATCGTATTCCTTTTGATTATTTAACACCCATCTTCCCTTTTGAAAAATTAAATTTATATACTTCTGCTACTAATTATAGTACACGTATTATGGATTTATTTACCCCTATTGGTAAGGGTCAAAGAGGACTGATTGTGGCGCAGCCAAAAGTGGGTAAAACAATGTTATTAAAAGAAGTGGCCAATGCCATAGCAGCCAACCATCCAGAATGTTATTTAATTATTTTATTAATAGATGAAAGACCAGAGGAGGTGACCGATGTTGAGCGTTCGGTTAAAGGAGAGGTTATCGCTTCTACTTTTGATGAGCCTGCGGAAAAACACGTTAAAGTTTCATCGGTAGCATTACAAAAAGCCAAACGCTTAGTAGAGTGCGGACATGATGTGGTTATATTATTAGATTCTATTACTCGTTTAGCACGTGCACACAATACAGTAGCGCCAAGCTCTGGTAAAGTATTATCAGGTGGTGTGGAAGCAACTGCTTTATTGCGTCCAAAACAATTTTTTGGCGCAGCACGTAAAATTGAAAACGGAGGATCCCTTACTATATTAGCAACGGCCCTTATTGAAACTGGTTCTAAAATGGACGAGGTTATTTTTGAAGAGTTTAAAGGAACCGGTAATATGGAATTGGTATTGGATCGTCGTTTAGCGAACAAGCGTATTTTCCCTGCTATTGATTTAGTTGGATCAAGCACGCGTCGTGACGATTTATTATTAGACAAAGATGTACTTGGTAGAATGAATATTCTTCGCTTGTTTATTAACGATATGAACAACGATGAAGCAATGAATGAATTATTAAAACGCATGCGCGGCACTAAAGACAACGAAGAGTTTTTAGCCAGCATGAATCGTTAAATAAAAAGGCCCTTAATAAAATTTAAGGGCCTTTTTTACCTTATTTAATTAAAGGGTATAAACTAAATCGATGACACCGTTTATGGGTGTCATCGAAAAAATCATAAGATAAAAAATAAATATGCGCTTAAATTAAATTAAGCGCATATTTATTTTAGTCCTTAAAGTAATTACTTTTCTCTATTTCTTCACGCACTTTTTCTGGCACTAAATAACGAATCGTTATTCCTTCTTTTCGATTGTTACGAATTAGTGTGGCGGATAATTGTAATAAGGGCGCGTCTAATATAATTATGCGCGCGCCATAGTCATTAGTAATATCAAAACCATCCCGACGATACACGATGAATTGATAATTTTTTACAAGGGTTTCAAAATTTTTCCACTTCGGTAAATTTTGAAAACTATCTGCTCCCATGATCACAGAAAATTCATGCTGTGGATATTTTTCTGCTAAATAAGTAAGTGTGTCAATGGTATACGAGGGCTTGGGCAAGGAGAATTCAATATCAGAAACTTTTAGTTGTATATCTTCTTCGATCGCGAGCTTCGCTAAATGTAATCGGTCGTATTCATTTAATAAACTTCCTTGTGGCTTCAACGGATTTTGTGGAGACACCACTAACCATACTTGTTTAAGATCAGAATGATTGGCCACAAAACTAGCCACCATTAGATGACCGTTGTGTATAGGATTAAAAGAACCAAAAAATAAGCCAATCTTCATTTTATAAATGGTTGATTATCAATTATTTATATCAATTTTGGGGGCAATAAAAATACTATCTGCCTCGTTCATTCTTAGGCTCAATTGATAACCTGCCACCGAAATAGAAATAGGATCTCCTAATGGCGCAATTTGTTCCACTGTAATTAATTCACCTGGTATACAGCCCATCTCCATTAATTTCAAAAAAATTTCATCATTTTCAAAAGAATGAATAACGCCCGACTCCCCCATTTTTAACTCTGATAGTTTCTTCATAGTAATAATGCAAAGATAGTTTCTGTTTTACACAAATAGTTACGAAATTTGGAGCATTGAATAACAATATTTTATGTGCATGACCATCTCTTTTAATAAGGCCGATAAAAACGCAACGCTTGGCAATCGTTTGGCACTAAAGGCTTTCATTGAAAAGGCTTTAAAAAAAGAAGGCATGACTATTGAATCTCTTCAATATATATTTTGTTCAGATAAATTTTTGCTGGATATCAATAAATCCTATCTAAAACACGACTACTACACCGATATAATAAGTTTCGACCTATCTGAAATCAAAGGAAAGCTCATCGGCGAAGTGTATATTAGCATTGACCGGGTAAAAGACAATGCCAAAACCCACAAAACAATTCTAAACGAGGAATTATTAAGGGTAATATTCCATGGAGCCCTTCATTTTTGTGGTTATAAGGATAAAAAGCCTGCCGACGCCAAAGAAATGCGCGCCCAGGAGAACAAATGGCTAAAGTCCTACCTAAAATCTCTTTCCTAAGCCATTTTGCTACAAAAAGGTTCCACATGGAACCTTCCACTTTGCTTTTATAGGAGCTTGAGAATCTAAATGCGGCTACCCCAGGTCAACTTGTCTCCAAAACGTTCCACATGGAACCTTCTCGTATACTTTTATACGTGTATGAGCGTATTAATTCTGTTCCGAGCTCGTATTTTGAGCAAAGCGATCCTCTAGTTGAGAAATAGACATTTTATTCGAAAATTTGCTTATAAAGAATCTACGCTTAAGCATTAATTGAATTGCTTGGTATTCAATACAGGCTTATCTTTGCAAACTTATATGTTTCCAAAATACAATGTCATAGTAGTAGGCGCAGGCCATGCAGGTTGTGAAGCAGCAGCAGCGGCGGCCAACATGGGATCCAAGGTTTTATTGGTCACCATGAACATGCAAACCATTGCCCAAATGAGTTGTAACCCAGCTATGGGTGGAATTGCTAAAGGACAGATAGTAAGGGAGATTGATGCTTTAGGTGGATATAGTGGCATCGTGACAGACTTAAGTACGATACAGTTTAGAATGCTTAATAAAAGCAAGGGGCCCGCTATGTGGAGCCCTAGAGCCCAAAACGACAGACAATTATTTGCGAGTAAATGGAGGGAGATGTTGGAAAACACTCCGAATGTAGATTTTTACCAGGATTCGGTCAATGAATTAATCATTAAAAATAATAAGGCTTGTGGAGTAATTACAAGTTTAGGTCACAAAATTGAATCTGACGCTGTAATTATAACTAGCGGAACTTTTTTAAACGGAATTATTCATATTGGAGAGAAGCAGATAGGTGGTGGAAGAGTAGCAGAAAAAGCCGCAACAGGTATAACAGAACAATTGGTTTCCTTTGGCTTAGAATCGGACCGATTAAAAACCGGAACACCGCCAAGGGTTGATGGGCGTAGTTTAGATTATACTAAGATGGAAGAGCAGAAGGGCGATGAAGAAATAGTTGGATTTTCTTATATGGATATTCCTAGAATTAAAGCCAAGGACCAGCGATCATGTTGGATTACTTATACGGATAATATAGTTCATGATGTATTAAGGACTGGATTTGATCGAAGCCCCATGTACCAAGGCCGAATTGAAGGAGTGGGTCCAAGGTATTGTCCAAGTATAGAAGATAAGATAAATAGATTCGCAGATAGAGAAAGACATCAATTATTTGTAGAACCAGAAGGCTGGAATACAGTTGAAATATATGTCAATGGATTTAGTACAAGCTTACCGGAAGAAGTTCAATACGAAGCTCTTCGTAGAGTTCCTGGTTTTGAGAATGCACGTATGTTCCGTCCAGGTTACGCTATTGAATACGATTATTTTCAACCGACGCAGTTAACTTATACATTAGAAACAAAAGCAATAAATAATTTGTACTTCGCAGGTCAAATTAATGGCACAACAGGATACGAGGAAGCAGCCTGCCAAGGGATTATGGCGGGTATCAATGCACATTTAAAAATTAACGAAAAGGAGCCATTAATACTTAAAAGAAGTGATGCTTATATTGGAGTATTAATAGATGATCTTATTAGCAAGGGTACCAACGAACCCTATAGAATGTTTACGTCACGTGCCGAATTTAGAACTCTATTAAGACAGGACAATGCAGATCTTAGATTAACAGAACTTAGCTATCAACTTGGTTTTGCCAGTGCTGATAGAATGCGAAAAGTGGAACAAAAAACAAATGAAGTTGCAAATATTAAAACGATACTTGCTAATCAAACTATTATACCGGAGGAGGTAAATGGCTTTTTATCCAGTATCGATTCGATGGTCATAACAGAAAAACAAAAAGCGTCAAAACTCTTGCTACGACCAAATATTAGCCTGCAACAAGTGGTTGATCACTGTGCCGAATTAAAAGAAAAATTAGCAGAAAAAGAAGTAGATCATTTAGAACAAGCAGAGATACAAATAAAATATGAGCGATATATTGAGAAAGAAAAAGAAATTGTAGAACGTATGTTAACGCTCGAAAATAAAATTATACCAACTAATTTTGATTACGATAAATTATCTGCCCTATCTATTGAAGCCTTACAAAAATTCAAAAAAATTCGACCACTTACCATCGGTCAAGCCAGCAGAATTAGTGGGGTCAATCCAAGTGATATACAAATTCTAATGGTCTTTATTGGTCGCTAATTTTTATACAATTCTAATTCTTTGAGCCACTCATAAAATATATTTATTTCGGTGCTTTATCACAGACAGTTTGTAGTAGCTTTAGAATATTTCTATATCACTATTAAATTATGAAGCGTATGAAAAAGATATTTATGTGGTTAATTTTTCTTGGCTCTATTACCAATGCAATCGCACAAGAAAGTTTTCCGATTAATGGCATTCGAGATATTCGTGCAGGTTTGTATGCATTTACCAATGCTACCATCGTGCAGAATGAAAAAAATAAAATTGAAAATGCTACACTATTAATTAAACAGGGCAAAATTATAGCAGTAGGTATTTCAGTTACTATTCCAAAAGACGCTATAATAATTAATTGTGCCGGTAAATTCATATATCCTTCATTTATAGATCCATTTACAGACTATGGTGCTGGAACTGTAAAACGTGCAATTAATAGTTTAGGGTATGGCGGACCAGGACAATTTCTATCTAATAAAGTAGGTGCCTACAATTGGAACCAAGCCATTAAACCAGAAATAAATGCTGCTGATGTATTTTCTATAGACGAATCCATGGCTGCTAATTATAGATCCAATGGATTTGGTGCTGTATTTACACATCTAAAAGATGGTATTGCAAGAGGAACTGGCGCTGTCGTAAGCTTAAACACAGAAAATACCAATCAGGCTATACTAAAAACAAAAGCTGCGGCTGTTTATTCTTTTGAAAAGGGGACTTCAACACAATCTTACCCAAGTAGTTTGATGGGAAGCATTGCCCTATTACGTCAAACCTATTTAGATGCAAAATGGTATAAAACAAAACCAGTAACAGAAGGCGTAAATTTATCATTAGAGGCTTGGAACAACAATCAAAATTTACCACAAATTTTTTTAGCAGACGACAAATGGAGTACGGTTCGTGCAGACCGCTTAGGGGATGAATTTGGAGTACAATATATCATCAAAGGTGGAGATAATGGATATCAACGCATTGATGAAATGGTAAAAACAAAAGCATCCTATATACTAGGTATTGATTTTCCGGTAGCAATGGATGTAGAGGATCCCAATGATGCACGCTTTATTTCTTTAGCCGATCTTAAACATTGGGAATTGGCTCCAACCAATCCAGCTGCATTTGAAAAAGCTAATATTAGTTTTAGTTTTAGTAGTTCAGACTTAAAGGATTCTAAATTATTTTTAACTAATATTAAAAAAGCAATACAATTTGGTTTATCTGAAACCAAAGCATTAGAAGCTTTAACAAAAACACCAGCTACTCAGCTTGGTGTTTATGATCAAGTTGGTTCCTTAGAAACAGGTAAATTAGCCAATTTTATAATTACGACCGAACCCATCTTTTCTAGTACATCAAAAATTATAGAAAACTGGGTACAAGGAAATAAATATGAAATTAATGGCGCTGAGTGGAAAAATTTTGCTGGAAAATATAAATTAACCATCAACAATGGTGGAACCAAGAGTGAATATAATTTAGAGGTTAAAAAAGATTTATCCGCTTCCATCATTGGTACAGATACCCTTTCAGCAAAAATTGCCATCAATGAATCAATGATTAAAATATCTTTTCCTACTAAAAAAGGAAGAGGCGCCGAACAAATACGCCTAAGTGGAACAATCTTGGGTAATGATTGGACAGGGATTGGAACAGATGCAACTGGTAGTAAAACCACCTGGTTGGCAAATTTAACCAACCCTTTGATTAATACTACAGAAACTAAAAAAACAAATGATACCTTAAAAGCATTAGCAAAAATAACTTACCCCTTCGTAGGTTTCGGAAATGAAACTATTCCTACTCAAGAAACCATCTTAATTAAAAATACAACGGTATGGACTAGTGATAAAGAAGGTATTTTAAAAAATACAGATGTTTTAATAAAAAATGGTAAGATTGGTAAAATTGGACAAAATATTACCGATGCAACTGCAAGAATTATAGACGGTTCCAATAAACATTTAAGCGCCGGTATTATTGACGAACATTCTCATATTGGTGCCTTATCCATCAACGAGGGTGCACAATCCGTTACATCTGAAGTGCGCATTGCTGACAATTTAAATCCAGAAGATATCAATATCTATCGTCAATTAAGTGGGGGTGTTACTTCCTCTCATATTTTACACGGATCTGCCAATACCATTGGTGGACAAACACAATTAATAAAACTTCGTTGGGGTGCTAATGATCAAGATTTAAAATTCGCAGGTGCCGATCCTTTTATAAAATTTGCATTGGGTGAAAACGTGAAACGTACCACTAGTTCAAATAATAACCGTTTCCCAGATACGAGAATGGGCGTGGAAGAAGTATTAAATGATGCATTTGATAGAGCATTAGATTATCAAAAAGCATTAAAAGAAAATCCAAATGCCAGAAAAGATTTGGAACTAGATGCTTTGGTAGAAATACTAAATAAAAAAAGATTTATTACTTGTCATTCTTATGTTCAACCCGAAATTACTTACATGCTTCGTATTGGTGATAAATATGGTTTTACAGTCAATACCTTTACACACATCTTAGAAGGATTTAAAGTGGCAGACAAAATGAAAGAACATGGTGCCAATGTATCAACATTTTCTGATTGGTTTATGTATAAAACAGAAGTACAAGATGCAACCGGATACAATGCCGCTATCATGCATAAAGTAGGTTTAAATGTTTGTATTAATTCAGATGATGCTGAAATGGCAAGAAGATTAAATCAAGAAGCAGCCAAAACTATTGAATATGGTGGTGTATCAGAAGAAGATGCACTTAAAATGGTAACTATTAATCCTGCAAAAGCATTACATGTTGCTGACAAAGTGGGTAGCATTAAAGTGGGCAAGGATGCTGATCTTGTTTTATGGTCAGACAATCCATTAAGTATTTATGCAAAATCGCTTCTTACCATCGTTGATGGTATTGTGTATTTTGATAGAGAAAAAGATGCAACCATGCACCAAACAGTGGCTGCAGAAAAAACAAGATTAATACAAAAAATGTTAGGCGATAAAAAAGCAGGAGGTCCTACAAAACCAGCAATGCCAAGTTATCAAACTATTTTAACTTGTGGAGATCATGATCACGAAGATGGCCTAGCTACTATTTACGAAAACCAAAAAGATTAACCCATGCAAAATAAATATTCAACCTATATTTTCATATCACTTGCATTACTAAGTACTATTACAAAAGCACAAGAAACTATTTATCCTGCTACTGTACAGAAAGGTGTTACCATAATTACACATGCTACCATTCATATTGGTAATGGTACCGTTTTAAATGATGCCTCGGTATTATTTGAAAATGGTAAAATAAAACAAGTGGGTAATACTATTTCAATACCCAGTGGAGCTACAACCATAGATGCCAGTGGAAAACAAGTATATCCTGGTTTGATTCTTCCTGTTTCAAGTCTTGGCTTAAAAGAAATTAACAGTGGTGTAAGAGGTAGTAATGATTTTTTAGAAATTGGAGATAACAATGCAAGTATTAGAAGTATTGTGTCTTACAATACCGACTCTAAGGTAATCAATGCCTTAAGAGCAAATGGTGTTTTGCTTGCGCATGTTGCACCCATGGGAGATTTAATTGAAGGAAGCTCGAGTGTGGTTCAATTAGATGCTTGGAATTACGAAGATGCTGCTTATAAATTAGACAATGGGATGTTTTTAAATATGCCTTCATTAATGGTAAGAAGGGGTGGTCGTGGTTATATGAGACCACAAAGTGGAGATCCGGTTAAAGAAGGTTTAGCAAAAATTGAAAATGTAAAAAAATTCTTCATTGATGCTAAAGCATATCTACAAGAAAAAAATCATAGTGTCAACAATTTGAAATTTGAAGCAGTTCGTGGATTATTTGATGGCAAACAAAAATTATTTATACGCGCAAATGAGGTCAAACAAATGTTGCTTGCCATAGATTTAGGGAAAACTTTTGGTTTTAAAATTGTTCTAGTGGGTGCGGTAGAAAGTTTACAAATAGCTTCGATATTAGCAGAAAATAATATCCCCGTTATTTTAGACAATCAGCACGCACTTCCAACAACCGAAGATGATGATATTGATCAATTGTATAAATTACCCGCTCAACTTAAACAAGCAGGCGTTTTATTTGCCATTAATGATGCCAATGAACAAAGCAAACAACGTAATATGAGCTTTAACGCAGGAACCGCGGTTGCCTATGGTTTAGAGAAAGAAGAAGCTCTAAGCGCTATTACGCTTAATACAGCTAAAATATTAGGTATTGATGCTATTACAGGATCTATTGAAGTTGGCAAAGATGCTAATATAATCATCAGCGAAGGGGATATTTTAGACATGCGTGGCAATCAACTAAGCAAAGCCTTTATTCAAGGTAGAGATATTTCTTTGGACAATAAACAAAAGCAATTATACGAGCGATATAAATACAAGTATAAAATTAAATAAATCATACTTTATTATAAGATTTTAACATTTTAAAACCTCCCAATTGCTGATTGTAATTGGGAGGTTTTTTTTGTTAACTTAGCAGCATGCCTAAAAAACTGTTTTTACTAGATGCGCTAGCCTTAATTTATCGTGCCTATTATGCATTAATACGAACACCCAGAATTACCACAACAGGTATTAATACCAATGCGCAGTTTGGATTTACAAATACTTTATTAGAAATAATTAGAAAAGAAAATCCTACCCATATTGCAGTATGTTTTGATACGCATGCACCCACCGAGCGTCATACCGATTATACCGATTATAAAGCCAATCGTCAGGAAGCACCTGAAGATTTATTAGACTCATTACCACATATTAAAGCCATAATTGAGGGATTTAATATTCCTGTAATAGAATATGATGGCTATGAAGCCGATGATATAATTGGAACACTGGCTTGGCAAGCTGCCGACAAGGGTTATGATGTATATATGGTCACTCCAGATAAAGATTATGGGCAATTGTTAATTCACCCGAATGTTTTTATATGGAAACCACCGGCATTTGGTAACAAAGAAGAAATTGTAGATGCTAAAAAAATATGTGAGAAGTGGGATATAGAGAGGGTCGAACAAGTGGTAGATATGTTAGGTTTAATGGGTGACGCTTCCGATAATATTCCTGGTATTCCTGGAGTAGGTGAAAAAACAGCAGCCAAACTATTAAAATTATATGGTACGCTGGAAGGTGTTTTAGACAATGCTGATAAAATTACCGGATCCATGGGTGAAAAAGTGCGCGCGGGTAAAAAATCGGCCATCATGAGTAAAAAACTGGCCACCATCATAACCAACGTGCCCGTTACATTTCATGAGGAAGATTTTCGTTTAAAAGAAAAAAATAAATCTGCACTAGCAGAAATTTTTAATGAATTAGAATTTAAAACATTAGGAAAAAGAATTTTGGGTGAGGATTTCGCAGTGATGGGGGGTGCTGGATCAACAGAAGTAGTTGTTAAAAAACAAGAGCAAACCGACTTGTTTGGAAATACGGTCAATGTAAAAATTAAAAGGAAGAAACTAGGAGACAAAGAAATTGATGCAGGCTCAAATGCAATAGCTCAAAACGAAGAACAAGAAGAAGAGAGTATTGAAAACGAGGACGAAGCCCTTCCAGTGCAATTAGTGGTCAATAAAAATAGCAGCAATACTGATCATAAATATATTTCGGTTGTTGGCACAGTGGCCATCAAAAAATTAGTGCAAGAACTTTTACAACAAAAAGAAATATGTATTGATACGGAAACAACGGGTATCAATGCCAATGATGTGGAACTAGTAGGATTAAGCTTTTCTTATACCGAGCACGAAGGCTATTATATCCCAATCGCAAATGACGGTGATGGTGAAGGGGGTGCTAAAAATATATTAACACATTTTGAAGCACTATTTAAAAATAAAAATATATTATGGATAGGTCAAAATCTAAAGTATGATTTTTTAGTATTAAAATGGTATGGTGTTGAATTATTGGGGAATACCTTTGACACCATGTTAGCGCATTATGTGATAGAGCCAGAAGGTAGGCGCAGTATGGATTTGCTAAGTGCACAGTTTTTGGGTTATGAACCAATATCTATAACTACACTAATTGGAAAGAAAGGAAAAAACCAAGGCACCATGCGGGATGCGCCACTAGATCAAGTAACAGAATATGCCGCTGAGGATGCTGATATTACTTTGCAATTAAAAAATTGTTTTGCTCCACTTATTAAAAAAAGAGGGGTGGAAAAAGTATTTGAACAAGTGGAAAATCCTTTGGTGCGAGTATTGGTGGATATGGAATACGAGGGCGTTAAGGTAGATATTAATTTTCTAAATGAATATAGTAAGGTATTAGAAGTAGATGCAAAGCTGAGCGAAGAGCGCGTATATGAGCAAGCTGGGGTTCGTTTTAATCTTGCTTCACCCAAGCAACTCGGAGAAGTATTATTTGATATTTTAAAATTAGATGCTAAAGCTAAGAAAACAAAAACAGGACAATACGCAACCGGTGAAGATGTATTACAAAAAATGGCTGCGAAGCACAAAATTGTTGATGACATTTTAAACTTTAGAGAACTTACAAAACTAAAATCAACTTACGTGGATTCTTTTCCAGAATTAATCAATCCTAAAACCGGTCGTGTACACACTAGCTATGCTCAAGCAGTTGCAGTAACGGGTAGGTTAAGCAGCACCAATCCTAATTTACAAAATATACCCATTAGAACTGAAAGAGGTAGAGAGATACGAAAAGCATTTATACCTCGAGAACCAGGTAGAATATTAGTAAGTGCCGATTATTCTCAAATTGAATTACGAATAGTAGCGGCTATTAGTGGTGATCCAAATATGTGTGAGGCGTTTAAATTGGGAAAAGACATACATACGGCAACCGCTGCAAAAGTATACGGTATTAAGGAAACCGATGTAACCAAAGAAATGCGCTATAAAGCAAAAAGTGTAAACTTTGGAATCATCTATGGACAAGGTGCCTTTGGATTGGCTGAAAATTTGGGAATATCAAGAACCGAGGCGAAAGAAATAATAGATAACTATAAAAAAGAATTCCCGAATATTCAATTGTACATGGATCAACAAATTAACCAGGCAAAGGAATTGGGTTATGTAGAAACATTAATGGGAAGAAAAAGATGGTTGAGAGATATCAATAGTAGCAATTTTACAGTCCGTGGTTTTGCTGAAAGAAACGCCATCAATTCTCCTATTCAAGGATCTGCAGCAGATATGATAAAATTAGCCATGATAAAAATTCATGGAGAAATGAAAAAAAGCAAATGGGAATCAAAAATGATTTTACAGGTACACGATGAACTAGTGTTTGACGCCGTTGAAACAGAACTACCAGCATTAAAAGAATTAATATTAAGCTGTATGAAAGCGGCATTAGCCCTGCCTAATGGAGTTCCTGTTGAAGCCGAAGTGGGTGTTGGAAAAAACTGGTTAGAGGCTCATTAATCTTTACGCTTATATACTGGAACGGTACTACAAGGCTCTCCGAACATAATGCTTTTTACCTCTGGGCGTAATTTTTGTGTAATGGCCACATAGGCCGACTCTCCTATAAAAGTCTCACCACAACCTTTTACAACTATGCGTTGATTGGTATAGTCCGTTGCCTTTATTTTAGAAATATTTTCTATCAATTGTTGCTCTCTTATTTTTTTCTCATCGCCAAAATAAACAGCCGCCGCAAATGGATTTAAAGCAGAAACAATTAACATATTGGCCCACATAGGAATAATGGCATCAGTAGAACAAAAAATTCCTACAACTTTATCTTGGAAGCTTGACCAGTCTATGGTAAGTAAGGAGGCTCTAAAATCTTTTTCTTTTAATATTAATTCCTTAAATAAATAAGGCTTAATATCAAACAAAACGAGTTCGTTTGCGGGAAGTAAGCTCGCTAAATCAATAGTTACAATACCACTATCAGCTACTTTATTATTTAAAAGGTCGGACATTTAATACAACTTAGCCCTATTGTCAACGATAGTTGCTATTTTCTTTAATGCAGCACTTGATCTAAATAATACACTTCTTGTTCTTTGCAACAACTCATCTTTGAAAAATATTGGATCTTGTTGGGTTTGTTTCGCCCCTAATCCATTAACACTTATTACAAAAACACCAGCATTTGCAGCAATGGGTTCACTAACCTTATTGATTAAAGACTTATTGAAAGCAGCGCCTATCAATTTTGGCTCATTGCCTATACCTGGTATCATAGGATAGTTAAAATTAACGCTATCTGCTCTTTGTATATTGCCCTTAATACTGGTCGCAATAGCTTCTAAACTTTTTCCTTTGAAATTGTCTCTAATTTTATCGGCTTTTTTCTTATCTCTAATAATTCCTTCCACTTGTGGTCGAGCAACTTCAACGCTTGCTAACCCCTCTTTTTCAATTCCAGAAATTGCAGCAACAAAATAACTATCACCAACTTCAAATGGTTCTGAAATAGAATTATTATCGTTGTCAAAAACCCAACGAACCATCGCTCTGCTAGTTCCTATTCCTTGTATATCAAAATCATTTGCCTTAACTCCAATAGCTGGTAAAACTTGTTTATTGATTTTAACAGCATTGGCATTGAATGATTTTAAATCCTTAGAAGAGGAGGCAAATTGAGCAGCAGCTGTTGATGCCGCTGTAATAGTTTCGTTGCTTGGTATAATGCTCTTTGAAAGATAAGCAATTTTATAAGCCGGGCCCTTTGCTGTTTGTTTTAATACTTCCATATAATGAAAACCAAATTCGGTTTTAACAACACCCTTTGCGCCCACTGCATTATCAAAAGAAAAATCATTAATAGGTAGTACCATTTGTCCTTGCGAGAACATTGGATAAACCCCTCCCTTTAATTTGCTAGATTCATCATCTGAATATTTTGCACATAACAATTCAAAAGAAGCGCCACCCTTTATAGCTGTACTAATACTATCAATTAATTTTTTTGCAGCACTATCATCTCTAAGCTGTTGGCCATTGGTAGGATTTACGGTTGCAATCAAAATATGTCTAACGCTTGCGCTATCAGCCCATTGTTTAATTCCAATTAATTTTGCAATTGTATAATTTTTACCATCTACATAAGGACCATATACATTACCAATACCTACATTAAAAATGGAATCCTTATTGGGAACCATAATAATTTTTTTACTTAAGTAACTATTATAATAAGGTATTTCTGTTCCTGCTTTGTTTAAAAAAGCAACAGGGTCGGTCGCATTTTTAAAATCGGCTTTTTGAGCTACAATTATTTCTTTTGCACTTGCGCTATCAGCGCTAGATGCAGCAGCACTAAATCCAACGAAGCCAATATTTTTAGTGGTCTCTTCTATTTGAAATCCAGCAGGATTTTCTTTTAAATAAGAAGCAATGTCATCATTAGTAACTTTTATAGTACTATCACTAATGCTAGAATAAGGAACTCCAACATAAGAAATGTTCGAGAAATTACTTGTTTCTGCTAATTGTTTTTCTACCAACCATTTTGGAACCTGAACACCCTTTATAACCAATGCTTGATATTTATTTCTAAATCTATTTTCTATAGCGGGTTCGATATAAAATTTTTCTATTTGTTTTATTTGATCTTTATTCTTAGACTTCTTAATTTGGGCCACCGCTTGTTTCGCATCATTTACTTTAAACTCACCTGTGGTTTTATCGGTGAACTCTTGTTTAAAAGGAGACTCTGTGCCAAATAAAACATCGGTAAGTTCTTTTGTACCAACATTGATTCCTAATTTATTTTCCTCTGTCTTAAATAAAAGGCGATCTACTTCCTGGTTCCATAAATAACCAAATAATTGCTCGCGCTTAATTCCTTGAGCGGCATAGTTTTGAACTTGCGCATCTAGCTTTTCTTCAAACTCAACCTTATTGATTGTTTCGCCATTTACCTTTCCAAGGGTAGTAGCATCTGAAGCACCTCTTTTTCTACCAATACCGTCTTGTAAAATAAAAGCTATTAAAGCTATTGCGATAATACTAAAGATGATCCAAGTACCTCTTTCTCTAATGTTCTGAATAATTGACATATATCTATAATTATAGGAGAGCAAAAATAATGTTTTCTCGGTACTAAAAAGGGGTTAAAAGCATAAAAAGCGCCTTTTTTAAGGCAAAACGGCAATAAAGAACACACAATGGATAAGTGGATAATTAAAAAAATGGGGGATATCTATGGTTTTTGCGTGAATAAACCTGCGAAGAAATAGTATAAACAGGTTTGTTTAAATCAAAATAAAAAAATTGGAGCTCTAAAAAAATATTTATACCCGTTAATTAACAGTGTATAATTTGTGTAATAAAATAAAAAATAATAAAATTATAAATTTAATAAAATAAATGAAACCTTTATCTACATTGGTTTATATCAAAATTATAATAAAAATAATAATTAATAAAAATGCGTGTATAAATAAGATATTAAGATATACACTGTTGTAATAGTATTAGTTTGTTTATATAAATGTATTAATACTTAATACTACAATGGATATTAACATTAATAAAATGAACACTTATTTTTAATCCATTACTTTTAACCCATCGAATAAATCTACCTTAAAACCAAAACCAGCAATAAAAACAAAAGAAACCAAAAAAATATACTTTTTTAATATAACTAATTTAAAATCAACAACTTAGAACCAATAAATATATAAAACTAACAATTAATAGTATTTAATTTTTAACCCAATTTGTTTTAAAAACAACTACCCCTCTTTTTTTATCACCCAAATAATAACCCGGATTCCCCTTTTTTATTTGATGCATAAAGCTTAATTTTTCATACTTGAAAAGACAACTGATTTTATTTAATATTAAAATAAAAAAATGACTAAAAAACAAAGCAGCATTGGTATTTTATTAAGCACTATTTTTTTTATGGTGTTATTATTTTCTTTTACAGAAAGTAAAAAAAGTTTTCTTATTATAGATCCAAAAGATCCTAAAATAACCAACTTAAAATTACCAGAAGGTTTTCATGCGGAAAGATTATATGGGCCTTCAGAAAAAGGAGAAGGTTCTTGGGTTTCAATGACCTTTGATCAAAAAGGAAGAATTATTGCATCAGATCAATACGGTTCTTTATATCGCTTGGTGGTTCCTAAAATAGGAGATACTATTAATAAAATAAAAATTGAAGAATTAAAAATAACAACAGATAGTAGTACTACAAAAGCGCCGGTTACAATGGGCCACGCACATGGTTTATTGTGGGCGTTTAATAGTTTATATGTAATGATTAATAATAATTCTAGTGAGAATTTTAAAAGAGGAAGTGGTTTATATAGACTTCAAGATACTAATGGAGATGATCAATTTGATAAAGTAACATTAATTAAAGCCCTAGATGGAGAGGGAGAGCATGGTCCGCATAGTATTATTTTATCACCCGATAAACAATCTATTTATGTGGTGGCTGGAAATTTTACAAAAATTCCAAAACTAAATTCATATCGTAATTATCCAGATAGTAAAATAGATAATTTATTTCCTTTAATCAAAGACCCGAACGGTCACGATAACACCGTACAAACCCACGGTGGTTGGGTGGCACATCTAGATTCAACCGGAGCCAACTGGGAACTAATTGCCTCTGGTTTTAGAAATCCTTTCGATATTACCTTTAATGACCAGGGTGAATTATTTGCTTATGATTCTGATATGGAGTGGGATTTTGGAACACCTTGGTATCGCCCTACAAGAATTGTTCATGTTACTAGTGGTGCAGAGTTTGGATGGAGACCAGGTACCGACAAGTGGTCTCCTAAATATCCAGACAACTTACCTCCTGTTATCAATGTAGGACAAGGCTCACCTACGAATCTTATTTTTGGAGGCAATGCGCGCTTTCCAGAAAAATATAGAAAATCAATTTTTGCTTTTGATTGGAGCTTTGGTATTATTTATGCGGTGCACAACGAACCAGATGGCGCTTCTTATAAAACAACAGGAGAAGAATTTATTTCTGGAGCACCCCTTCCTTTAACAGACGGCGCTATTGGTCCAGACGGCGCTTTATATTTTTTAACCGGTGGTCGCCGACTAGAGTCTGATTTATACCGTGTTTATTATGGCGATAATACTTTAAGCAACGATCCACTTCCTGTAGCCGAACTAACCAATGCTTTAAAAACACGTCGACAACTAGAGGCTTTTCATGGTACTAAAAATCCAGCAGCTGTAAATTTTGCTTGGCCTTATTTAAAAGACAATGATCGATTTATTAGATATGCTGCAAGAATTGCTGTTGAAAACCAACCCATAGAAGAGTGGTATACTAAAATCCTTGCAGAAAAAGATCCAGTTATATTAACCCAAGCCGCAATTGCGCTTGCGCGAAAAGGCGCGGCTGGTTCAGGAACAGAAGTGGTTAAACAAATCACTAAGATTGATTTTTCAAAACTTTCAGAAGCACAACAACTCGATTTATTAAGAGCGGTTGAATTAATTTTTATTCGATTAGGCGAACCCAATGCTGCTATCAAAAAAGAAGTTGCCACTTTTTTAAATCCTTATTATCCTGCAAAAACAAATAGTCTTAATAGAGAGTTAAGTAAAATGTTGGTATACATTGATGCACCACAAGCAGTTGAAAAAACAATGGCATTAATGGCCGTTGCCAAAGATGATGCCCCTGCACAAAAATCAATCTCAGAATCTTCTGATTTAATTTTACGCAATCCTCAATATGGAATGGATATAGCGGCCATGCTTGCAAAAATTCCTCCTGCTCAACAAACTTGGTATGCCAATGTTTTAAGTCAAGCTAAAAACGGTTGGACTCCTGCCTTGCAAAAAAAGTATTTCCAATGGTATTATAAAGCATTTGGATATAGAGGCGGTGTAAGTTTTGTTGGATTTATAAATGGTGCGCGTAAAACCGCGCTAGCCAACGCGCCCAAAGATCAATTTGAATATTTAAATAAAATATCTGGAGATTCTATTGTTTCTCTTTCTTGGTCTGGCGCACCCGCAGGCACCATCATGCCAAAAGGACCAGGAAAAAACTGGAAAATAAAACAAGCCGTTGACGCTGTAGATTCAAGTACGGGCGTGAGAAGTTATGTTCGCGGAAAAGCAATGTTTGCTGCAACACTTTGCTCTTCCTGTCATCAAATAAAAGGAGAAGGGGGCATAGCTGGTCCAGATCTTACCCAATTAGGTACAAGATTTAGCACCAAAGATATTTTAGAGTCCATCATCGAACCAAGCAAAACTATATCTGATCAATTTGGCTCTACCGTTTTCTTTTTGAAAAAAGGTGGATCTGTTTTAGGTAGATTGATTCGTCAGGATAACAATAATTATTATATTTCTCAAAATCCGTTTGCAACCAATATCATAAGAACGCTTTCAAAAAATGAAGTAGCGCGCACTCGAGTTTCTGAAACCTCTCCTATGCTTCCCGGAATGATCAATGGTTTAAATAGCGAAGAACTATCTGATCTAATTGCTTATTTAAAAGCGGGCGGAAATAAAAATCACCCTATTTACGCAAGCAAAAAATAATTTTTAAAGATGCACTCAACCAGCGCCATATGGAGTGATAAGGTTTCAAATGTTGCACAAGTGGGCGGTATTGAAACTTCTGTTTTAGATAACGGGCTTGGTAAGGGTGTGCGTATTGCTTGGATTAATACCGGAACAGGACTTCGCTTTAAGGTGGTGATTGATCGGGCCATGGATATTGCAGATGCTTTTTTTAATCAATATAGCCTCACTTGGCTTAACCATCCTGGTGTTGTAGCGCCACAACCTTTTTCTCATAGAGGAGCTGATTGGTTAAGAACCTTTGGTGGGGGATTGATTACCACTTGTGGTCTCTCCCATGTGGGTGGTTCCGAACAGGATGAACAGGGAGAGCGCGGTTTACATGGATTAATTAGTAATATTCCTGCGGAACTGGTTTCAATTATTCAACCCGATCCCGCGCGCGGTATTTTTTCAATGAGTATTACTGGAATAATAAAACAAACTCAAATTTTTGGCCCAAGCCTAGAGTTAAAAAGAACTATTTCTGCAACATTAGGAAGTTCCACCATTCATCTTCACGATGAAATTATCAATCGTGGAAATGAAACAGCACCTCACATGCTTTTATATCACTGCAATTTTGGTTGGCCGCTTGCTGATGAAGGCGCTCAAATTTTTTGTAATGGAGAGGCTATAAAAATAGGTGAACCTATTACTGAAAAACACAATGGCCCAGGGCAAGATGTTTTTTTTATTGATAGCGCTCCCAATAAAGAAGGCTTTTGTATTTGTGGAATTGAAAATAAAAAAATTGGATTGGCTGCCGTATTAAAATTTCCTAAAAAACAATTGCCTTGGTTAACCAATTGGCAACACTGGTCAAAAGGAGAATATGTAACAGGAATAGAACCAGGAACTCATCCACCTATTGGACAATCTAAAGCGCGCGAAGAGGGATCTCTTATTTTTATTGCACCTGGAGAAACGCGCGCCTATGATTTAGAAATTGATATTTTAAATAATCAAGAAGCAATAAATAAAATAATTCAACAAACAACTTTACAATAAATCATCTTATCGTTTTAATATGGAAAACAAAACCATTGCTCAAAAAGCATTCGAACAAGGAAAAGGAATTTTACGTTTAGCACCCACTTGGGTACCAAGATCGTTTTGTGTACCTGGCCGACGCATTAAATTACACCCCGATGATTATTATGTTTTAGGTGGCGTGCGCGGAGGTATCGATGAGCGTTGGTTGTCTTCAACGACCCCTGCAAAAAATGGTCCACTCACTGGAGAAAACGAAGGGCTAAGTCCGGTTGTTTTTAATGACGGAGCTACTACGCACCAAATATTATTAAAAGATGCGATTGATGAATTAAAAGGGCAGCTTATTGGAGATCGCTTATGGAATGAATATAAAAGCTGGCCGATGTATTCTAAGTTTTTTGATAACATGGGCCCTCTTCCACATCATGTCCATCACAACGATGAAAAAGCGGCACTCATTGGTCAAAAAGGAAAACCAGAAGCGTATTATTTTCCACCACAACTTAATAATCATGGTGGCGATTTTCCTTATACATTTATAGGAATCGCACCGGGTACAACTAAAGAACAAATTAAAGAATGCTTGGTTAATTTTTCAAAAGGCGATAATAAAATTACCAACTACTCACAAGCCTATAAACTAGAACCAGGTACTGGATGGGATGTGCCTCCTGGATTATTGCACGCACCCGGAAGTATGTGTACCTATGAACCACAAAAAGCATCTGATGTTTTTGCGATGTATCAGTCATTAGTGAATGAAGCAATTATTCCTGATGAATTGTTATGGAACGGAACACCTAAAGAAAGCATTGGTGATTATGATGCTTTAGTAGATGTATTGGATTGGGAATTAAATGTAGATCCTAATACTATGGAAAATCGTTTTATGGCACCCAAGCCTGTTCACGATGTAAATAAAATGAAAGCAGAAGGCTATGTAGAAAATTGGATTTGTTATAAGTCACATGATTTTAGTGCAAAAGAGATTACTATTTTTCCGGGACAAACAGTGACCATCAAGGACAGCGCTGCCTATGGTATTATTGTAATGCAGGGTCATGGCAAGATGGGCGTTTGGGATATTGAAACACCTGCATTGATAAGATATGGCCAATTAACCAATGATGAATTTTTTATCAGTGAAACTGCTGCAAAAGAAGGTGTAAAAATAATCAATCACTCAACGACCGACCCTATCGTTATCTTAAAACACTTCGGCCCTCGTAATCCAGATCTTGTTGTAAAATAAAAAATATTTTTTTAATCTTCTTATCAACCAACCGAATAAAATGAATACAATTAAAAGTTTAAACTTAAAACAAATGGTATTCGCTACCATCGGTTTTGTAGGGTTAGCCTTATTAGCGTTTACGCCTGCGGCCCCAACTAGTCTTAAAATAAGTAAAGGAGCGCATATTATTTTAGTGGGTAATAATTTAGGTTCTCGAATGATGAACTTTGGATATTTTGAAACAGAATTACAGCTTCGATATCCCGATAATCAATTATATATCCGAAATATGTGTGATGGTGGAAACACACCAGGATTTAGACCCCACTCGGGTCGTCCCACTCCTTGGGCTTTTCCAGGGGCTGAAAAATTTCAAACCGAATTGGCTAATAATCCAGAGACAGAAGGTTTTTTAGATTATCCAGATGCTTGGATTTCTACACACAAAGCAGATATTATTATAGCTATGTTTGGTTATGACGAATCTTTTCAAGGAGCGGCTGGTGTAGAAAATTATAAAGCAGAATTAGATGCTTTTATAAAACATACTTTGAAACAAAAATACAATGGAGCGACAAGACCACAATTAGCGATTGTATCCCCTATTGCATTTGAAGATCTTTCATCAAAATTTGATCTACCCAATGGTAAAACAGAAAATAAAAATCTTAAATTGTATGAAGAGGCTATGAAACAAGTGGCCATGAAAAATGGTGTACTTTTTATTGACGCATTCACACCCACCAAAACTTGGTTGGAAAATCCAGCTACCGATTTAACCATAGATGGTTCTCAATTAAATGATGCAGGCTATAAAAAATTCTCACCCTTTTTAGTGGACGCCGTTTTTGGAAAATCACCCGCAGTGGCCGAGTCCAATCGCGCTATAGTTTTAGAAGCAGTACTTGAAAAAAATTGGCTATGGCACAATGATTTTAAAGCGCCCAATGGGGTGCACGTCTTTGGACGTCGATACGATCCATTTGGCCCAGCTAATTATCCGGCCGAATTAAAAAAGATAAGAGAGATGACGCTGATTCGTGATACGGCAATTTGGATGGCAGCTAAAGGAAAAAAAATGGATCTAGCAGCAGCAGATGCAAAAACATCCAGCTTACCTGCGGTTCAATCTAATTTTAAACCTACAGGAAAAGTGGAAGAGGCTAAGTATTTATATGGTCAAGAGGCGCTTGATAAATTTACCATGGCACCTGGCTATAAAATAAATCTTTTTGCCTCTGAAAAAGAATTCCCTGATTTGGCCAAACCGGTTCAAATTTCTTTTGATAACAAAGGAAGATTATGGGTAGCCGTGATGCCCACCTATCCGCATTGGAGACCAGGTGATCCAAAACCTAATGACAAATTAATTATTTTAGAAGATACCAATGGAGATGGTGTTGCAGACAAACAAACTACGTTTGCAGATCATATTCAACTTCCACTAGGTTTTGAATTAGCGCCAGAAGGGGTTTATGTTTCGCAAGGAACGAATCTAATTATTTTAAAAGATACCAATGGAGATGATAAAGCAGATACCAAGGAAATACTTTTAAGTGGATTTGATGATCACGATACACATCATGCACATCATGCTTATACCACCGATCCATCTGGTGCTATTTATATGGGCCAGGGTGTTTTTTTAGTAAATGATATTGAAACTTCTTACGGTCCTGTTCGTGGAACCAACGGAGGCTTTTTTAGATATGATCCAAAAAATAAAAAACTAGATCGTATTGCACAACTTTCTATTCCAAACCCATGGGGCATTGCATTTGATGAATGGGGGCAAGTGTTTTATGCAGAAACCTCTGGACCAGATGTAACCTGGATGATGCCGGGTACTATTAAATCAAGATATGGCGAAGCCAATCCAAAGCCAGCCAATATTATTGAAGAAAGTCAAAAAGTTAGACCCACTTCCGGAATTGAATTTATTTCAAGTAGACATTTTCCTGACAATGTACAAGGTGATATGTTGATTAATAATACCATTGGTTTTTTAGGAACCAAACAACATCAAATGTTGGAGGATGGAACTGGGTACAAAAGTAAATTTAGACAAGATATCATGATCTCCTCTGATTTTAATTTCCGTCCTGTTGATTTAGAATTTGCACCCGACGGCTCTTTGTATATTGCAGATTGGCACAATGTTTTAATTGGTCATATGCAACACAATGCACGTGATCCATTAAGAGATCATGAACATGGTCGTATTTATCGAATCACTTATCCTTCACGCCCACTGGTTGTTCCAGCAAAAGTGGCTGGCGCAACAGTAGAAGAATTATTAGCCAATCTTACTTTACCAGAATATAGAACCAGGTATAGAACACGTCGTGAATTGCGTGCGCATCCAGCAAGTGAAGTGTTGCCAAAATTAAAAACTTGGATGGCACAATTAGATAAATCAGCCCCTAATTATGAAAAGCTACTGATGGAAGCTTTATGGATTAGTTGGGGACAAAATAAAATTGATCAACCGCTATTACACCAATTATTAAATGCAAAAGATTATAGAGTAAGAGCAGCTGCGGTAGAAGTGGTTCGTTTTAATGAAAAACAATTACCGGATCAAGCTAATTTATTAATGAATGCAGCCAAAGATGATAATAGCCGTGTTAGATTGGAAGCCATTGTTGCTGCATCTTGGTTATCTAAAGAAAAAGGCCTGCCTATTGAAAAGGAAGCTGCTAAAAAACCATTAGATAGCTGGATGATAAAAGCACAAGAAGCCGCCGTTGCTCATTTAGAGGGACATAATGTAGTCCTGCCTAAACCAATAGTAGAAAAAGCAAAAGCCGGTGATATGAATACGGAGGTAATGAAAACAGGTAAACAAATTTATTTAAGAGATGGATTTTGCACCACTTGTCATCAACCCAATGGAAAAGGCTTATCGGCATCTGGCTTTCCTCCATTGAGTGAATCTAATTGGGTAGTAGGCAGCGAAGAGCGTCTTATTAAAATTGTTTTAAGAGGAATCTATGGTCCTATTGTAGTCAATGGAAAAAAATATCCTGGTCAAGTACCCATGACCCCTTTTAGCGGTATGTTGAATGATAAAGAGGTGGCGGCAGTACTTACTTATGTGCGCAACTCTTTTGGAAACAAAGCGCCTGCTGTTGAAGAAAGTACAGTAAAAAAAGTACGTGCGGCCATTAAACTAAAAGAAGGTTTTTATTCACCTGATGAATTATTATTGCAATACCCGATGGAAAAATAAATATTAATATTCCTTATCGTGGCATTGCTGCATCTACTATAAAATAAAAAAAGTACATGAATAAAATAGGTTTTAATACGCTGGTATGGTCGGCGGTGGTTTCGGATGATTTATTTCCCATTATTGATGAGTTAAAAAAAATCGGATATGATGGAGTAGAGTGTTTTATTGGCGCACCTGATGAAAAAGCGTATCAACGTTTTGGCGCCCATGCCACCAATATAGGATTAGAAACCACAAGTGTTTTTGTAGTTGATAAAGAACAAAATCCGGTGGATCCCTCTTCGCAAGTACGCCAACGTGCGTTAGATAGAATTAAGTGGGGGATTGATCGTGCGCATGCTATGCATTCTACCATTTTATGCGGACCCTTTCATTCTGCACATGGTGTGTTTACAAAAAAACCACCACAGGAAACAGAGTATGCGCATTGTGCTGAATTACTTCATGCGGCTGGTGAACACGCAGCACAAGCGGGAATTACTTTAACCTTAGAAGCGCTCAATCGTTTTGAATGTTATTTATGTAATACTATGGATCAATTAAAAAAATTAGTAAGGATGGCCAATCATCCAAATGTGAAAGCTATGTATGACACGCATCATTCTAACATTGAAGAGAAAAAAAATGGCCAAGCCATTAAAAACATAGCGCCCTATTTAGGACATGTACACATTAGCGAAAACGATCGCGGCACTCCTGGTGACGGTCATGTTCAATGGAGTGAAACTTTTTCTGCGCTTAAAGAAATTAATTATAAGGGATGGCTAACCATTGAAGCTTTTTCGCGCAATGATCCTGATTTTGCAAATAGTATTAATGTGTGGAGAGAATATTCCTTACCCTGGGAAATTGCCACCAATGGATTGGCCTTTATTAAAAAACAATTAAATGAAACCATATGAAAAACAATTATCCAAAATTACACAACGCAACATGGCCGGGTATTGTAGGAAAGGGCCCGGACTCAGAACCACCTATTGAGCTTGATACCTTATTAGAGCTTACTGTTAACGCCGAAGTGGATGGCGTAAAATTTGATGGCATTGATATTGGACTTTTTGAGCCTCATTTTAATATTGATGAATCTGATGATGGCATTAAAAAATTAGCCGAAAAAGTAACCAAATTAAATTTAAATATTGGAAGTCTAGTTGCCCCTATTTGGGGAGGGCCTGCTATGGGATCCAAAGAAGATCGTGCGGTATTTGTAGATATGGTTAAAAGAGCTTGTCGCTTTGGACAAAAACTAAAAGAGTATGGTGTACGTCCTAGTGGAATTATTAGAATTGATTCGGCGAGTAAGCCGGAGGCTTGGAGTGCAGACCCAATCAACAATACAAAATTAATTGCTGAAACTTTTAGAGAAGCATGTGATGTAGCCGCCGATTATGGTGAAAAATTAGCTGCCGAAGGAGAAATTTGTTGGGGTGGGATGCATAGCTGGTCTGCTATGATAGATACCCTAGAAGCAGTGAACCGTCCAAATATTGGTTTTCAAGCAGATATGGCCCACACACTTTTATATTTATTAGGTTACAATAGTCCGCAGGATCGTATTTTACCAGAAAATTTTGACTGGAGCGATCAAGCAACATTAGATGCGGGATTAAAAAAATTAACCCAAGCATTACGTCCATGGACACTCGATTTTCATGTAGCTCAAAACGATGGTACGGTGCATGGAACAGGAGCGCATGATAAAACAGGACGTCATTGTCAAGCTTTGGATCCGAATGGAAAATTAGACATTGCTAAACATGCTGGCTTTTGGTTGCGCAATGAGGATGGAGCTTTAACAAAAGCATTTAAACATATTTGTTGGGATGGTTGTATGTTCCCCAATGAAGTGATGACCAAGCAACAAACATGGAATGATATTTTAGCTTCTATGATCAAAGTGCGTGATCAACATGGTTGGTATGAAGCGGAATAAAAAATATACACTAAATATTAATTTGTAAAAATATGTCAACAAAAAAAATACTTAACATTGGTTTAATAGGTGGTGGCTTTATGGGTCGTACCCATTCTAATGGTTATAGACGCGTTCCAAACTTTTTCCCCGAGCTGGCTTATACGCCGGTATTAAAAGCAGTTTGTTTTAGAAATGAAACAAAAGCCAAAGCTTTTGCCGAACAATGGGGTTATGAAAGTTTTGAAACAGATTGGAAAAAATTAATAGCACGTGCTGATATTGATGCAATAGATATTTGTACACCTAATGATACGCATGCCGAAATTGCAATAGCTGCAGCCGCCGCAGGAAAAATGATTCTTTGTGAAAAGCCCCTAGCGCGAGACCTAGCAGAATCGCAAGGCATGGTAGATGCCATTGAAAAAGCTGGTGTAAAAAATACAGTATGGTATAATTATCGTCGTTTGCCTGCAGTGACTTTAGCAAAAGAAATTATTGATTCTGGAAAATTGGGAAAAATATTTCATTACCGCGCTAATTTTTTACAAGACTGGACCATCAATGAAAATTTACCTCAAGGTGGAGAAGGATTATGGCGTATGGATGCGGCAGTAGCCGGATCGGGCGTGCTGGGAGATTTACTATCTCATTGTATTGATACGGCGATGTGGTTAAACGGCGGTATCAAAGATGTTTCTGCTATGACAGAAACTTTTGTGAAAGAACGTATGCATCAATTAACAGGAAAAGTGGAGGCTGTAAAAATTGATGACGCTTGTTCTTTTTTATGTCATTTTAATAATGGTTCATTGGGTTTGTTTGAATCTACAAGATATGCACGTGGCCACAAAGCTTTGTATACTTTTGAAATTAATGGTGCCAATGCCTCTATTCGCTGGGATTTACATGATTTAAATAAACTAGAGTTTTATGATAATGCAGATGAGTCAAAATTAAAAGGATGGAGAACCATTCATATTACCGATGGGGATCATCCTTACATGGATAAGTGGTGGGTACCTGGATTGAGTATTGGCTATGAACATTCTTTTGTACATCAAGTGGCAGATTTTTTAAAGAGCATTGAAACAGGAACGCCATGTTCTCCTACTTTTAAAGAAGCATTAGATACACAAAAAGTTTGTCAAGCAGTGGCTGAATCAGCTGCTTCACGCAGTTGGAAAGATTGTGGGGTGTTATAAATAAATATTTGTAGATAAAAATTAATTAAAAATTGTATGAATCAAAAATTGTATTTCCGTTTTGCTCTTGCTTTAATTATTCTAAGTAATGTATTAACAGCACAGGCGCAAAAAACAGCCCAGTTTATTAAAATATTTGATGGTAAGTCTATGAAGGGTTGGGATGCGGATACCACTTTTTGGAAAGTGAAGGACAATAGTTTTGTAGGAGAAGTAACAGCGAAAACGCCTATTAAAACAAATACTTTTTTAATTTGGAGAGGGGGCCTTCCTGCTAATTTTGAATTTAAAGCAAAATATAAAATTAGTCCCGAAGGAAATAGTGGCGTTAATTATAGAAGCGAAGAATTACCAGATATTAAATATGCATTAAAAGGTTATCAAGCAGATATAGATGGTGGTAATGTTTATACTGGACAAAATTATGAAGAACGTGGTCGAGGATTTTTAGCCAAGCGTGGCGAAATAGCTTTATTAAAAACTGATAAGGAACCAACCATAACAGGATCCGTGGGCAATTCAGATTCCTTAAAAAAAAATATCAAAGTAGGCGATTGGAATGAAATACATATAATTGTGAATAATAATCGCATGAAGCATTATATTAATGGTGTATTAATGAGCGATGTTACGGATGAGGATCTTGTTAAGCGTAAAATGAATGGCCTATTAGGTTTACAAGTACATGTAATGCCCACCATGAAAGTGGAATACCGCGACCTCTATATTAAGCTGCTCTAAGGGCCAATAAAGCGTACATCTTTGTCACCTTTATCAAAAAAAGGGAATTGCTAAGTTTTTTTGAATAGAGGGCATATTTCTAAGTAATTGAAAATCAATCTTATAATAGAAGATTTGGAAAAAACTAAGCTAATTAGTAAAAAAATACTAAATATTTTAGTTTATTAACAATTTATCCCTATCTTCACATAAATATTAAAGAAAACATAAAACGACTAACCATGAGTAACCCAAACGTAGAAAAATTAAAAGCATTAAAATTAACCATTGACAAAATTGACAAAGACTATGGTAAAGGAAGTGTGATGATGATGAATGAAAGAAGTCAAGAACCTCAAGAAGTAATATCAACAGGATCCATTGGATTAGATACCGCTCTTGGAATTGGCGGGTTACCCAAAGGTAGAATTGTAGAAATATATGGACCAGAGTCTTCTGGTAAAACAACGGTAGCCATTCATGTTATTGCAGAAGCACAAAAGAAAGGTGGCATGTGTGCAATCATAGATGCAGAACATGCATTTGATAGTGCCTATGCAAAAAAATTAGGAGTGGATGTAGATAATTTATTAGTATCTCAACCAGATTATGGTGAACAAGCATTAGAAATTGCAGATAGATTAATATTATCAGGAGCAATAGATGTATTGGTGATAGATTCAGTAGCAGCATTGGTTCCAAAGAGCGAACTAGAAGGTGAAATGGGAGATAGTAAAATGGGATTACATGCAAGATTAATGAGTCAAGCCTTAAGAAAATTAACGGCTACTATTAATAAAACAAATACCATTTGTATTTTCATTAATCAATTAAGAGAAAAAATTGGAATAGTATTTGGTAATCCAGAAACTACTACAGGAGGAAACGCCTTAAAGTTTTATGCTTCAGTAAGATTAGATATTAGAAGAATGGCACAAATTAAAGATGGTGATGAAGCAATAGGAAACAGGGTTAAAGTAAAAGTGGTAAAAAACAAAGTAGCACCACCTTTTAGAGCAGCAGAATTTGAAATTATTTTTGGAGAAGGGATAAGTAAAATTGGAGAAATAATAGATATGGGCGTGGAATTAGAGATTATACAAAAAAGCGGAAGCTGGTTTAGCTATGATAGCAACAAGCTAGGACAAGGTCGCGACTCTGTTAAAACCATATTACACGATAATCCAGAGATGGCCAATGAAATCGAAGCAAAAATTAGGGCCAAAATTGCTTTAAAAGCAGAAGAAGCCGCAAAGTAATAATTATAGATCAGCGAAATATTTGTTTTTTAGGGTTAGTTAGTATAAACCGCATCATTTATGGTGCGGTTTTTTTATATTTATAAAAAAATAAATTGCTTTATTTATTTAAACAAATTCTTCGAGCTGCACTTTGGATTTTCTGTGCAGAAATTAATATAAAAAATAAGGCATTATTAAATGAAAAAGGTCCGCTGTTAATAATCGCCAATCACCCCAACTCTTTTCTAGATGCGGTTATAATAGGATCTAGCTACAATCGAAGAATTCATTTTTTAGCCAGAGGAGATGTATTTACAAAAAGGCACCATCGTTTTTTATTGGGATTATTAAATATGATTCCTGTATATAGAATAAGAGAAGGAAAAGAGTTCTTACATCTTAATGCTTATGCTTTTGAAAAATCAGTAGCGCTATTAAACAAAGGGGAAGCGGTATTGATTTTTATAGAGGGTATTTGTGTGAATAAAAATGAATTGCAACCCTTTAAAAAAGGAACAGCAAGAATTGTAGAAGCTGCACAGTCGATGGGCATCAAGCCTACCATTCATTTGGCAGGCCTTTATTATAATAATTTTAGAGGAATTGGGAAACGCGTTAACCTTTGTTTAGAAACACTTGTAAATCCTCCCAATATCACTTGTTCAAAAGACAGAGTATTTTTTAATAATATTGTTTTTACTGCATTAGAAAAACTAATTATTCCCATTACGCGTCCTCCGGTTTATAATAAAACCCTATTTTATTATATTCATCTAAAATATTATAAAACAATACAAAAGAAGGTTAGTAAGGCAACCAAGGGAACCGTCTTTTATGATTCTGTTTTCTTTAGCGCATTGCTTTTTACCTACCCCCTCTTTTTACTATTAATTTTTTGTGTACTTGTGCTTTTAAAAATACCACAACCAATTATTTTTATTACCTTGTTGTGTATTCCAATATTTGGAAAACGAACTATAGCATAAAATAAAAAAAATGAGCAATAATAACATTAGAAAGCTAGAAAAAAGAAAAAAAATTGCCCTTATTGCACATGATAATAAAAAAAAGGATCTTATTGAGTGGGCTATATACAATAAAGTAGCCCTTGCTAAACATAGCTTGGTGGCCACTGGAACTACCGGAAAATTAATTGAAGAGGCCCTCGATCAGCCAGTTAAAAAATTATTAAGTGGTCCACTTGGAGGTGACCAGCAAATTGGTGCTATGATTGCAACCGGAGATATTGATGTTGTATTTTTCTTTTTTGATCCCATGGAAGCACAGCCACATGACAGTGATGTAAAAGCTTTATTAAGGTTAGCCGTTGCGTGGAATTTACCGATGGCCTGCGATAGAAGCACCGCCGATTTTTTAATGACTTCTCGATTTATGCAAGAAGTATATGAATATGAACTTCCCAACTATACCCATTATTTAAACAGAAATATTTAATATCATTTAAAATTATAATAGTATGAAAAAGCAATCAATTTTATTTTGTTCTGTATTGGCTTTACTTATGGTAGGGACTGCTTATACTAGCAATGCACAAAACACATTGTTAGGTTTTAAAAATGCCGAAAAAGAAAATAAAATAGAAAAAGATTTTGATGCACAACTTAGTGCAAAAAGAGTAGGTGAAAATATAAAACTTTTATCTTCGGTTCCACATCATATAAGTTCGGTAGGCGGTAAATTTGTTGCCGAACAAATTGCTAAAACATTTAGAGACAATGGTTGGGATGCGAAAATAGAAACCTACCAGGTTTTATTTCCAACACCCATTACTAGATTATTAGAAATGAAGGGCTCTACCAATTACAAAGCGCAATTAAAAGAGTATGCTGTAAAAGAAGATGCTACTTCTAATCAAGCAGATCAACTTCCTACTTATAACTGTTGGAGTGCCGATGGAGATGTTAATGCACCACTTGTATTTGTAAATTATGGTTTACCAGAAGATTATGAAACCCTTGCTAAATATGGTATAGATGTTAAAGGAAAAATTGTTATTGCAAAGTATGGTCGTAGTTGGAGAGGCATCAAACCAAAAGTGGCACAAGAACATGGAGCTATTGGTTGTTTAATTTATTCAGATCCAATGGATGATGGTTATACCGCCGGAGATGCCTATCCAATAGGAGCCTATAAAAATGATCAAAGTGTACAAAGAGGTTCTATTATGGATATGGTTGTTTATCCTGGTGATCCAACTACACCTAATGTGGGTTCTGTCGAAGGTGTACAACGTGTAGACCATAAAGATGCGCAAAACTTATTAAAAATTCCAGTACTACCTATTAGTTATGGCGATGCAAGTCCTTTACTAAAAGATATGGCTGGTCCTGTTGCTCCTAAAGAGTGGGCTGGTTCTCTTCCCTTCACTTATCATATTGGTCCAAGTAAATCAAGTGTGCACTTAAAGGTTGTTTTTGATTGGAAAATACGACCTGCATTAAATGTTATAGCTACTATTAAGGGTTCTGAATATCCAGATCAGTGGGTTATTAGAGGAAACCATCATGATGGATGGGTGAATGGTGCTTCTGATCCAATTAGTGGAATGGCTTCTGAATTAGAAGAGGCCATTGCTATTGGTGGTTTATTAAAACAAGGCTGGCGTCCAAAAAGAACTTTAGTTTATTGTGCTTGGGATGGAGAAGAACCAGGATTGTTAGGTTCTACGGAGTGGGTTGAAAACCACGCAGCAGAATTACAATTAAAAGCGGTTGCTTATATTAATTCGGATGGAAATGGTCGTGGCTTTATGGGCGCAGAGGGTTCTCATGCTTTTGCACCTATGATAACAGAAATCAGTAAAGATGTGATCGATCCACAAACAGGTGTTTCTGTTTTTGAAAGATCAAAAGCAAAAAGAGCAACAAGTGCTTCATCAAGTAAAGCAAAAAAAGAAGCCTTTGAGTCCACCGCTTATCCACTTGGTGCATTGGGTGCAGGCTCAGACTATTCTTCTTTTATACAACACCTTGGTGTGCCTTCTTTAAATATTGGCTATGGTGGTGAAAATGGTGGTGGGGAATACCACTCTATTTATGATTCTTATGATAACTATGTTAGGTTTAAAGATCCTGGTTTTGAATATGGTGTAGCACTTGCTAAAACTACTGGTCGTGTTGCTTTGCGTTTGGCAGAAGCAGATGTTCTCCCATTTGATTTTAGAAATTTACATACTACAATTAAAGGCTATGTTACAGAGCTAATATCCAATGTGGATCAAATGCGAGAAAAAGCTAAAGTAGAAAATGAACTCATTGCAAAGAAAGCATACCTAATTTCAGCAGATCCAACCGAAGGATTAACAACACCCACAGCAGAAGCGGAAGTTCCATTTATTGATTTTTCTTTAATCTTAAATTCATTATCAAAACTTGAAAAAGCAGCTGCTCATATTGAACAATCAAAAGCAAGTGCAGATGCAAATAAAATAACAAACTTAAATGCTAAAATATTTGCAGCAGAACAGCAGCTTTTAACTACCACTGGACTACCTCGTAGACCTTGGTTCAAACACAGCATTTATGCACCAGGATTTTATACTGGTTATGGTGTAAAAACCGTTCCAGGTGTTAGAGAAGCTATTGAACAAAAAGATTGGAAAGAAGCCAATGAACAAATTATGGAAGTTTCTAAAGCATTAGACAGACTTTCTTCTTATTTAGATGCCTTATAGCATGTAAATTTGCCAATGCCTTTTCAACTACAATCCACCTATACCCCTTCGGGCGATCAACCCTCGGCCATTAAACAACTTACCGAAGGGGTATTGGAGGAGGAGCGCTATCAAACCCTATTGGGTGTTACGGGTAGTGGTAAAACTTTTACCATTGCCAACCTTATTCAAAATATTCAGCGACCCACCTTGGTGCTTACACACAATAAAACATTGGTGGCACAATTGTATGGAGAGTTCAAACAATTTTTTCCCAATAACGCAGTAGGGTATTTTGTTTCTTATTATGATTATTATCAACCAGAAGCGTATTTACCTACCTCTGGCGTCTACATTGAAAAAGATTTAAGCATCAATGAAGAGTTAGATAAGTTAAGGTTACAAGCCACCGCACAATTATTAAGTGGTCGTAGGGATATTATTATTGTTGCAAGTGTAAGTTGTATTTATGGAATGGGCAACCCAACAGAATATGAAAAAGGAATAATAAGAATTCAAAAAGGAATGGTGATCGCAAGACAAGCTTTTTTACATGCGCTCGTTAATAGTTTATACCACCGAACCGTTACCGAATTTGATAGAGGTTCCTTTAGAGTCAATGGAGATACGGTGGATATAAGACTTCCCTATGTTGATTATGGATATCGAATAACTTTTTTTGGAGACGAAATAGAATCTATAGAAAGTTTAGAAATAGAAAGTGGAAAAAGAATTGAAGAAATGGAAAATGCGGCCATTTTCCCTGCTAATTTATATTTAGCGCCTAAAGAAATGGTACAAGAAATTATTGCAGAAATTCAGGATGAAATGCGCGCCCAAGTGGAGTATTTTAAAAGTACCGGAAAACATTTAGAAGCACAAAGATTAAAAGAAAGAGTAGAATATGATATTGAAATGATTCGTGAATTAGGCTATTGCACAGGCATTGAAAACTATTCTCGCTTTTTTGATAGACGCGTTCCAGGCACCAGACCCTTTTGTTTATTGGATTATTTTCCAAAAGATTTTTTATGCGTAGTAGACGAAAGCCATGTGACCATTCCACAAATTTCGGGAATGTATGGAGGTGACCGAAGTAGAAAAATGAATTTGGTGGAGTATGGCTTTAGATTACCCAGTGCCATGGACAATCGACCATTAAATTTTAATGAATTTGAAAACATCATAGGACAATCCATATTCGTAAGTGCTACACCCGGTGAATATGAATTAGAAAAAACAGGAGGTTTAATTGTTGAACAAGTGGTTCGCCCCACTGGTTTATTGGATCCTCCCATAGAAGTAAGGCCCACTAAAAATCAAATAGATGATTTATTAGAAGAGATTGCCATGCAAGTAGAAAAGGGGGACCGTGTATTGGTGACCACTTTAACCAAAAAAATGGCCGAAGAAATGGATCGCTATTTAAGCCGCATACAGATTAAGTCAAAGTACATACATAGTGATATTGACGCATTGGAAAGAGTAGAAATTTTAAGAGAGCTAAGATTGGGTATTATAGATGTTTTAGTAGGGGTAAATTTATTAAGAGAAGGGCTTGATTTACCCGAGGTTTCATTGGTCGTGGTATTGGATGCTGATAAAGAGGGCTTTTTAAGAAATGAAAAATCCCTAACACAAACAGCCGGAAGAGCAGCTAGAAATGTAGATGGCCGCGTTATTTTTTATGCCGATCAAATGACTAAAAGCATGCAGCGAACCATAGACGAAACCAATAGAAGAAGAGACAAGCAAATAAAATACAATATAGAACACCATATTACACCTACGACTATCGTAAAGAGTATCCAACAAGTGATGGCACAATCGGCAGTTTTAGATATTAAAGGGTATACACTCAATAATATCAATATTAGAACTACAGACAATTTGATTATGGTAGCAGAGCCAGAAAATAGCTACACCACTATTCCTCAAATAGAAAAAGCGATTAGTCAAACTAAAAAACAAATGGATAAATTTGCAAAAGCATTAGATTTTATGGAAGCAGCTAAATTAAGAGATGAAATGTATCGGTTAGAAACCCAACTTCAACAAATGAAAAACGCCTAATCTATTCAAATAATGCAAGCTTTTCTAGTATCTATATACAATGGCCTACTTCAAACCACTTGGTTAGAAATGATTGCTGTTTTTTCTGGAATTATTTCGGTGTGGTATAGTCGCAAAGAAAATATATTAGTCTATCCTACCGGCTTACTTAATACAACCATTTATATTTATATTAGTTTACAAGGGCACTTAATTGGTGAGGCAAGTGTGAATGTTTATTATACCCTCATGAGCTTGTATGGCTGGTATTTATGGACCAGAGTTGATTCAGATAATCAAACCATTCTTTTACAAATTACCAAGAGCACATTAAAAGATTGGCGAAACCAATTGTTATTTTTTGCAGGATTTTATGTAGTCATTTATTTTTCTCTGGTATTTTTAAAAAAAGAATTTGCACCAGAAGCCATTCCTTGGGCGGATGCCTTAGCCAGTGCCTCTGCTTATACAGCGATGTGGTTGATGGCAAAGAAAAAAGTGGAAAGTTGGGTTTGGTGGATAGTAACTAATATTGCATCTATTCCTTTGTATTTTATAAAGGGGTATGCATTTACAAGTGTTCAATTTATTATTTTATTAATTTTAGCCATTGCCGGATGGAAATCTTGGTTAGAAAAAGTAAATACAAAACACAACAATGAATAATCTGCAATCATTAAAAAAAATAGTAGTGCTAGGCCCAGAGTCTACTGGAAAATCAACACTTTGTGCACAGCTAGCAAAACATTATGATACTATTTATTGTGAAGAATATGCACGAACTTATTTATCTAAGGAAGGCACTAAATACAATTATGAAAATTTATTAACGATTGCCAAAGGACAGCTTGACTTAGAAGAAGAAGCTATCAAAAAAGTAGCTGTTTCAAACAACAACAAATTAATAATTGATACCGATATGTATGTGATGAAGGTATGGTGTGAGTATGTTTTTAACAATTGCCATCCGTTTATATTAGAACAAATTAATCATAGACAATACGATTTTTATCTACTCTGTAATATAGATCTGCAATGGACTGCAGATGAAATGAGAGAATATCCTGATGAAAAACCCAGACAAGAATTATTGTCTATTTATAAAGATATTTTGATCAATCAAAACACACCCTGGGGTTTGGTGGGTGGGCAAGGTGATACGAGGCTTAGGAATGCTATTCAATTAATTGATACTGCTTTTCCTTAATTTTTTAACAAAGCACTAATGTCTTCGTCGGTTTCTATATTATTCATCTCTCTCAAAATTTGAGGATAACGCCAGGCTACCCTTCTTGTTAAAGGATTGGCTGTAAATTTTTTTGGATTGGGAAATCCTGCCACAATCATCGCGGCTTGTTCTCGGGTTAAATTTTTTGCATGTTTATGAAAATAATGTTGCGCAGCGGCTTCAATACCAAAACAACCAGGTCCGGTTTCTATTACATTTAAATAAACTTCAAGAATTCTTTTCTTACCCCAAACCCATTCAATTAAAAAAGTAAAATAAATTTCAGGCAACTTTCTTATATATCTACCAATGCCTGAACCCTGCCACAAAAAAACATTTTTAGCTGTTTGTTGAGTGATGGTGCTGGCGCCACCTCCAATAGGTATTTTAGATTTTTTTGATTTCTTTTTGGGATGTAAACTTTTTTCAATGGCATCCCAATCAAAACCCATATGATCTGTGAAAGATTGATCTTCACTTGCAATAACCGCCAATTTTATATTGTAAGACATGTCATTCCATGCTATATAGTCTCTTTTTAAACCTAAGCCAAAGGCATTGGTTATTTGTGTAATGGTAATGGGAGGCTCTACAAACTTTGTAATAAACACATAGAGGAGTGAGCTAAAAAATAAATATAAAATTACGCGTCTAATTTTTTTTAGCACAAATAAAAATTTATAATAGTTCTACAGTATACCTTTTACCGATGGGTCTATAATTAGGATTAGATTTATGTATTATAACACCTCCAGCCCATGCCAATACACCACCTATTAGTTTTGGAAGATTGTCATTGGCTAAGATTGGATCTTTATTGGATAAAGAATTAATGATATTAAGTCCTAAATAACCTATGCCTCCTGTTATTAAAAAAGCACCATTGGTAAACACACTATTGTAATAGCCTTTTTCTCTAGGAAAGGCAATCATTTCATTTATATGAAATGCTAATTTTCCAAGTTTTAAGGTATCCTGTCCATAGGTACCAAACATGGTTATAATGGGTTGTAAAGCATACTGATTAATTTGAACTGAATCATTTCTTATCCAATCTATATATCCTTTTAACCATTGTTTATTACTAAATTCAAAATCAATATGATCACCCACGGTATAAGAATGAACGACAATCCCCTTGTCTTTAAGCAATAAAATTTGACTTCCGTTTAATTCGGTTTGAGCTTCCATTTTGCTTAGGAAACACAGCGCTAACAATAAGGATAAAAATAACTTCAATTTCACTTAAGCAATTTACGTTTTTATGTTTATATAATGATAGTTCATTTTGAACTTACTTGTTAATAATTGAAAGCCCCATAAAAAAGAACAGCACTAAATATTAAAATTATTAAACCAGAGATACGATTGATAACCACCATATTACTTTCGGTTAATTTAGGCCTAAGTACACTGGCCAATGCTACTTTAGCTAAATCTGATACCAATACAAACAATAAGCAAGTTCCAAAAACAATTAATTTATAGTTTAGGGGATTATTGGTTTCCTCGGCGCTTGCCCCTATGGCAGCCGTCCATGCAAACCAAAATAAAAATACACTTGGATTTAAAGTGTTCATAAAAAAGCCAGATGCAAAAATAGTAAGCAAGTCACGCTTTCTCATGGGCTTATCCTTGTCCTCTTCTCCTGGTTCAAATTTAATTTTTTTAAAAAAAAGGGTATAAAGTCCCATGATTAATAAAAATCCCGCACCCACCATAGCAATCATTGCTTTGTGTGTTAATACCATTGCAAATAAGGCTGTAAAAATATTACAAATAGTTAATAGCGCTATATCACTTGCGGATACGCCAGCTACAAAAATATAGCCAGCTCTACGTCCATTGGTTAGGCTTTGTTTTAAGATAGCAAAAATAACTGGGCCAATAGAAATGCTTAATAAAAATCCAAGCAGTAAGCCCTTCAGTAGCGGAGCAATCATATTAAAATTTTGAGATAAATAACTTCCATTCTTCTAATAAAGCGCCTTTCAGTACTCTTGGAAATTTATGTTGCCCACCAATTTTACCCTTCGTTGTAAGAAAAGCCATAAAGGCCTGCTCTGTCAATACAGTGATACGAACCTGTTTTAATGCAGATTTTCTTTCTATAGCGTAATCATCATTCAATGCAATTAATTTCTCATCAATTTTATTGGCTAATAAGTTTTCATCTATTTTTTGATCACAAGCCACATACCAATGGTGTCCAAAGAAAGTACCAACGGGCTCTCCTGTAACAGAATATTCTGGAATGGATATATTTAATTCTTCACTCACCAATTGAATGGCCTTGTTCATATTGTCTACACTTAAATGTTCTCCTACTAAACTTAAAAAATGTTTTGTTCGCCCAGTAATAATAATTTCTGCATTGTCTTTGTCAATAAACCTAACGGTGTCTCCAATTAAATAACGCCAAGCGCCGGCAGCCGTACTCATTAAAATGGCATAGTCTTTACCCTCTTCAATTTCATGAATTAAAAAAGTTTCAGGATGTTCCACCATTTCTCCATTCGCATCAAAATTAATATCATCAAAGGGGACAAATTCAAAAAATATATGTTGATTAAAAGAAAGCTTCATTCCTCTGGCACCCTGTTTGTCCTGCCAAGCAATAAAACCTTCGCTCGCCAAATAAGTTTCTACATATGCAATGGGCTTCCCCAATAATTTTTCAAAACCATGTTTATAGGGTTCAAAGCTTACCCCACCATGTACAAAAAAAGCTAGGTTGGGCCATATTTCGTGAATATTATTTAATTGATATTTCTCTATCACCATTTCAATACACATTTGAATCCAGGCAGGTACGCCTACAATAAATCCAATATCCCATTGAGGCGCTTTTTCAACTATCTCTATTAACTTTTTATTCCAGTCTCTTTCTTTTGCAATTTTTTTTCCTGGTTTATAAAAAGGTTGAAACCAAAATGGTGCTTTTTTAGCGGTGATGCCACTTAGGTCTCCAGCATAATAACCCGGACCTTTTTGTAAATCGGTACTGCCACCAAGTGTTAACCAACCTTTGCCAATAGAAGCCAAAGGCACATCATGATAATTAAATAAACTTATTAACTGCTTAATCATGATAATTTTATTTCCCCTTAATAAATCGTTGGTGATGGGAATGTATTTACTTGCAGACTCGCTGGTACCACTGCTTAAAGCAAAATATTTAATTTTACCTGGCCAGCATATATCTGGTTTACCTTCTAAGGTTAAATGCCACCAGTCATTATAAATTTTATTATAATTATAAGTGGGCACATTTTTTTGAAATTCTTTTGTGGGATGCTTGCTTAATAAAATCTCATTAAAATGAAAAGCTTGTCCAAAGGAGGTATACCTAGCACGACGCAACAATTTCTTGAGCACACGCAATTGTGCTCTTTTAGGGCTTCTTGGGGGAATTCCTAGTGCTTTATTAATGTTTTTTGGCAAGTTAATCTCAAAAATAGGCATCTACAGACTCGGGTTTAATTTTTAAAGATTATCTGCAAAAATAGGAATGTTATTCCAGCAAACGAACCTACTTTTGCCCTATGATTAAAAATACATTATTAACTGCCGTAGAAGCCGGCGGACAAGTATTAAAACAGTTTTTTAACGGTTCTTTTACAATTGAAAGCAAGGGGTCTTTAAACGACCTGGTAACAGAGGCCGACCATGCTTCAGAAAAAGCAATCTTTAAGGTCATTCAAGACGCTTTTCCCAGTCATTTTATTTTAAGTGAAGAAACGGGCGAAATTAAGCAAGACTCCAATATTAAATGGATTATTGACCCTATTGATGGCACTATAAATTTTGCCAATGGTATTCCCATTTGTTGTGTAAGCATTGGGGTCGAAGAAAATGGTAAAATGATTTTAGGTGCAGTGTACAATCCTATGATGAATGAGCTTTTTATTGCAGAGCGCGGACAAGGGGCCACTTTAAATGGAAATAAAATAAAAGTAAGTGTAAAAGAAAATTTATTAAGTAGTTGTTTGGTGACAGGATTTCCTTATCAATATTTAGATGCGGCCAATGGCCCTCTTCAAATTTTTGACAAATTAATACGAAAAGCTATTCCAGTGCGACGATTGGGTAGTGCGGCTATTGATTTATGTTGGACAGCTGCTGGAAGGTTTGATGGATTTTACGAACACAAGCTACAAGCCTGGGATAGTGCAGCAGGATTTTTAATGGTAGAAGAAGCAGGTGGTAAAGTAACTGATTTAAGCGGCAATCCCTATAGTCCTTACCAGCCGGGCATTATAGCTACCAACGGAAAAATACACGAACAATTATTAGCTGTTATTAAAGGCGGAAATTTATAAAATATTTTATGTCAACAGAAAGAACTGAAATAGACAAATTGGGTGAGTTTGGTTTGATAGATCATCTCACAGAAAATTTTGAAACGCAAAATGCATCTACTATTTTATCTATAGGAGATGACGCGGGTGTGATTGATCATTTTGGTAAACAAACGGTTATTACCACCGACTTATTAATTGAAGGGGTGCATTTTGATTTAATGTATACCCCCTTAAAACACTTGGGTTATAAATCGGTGGTGGTCAATCTAAGTGATATTTATGCCATGAATGCACAGCCTACTCAAATAACTTTAAGTATTGCTTTTAGCAATCGATTTAGTTTAGAAGCGCTTGAAGAATTTTATGAAGGCGTAAACATTGCTTGTGAAAAATACAATGTTGATTTAATCGGAGGAGATACTTCCACTTCTCAAAAAGGTTTTATTATTTCTGTAACCGCATTAGGCGAGGTGGCACCAGATAAATATATAAAAAGAAGTACCGCTGAAAGTGGCGACCTGCTATGCGTTTCGGGCGATTTGGGTGCCGCATTTTTAGGGCTCACTTTAATGGAAAGAGAGAAAAAAATCTTTATAGAGAACCCACAAATACAACCCAATTTAGAAAACGAAGATTACATTGTTGGTAGATTGCTAAAACCAGAAGCAAGAAAAGATATTTTAGAAATATTAGAAACACAAAATATTGTACCCACCTCCATGATGGACATTAGTGATGGATTAAGTAGTGAGGTATTGCATTTGTGCAAACAAAGTAATTTGGGTTGTAGAATTTATGAAGAAAAAATTCCAATACACGAATCTAGTCGTGCAGCAGCTTTTAAGTTTGGCTTAGATCCGACGGTATGTGCATTAAATGGCGGAGAAGATTATGAACTTATCTTTACAATGAAACAATCCGACTATGATAAAATAACTTTACAAGAAGAGATTAGTGTCATAGGGTACATGTGTGATAAAGAAGAGGGTGCTAAATTAATTACCAAGGGCAAAAATTTATTTGATATTACTGCACAGGGTTGGAATGCTTTTGGAAAGTAGATTTTTGCTAAGCAACAATCATTTTAATTAATCGACGATCGGCGCTTAAGCAAAGCAGGTCTGCTTTTCCACCTATTTCAATAGTACCTACTAAATCCTTGATTTGCATCACCTGGGCAGGATAAACACTGCACATTCTAATGGCTTCCCCTAAATCAATTCCTACTTTTTCAACTAAATTATTAACCGATTTTAATTGGGTCAATGCAGATCCGCTTAAAATTCCATGACTTTCATATTTATCACCAACCAATTGATGTTGATAGATTCCTGTTTTTGTGGTGGCAACAGCATCTGTAATACAGAACAACCTTTCTCCCATTATTTTTTTTGCAATTTTAATGGCAGCAAAATCTACATGATAACCATCGCTAACTAAACTACACCTAGCCGTGTTGTGATTAAAAAGGGCACCTACCATTCCTGGTGCACGGTGTTGTAAAGCACTCATCGCATTGTATAAATGAGTGGCCACAGTAATTCCGTTGTTTAAAAAGTGGGTCGCTAATTCATAAGCAGCATCGGTGTGTCCTGCACTAACTACAATATTATTTTTTTGAATCAAATCAATAATATTTTTATCTACTACTTCTGGTGCCAAAGTAATCATACTAATATAGTCTTTACCATAAGCTATTATTTCTTCCACTTCCTTAGTAGTAGGCGCATGAATTATACTTGCTAAGTGAGCACCTTTTTTGGCAATATTAATCCAAGGGCCTTCAATATGAAGTCCTATACAACCCTTGCCCCCATTATTTCTATACTCTTTTACAGCATCAATGGCTTTGAAAATTATTTCATTGCTTTGAGAAGCAATGGTGGGTTGAAAATAGGCAACACCTCCTTGTAAACAATAGCGATATATTTTTTCAATAGTAGTTGCTTCTGGGTATTCGGATAATAATTTATTTTCAGCACCATAAATTTGAAGATCTATAAGTGCAGGAACTACCAAAGGCATAGCATTTTTAGGATCATAGTCTTCCTTGGTCATACTTACTATTTTTCCATTTTCAAATGAAATGACAAGTTCCGAAAGCCATTCACTTCCAGTAAATAATTCTTGAACAGACAAGCTAGTGTGCATGAGGTAGGGTAGCTAAGTAATTATTGAATATGAAAAAAATCGGCATCTTTCCAAAAAGGAAATTGGGAACGAGCGTTGTCGATTTCTTCTTTTTGTAAGGTGATGTTAAAAATATCTTCTTCGTAAGCGCAGTGATAGAGCACTTCTCCAAGAGGTCCAACAATTAAGGAGTCTCCACTATGTGCGTTATTGTTTCCGTCTACTCCCACTCGATTAACACCAATGGTCATACATTGGTTTTCTATTGCTCTTGCAGTAAGTAATGTTTTCCAAGCATGATTTCTTTTTTCTGGCCAGTTGGCAACATATAAAAGCACATCAAATTCCGATTCGGCTCCTTTTGTTTGTCTTGCCCAAACAGGGAAACGTAAATCATAGCAAATTTGTAAATTTATTTTCCATCCTTTTACACTTGCAATTAATCTTTTATTTCCCGCTGTATAATGTTGATCTTCTCCAGCAAAAGCAAACAAATGCCTTTTATCATAATAACCTAATTCTCCACTAGGCAACATCCAAATAAGTCGGTTATAAAATTTTCCTTCTTCATTAATAATGAGGGAGCCGGTGATGATTGCTTTTTTTGTTGCTGATAAACGCCTCATCCAATCAATAGTAGGCCCATCCATGGTTTCAGCATGTATTTTGGGTTGCATGCTAAAGCCAGTACTAAACATTTCAGGTAAAACAATAATTTCGGTGTAGGACTCAATACCCATAATTTTCTGTTCTAAATTTGCAAGATTGGCTCCCTTATCTTCCCAAAACAGATTAGTTTGTATGATTGAAAAACTGAGTGTTGACAAAGCTTTATAATTTTAGTACTTTCCTAAAGGTACAATATTCAAATAAAATACTTATTTCTTGTTTAAGACCTGCAAAATGGGCATAATGAGCGCGGATTCAAAGCCGCGTTGATTTAAAAAGGAATTGGTTTTAGCCATACGGCTGATCCCTCTTTCCCCTTTTAATGAATTCCATTTTTTGGTAGCCAATGTCAAAAGTGTTTTTTTATAAGCCACCTCATCAATATTATTTAATGCCTTTTTTATATTAGCGGGACTGACTCTTTTTTGTTGTAAAGCGTATTTTATTTTTTGCTTTCCCCATGATTTGATTCTGAAATGTCCCCCTGCAAAACTTTCTGCAAAACGAGCCTCATTTAAAAAATTATCTGTGATTAAATCTGATAGGATTTCCTCCACTTCGCTGGTGGTCATGCCGAACTCATATAATTTATCACGGACCTCTTGTTGAGCCCTTTCTTGGTAGGCACAATAATGCCGAATCCTTTGTATAGCCTGCTCTTTGCCTATTCTAATTTTTTGCATTTTGTCGATAAGAATGTCAATAAGAAATGCTAAAATAGCTTTTTAATCTTAAGATTTTGCATTAGTTTCGTTAGTGTTATTAAGGTTAAATTTTACGACCCCGGCAGCTGTTTTTGATGCTAAAGTTGGCAGATTCAACCCATTAAAATAAAACCACTGCGTATTATGAAATTTATAGTTTCTTCCTCTTCTTTGTTAAAACACCTACAACAAATTTCTGGTGTTATTAATACCAATACTGTTTTACCTATTTTAGAAGATTTTTTATTCGAAATAGAAGAAAAAAAATTAAATATTGTAGCTACCGATTTAGAAACGGTGATGCGTGTACAAATGGATGTAGAAAGCAAAGCCAATGGCCGTGTTTGTATTCCTGCTAAAATATTAATAGACTCTTTAAAAAACATTGCCGATCAGCCGCTCACCTTTAATATTGATAAAAATTATGCAGTAGAAATTACCAGCGATAATGGAAAATATAAAGTGATGGGAGAAAATCCAGACAATTTTCCAAAAGAACCCACTGCCGATGATACTACAGGTTTTGATATGACTAGTACCGGACTGTTAACTGCCATCAATAAAACTTTATTTGCTGTTAGTGGTGATGATTTACGTCCAGCCATGACAGGTGTATTTTTTGAATTATCTAAAGACGGCGTTCAATTTGTAGCTACTGATGCACACCGTTTGGTGAGGTATAAAAGAACAGATACCAAAGCAAAACAAAACGCTTCTTTTATTGTGCCTAAAAAACCATTGAACTTATTAAAAAATGCATTGCCGGATAATGATGATCCTATTACCATTAGCTTTAATAGCAATCATTTATTTGTAGATCATGGTTCTACTCAATTAATATGTCGTTTAATTGATGCACGCTTTCCTGATTATAAAGTAGTAATTCCTGCGGACAATCCATATCGCCTCACTGTTAACAAACATGATTTTCAAAATGCATTGCGTCGTGTAAATGTATTTAGTAATAAAAGTACCAATCAAGTAGCTTTAAATATTACGGGGAACGAATTACAAATGGCCGCTCAAGACATTGATTTTAGTTTTGAAGGAAATGAGCGCATGAGTTGTGAATATAAAGGCGAAGACATTCAAATTGCATTTAATGCAAAATTTTTAATTGAAATGTTAAGTGCTGCCGATACAGATGATGTATTTCTTGAATTGTCAACACCTAGTAAAGCGGGGCTTATTAAACCCTCTGAGCAAGCAGCAGGTGAAGACCTTTTGATGCTAGTGATGCCATTAATGTTAAATAGCTAAATCTAACCCCAATAAAAGCAAAGTTTAATGCACTTTGTTTTAAACATAACCCGATGCCCCAATCAATGGAACATCGGGTTTTTTTATTTACATTTATACCATAATAATATGACCATGCTTGACTTTATAAAAAACTATTTTGAACAGATTCCAAGTTCGCACAGGGCCTTGTTATTGGCTGGAGGCATCGCATTTTTTTGGCTGCTTGAAATTGCAGCACCCCTATTTAATTTTAAAATCAATAAGTTTAAACATGCAGGGCTAAATTTATTTTTTACTTTCACTACCATTGTGGTCAATTTTGTTTTTGCCTTATTCATGGTAAAAGCAAGCTATTGGACAGTAGATCACCAATTTGGATTATTACATATCATTAATTTTTCGCCATGGGTAGAAGCCATTACTGGCTTATTGTTACTTGACTTAATTGGTGCTTATCTAGTACATTTAATTGTACACAGAGTTAAATTTTTATGGAAATTTCATATGGTACACCATGCAGACAAGCATTTAGACACCACTACGGGCAACAGACACCATCCTGGTGAATCTGTTATAAGAGCCGTATTTGCTATTTTAGCAGTATTTGTTTTAGGCACTCCCATGTGGATGGTGATGTTGTACCAAAGCTTAAGCGTGGTGCTTACGCAGTTCAATCATTCTAATATTAAAATTCCAAAATGGTTTGACCAAAGCTTTGGCTTCATTATTGTATCACCTAATATGCATAGAATACATCACCACCACAAGCGTCCACAAACCGATAGTAATTATGGCAATATTTTTTCTTTTTGGGATCGATTGTTTGGCACTTACAATTACACACCCATGAGTGAAATCATTTATGGTTTAGATGTAATGGATAATACAAAAGATCAATCATTGGCGTATCAACTAAAAGCGCCTTTTGATAAATCTATAAAAGCTGATTATTAAACGCCCATAAAAAAGAAAAAGAATGAGTAAAATAGGCGCTTTTATTCCTGCTCGCTATGCTGCTACCAGATTCCCTGCAAAATTAATGCAGCTACTTGGAGACAAATCTGTAATTAGGCATACCTATGATAATACAGTGGCAACAGGTTTATTTGATGAAGTTTATGTAGTAACGGATAGTGATATTATATTTAAGGAGATCACCAACAATGGAGGTAAGGCCATCATGAGTAAAAAGGAACACGAAAGCGGAAGCGATCGTATTGCTGAAGCCATTGAAGACTTAGACATTGATATTGTAGTAAATGTACAAGGCGACGAGCCCTTTGTAAAAAGAGAACCACTTGAAAAAGTAATAGCAGTATTTAAAGATGAGAAAGTACAAGTGGCATCACTCATGCAAGTGCTTTCCAATGAGGCTTTAATTGCAGACCCTAATTATGTAAAAGTTGCTGTAGATAAAAATTCAAATGCCTTATTTTTTTCAAGAAGTATTATTCCTTACCCAAGAAATACAGATACACCTATTACCTATTATGAACATATTGGCGTGTATGCTTTTAAAAAACAAGCATTGCTTAATTTTACTTCTTGGCCTATGACTCCTTTAGAGGCTGCTGAAAAAATTGAATGTCTACGCTATTTAGAAAATGGTGTTAGTATTAAAATGGTGGTAACCCAATATATGGGTGTGGAGATAGATACGCCTGAAGATTTAATTAAAGCTGCAAAACTTTTATAATTTAATAAACATGAATAAAGGAAAACTATTTCAGTCAACGGTAGTTGCCGCTTTGGCTGGATTTATTTTTGGTTTTGATATGGTCGTTATTTCGGGTGCAGACAAACCTATTCAACAGTTGTGGCAGACCACTCCACTTTTTCATGGATTTTTTATTATGTCCATGGCCTTATGGGGAACCGTTATTGGCTCTGTATTTGCGGGGGCTCCAACAGAAAAATACGGTCGTAAAAAAGTGTTAATCTGGTTGGGCCTAATGTTTATCGCATCGGCCATTGGGTCTGCTTTGGCGCAAGATCCCTATACTTTTTCCTTCTTTAGACTCATTGGTGGAATTGCCATTGGTATTTCTTCGGTAGCAGCACCTACCTATATTTCTGAAATTTCAAATAAGGGGAATCGTGGTAAATTGGTAGGTATGTATCAGTTTAATATTGTCTTTGGAATTTTAGTGGCGTATTTATCCAATTATTTTTTAGCAGGGTTTGGCGGTGCAAATGATTGGCGTTGGATGTTAGCAGTTTTATTAATTCCTTCCGGTATATATACATTGATGACCTTAGGTTTACCAGAAAGCCCAAGGTGGTTGTTCTCCATTAAAAATGATGAAGCAGGGGCAAGAAAAACTTTAGAAGAAGTAGGTGTTGAAAATATCGAAGAAACGATTCAAGAAATAAAAATAGCCAACGAACAAGAAAAATTACAGGGAGGTTTAAAATTATTTTCGAAGCATCATACTAAAATTATATCATTGGCTTTCTTTGTTGCTTTTTTTAATCAAGCATCGGGTATTAATTTTCTTTTATATTATGCCCCTCGAATTTTAGAGGAAGCGGGTTTTGCAAAAAACAATTCTTTATTAAGTTCTATATCGCTAGGATTAATGAATTTAATTTTCACTTTTGTTGGCCTATGGCTCATTGACCGTATTGGCCGCAAAACATTATTAATTATTGGTTCATTTGGATACATTATAAGCTTGTCTATGGTGGCCTATGGATTTATCAATCACAGCGCGCCTGAGTTTATGCTAACCTTCTTATTGTTATTTATTGCCTCACATGCCATTGGGCAAGGAGCGGTAATATGGGTATTGATCTCTGAAATATTTCCAACTCAAATTCGTGCCAAAGGACAGGCTTTTGGAGCAAGCATTCATTGGGTCTTTGCTGCATTAATTACTTTGATTACACCTGTATTTTTAGACAGCGAGCACGGTATTTTTAAAGACAATCCATGGCCCATATTTGCATTCTTTTGCGTCATGATGGCTTTGCAGTTGGTTTGGATACTACTTAAAGTACCTGAAACCAAAGGGGTATCTTTAGAAGAGCTACAAAAAAAACTAGTTCAATAAAATAATCAATACTTTAAAAATTTATGAAAAATATTTTTTACTTAAATACTAGCACAAAAACTATTTTTATTTTTTGTTTGGCATTTATTTTGTCAACGCTTCTACTACAAAACAATGTAGCCGCACAAGAAAAATTATATCAAGAACTATACCGCCCTCAATATCATTTTAGTCCTAAAACAAATTGGACCAACGATCCTAATGGATTGGTCTATGTTAAAGGGGTGTATCATCTATTTTATCAATATAATCCCTTTGGAAATGTTTGGGGCCATATGACCTGGGGTCACGCCACCAGCAAGGATTTAATTCATTGGGCTCATCAGCCCATTGCTATTCCAGAAGAAAAAGATACGATGATATTTTCTGGTACTTGTGTATACGACCAGAATAATTCTAGCGGATTAGGCACCCAACAAAAACCACCCATGGTAGCTATTTATACAGGCCATGTTAAGGATGTTAATCAGTCTCAGCATGTTGCATTTAGTATTGATGAAGGTAAAACATGGAAAAAATACAATAAGAATCCAATTTTAGATTTAGGTAAAAAAGATTTTAGAGACCCAAAAGTTTTTTGGTATGCACCCAAAAAATATTGGGTGATGTGTGTTAATTTACCACAAGAACATCAAGTACAATTTTACTCCAGTGCTAATTTATTAAACTGGAAATTTTTAAGTGATTTTGGTCCAAAAGGGGATACCACGGGTGTTTGGGAATGCCCCGATTTGGTGCAAATTCCTGTGCTTAATTCTACCCATAAAAAATGGTTATTGCAGGTTTCCATGAGTGAAAAAATGCAATACTTTATGGGCGAATTTAATGGCGTAAATTTTATCTTAGACAGCAATCAAAAAACAATACTAAGACCTAATGCAGGACCAGATTATTATGCTGGTATTACTTATGGTCAATTGCCTGCCAATCATCTTCCAACAAGTATAGCCTGGGCAAATAATTGGAGCTATGCTGGTAATATTCCTACTAGTCCTTGGAAAGGCGCTATGACATTGCCTAGAAATTTATGGGCAGAAAATACAAATGGAGTTTGGCAATTAATTCAAAGGCCTATTGCCAATTTAAATTCATTAAGAAAAAAATTAGCATATCAAAAAATAGCCACGGAGGTAAAAGACGAAACTATATCCTTAGAATCCATTGGTATTAATACAGATGTGTATGAATGTGATTTTGAATTAAGCAGTGCTAGTACAGAAAAAGTGGGCATCAGCGTACTCAATGATAAATTTAGGGGGGTAGAAATTGGCTATGAACCTATCCTTAAAAAAGTGTATATCAATCGTACTAAAACAAATTCTTTCTCAGAAAAAAATTTCGCGGACCTACGTTATTTTACTGCACCCATCAATAATACAACGGATAAAATTAAATTTAAGGTGTTTGTAGACAATAGTATTATAGAAGTGTTTGTCAATGAGGGTGAATCTGTATTTACCCTTCAAGCCTTTCCTGTTCATAGCGATAAAAACATTAAAATAATAAATACTACTACGCCCGGCTCAGTAAAAAATTTACAAATTTATCCGCTACAATCTATTTGGTAATAGTTAACTTTGTTAAATTAGTAGGGTTCAAAAAATTAATTGAAAATATATGCAATTTCGCAATTTTAAAATGGTCGACTATGTAGTGTATGGTCGTGGTTCCTTTAATCAAGTAGATGAAATTATTGCTCCACATCGTAAAGGGAGCTTTCCAATGATATTTTTTCTAGATCATTTTTTTATTGGCAAGCCTTTGGCCAGTAGAATACCTTTAAGAGGAAAGGATAAGATTGTGTATGTAGATGTAACCCATGAGCCTAAAACTAAACAAGTAGATGCCTTAGCTGCCGAGTTAAAAGCCGAGTTTGGAGAAGTGAGCGGTATTATTGGTATTGGGGGAGGTTCTACTTTAGATTTGGCCAAAGCAGTTTCTTTAATGATGACCAATCCAGGTTCTTCAGCCGATTATCAAGGCTGGGATTTGGTAAAATTACCTGGTGTTTATAAAGTAGGTATTCCTACCTTAAGTGGAACAGGTGCCGAAGTAAGTAGAACAACAGTACTTACGGGGCCAACACGTAAATTAGGCATGAACTCCGATTTTACTCCATTCAATCAAATTGTATTGGATCCTGAATTAACTAAAAATGTTCCTGCCAATCAACGTTTTTATACGGGTATGGATTGTTATATACATTGCATCGAAAGTTTAGAAGGTACTTTTTTAAATGAGTTTAGTAAAAGTTATGGAGAGAAAGCATTGGATTTGTGTCAAAAAATATTTGTGCATAAAGACAAGTGGGATGAGGAAAGCGACGATCAATTAATGATGGCTTCTTTTGCTGGAGGAATGAGCATTGCCTATAGCCAAGTGGGGGTAGCCCATGCAGTTAGTTATGGCCTTAGTTATTTATTAGGTACCAAACATGGCATTGGTAATTGTATTGTTATGAATCACTTAGAGGAATATTATCCAGCAGGGGTAAAGGAATTTAAATATATGGTAGAGAAAAACAACATAGAAATTCCAACGGGTATTTGTGCCAATTTAACGGAGGAGCAATTTGATACAATGATAAATGTTTCTCTAGGTATGAAACCTTTATGGGAAAATGCATTAGGCCCTAATTGGGAAAGCATTATTAACAAAGAAAAATTGCGCGAACTATACGGGAAATTGTAAAGAAATAAATATAACTATTTCGAAAAATTTATAATTTTTTGAATAAATCATAAGAGGGTATTTATATAAATTCTTTTATTTAATAAATAAGAATTTATATAATATCTACTCTGCTTCTGCGACTACTTCTTTTACTTCAGGTATCATGCGTTTCATCATTCCTTCAATACCTGCTTTTAAAGTAACCATGCTAGAAGGGCATCCGCTGCAAGAACCTTGCAACATTAAATTAACAACGCCGTCATTATAACTTTTAAATTGTATAGCCCCGCCATCCATTTCAACTGCGGGCTTTACATAATTTTCTAATAATTCTTTTACACGTTTTACCACATCATCATCATCTGCATGAACAGTATTGGTAGCTTCTTGTTTAATTTTTGCTACTTCTTCCTCATTCACTACTACGCCACCTGCTTCTAAATATTCTTTCAAAAAGGTTTTAATGGTAGGAATTACATCTTGCCAATCTTCATTTTCAGTGGCCTTAGTAAGTGTAATAAAATTACTTGCTATAAAAACACTTCTTATAAATGGAAAACTAAATAATTCTTTTGCCAAAGGAGAAGCGATGGCTAAGCTTTCATCGGCTATATCGATACTCTTTCCAGGATACAATAGTTTGTTGGCGACAAACTTCATGGTTTCTGGATTAGGGGTCATTTCGGTATAAATGCTTACAATGGTATTGCCTGTGGTAATCATAATTGCTCTTTTTGGTAGAATTGAAAACAAAATTAATCAAAAAGCTTAGGTTGCAACCTGCTTTAAGCTGGATAAGGCTTTATTTTTCCGATATCGAAAGAAGATTAAGGGACGATACTCAATTTGGCATAGTTGAGCATGATCTTTTTCTCACCATTTTTATCAAAAAGGATCACTGCTATGGGGTTGTGGGCAGATCCTTCAATTTCTTTGATGACGCCAAATCCAAATTTTTGATGTTCAATTTTGAAGCCAGCTTCTAAGGCAGAAGGATCACAGGGGGTAAAATTAGCCGACGGAATATGATTTTTATTGAGGGTATGCGGTGCCACAACCGGTAAATAGCTAGGCTTGGAACCCTCGGGTTTTTTACTCGTTGTTTTTTCTGGATCATTCCAACTTTTATTATTACCGCCATGCATTCTATCATAAGCCGATCCCCAACCTGAACTTTGGTTGCGTGCCCCACCACCCGAACTTGTTTTATCAATTTGATCTTCGGGCATTTCATCAATAAATCGGCTTGGATCATTTTGAACCAATTGTCCATAACGATACCGGGTATTGGCATAAGTTAGCCACAAATGTTTTTTAGCTCTTGTTACAGCTACATAAAATAATCTTCTTTCTTCTTCCAATTCTTCACGGGTATTCACACTCATGCCACTTGGAAATAAAGATTCTTCCAAGCCTACTAAAAATACACAAGCAAATTCTAATCCTTTGGCGGCATGAACCGTCATTAATTTTACAGTGTCTTCATTGCCTGTTTCATTATCAGCATCGGTAATTAAAGTAATTTGTTGTAAGTAAGTGCCTAGTCCAATATCTCCTAATTCCCCATCTTCATTGCTAGGACTTTCGGTCCATTCTTTGATAGAGTTTAATAACTCTTGAATGTTCTCGTAACGCGCCAATCCTTCTGTTGATTTATCGGTAAATAATTCTTTAACGATATTAGTATGTTTACCAACTTGTACTGCCACATCATAGGCATTGTGCTTGGTTAGCTGATTTTGAAAATACTTAATCATCGTAACAAATTCTTCAATAGCCTTAAGTGTTCCCGCTTTAAAACCAAAACCTTTTGCTTTTTCCAACACCTCAAAAAAAGTAATATTTTGTTCTCCTGCAATCACCAAACATTTTTCCATCGTGGTTTTTCCAATTCCACGTGCAGGATAATTAATGATTCTTTTTAAACCCTCTTCATCTTTGGTATTCACTATAATACGTAAGTACGCGATATAATCTTTGATTTCTTTTCTTTGATAAAAGCTAAGCCCGCCATATATTTTATAAGCAATCCCAGTTCTTCTTAAGCTTTCCTCAAAGGACCTACTTTGTGCATTGGTGCGGTATAAAATGGCGAAGTCTTTATTGTAAAAATGATTTCTTAATTTATTTTCCTGAATGGCGTCGGCTATAAACTTTCCTTCGTCATTGTCCGTCATGGTACGAACTAATTTTATTTTATCTCCCGCTTCATTTTCGGTCCAAAGCTCTTTTGGAATTTGACCAATATTATTTTTGATGACATGATTCGCCACTCCAATAATGGATTGACTACTTCTGTAATTTTGTTCCAGCTTAACAAGCTTTACATCGTCATAATCTTTTTGAAACTGTAAAATATTTTCAATGGTAGCGCCACGGAAACTATAAATACTTTGCGCATCATCGCCTACCACACATAAATTTTCATGCACGGCTGCTAGTAGTTTGGCAATTTGATACTGTACGGGATTGGTATCCTGATACTCATCAATTAATATATATTTAAACTTATGTTGGTATTTATGCAATACTTCTGGGAAGTTGTTTAATAGCTCATGCATTTTAAATAATAAGTCATCAAAATCCATGGCACCATTTTTAAAACATCTAGCTGCATAGCTTGCATAAATTTCTGCAATGGCTGGTCGATTTGATCTGGCATCCTCTTGTTTCAAAAAAGTATCTAGTGCATATTCAGAGGGGCCAACTAATGCATTTTTGGCAGCAGAAATTCGGTTGTGTACAATATTGGGCTTGTATAATTTATCATCTAAGCCCATATCATTGACTACTGCTTTTATTACCGAACGAGAGTCGTCTGTATCATAGATGGTAAAGCTTTTAGGATAACCCAATTTATCACCTTCAGCTCTTAATATTCTAGCAAATACACTGTGAAAAGTACCTATGTATAAATTGCGTGCGTCCGTATTACCTAGTGCTTTTTCGACACGCTCTTTCATTTCTGCAGCAGCCTTATTGGTAAAAGTGAGGGCCAATATATTAAATGCATCTACACCACTGTGCATCAAATGAGCAATACGTGTAGTTAACACTTTTGTTTTTCCACTTCCGGCTCCCGCTATAATCATCAAGGGGCCCTTTAGATGTAAAACGGCCTCTTTTTGCTTTTCATTTAACCCATTTAAATACGCTTCTTGCATACGGCGAAGATACACTTCAATTGTTTGATTATAATTGCTGGTGGAAAACTAAAAAGAAAAAAGTAGAGAAACTTTTTCATAAAAAAACCCCCTCGATTGCTCGAAGGGGTTTTACAATTTATTGAAATTTATAGATGACCCCTACTTTTAACGATAGAGGAAATAAATTATTTTTTCTCTAACAATTTAAAGAACTGATCTAATTGAGGAAGAATAACAATTCTTGTTCTACGATTAGCGGCTCTATGCTCTGGTGAATCATTTTCGGCAAGTGGAATGTATTCACTTCTTCCTGCTGCAGTCATACGCTTAGGATCAATACCATAAGTTTCTTGTAATACACGAACAATAGTGGTAGCACGCTTCACACTTAAATCCCAGTTGTCTTCCATTAGGTTACCAGAACTAATAATTTGCTTAGAATCGGTATGCCCTTCTACCATAAATTCAATATTTGGTTGAGCAGCCAATACCTTAGCCACTTTTCCTAATACTATCTTAGCTTTATCTGTTATATTAAAGCTGCCACTTTTAAATAATAATTTATCTGAAATGTCAACATATACAACTCCTTTATCCACTTTTACATTAATGTCGTTATCATTTAAATCTCCGATAGCGCCTTTCAAGTTCATCACCAAATTCATGTTGATAGAATCTTTACGTGCCATAGAGCTTTGCAAACCCTGAATGTACAAATCCTTAGCACCAATATTGTCTAATGATTTTTTAATACTTTCAGCTTGAGCGCCAGATACCACAGACATATCTTTCAATTGACTTAAAACAACATTGTTATTAGATCTTAAAAATTCAACTTGTTTGTTTAAATCGTCAATGGTTGATTGTAATGATTTTGTTTTATCACTTGCTTTTTCAGCATCAGATTTACTTTTTGTAATAGCATCTTGTGCGTCACGGTACTTTCCTTGTAATTCTGCATAAGCGCCATTTAATTGGCCAAATTTTGCTTCTGCTTCTTGCAATTTTTTAGGACTTACGCAAGAATAAGCACCTAGACTAACAATAGCAAGGGCTAAAAAAATTTTACTTTTCATATTTTATCTTTTTTATTGAATATTAAACTTCACCTAAGGTGAGGTGTAAAAATACAAATATTGTTTAAATGGTTAAACAATATTTTGTTAAAGCACCTCTAGTTTTCTATGTCTTCGGTAATCCCTAAATTAGATATATATCCTTGAAAATCCTTAAAAAATTGGACAATTTTATACTTATCAGCCTTTTCATCCTCAGCAACAAAAAAGGGTTCAGCAAAAACCACTTTGCGACTTGCGTAATCAAGTCCCACCATCACAATCGGGACATTGGCATTTTTGGCAATATGATAAAAGCCCGACCTAAGCTTGGTCACTTTTTTACGGGTTCCTTCTGGAGACAAAGCCAAGTGAAACCTCACTTTTTTATTAAATAGGGCCACTACCTGGTCCACCATATTGTGTTGCTGATGGCGGTCAACCGGATAGGCACCTAAATACCTCAATAACCAACTAAGCGGCGGCCAAAAAAGTTCACTTTTCCCTAAAAAATGAACAAATTCAAAATGCATTTTTTTACGAATGGCTAATCCTACAAAAAAATCAAAACTATGGGTATGCGGTGCTACTATAATAATAGTCTTAGGCAATTCAAAATGAAATTTTCCTTCAATTTTCCAACCCCGTACATTAAATAACCACCAGGCAAGTAATTGTTGCATAAATTATAAAACTAAAGTTAATGAATAATAGCAACTTTTAATAGTGATCTGCATCACTTATTTAGCTTTTCAATTAATCCTGCATTCATTAAGGGGTCTACTTTTTCGGAAAGGATCGGAATTAATTCTATTTTGGGAAGGGTTTCCTTATTTGCATTTTTTTCATACCACTTATCATAGTACTTTAACAATATAAAAAATGCCTCTTTAAATTCTCCTTCTATAATATGATTGATCGCAGTTTTAGTTTCCAGCCCACCTAATCTTTTTTGAATTCTTAAAGTAGCATCCATTAAACTTTGTTTGTCAAATTTTCCATAGCCTTCTAAAATAAAATCAAGTCTTTCTTCAAATGGTATCGTTAAAAAATAACAAGTACTATTTCTTATTAATTGAAATAAAGGGGTTGGAATTAATACAGTACCAATTCTTTGGCTTTCATCTTCGATCCAAATAGGCGCTTTATTTTTATTTTGTTCAAGAAGAGAATGGGCCAATCTATTTTCAAACATTTCTTGACTGGGTTGAATGGGCTGTCCGATGGCACCATAAGCAGATCCTTTATGATGGGCTAAGCCTTCTAAATCAACAACGCTTAATTTTCTTTTTTGTAATTCTTGTAAAATTTCTGTCTTACCTGAGCCAGTATAACCGCCCAATACCTTAAATGGATAAGGCAAATTAAATTGTGCTAATACCCAATTTCGATAAGCCTTATAACCACCAGTAAGTTGAATCACCTTATAACCGTATAAATCTAATAACCAGGCTACTGCTGCACTACGCATGCCTCCTCTCCAACAATGGATGAAAATAGTTGGCTTGGTGCTTGCATTATTTTTTTGTTTTTCATTGATCCAAGATTCTACCGTTTCAATCATACCAAGCATCTTGTTTCCAAATAGAGGCAGCCCCGCTTTGATAGCTGCTTCTCTACTTTGTTTTTTATAAGTGGTACCAATAATAGCACGCTCTTCATTACTAAATAAAGGAAGATTATAAGCAGTGGGTATATGTGCATGTTCAAATTCGCCAGGACTTCGAACATCAATTATAAGCCCATGAGAAATTTGCGCTATCAATTCATCGATATTAATTTTTTGAACTGCCATGTTTACAAAGTTAGTTGCTTTAATTCGTTTTTAAGCGCCAATGTAGAGAACACCAAAAAAGGAGCTTGCACAAAATTAAAACAACTTGCTTCCTCTAAAGCCACTTTCAAATTAAAATTTTCTTGATTAAAACAAAGCGCCCAATTTTTTTCTTGCCATAAATTTCCTAAATACATTTGTTCTGTTTGACCAGGCGTAGGAATTAAAATTAATTTTTTATTAAACGGAATTAATTCCATTAAAGTAGTATACCCTCCTCTACAAATAATATAATCGGCTGCTCGTATTTGTTGGACCAATTCCCCTGCTGCTAAATGCGGATAGAGGGTTGCATTATTGTTTTGCTGATAAGCTTCTTTATTAGTAGGCGTCCCAGCAATCATAACAAATTTTATATTTAATTTATTGCCACTGGTCCATAATAAATTTTCTAATAAAGTTCTCTGTGGCTCAGGCCCAGACAGGATACCTAAAAAAACCTTACTATAACTATTTGTAATTGCTTTATTATTATTTGATTCAATCAATCTAGACAAACAACCCATATACCATAATTTGGTACTTGGCTTTTTCTCAGGATTCGCTAAAATGCCAGAAAGATTATTAGGACCTTGGATATCAGGAATCCAACAAGCAGTAAATTTTTTTAACCAAGCATATAGCATTTTTTGAAACAAGCGGGTTGACCATTCAAAAGGCGTTTGTAAATTTAACTGATGTGTTATAAATACACTGGGCACTTTCTTGTGATAAAAACCAAAACGGTTGTCGGATATAATTAGATCAAATTTAAATTCATCCTGCGCCTTTTTTAGCCACCTGTATTCATTAATTATACTGTAAATAATTTTAGGAACTTGGGTTAATAAAACTATAGGAAGCATAAAGCCACTTTTAGCATATTTTATTCTATAGCCCCTTAAGTTTAAAAAAGTAGCCGTAGGGATAGCTTCTTTTAAAATAGTCTCCTGATTTTTTTCACTAGCAATATATACCTCATAGCCTAGTTCTTGGAAAGATTGGATGAGGGTGATGCACCTAGTGGCGTGTCCCAAACCCCAATCAATGGGTGAAATACAAACGGAAGGCTTTTTCATAAAGCACTAATTTAGTCAATATTATACATGTTTAAAACTGTAAATTTGATTTAGGATTAAAACCACCTCAATGCCTATACTTTCAAAAGATAAATCTATTGCTTTATATGCTGCGTTGGTTTCTTTTGGCACCTATGTGTTTGTTTTTGGATTTAGAAAATCTTTTACTGTATGCACTTTTGATGGATTAACTTTTGGCCCCATTGCCTATAAAACAGCATTGGTGATTAGTCAAATGTTAGGGTATTTATTGGCTAAGTTTTATGGTATTAAATTTATTTCAGGCCTACAGAAAGTGAATCGGTATAAAATTATTTTTTTATTAACTGGAATTGCTTGGCTGGCTTGGTTGTTATTTGCGATAGTTCCAGCACCTTATAATGTTGTTTTTTTATTTTTAAATGGATTTCCATTGGGCATGTTATGGGGCGTTGTATTTTCTTATGTGGAAGGAAGAAAGAGTACCGACTTCATTGGTGCCGCATTGGCCGTAAGTTTTATTTTTGCTTCAGGTTGGGTAAAATCGGTAGGGGCTTGGTTAATGGTGCAATATTCTATTACAGAATTTTGGGTTCCGTTTTTTACAGGTTTGGTTTTTGCAATACCTCTTATGGTTTTTGTTTATGGTTTAGAAAAAGTACCTCCTCCTTCGGAAGAGGACGAGTTACTGAGAACCAAGCGCATCCCCATGACAGCAATCGATAGAAAAAATTTATTGAAACAATACTTACCAGGCATTATTGCTTTTGTTGCTATTTATTTATTTGCTACTATTTTTAGAGATATCCGTGATAATTTTTCTGCTGATATGTGGAAGGAGATGGGCTATAGCACTAGACCTGCCATTTTCACACAAACCGAAATACCCATTACTATTTTTATTTTAATTATCATGGGCGCTGTGGTATTGATAAAAAATAGTTTTAAAGCATTAATGGTAGCCCATGTTTTTATTTTACTTGGATTTATTATTGCTGGTGTATCTACTTATTATTTTTCCCATCAAATGCTTAATCCATTTTGGTGGATGATATGGGTGGGCCTTGGTTTATACTTGGTATATATTCCCTTTAATTCAATTTTCTTTGATCGATTGATTGCCGCGTTTTCTATGAAAGGCAATGTTGGTTTTTTTATATATGTAGCCGACTCGGTGGGGTATGTGGGTAGCGTAAGTGTACTATTGGTAAAAGAAGGAATGAGTTTACAAATACAATGGACGCAGTTTTTTTCACAAAGTGTAATGATACTATCATTGGTGGGCGTGTTTATTACGATTTATGTGATGTATTATTTTTACAAAAAACATGATGAAAATCATTCATAATTATAAGTATTTTGTATAGCGTTTTTTTTGTCAATTTGATTATTATTAAACAATATTAATTTAATACTTTATATTTGACATAGATAAGCTGTTTATGTCTGATAAAGAAAACAATATTTTTAGTTTATTAATTCTACAAAAAAAGGTAGCAGAGGGTGATACCAAGGCCTTCAGACAAATTTTTGATTTGCTTTTTATAAACCTTACTAAGTTTTCTTTTTCATTTGTTCAATCACAAGAGGCTTCCACTGAAATTGTAGATGAGTTGTTTGTTCAGTTATGGACTAAGCGAGAAAAAATAATGGATATTGTTGATCTTAGAGTTTATTTATATACTGCCAGCAAGAATGCTTCCTTGAATTATATTGCAAAACGAGCCAAGCAAATTCAGTTGGAGCCCTATGATCAAATTCAGGTGCAAATGGCAGACAACAATTCGCCAGAACAGATGATGATTGACAAAGAGATTTTGCATAAAATCAGGATGGCCATTGATCAACTGCCCCCCCGCTGTAAGCTTATTTTTAAACTTGTCCGAGAAGACGGGTTAAAATACTCAGAAGTGGCAGCTATTTTAAATTTATCCATTAAAACAATTGATAATCAAATTGTTATAGCTGTTTCACGCATAAAAGAAGCGGTTCAAACTGTTCTCGAAACCGATAAAAATAGGATTTATATAAAAAAATAGCACTTTGTCTTGGGGTCTAATGTCTCTTTTTTTGTCTTATAGATAAGCAAAGAACATGAATAGAACAAGACTTATAGAATTATATACAAGAAAACTTACGGGGGAAGCCACGGAAATTGAGCTATTAGAGCTACATGAGTTATTAAAAACGGAGGGAGATCAGTTTATCTATGAACTGATGGAAAATTGGTGGGCGCATAAACCTGAAAAACAGCCAATTGCTCAAAACGAAACCGATCAGCATTTTAATTACATACTTTCTACAGCAACAGCAGATGAAATCATCGAAAAGGCAAAAGCAAACGAAAGGCAACCTATTTTTAATCAATACCCTTCTATCAAAAAATGGGTCTTGGCAACCGCTGCTATATTTATTGGTTTAATCATCACTGTTGAATTTGGGGGCCTTAGACCTTTATTGGCAACCAATTATCATATCAATGAAATTGTTGCTAAACGTGGCACAAAATCAAAACTTATTTTACCAGATGGTTCTCAAGTTTGGTTGAATTCGGAAAGTAAACTTACTTATGGCTCTAGTTTTAATGATACAGTTAGAGAAGTAACATTGGAAGGGGAAGCCTATTTTGATGTTGTAAAAGATAAAAAACATCCCTTTATAGTTAAAACATCAGCGATTAGTATACGTGTACTGGGTACGGCTTTTAATGTAAAATCTTATAAAGAAGATGCTACTATTGAAACTACATTAGTACGAGGTATGATCGAAGTGCAAAAAAATAATGAGCCATCGGCTTCAAAAATTATTCTACGTCCCAACGAAAAGCTAGTCTATAATAAAACAGAAATGAATATTGCAAGACAACCCCTTGCCTCTACTTTACAACCTCAATTAATTTCGATTAGTACTTTGAATAAGAATATTGCTGATAGTTTAAGAAAAGAAACTTCATGGGTCTATGGAAGGTTGGTTTTTGAGGGAGATAGTTTTACCTCTTTAGCAGAAAAAATGGAAAGATGGTACAATGTTAAAATCAATATTAAAAATAATACAATAGCTAATTATAGATTTGGAGGTGTTTTTGAAAATGAAAATATTGAAGAAGCCTTAAAAGCACTTCAATTGATAGCTATGTTTAAGTTCACCATTAATGAAAATGAAATTATTATTGAAAAATAAAAAAGGCTCAAAATAAAATCGGGAAATGCGCTAACATTCCCCGACTAGGCACCAATGAAACTTAGGGCAATCGGAAAATCGCAAAAGTTTCATATTAAATAACCCAAAATCAAAGGTATGAAAAAAACCTTACATGGTGTTAAGCTAACGCTGACACAAAATCGCTCTTTATTAAAAACATTTTTGTTTATGAAAATGACGATTGCATTGATCTTACTTACTACGCTGCAAGCTGTTGCAGGGGATGCCAATGCACAATTTGTATCCATACAAATGAAACAGGCAGAGATGCCCAAAGTGTTTAAGGCTATCGAGAAACAAAGCGATTATCGCTTTCTCTACAACTATGATTTACCAGCTTTACAAAAAAAGATGGATATCAATGTTGTATCAGAATCGGTAGTAGGGGTGCTGGATAATATGTTATCCGGTTCGGGCTTAAACTACAAGATTTTAGAAAATAAATTAGTCGTGATTATGCCTTCTCAAAACAACGCTGTTGAAGGAAGGATGATCACTGGTAAAGTAATATCAGAAAATGGAGAACCACTAGCCGGTGCTGTTATCATTATTAAAGGAACCAATTTTGGCACTACCACAGATGCCAAAGGAAATTTTAATTTAAAAATTTCTGACAACAATGCTATTCTAATTGTTTCTTTTATTAATTATGAAAAGCAAGAAATTAAAGTGGGAAGCTCTGAAAATTTAAAAATTTCCTTAAGTGCACAAAATAATGAATTGAATCAAGTGGTGGTGGTAGGTTATGGTTCACAAAGAAAAAAAGATTTAACAGGATCCGTTTCTTCTATTTCTTCTAAAGAATTAGAGAATGGGCCCAATGATCAATTTGGTTATGCTATCGAAGGAAAGGCTGCCGGTGTGCAAGTTATTAGAGCATCAGGTCAACCACAATCAGGATTCTCCATTCGCATCAGAGGAACCTCTTCTATTACTTCAGGTAGTGATCCATTGTATATCGTTGACGGCGTTCCTACTTATAATACAAGTGAAATAAATCCAGCGGACATCGAAAACATTACAGTGTTAAAAGACGCTTCCTCTGCAGCTATTTATGGTAGCAGTGGTGCCAATGGAGTTGTTATCATCACAACTAAAAGAGGAAAGAACCAAAAAGTAAAAATTAATTATACTACTTCTACGACTACGTCCAGTGCGTGGAAGAGAATGGATATGTTAAATGCTGAACAATTTAAAGCCCTTGCAATAGAAATGGGGGGTACTACTGATTGGGATAAATTAACTTCCAATACCAATTGGCAAAATGAAATTTTTAGAAATGCACGATCACAAAACCATCAATTATCAGCAACTGGTGGAAATGAAAAAACCTCTTATTATGTATCAGGTTCTTACAATGATCAAAACGGAATTGTTTTAAATAACTCTTTACAAAGAACAACCTTTAAAGCGAATGTAGATCATCAATTAACTAAAGCATTAAAATTAGGAACTAGTATTTCTTATGATAGTTGGAAAGACATAGATGTGCCAGAAAATGACCGTAATGGTGTTATAACAAGATTGTATACAAGTATACCAAATATTGGAATTAAAGATCCAAGTAATCCAACCATGTATGCAAGAAGCCCATTTATCAATGATTTGGAAAATCCGGTTTCTACGGTGAATCAACCACAGCATTCCAACACCAATAACAGGATACATGGAAATGTTTATGCAGAGGCAGATATCCTAAAAGGTTTAAAATTTAAAAGTTTACTTGGTGTAGAAAACTCTAATGGCAAATCGGTTTCTTTTCAAGATGCCATTCAAACTAGGTACGGAAAATCAATGGCGGGAATAGCAGCTGAAAATACTTACAAATATGATTATTGGGTTTCTGAAAACACAGCCAATTACAATACAAAAATTAAACAACACTCTATTAATATATTAGCTGGTTATATTATTTCAAGAGAAAAGACAGATAATTTATATAAATCATCACACGATTTTTCTGCAGCAACTCCAGGAAGTCAAAATGTAGATGATGGCGCTACAAAAGCAATTCCGACACCTTATTTTGTACAAAAGTCACATGAATCTTTTATTGGTAGATTTAATTATATCTATGATGATAAATATTATATAACCAGTAATTTTAGAGCAGATGGATCTGGTCAATTCTCAGAGCAAAATAAATGGGGCTTTTTCCCTTCTTTTGCTGGTGGATGGAGATTGTCTAAAGAAAATTTCTTAAAAGAGGCCACTAACTTAAGTGAATTAAAATTACGTGCTGGTTGGGGTTTGGTTGGAAATGATAGAGCACAACCCTATGCATGGTATGGTTTAGTAGATACGATGTCTAAGTATTTAATGGGTGGAAATATGGTAACGGCTTATACGCCTAGCACCATAGAAAATAAAGATTTAAGATGGGAAAAAACTTCACAACTGGATATCGGAGTAGATATTGGATTGTTTAACAATAAAATTCTATTTACTGCCGACTATTATGAAAAAAGAACCAACGATATGTTGCTAAGTGTACCTACCCCAACAAGTACTGGATTTGGTTATGCATTACAAAATGCAGGCAGCATGGAAAATAAAGGATTTGAATTTCAAATTAGCACAAAAAATATTGCTACCTCATCTTTAACATGGAATACAGATTTCAATATTTCTTTTAATAAAAACAAAGTAATAAATATTGTTGGCAATACCATACACACGGGAGCCATTAATCCAGCGGGTGACGATTTTAATACGGCCATTGTTCAAGAAGGTCAACCATTGGGCTCCTTTTATGGAAAAATTACACAGGGAATCAATCCAGTTAATGGTATGATTAACTATATTAAAAATTCTAAGGTTGAAGATAGTGTGGGTATTATTGGTAATGCAAATCCAAAATTTATGTTTGGATTTAACAACTCCATCAGATATAAAAACTGGTCTTTAGATATCTTCTTTCAGGGCGTTCAAGGAAACCAGATATTTAATGCAACAAGAATGTTGACAGAATCCATGTCTTTAATAATGAATCAATCTGCTACTGTATTAAGCAGATGGCATAATCCTGGTGACATCACCAATATGCCAAAAGCAACGCCCAATGATTGGTCCAACGCAAATCCTTCCACTCGTTTTATTGAAGATGGTTCCTATGTAAGATTAAAAGCACTAACGCTTAGTTATAATGTGAAGTCTACTACTTTATCAAAATACAAATTAAGTCGTTGCTTACTCTATTTAACAGCAGAAAACTTATTAACCTTTACCAAGTACTCTGGATTTGATCCAGAAGTAAGTGCATTTAGTGTAAAGAGTGCTTCTGCAACAAATCAAAATACAGCACCGGGGGTTGATTACGGAACCTACCCTCAATCACGTGGTTATATTTTAGGTTTAAATATTTCATTTTAATTCTTAAATAGACAAATTATGAAAAATAATATTTTATATAAAGGCTTTTTAATACTTTCTCTTTCTGTTGTATCTTTTTCTTGTCAAAAATTTTTAGATGACAAGCCTAAAACATCATTGACAACAGGTAACTCTTATTCCACTGCTTCTGATGCAGAAGCTGCCTTGAATGGCTGTTATAATATCTTTTATAGCTCTGATTATTATCAATGGGAATATGTAATGCTAGGAGATGTGGGCTCTGATAATGCCTATCCAGGCGGTAACAATGAAGAAACATTTTTTGATTATAATAGGCATAACCTTCCAACCAGCAACCATCACAATTATGTCAACTGGGGTGCTTTATATAGAGGCATTGCGCGTAGTAATATTTTATTGGATAAAATAAATATGATTACTGATGTTGCATTAACAGCCGATCGTAAAAAACAAATCATTGGAGAAGCTAGCTTTTTACGTGCTTTTAACTATTATCAATTAGTAAAAACATATGGAGGTGTTCCATTAGAATTATCTTCTAATACAGCGGATCCTGCAATTACTCGTAAAGCAAGAGCTACAGAAAAAGAAGTGTATGATCAAATTGTTAAAGATTTAGAATTAGCAGTTACCAATTTACCAGATAATTATGGATCGGTTGCTTCCGTTAATAAAGTTCGTGCCACAAAGGGTTCGGCTAATGCCATGCTAGCTAAAGTATGGGCACAAAGAAGCGATCGAGATTATGCAAAAGTATTAACTTATGCTAATCTTGTTATAAATGGTGGCGGAGCTTATAGCTTATCATCTAATTATGCAGACTTGTTTGATGGCGCACATTATTTTAATTCAGAATCCATTTTAGAAATTCCTTTTCAAGAAGGCAACTGGTCTGCTTCAAGTTGGGGCGTACAATTATTTTTAGCACCAGAAGATGGATGGCAAAAATATTGTGTTCCTTCAAAAAATTTAGTAGCTGCCTATGATGCACAAGGAGATGATGTTCGTAAAAATGCAAATATTACTTTTATGACAAAAGATGGGAATGGTGCTAATATTAGCTGGCCTGATGAAAACTGGAATCCATGTATGGATAGCACCATCGGTATCCCTTTTAACTTTAAACAAAAACATCCAGGGGGATGGGCAAGTGGAGATGATTATTATTTATTACGTTTAGCAGACATTATTTTATTAAAAGCAGAAGCACAAAATGAAACTGGTGCTACTACTGCTGCTATTGCAACTTTGAATATCATTAGAAACAGAGCTGGTTTAACAAGTCTAGCAACAACATTAAGCAAAGAAGCCACTAAGGCAGCCTTATTAAATGAAAGAAGGCTTGAATTGGCTTTTGAAGGGCAACGCTGGGATGATTTAGTAAGATCCGGAACTGCAGTATCAACTATGACTAGTCTAAATGACAATGCTTTCTCTTGTGTTGCAAATTTTCCTGGCAACCCAGTAAAAATGGATTTCAGTCATGTAACTACTCAACATGTATATTCACCTATTCCGCAATTAGAAATTGACGCCAATCCAAATTTGGTACAAAATCCTGGGTATTAAAGGATAGATAAAACGCATGTTAAAAAGCCCCTTGATTGGGGCTTTTTTTATTTTTCTAAGGTTAACACTACCCCATTGATGCAATAGCGAAGCCCGGTTGGTTTAGGTCCATCCTCAAATACATGCCCTAAATGTCCTTTGCACTTTCCGCATTGCACTTCAGTTCTATTCATGCCATGTGTATTATCGGGGGTATATATAATAGAAGCTTTGGTAATAGGTTCAAAAAAACTAGGCCATCCACAACCACTTTCAAACTTAGCCGTACTTTTAAACAAGGAGTTGCCGCAAGCAGCACAATGAAAAGTACCTACTTCTTTACTTGTTTCAAAAGCACTACTAAAAGGTCTTTCAGTTCCTTTCTCTCTTGCTATTTGATACACTTCGGGCGATAATACTTGTTTCCAAACGCTGTCTGCTAGTACTAGTTTTTCTTTGCTGGTAGTAGAGTAATACTTGTTTTTAATTTCTGACATAGTGGCTTTATTTAAGGTGCTTTTATTTGGATTTTGAGCGCAAGCACCCAAACTTAATAATATCAAACAACAGATGATTTTGTACATAAACTTTTATTCAGTTGTAAAAATACTAACAACTATTCACCTATTTTGTTTAGATTTTATAAAATAATAGATTTCTTCTAAATAGAGGCGATTAACTCAATTAAAAATAATTAAAATTTAAGCCAGTTCTGTATCTTTACTATCAATAAAAAAGCATGTTTAATTTAATTTTATTTGGCCCTCCAGGCAGCGGCAAAGGCACTCAAAGTGAACACATCATTGAAACTTTTGGATTACAACACCTGAGTACAGGGAATTTATTAAGAACAGAAATTACCAACCAAACTGAATTAGGGTTGGAGGCAAAGCGTTTAATGGACGCTGGACAATTAGTTCCGGATGCAGTAGTGATTGGCATGGTGGGGAACTTTATGGATGCACGTCCCGAGGCAAAAGGATTTTTATTTGATGGATTTCCGCGCACTACGGCACAATGCATTGCATTAGATGCTTTATTGAAAGAGAAAAAAAGTGAAATTAATGTAGTGTTGGCCTTGGAAGTAAGTGAAGAAGAATTAGTGAAAAGATTGTTAGGACGTGGTTTAACATCGGGCCGAAGCGATGACACCAATGAAACTATTATACGTGCAAGAATTCAAGAATACCACGATAAAACCACTGCTGTGGCTACTTATTACGCAAAATTTAATAAAGTGATAGCGGTTACTGGAGAAGGTACCGTGGAAAGTATTTACGCCGATTTGAAAAAAGAAATTGAGGTAAGAATTTAATGATTGTAATTCTAAAATTTACCAATAAAAAAAGGATCAACAATTGTTGATCCTTTTTTTATTCAAATAATTCTATTAAAGCATAAAAATTAAATATTTAATCCACCACAAGTACTTATTACTTGTCCAGTAATATAGCTGCTTAAATCGCTTGCTAAAAATAAAGTGGTGTTGGCAATTTCTTCTGCTTTACCAAAACGTCCCAAAGGAATTTTATCTAAAAACGCTTTACCTGCATCGCCCTCATTTAAATAATGGGTCATATCGGTTTCCACAAAACCAGGTGCGATGGCATTGCATCTAATATTGCGACTTCCAATCTCTAAAGCGATCGATTTTGTAAAACCAATAATGCCAGCTTTACTTGCAGCGTAACTGCTTTGACCTGCATTGCCTCTAATACCAATAATTGAACTCATATTGATAATACTTCCAGCCTTTGCTTTCATCATAGGACGAATCACTTGCTTGGTCATATTGTATACACTTTTCAAATTGGTATTAATGACCTCATCCCATTGTTCGGGGGTCATACGTAATAATAAATTATCTTTTGAAATACCTGCATTGTTCACGCAAATATCAACTGTACCAAAACTGGCTACTACCTCATTGACAAAATTTTCACAAGCAGCAAAATCGGCTGCATTGGCTTTATACGCTTTTGCTTTTACACCCAGTTTTTCAATTTCACTCACTAACGCATTAGCTTTATCAGCACTACTATCACTTACATAGGTAAATGCAATATGACTTCCTTGTTCTGCTAGTTTTAATGCAATGGCCGCCCCAATACCGCGTGCAGCGCCTGTTACAATAGATACTTTTCCGGTAAGTAGTTTCATTATGTTTTATTTATACAAAGATAACAAGTTTGTTTATTGTAAGCCTTGATGAATTTTTTTTATTTCATCTACATAAATACGTTCATTAGACAATCGAGGTACTTTATGCTGTCCACCCAACTTGCCTTTTTGCTTTAACCACTCATGAAATGACCCTTTATTTACAGCAGTCACCTCTGGCAAACCCAGTGCTATATTTTTATGTCTTTTTGCTTCGTAATCACTATTGGTTGCTTGTAAATTTTTATCTAATAAAAACGTAAAGGCTTCTATATCTTTTGGATTTTCATTAAATTCTATTAACCATTCATGCGCTCCTTTATTTTTATCAGACATATAAATAGGGGCTGCAGTATATTCTTTAATAGATAAGCCCATAGCTGCACATGTTTCACTGATGGCTTTATCGCTATTGTCTGCAATCACTTCTTCTCCAAATGCATTGATATATTGTTTTAAACGGCCACTTACTTTTATGCGAAAAGGATATAAACTTACAAATTGTATCGTATCTCCTACTAAGTAACGCCACAATCCTCCATTGGTACTAATGATGATGGCATAATTTTTTCCCAGTTCCACTTTGTTTAAACCATAGGTAATAGGTTTTTCTTTCCCATATTCTTCTATAGGCATGAATTCATAAAAAATACCATGTTCTAAATATAGTAACATCCCCTCTTCTCCAATTCTGTCTTGCGCTGCAAAAAATCCTTCACTGGCATTGTAAATTTCTAAGTAATTACAATTGGGCCCAATGACTTTATTAAACTGTTCTTTGTAAGGCGTAAAAGAGACGCCGCCATGAATGTACAATTCAAAATTGGGCCAAACTTCTTTTATGTTTTCCTTTCCCGTTATTTCTAAAATTCTTTTTAACAATACCAAAGTCCAAGTAGGAACGCCTGCAATAGAAGTGACATCTTCGTTGATGGTACTTTGTGCTAAGCTTTCAATTTTATTTTCCCATTCATCCATTAATGCAATGGAGAGTTCGGGTGTTCTTATAAATCCAGACCAGAAAGGAGAATTTTGTAATAATACAGCACTCAAATCTCCATATTGAATATCTTCTTTAATGGGATGTACTTGATGACTTCCTCCAATCACTAATCCTTTACCCGTTAATAAATCACTATCGGGAAGCGCATGGTAGTAATTGGTTAAAACATCTTTTGATCCTTGAAAATGGTTGTCTTCGATGCTTTCTTTGGTAAGAGGTATAAATTTACTTTTATCGCTGGTCGTACCACTACTTTTGGCCAACCATTCTACCGGGGTATTCCATAATACCGCCTCCTCACCATTCATGATTTGTTCTATAAAGGGCTTTAAGTCCTCATATTCCTGAATGGGGACGGTAGCCTTAAAAGTTCGGATATTGAATATTTCGCTAAACTGATATTTTAAGCCAAATTGGGTGTATTGGCCATGCGTGATTAAATCCTGTAATACCTCGCGCTGTGCCGCAATGGGGTCACTTACCCAATGTTCTATGCGCCAATAACGCAATCGGGCTAATCTGGAGAGTGCGGGGCTAAAAATTTTCATATCCTCCTCACAATATAAGCATTACGCTTGTATAAATTAAGTAATAATGGTAGTATTTGGAGCGACTTATTTGGCTTTTTGACCCATCTCAATGATCCAATCTTTTCTCTTTAATTCAAAGTTGGTACCTAGGTACAATCGACGTACTTGATCGTCTTCGGCCAATTCTTCTGCTGTACCATGTTTGAAAATTTTTCCTTCAATTAATAAGTAAGCTCTATCGCAAATAGAAAGGGTTTCATTTACATTGTGATCGGTAATTAAAATACCAATATCTTTTAATTTTAAACGAGATACGACTGACTGAATATCTTCCACTGCTATAGGATCCACGCCAGCAAAGGGTTCATCTAATAAAATAAATTTTGGATCTACGGCCAATGCGCGTGCAATTTCTGTTCGACGACGCTCGCCTCCACTTAAACTATCTCCGTTATTACCACGAACCTGATGCAAATTAAATTCATCCAATAAGCTTTCTAATTTATAATCTCTCTCTGCTTTAGTTAATTTGGTCATTTCTAAAACAGCCATGATATTGTCTTCGACAGATAATTTTCTAAACACACTTGCTTCCTGTGGTAAGTAACCTAAGCCCATTTGAGCTCTCTTGTACATTGGTAATTTAGTAATGTCTTCGTCATTTAAAAATACACGGCCTTCATCGGGGGCTATTAATCCAACCACCATGTAAAAAGTGGTGGTTTTGCCAGCGCCATTGGGTCCGAGTAAGCCAACAATCTCACCTTGCTTTACCGAAATACTAACTTGGTCCACTACCTTACGGCCTTTGTATTGCTTTATTAATTTATCGGTATGTATGGCAAGTATCAATGTAAATAATTTATACAAAAATAAGGGTTATTGGGTCTTTTACCCTTGCAGCTTAATAATATTATATATTTTTGCGCAACAAGGGGGTGGCTAGTAAGGTTTCAATATAGAAACAGCCAGGGCTCCCAAAGCAAAGCGCATATGAAGGTTATTGAACATTTGTCTAATGCCAAGGACACGTTGGTATCTTTTGAAGTTTTACCTCCTTTAAAAGGAAAAACCATTGCCTATATCTATGAACACTTAGATCCCTTAATGGAATTTAAGCCGTCATGGATTAATGTGACTTACCATAGAAGCGAAACCATTGTTCGCAAAAAAGAAGATGGAACAGACGAAAAAGTAGATGTGCGCAAGCGACCAGGAACAGTAGGTATTTGCGCTGCCATCATGAATCATTATAATATTGATGCAGTGCCACATATTATTTGTGGTGGATTTTCTAAAAGAGAAACAGAAGATGCTTTAATTGACTTACAATTTTTAGGGATTGATAATTTATTGGTCTTAAGAGGAGATGCAGAAAAGAATCAAAAAACTTTTATTCCCGAACCCAATGGCAATAAACAAGCCATTGAATTATTACAACAAGTAGTGGGATTGAACAACGGAGAATACTTAGACAAGGATATTATCAACGGAAGTAAAACTAATTTTTGTATGGGGGTTGCGGGGTATCCCGAAAAACATTTTGAAGCGCCTAGCATGGAATTTGATTTACAGCGTGCCAAAGCAAAAGTAGATGCAGGAGCAGAATACATTATGACTCAAATGTTTTTTGACAATAAAAAATACTTTGACTATGTGGATGCTTGTAGAAGTATTGGCATTAACGTTCCTATTATTCCAGGATTAAAACCTATCACGAATAAAAAGCAATTGACCATTTTACCCAATATTTTTTACGTGGATATACCTACTGATTTATCTTCGGCCATGTTAGCGGCGACTACCGATGCTGCTTGTGAGCAAGTAGGAACTGAGTGGTTGATACAACAAAGTAAGGAGCTAAAAGCAGCAGGAGTGCCGGTATTACACTATTATACTTTAGGCAAACCTCAAGTGGTGAAGGATGTGGTGGCTGCCGTATTTTAATTTTTCTTGTTCGTGTTTACTAAAAAATCATTGAATTGTTCTAAGCTCAAATTTTTTGCAATAATTTTTTTATTGCTATCTAATAAATAAAAAGTAGGCGTTTTATAAACATCATATTGTTGACGAATCGTTGTAGGCAAGTTGGCTTGTAATTCTTTATTTAAATCGGCTTCTGTTTGGTAAGCATGTGTCCAATCTTCCAAATTTTTATCTTTTATAAAAGCTTTCCATGCAGGCAATTCTTTAAAATTAATATTTACAGAAAATATTTTTACTTGTAAGTTTTTCCAAACTGCTCTGTAAAAAGAATCTAGCCTAGGAATTTCTATTTTGCAATGACTGCAAGTAGGATCCCAAAAAGCAATAAAAGTATAAGGCGATTTTTGATCGTATAATGAAATCTTTTTATCATCGGGTGTGTTAATAATCAAGCTAGGTGCAGCTAAACCCAATTGATTGGCCATCAGGCTATAGGCTCTTTCTGTGATTGATTTTTTGGAGGCTTCATTTAAAAGTACCGTATCTCCTTTCGCAAAAAAGTTTTGATACAAGTGTAAAAATACTTTATCCTGTCCCATAAATTCTGGCGCTATATACTTATTGGTAAATTTAAAAAGTAAAAAAGGATAAATTTCTTTACCAGTTTTAGCCACCGTTAACATATAATGCACTTCTTCAATAATTGAATCTGGTTCACGCGAAACATAATTTTTGAAATATTCATCTAGCTTGTCTTCAAAAAAAGGAGTTCGAACCAATCGGTTGTCATTAAAAATAATATTATCCCAAAAATGATTTTTTACATAATAATATGGATATAGAGAGTCTGCTTTTCCTTTAACCATAGGAATAGCAGGCGCTTCGGGTCTTTGCATTACATTTAATAAATAACTCATCATCGACTTTGGATGCGCTACCATAAATGCATTTCTTTTTTCTTTAATTTCTTTGTCTTTTCCTAAATAGGCTCCTTTAAAAAGAGACGAATCTGCTTCGTTCTTAGCTGTTTTTAATTGATTTTGTAAATTATTTAATTGAACAAACAGTGCGTTGATGTCTTTTGAGTAATCTTGAAATAAAGTATTATCAGGAGACCCTGTTATGGTTACTTTATCTAAAGCAAGGGTATCCGCCACCATTTTGAAATGCTGTTCTTCGTCAATTAAGAAATCAAATAATATTGAATATTTTGGAGAGATAACGAAATAAATACCTGGGGTTAATTTTTGCTTTGATTCAAATACACCTTCACTTTTTTCATTTAATAAACAGGAGTCTGCAAGTACTTTATTTTTACCATAATTGGTGCCAATGAAAATTTTAGTGTTTTGGTAGGGCTTCAAGGTAATTTGAATACTATGACCCATGGTTTTGGCGCCAGTGGCAACAGTTGTTTTTTTGACTTGTGCTAAACCCACAATAGGTATTAAAAACAGAATCCATAAAAAATTTCTCATAAAAGTCAATTTTCTTTATACTTTTTATTGTCTAGGTAAAAATAACAATATAAATAACAATCTAGTGTACAATTAATGCGCTGTTTTAATAGAATTTTAGGCTTAGCATAGTACCTTTGTTGCAGTGAGAAAATTTAAACAAGCCCCCTTATTAGAAAAAGTATTAATTGAGGATTATGCCGCTGAAGGGAAGGCGCTTGCACGCGTAAATGGGAAAGTTATTTTTGTAGAAGGGGCGGTACCTGGCGATGTGGTAGATATTCAGTTACAAAAAAATAAGGCCGATTGGGGCGAAGGCTTTGTAAAACATTTTCATAGTTATTCGGATATACGTGTAACCCCTTTTTGTAGCCATTTTGGAGTTTGTGGTGGTTGTCAATGGCAGATGCTTCCCTATGATCAACAATTGGTGTATAAGCGCAAACAAGTCGTTGATAATTTAACGCGCATTGCCAAAGTGCCTTTACCTCCTATTCCTGCTATCATTGGGGCGGATGAAACACAAGGCTATCGCAATAAAGTAGAATATACTTTTGCTACCGAAAAATTTATTCCTTTTGCCGAATTTAAAGCCATGAAAGCGGAGGCCGAAGAAAATCCAAATGCAAGCATTCCTGTTAAAGCACCTGGCGTAGCTGGTTTTCATGCTAGAGGCTTTTTTGAAAAAGTAGTAGAAATAGACCTTTGTTATTTACAATCCGAGCCCACGAATGAATTAAGAAAAACAGTGGTTGAATTTGCATTGGCCAATGAAATGCCCTTTTACAATATTAAGTTGCATACAGGATGGGTGCGCAATATGTTTATTCGCAATACAACGAAAGGAGAATGGATGGTGAATTTAATATTGGGCTATGAGGCCGAAGAAAAAAGAATAGCATTGTTTGAAATACTACTTGCACGTTTTCCTCAAATTACTACTTTGCTGTACACCATTAATGCTAAGAGAAATGATAGCATGCAGGACTTAGTGCCACAAGTGTATTCGGGCAATGGCTATATTACAGAAATGCTGGAAGATTTTCAATTTAAGATTAGTCCAAAATCTTTTTTTCAAACCAATTCAAAACAAGCCGAAAAATTATATCAAATAACTCGAGACTTTGCCGAGCTCACGGGTAAAGAAATTGTATACGATTTATATTGTGGTACAGGGAGCATTGGTATTTTTTGTAGCAAGCATGCGAAAAAAATAATTGGAGTGGAGATGGTGGAAGAAGCCATTGAAGATGCCAAAGAAAATGCGCGTATGAATCAGTTAACCGATGCTGCTTTTTTTGCAGGGGATGTCATTAAAATTTGTGATACCGATTTTTTTGAAACGCATGGCAAGCCCGATGTAATTATTACCGACCCACCCAGAGCGGGCATGCATGAAAAATTAGTACACAAATTATTGGCTATGGAAGCGCCCATTATTGTGTACGTAAGTTGCAACCCTGCCACTCAAGCAAGAGACTTATCTTTATTAAACGAAAAATATACGGTAACGAAGATACAACCGGTAGATATGTTTCCTCATACCTTGCATATTGAAAATGTTGTACAATTAAAAAGAACCGATTTATTATCATAAGCAAATAAAAAAGAATGACTCAATTTAGGCCCACCCGTTTCGAAGTATTGCCCACCATTATAAAAAATTTATTAATTATTAATGGCCTGATTTTTTTGGCACAAAATACTTTTGCAGGCCCAACTAGTTCTTTTTCGTTTGAAGATTATTTTGCTTTGCATGCATGGCAAAGTAGTTTGTATAAGCCGTGGCAGCTAATTACACATATGTTTTTGCATGGTGATTTTGGGCATATACTAGGCAATATGTTTGCCTTATGGATGTTTGGATCCATTTTAGAAAATGTATGGGGACCCAAACGATTTTTATTATTTTATTTTTTATGTGGTGTAGGAGCAGCAGTGCTTCACCTATTAATTTTATCCTATCAGTTGATTCCTATGACCAATGAATATGAACAGCTTTTAAGATTAAGTAAGTCTAATGCGCCTGGGTTTAGCGATGCAGTTTTGGCATTTTCAAAAGCGCATAATATTCCTTTAGCTAGAATTTTAGCCGACAATAAGGTAACCTTAACCACTCCAGGTTTAGCACCAGAATTAATGGAACTCATTACTTCCTATCATAACAAAGTTTTAAGTACTGCTACCTTAGGAGCTAGTGGCGCTGTATTTGGCATCTTAATTGCGTTTGTTTATTTGTTTCCCAACACGTATATCTATATCTACTTTCTATTTCCTATTAAAGCAAAATGGTTGGGCGTATTGTATTTTGCTTTCGAATTGTATAAAGCCATAGAAAATTCGGCTGGTGACAATGTAGCAAGATGGGCGCATGTAGGAGGTGCTTTGGTGGGCTTTGTGTTAGTGTACATTTGGAATAAGCGCAAGCACCACCCTTTTGCTTAATTCAATAAAAATATTCAATGCAAGAAATAAATACAGAAAAGCCTATCATTGGCGCCGACAATAATTCCTTAATGGCATTACTCTCCATCAATTTAGTAGTGTATGCATTGATTGGTTTTTTGAAAGTAGTTTATTATTTAAGTAGTTATCCTTTAGAGCAGTTTTATGCGCAAGTATTACATCCTGCGCTATTATTTGCCAACTTACAAATATTAATTCATCAACCTTGGAGCCTTCTTACATACAATTGGACTCATAATGGATTTTGGATTTTATTGAATAATATGCTTTGGCTCACCGCCTTTGGTTGGGTATTACAAAGGTCCAATGCGAATAAACATTTATTCCCCATCTATTTTTATAGTGGATTAATAGCTGGCATTGTTTTTTGTTTATTAGGGGCTACTGTTCCATTAATGGGCGCTGGGATAAGTGTTATGGCCATAGCAGTTGCTGCCGTAGTGCTTCAGCCACAATTTAGATTATTAGAAAATTTAGGAGGCGGAATTCCCTTATGGGTATTGGGTTTGGTCTATTTTATTATACAAGGCTTTGCCTTCCTACCTATGGCATGGCCTATCATTGTTGTTAGCATCATTGGCGCATCAACAGGGGCCTTCTATATATTGTTATTAAAAAAAGGGGTTGATTTAGGAAAATGGATGCATCAACTATTACATTTGTTAAATAGTAGCCTGGCTCCTAAAAAATAATTACTACACCTAATGGCAAAAAAATCAAGAATAAGAAATATTGGAAAGCGTATCTTATTCTTAATTAATCTATTGGTAACTCTATTATTTTTATATCCATTATTTTTAACACCCACTTCTTTTATTTGGATCAATGGTTTTTTAGGATTGATGGCGCCCTATTTATTAGCCATTGAAATTTTATTTTTGATCATTTGGTTAATTGCTAAGCCAATGGCTTCTTTATTTCCATTAGCATCATTAATTATTGGTTGGAAAATTTGCTTAGTTTTATTTGCATGGCATCCTGGCATTCCATTTGCCCAGAAAAAGAAAGACAATACTTTAAGAATTATTAGCTGGAACGTAAAAGGATTTAATGGAATGGGTGTGAATACCAATTTAAAATTACGTACGCAAGAGATAGCTTATTCTATACAAAAATGGGATCCTGATATTGTTTGTTTGCAAGAATACAATACCAATGAAAGGCCCAATGATATTGCCAATCACTCCGTCTACTTTACTAAAAAATTACCGTACTATTTTTTTTCAAAAGATTTTCAGACCATCGAAAAAGATTATTATGCGGGCTGTATCGTATTTTCTAAATATAAAATTATTAATGCCGAACGCGTTGGCTTCCTTAATCAAGAAAGTCTTCTTTCCGTAACTATTTTAAAAGGAGATGATACTATTCAAGTTTTTACTACTCATTTAGCCTCTTATCGGTTTAAGCAAAACGATTTTGAAGCCATCGACGACCCCGCTTTTTCTAGTCAATTGGCTTTAACTGCCAATCGCGGGGTGCTCCGAAAAATGCGCAATTCTTTTGTAGAACGTGCAGTACAAGCAGAAATAGTTCAGCATTATTTATCTAAAAGTTCTTATCCAAGCATTATCACAGGCGATTTTAACGATGTACCCAGTTCCTACACCTATCAAATCATCAAAGGAAATTGGCAGGATGCATTTTTAGAAAAAGGCTTTGGCATTGGGGCCACTTTTTTAGGCATTTCTCCTACTTTAAGGATTGATTATATTTTAGCCAATGAGGCCTGGGAAGTGAGGGCTTGGGAGTCGATAGATGAAAATTTAAGTGACCACCATATGATTATGGCCGACTTACTTTTAAAGAAGAATTAACCTAGTTTATTTAAAATAAAATATCTTTGAGCCAATACTCATTATGGCACTCAAGATATACAATTCACTTACGAGACAAAAAGAAGTTTTCGAACCCCTAAATGCACCTTATGTTGGGATGTATGTGTGTGGTCCTACGGTAAGTGGAGAAAGTCATTTAGGGCATGCAAGACCATTTATCACCTTTGATGTATTGTATCGTTATTTATTACACCTGGGTTATAAAGTTAGGTATGTAAGAAATATTACCGATGCTGGACACTTTGAAGAGGAAGGAAAAGCGGCCGAAGATAAAATTACCAGTAAGGCTATTTTAGAAAAGTTAGAACCCATGGAATTGGTTCAAAAGTATACGCATTTGTATCATTGGGCCATGGATCAATTTAATAATTTACCACCCAGCATAGAACCTACTGCTACAGGACATATTATTGAACAGATTGAAATGATCAAAAAAATAATCGCAGATGGTTTTGCGTATGAAGCCAATGGGTCGGTTTATTTTGATGTCATTAAATACAATGAAGTGTATTCCAAAAAGAATCAACCTTATGGAATATTAAGTGGACGCAATTTGGAAGATCAATTAGACACCACGCGTGAATTAGACAATCAAGACGAGAAAAAAAATAAAGTAGATTTTGCTTTATGGAAAAAAGCACCGGTAGAACATATCATGCGTTGGCAAAGTCCATGGGGTGAAGGGTTTCCGGGCTGGCATATTGAATGCTCTGCTATGGCCACCAAATATTTAGGAAAAAAATTTGATATACATGGTGGCGGAATGGATTTACAATTTCCGCATCACGAGTGTGAGATAGCTCAAAGTACGGTTTGCAATCATGAGATGCCAGCACGTTATTGGGTGCATAATAATATGATTACCATTAACGGACGTAAAATGGGAAAGAGCTATAACAATGTAGTTAAGCTAAGTGAGTTATTTGATGGCAGTCATCCTATTTTAACACAGGCCTATAGTCCTATGACGGTTCGATTTTTTATATTACAAAGTCAATACCGCGGCACGCTCGATTTTAGCAATGAAGCTTTACAAGCTTCTGAAAAAGCATTACGTCGTTTAATGGATGCTTACGAATGGTTAAAAGCACAAAGTTTTACTAGTGACAAAAAATCCACCGATGCTACTTTAGACCAACAACTAAAAACATGGATCAATGAATTGCCCGAGTTTATGGAAGATGATTTAAATACGGCGAAGGTAGTGGCCAATTTATTTGAAATGGTCCCCGTGATTAATTCCCTTAAAGACAAACATATTACTGCAGACGCAGTATCAGGCGCTACCTGGCAATTGGTCCAAGCGCAGCTTGCGCTTTATATAGAGCAAGTGCTTGGTATAAAAGTAGAATCTGGCGTTAATAAAAAACAATTAAACGGCGTTATTCATTTACTAATTGAGATTCGCAAGGAAGCGAAAGCAAAGAAAGATTTTGCTACCAGTGATAAAATTCGCAATCAATTATTGGAAATGGGTATTCAGATTAAAGACGAAAAAGACGGAGAGGTAAGTTTTACTTTTTCTTAGTCTAGCCCATTTATTTTACAAAATTTACTATTGCAATAGAATTCTTAAGAGTGATCACAATCGTCTTCATGGGCATGATTGTGAACGCGACAGCGAAGGTGATTGGAAACATGCGCAAATATGATTAAAAAGGCAGCAGGAAAAAGCAACCAAATTTCTATGGACCTAAACACCATTCTACTTAACATAATAGCGATGCCCAAGGAAAATAATAGGATGGGTGTAAAAGAATGATGATGTTTCTTATAACCATGGTATAAAGAATAAGCACCAATAGCAAAGGAAAGTAGAATCATGCCCAGTTCGAATTGGGGATTGTGTAATATATTAATTCCCAATAAAGGCAAACTGCTAAAAAATAAAGGCAATAGTGCGCAATGTATGGCACAAGCCAATGAAGCTCCAATACCAATGGCGTCCCAATTCCATTTCTTAAACATAGTGTAAAGGTAATTCAAATAGTAGCAGAAAAATAATATTACCTTTAGGGGGTATTTGTAGGACCATTAAATCGCTCATTTTATGTCAAAAAAGCTAAGATTGTATTTGTTGTTTTTTGCCCTTTTGCTAGTAGGCTTTTATTATTTTTTATTTAAAGGGACCGATAATTGGAAAGTACAATTACCAGTTTTAAGCTATGTGCAACCCTTTCATTTTACCAATCAGGATGGGAATAGCTTTACCGACAAAGAGCTCTTAAATAAAATAACAGTCGTAGAATATTTTTTTACTACATGTAAAGGTATTTGCCCCAAATTGAATACCAATATGAAAAATATTTATGCTATTTATAAAAATGAAGCCGATTTTCAAATTGTCTCACATACCTGTAATCCAGGCACAGACTCAGTTCCCGTCCTAAAAAGATATGCTGATTCCTTAGGAGTCAATACAAAAAATTGGATTTTCTTAACGGGTCGAAAGGATAGTTTATACCAAATGGCAAGAGGCTCTTATTTATTAGATGACCCCAAAAATAATGTAGAAAAAATAGAAGATCAGTTTATGCATACTCAATTTTTTGCTTTAATTGATAGAAATGGTAAGGTAAGAGGCAAGATTTATGACGGGTTAAAAGCATTAGAAATTGAGCAATTAAAACAAGACATTGCTAAATTATTAAAAGATAAATAATCACTACATGATATTTGTTACAGGTGCAAGTGGTTTAGTGGGGTCTCATCTAATACAATCTTTAGTAGCCAAAGAAAAAAATGTTACTGCTTTGTATCGAAAGCAAATTCCTTCCTTTGACGGCGCTGAAAAAGTGAAATGGGTACAGGGAGATTTATTAGACATTGTGTCTTTAGAGCAAGCCATGGAAGGCATTCAACAAGTATATCATTGTGCAGCCATTGTCTCTTTTGTACCTAGTCAAAGTGCGCGCATGTTAAAAGCGAATCAGGAGGGTACGGCCAATGTGGTGAATATTTGTATCGAGAAAAAAATTGATAAATTGGTATTTGTAAGTTCCGTGGCTGCATTGGGACGTATTAGGGAAGATGCTCCAATAGATGAAAGCATGAGCTGGACAGCGGCAACCAGTAATAGTGTCTATGGTGAATCTAAATACTTAGCCGAAATGGAAGTGTGGCGTGGCATGGCCGAAGGATTGAATATTGCCATTGTGAATCCTGTGATTATTTTTGGTGCAGGGGATTGGAACAAAGGCTCTTCAGAAATTTTTAAATCGGCCTATGATCAATTTCCTTGGTATACCAATGGAGTAAGTGGATTTGTAGATGTGTTAGATGTCATTGATGCAATGCAATTATTAATGGAAAGTTCCATTACTGGACAACGTTATGTGATTAGTGCAGAAAATTTAAGTTATCAAACTGTATTTACTAAAATTGCGCAGGCATTTAATAAAAGACCTCCGCACAGAAAAGTAACACCTTTATTGGCAGCTATTGTTTGGAGACTAGAAGCTTTGAAAGGAATGATTACTCGAAAAACGCCTTTATTAACTAAAGAGACAGCAGCTACAGCGCAGGCCGTGGTTCATTTTAACAATGAGAAATTTTTAAAAGCCTTCCCAAATTTTAAATATCGAACAATGGATACTACTATTGTGCGGGTATGTAAGGAATTAAAAAAAATACATCGTCTAGCCTAATGCTTCATGTACTAGATTGACTAATGAATAGAAAAGTTATTCCATCATTTTTTTCCAAAGCTCAGGGATGCGTTTAATCCAAACGAGCTCTCTTCTTTTAATACCTGCTTCTTCTGCAGGGAAGCCCATATATACTTTATTGCCTTCTAAACTTCCTACCACACCAGCTCGGCCAAGTAAGGTGGCATTCTCTCCAATGGTTAAGGTTTTACCCACGCCCACCTGTCCCCAAAGGGTTACCCCCGATTTAATTTTAACGCCACCGGCAACACCCACCTGAGCTGCAAATAAACAATTGGCTTCAATTTGAGTGTCATGTCCAATATGAACCATATTGTCCATTTTAGTACCCATACCAATAATAGTATCGCCACTCACCCCTTTGTCAATGGTACAATTGGCCCCAATTTCTACCTTATCTTCTATAATAACCCTACCACAACTAGGCATTTTTTTATACCAAGCGGGTCTATTCTTTTTTGTATTGTAATAAAAGGCATCACTACCAATGACAGTTCCAGCTTGAATGATTACTTCATCTCCTATAATGGTATCTGGCAATAGGGTAACATTAGGATAAATCACGCAGTTTTTACCAATCCTTACATTGGCGCCAATAAAAACACGAGGCATGATAATGGTACCTTCGCCAATGAGGGCATCCTTACTTATTGCTTGATCACTTAATGGTAAAGGTTTAAAATGCTGTACAATTTTTGAATAAGCTTCAAAGGGATCGGCACAAAATAATAAAGCCTTACCTGTTGGAACTGTAACATCTTTATTATTGATAATAATACAACTTGCAGCACTATTTAAACAAGTTTGATAATATTTAGGATGATCAACAAAAACAATATCACCCATTTCAACTTGATGAATTTCATTCACTCCAGTAATTTCCAATTGATTATTACCTATAATTTCTGACTCAATGAAAGTAGATAACCATTGTACCGAAATAGGTGCAGGAAGCTTCATATGTATGTTTTTGGCCTAAATCAAAGGTAACGAGGGTTTTTTGTAAAAAAATCTTTTTACCCATTTTCTCTATAAAAAAAGGGACCTGTCCTTGCAATTGTAAGTATTTTATTATCCATAAATTTTTAAAAATAAAAAAATTACACGCTTCTACAAGCCTTTATTCATCAATGTTTCAAGCATATTTCTAAAAAATAATTAAAGAAAATATTTTTTTTAATTCAATAAAATCATGGTAAAATTTAATTTTTTAAAACCTCTTTTTAGGCCCAATTGTGGATAACGTCAATAAATTTGTTTAAAATATTTTTTGAATTAGAAAAAAGTATATTTAATATTGTGAAGGGAATCTAATTCCCGTACTTACTAACCCATCTATATACGAGGTCCTCTTGAGCATTCAGGGGGACTTTGTTTTTATAGAAACTTTTATTTTTATCAACTACTATTTAATATATAAACCATTTCAGGTGCTAAGTCAATTTACGGCTACTGATGGAAAATTGTGCTTAAAGGATATCATGGAAGTGCCCAATGATGTTTATCCAGTAGGTCGATTAGATTATGATAGTGAAGGTTTATTGTTATTAACCAATGATACCAAAATCAATCATCAATTGCTATCACCGCAATTTGAACATAAAAGAATTTATTGGGTTCAAGTAGAAGGAATGATTACTAGCGAAGCCATTGCTATGCTTACAGCGGGCGTATCTATTAATAACAACGGTATTATTATTAAAACCAAGCCTGCTCGCCTTGCCCTATTAAAAGACGATATAGCCGTACCTGAACGAAATCCTCCTATTCGCTTTAGAAAAAATATACCAACTTCTTGGGTAGAGATTCAATTAACAGAAGGTAAGAATAGACAGGTAAGAAAAATGTTTGCATCGGTTCAATTTCCTGTATTGCGCTTAATTCGAGCCCAAATAGGCGCATTTACGATTCAGGACATGCAGCCTGGTGATTTAATTTCATTAAGTAATGAGGAGGTTCAAGAAGGCTTCTTTCGTTAATTGACTGCTAAGTTTTACTTTTGCAGTAATAATATATTATCAATGAGTCAAACCCTATCAGAACAGGAAATTATAAGACGTGAAAAATTAGCCCATTTAGAGGCTGCGGGCATCAATCCTTATCCTGCCCCATTATATCCTGTTACTCATTATTCCAGCGATATCAAGCAAAACTTTACCGAAGAAAATAAAGATCAATATGCAGCTGTATGTGTTGCAGGAAGAATTATGAGCGTGAATGATAAGGGCAAAGTACTATTTGTTAAAATACAGGATGATAAGGGCATTATACAACTCTATATTAAGAGAGATGAAATTTGTCCCGATGAAGACAAATCTTTTTGGGAGGTCATTACTAAAAACGGGATGGACTTGGGCGATATTATAGGTTCTACTGGCTATGTCTTTATTACTAAAACCGGAGAGACATCGGTACATTCCAGTACGCTTACTTTATTGGCGAAATCTTTAAAGCCACTTCCTGTAGTTAAAAGAGATGAAGAAGGCCATGTATTTGATGCAGTCACCGACCCAGAATTTAGATACCGTCAACGCTATGCCGATTTAATTATTAATCCATCTGTTAAAGAAACTTTTGTAAAGCGTACTTTATTAGTATCCACCATTCGTGATTTTTTAAATAGTCATGGCGCATTAGAAGTTGATACACCGGTGTTACAAGCTATTCCAGGAGGCGCTGCTGCAAGGCCTTTTACAACACATCACAATGCTTTGGATGTTCCTTTTTATTTGCGAATTGCCAATGAATTGTATTTAAAAAGATTAATAGTGGGCGGCTTTGAGTGGGTGTATGAGTTTAGTAGAAATTTTAGAAATGAGGGAATGGATCGTACGCACAATCCAGAGTTTACAGTTTTGGAATGGTATACAGCGTATAAAGATTATTTATGGATGATGGAAATAACAGAGCAGCTTGTTGAAAAAATTGCATTGACCTTACATGGCACTACCGAATTAACAGTTGGCGATAAAACGATTAATTTTAAAGCGCCTTTTAGAAGAATAAGTATTTTAGAAGCGATACAAGAAAATACAGACATTGATATCACGGGTATGGACGAAGCTGCCTTAAGAGAAGTATGTAAGAAACTACATATTGATGTAGCACCGAACATTGGTAAGGGTAAACTGATTGATGAAATATTTGGCGCTACCAGCGAACCTAAATACATCCAGCCTACTTTTATCATTGACTATCCTATCGAGATGAGTCCTTTGACCAAGAAGCACCGTACCAAACCAGGTTTAGTAGAAAGATTTGAATTGATGGTGAATGGTAAAGAATTGGCCAATGCCTATACAGAGTTAAATGATCCTATTGATCAACGCAAGCGTTTTGAAGAACAATTAGGCTTAATGGAAAGAGGAGACGATGAAGCCATGTTTATTGACCATGATTTTTTAAGAGCCTTAGAATATGGCATGCCGCCTACTTCAGGCATAGGTATTGGAATAGATAGATTATGTATGATGATGTTGAACCAACCTTCTATACAAGATGTGTTGTTCTTCCCTCAGATGCGCCCCGAGAACAATGAATAAGCGCTTCAAAGAAAATTAAGCGCATATTCATTGTACTCTAATGATTTTTAAAAAGGAGAACTAGGGGTTCTCCTTTTTAGTTTAATGAGTAAGTGCTATAAGTAAATTAGCACTTACTCATTATTCCTCTAATGATTCTATTTTATTAAACTAATCTCTATAATTTAAAGCTGGTTTAATATCACCCAATATCGCTTTGTATTTATAATCTCCTTTAGATTGTTTAAACTCTTCAATAGCTTTTGCAAGTAATACAGGGTTACTCATTAAATCAATAGCAGTTAAGGCCATTGTTTTACTGGCTACTAACATCCCCTTGGTTCCAATTTCAGTTCCTCCAGAAGCTACTGCCTGCCAACTATGTGCAGGTGTACCAGGCACCCAAGTGGCTGCACGTAAACCAACAGTAGGCAAAGCATAACTAACATCACCCACATCGGTAGAGCCACTATTGCCTTCATTGATATAGCTAAGTGGTCTTACTGTTGCAGCAGTGGCTACATCTACTTTTGCGCCAATAAAACTAGGTTGAATTGTTTTTGCAAAATTTAATTCAGCCTCGGAGTAAGTAACACCACCCACTTTTTCTAAATTAGTTTGCATGGCTTCGGCCAAAGTTTTATTAATTAATAAATCGTGTGTACCACCAATGATATCATATTTCATTGTGGTGCCTGTTCCTAAAGCAGCACCTTCAGCAGCTTTAACGACTCTGTCAAAAATATCAACTACGTCTTTACGTTTAGGATGACGCACGTAATAATAAGCTTCTGCAAAATCAGGAACTACATTCGGTGCTTTACCACCATTAGTAATGATATAATGTATTCTTGTTTCTTGCGGTACATGCTCGCGCATCATATTCACCATATTGTCCATGGCTTCTACTGCATCTAAGGAAGAACGACCTTGCTCAGGTTGTGCAGCAGCATGTGCTGAAATGCCATAAAATTTAAATTTAGCCGATTTATTAGCTAAGGCACTTGTAGTGGTTATTGCATTAACATCATCAGGGTGCCAATGTATCACAGCATCTACTCCATTAAATAAACCCGCACGCACCATAAATACTTTACCACTACCACCTTCTTCTGCAGGACAACCATATACTTTTATAGTACCTTTTAATTTACCTGAAGCCATTAAATCTTTAATAGCAATTCCAGCGCTAACACTTGCAGTTCCAAATAAATGGTGACCACAACCATGACCAGCATTTTTACCTGCAATGGGATTTTTTTCTGGACTTGCAGCTTGTGCTAATCCTGGTAATGCATCATATTCAGCTAATATGCCAATCACTGGAGAACCGCTACCATAAGTAGCTACAAAAGCAGTTGGAATTTCTGCAACACCTGTTTCTACTGCAAAGCCAGCAGCTTTTAAATTTTGTACCAGTAAGGCAGCGCTTTTATTTTCTTTATAACCTACTTCGGCATATTCCCAAATTTGCAATGCTGTTTTTTTATCTGCCTCATAAGAATTATTTAAAGCAGCAAGAGTTGCTTCTTTATTTGCATTTATTTGTTGTAGGGCAGGGTCCACTTTATTTTTCTTTTGTGCGAATACACTTACACTACAAAATAAAAATCCAGCAATTAAAATTGGTTTCATAAAAAAGGACTTTAAATTAATTAAAAAAGAATCTATTAAAAATATTATAAAAATAAATCGTAAAATAATTTAGCACCTGGCACAACCGAATAATGTGCTAAATCGGTAACACCTTCCGCGGCTAATACTTCTTCGTCAATAAAAGTTTTGCCCGTATACTGTAATTTTTCTTTACTCAAAATAAAAAATGCAGCGTCTGCAATTATGTCCGTCGTACGACTCATATTGGCTAATGCCTGACCACCTAATAAATTACGTACCGCGGCAGTATCAATGGTAGTGCGCGGCCACAAAGAGTTACAGGCAATGTTGTCCTCTTTAAATTCTTCTGCCCAGCCTAAGGTCAACATGCTCATATCATATTTAGAAATGGTATAAGCTACATGTGGCCCTAACCATTTTGGTGCTAAATTAATGGGCGGAGATAAAGTTAAAATATGCGCATGAGTTGATTTTCTTAAATAAGGAAGCGCGTGTTGTACCACTAAAAAAGTACCTCTTACATTAATACTATGCATTAGATCAAATCTTTTGCTAGGCGTGCTCGCGGTATCTGTTAATTGAATCGCACTTGCATTATTAATTACAATATCAATACCACCAAATTTTTCAACGGTTTGTTGAATGGCCGCTGCAATTTGTGCTTCGTCTCTTATATCTACTTGCACTGCCAAAGCTTTTACTCCTAAGGCTTCTACTTCCGCAGCTGCTGAAAAAATAGTGCCTCCTAGTCGCGGGTCTTCTTGTACCGACTTTGCAGCAATAACAATGTTAGCACCTGCCGCTGCTAGTTTTAAAGCCATGGCTTTACCTATTCCTCTACTACCCCCTGTTATAAAAACAGTTTTTCCTTGTAATGACATAATATTTTTTTTAAGCGGTTGCTAAAAATTGATCAATAAGCGCTGCCACTTCTTTACAAGCTATCTCGAGCGTATCGTTTTTTACAATTGCTTTAAATTGATGGCTAAAACTCATTTCAAAAGCAGCTTTTTCTAATCTAATTTTTATAGCATCAGGTGATTCGGTTTCTCTTTTCTCTAATCTTTCTTGTAAGACCTCAATAGAAGGAGGTTGAATAAAAATAGAAAGACAATCTTCCCCCAATTGTTTTTGTACTCGTAAAGCGCCTTTTACATCAATGTCTAAAACAGGTGTTTTTTCTTGCTCCCAAATTCGAGTTAATTCTGATTTGAGTGTACCATAATAAACATCTTTATAGACCATTTCATATTCTAAAAAATCATTTTGATAAATATGTCCTTCAAAAGCAGCAGGGGTTATAAAATGGTAGGCAATTCCATCCTGTTCATTCCCTCTTGGCGCTCTTGTGGTAGCGGAAACAGAAAAAGAAAGATTGGGATAATTCTTTAATAAGTACTTGGTTATAGAGGTTTTACCTGCCCCCGAAGGCGCAGTTAGTATAATAACTTTCTGAACTGCACTTTTTAATATTGCTGACATCCTCAAATAGGTTTAATAGGCTTCTGCCAGGACTAAATTAGTGAATTACTTGCTAATTAAATAATTACACTAACGGTTGTTGACAAGTACAAATATGGGTGTATATTTAACTTACTAAAACTATTTCAACCAAAAATTTGAATTATGCAAAAACAATTACTTACTTATTTGTTATTACTAATAACATTATTTGTACAAGCGCAACGAGACAATAGCGAAAATCAACCTACTGCAGCACCAGCGGCGGCAAATACTGCAGCAGCCAATGCTCCAGATAAAAATGCAGCTTTTAAAAGAGAGCTATCCTTAGAACAAAAATCTGAAACCAAAGGGGAAGTGACCATTAAGGGACAAAAAATACCTTATAAAGCAACTGCTGCTACCATGCCCGTTTGGGATGAGAACGGCAAGGCCATTGCTGCTTTATTTTATGTGTATTATGAGCGTACCGATGTAACCAATAGAGAGACACGTCCTTTGCTTATTTCATTTAACGGCGGACCAGGTACTGCAAGTGTGTGGATGCACATTGGTTATACGGGACCTAAAAAATTAAAAATTGATGATGAAGGTTATCCTGTGCAACCTTATGGATTTGAGGAAAATCCTCAATCTTTATTGGATGCAGCAGATATCGTATACATTGATCCAGTGAATACTGGGTTCTCCAGAATTTTAGATAAAGCAGTGCCTACATCTAAATTTTTTGGTGTGAATGCAGATATTAAATATTTAGCAGATTGGATCAACACTTTTGTTTCTAGAAACAAGCGTTGGGCTTCTCCTAAATTCTTAATCGGCGAAAGTTATGGTACAGCTCGTGTCTCTGGACTAGCCTTAGAATTACAAAACGCACATTGGATGTATTTGAATGGAGTTGTATTAGTTTCTCCAACCGATTTAGGATTAAAGCGTGATGAAACAAGTAGCGGCGCATTACGTATACCATATATGGCTGCCACTGCTTGGCACCATAAAAAATTACCAGCAGATTTACAATCGAAGGATCTAACAGCAATTTTGCCTGAAATAGAAGCCTTTACTATTAATGAATTAATGCCAGCCTTAGCACAGGGCGGATCTTTGTCTAAAGAAAAAAGACAAGAGGTTGCTAAAAAAATCTCTCGTTTTACGGGCATTGGTGTGAAAGAAGTTTTAGAACAAAACCTTTCTATACCATTTGATTATTTCTGGAAAGAGTTATTGCGTGATCAAGGTAAAACAGTGGGTCGTTTAGATTCTCGATATATTGGAATGGATAAAAAAGATGCAGGACAAAGACCCGATTATAATTCAGAGTTAACCTCTTGGGAACACTCTTTTACGCCAGCCATTAATATGTATTTAAGAGATGAGTTGGGTTATAAAACAGATTTGAATTATTATATTTTTGGGCCAGTACGTCCTTGGGATAATAACAATAACACAACGGGTGACGATTTACGTCAAGCGATGATGCAAAACCCGTATTTAAATTTATTGGTACAATCAGGATATTATGATGGAGCTTGTGATTATTTCAATGCTAAATATAATTTATGGCAAATGGATCCTGCTGGAAAAATTCAAGACAGAATGTTTTGGGAAGGCTACCGCAGTGGGCATATGATGTATTTGCGTAAACAAGATTTGTCTACCAGTACAGATCATTTAAGAGCGTTTATTAAAAAGAGTATACC
>CANFOM010000006.1 GCA_947448725.1 Bacteroidota bacterium
AAACGGGTTAAAAGAGGTGAAATATGAGAAAAACAGATCTATTTCAATCTTGTATCCTATTGATTATCAATAAAAGACAACAAGTGGGATGTTACTTTAAACCCTCATAATCAGGGGGTCCCTGGATCATGCCCAGGTGGGCCCACAGCCGAAAGGCAACATTATCAAGGGTTTATGAAATAATATTCATAAACCCTTTTTGTTTGGGGTAAGTTTGGGCCAGGTTTTGTGATTTTAGTGGGAAAACAGAGGTGAATGGAGGTGAAGGGGTGGAATTGTTGGAACCTGATTAAGATTACATATTTATGTTTGAGTAAGTTGGTATTTTTGCGCATATTGAAATACAGTGTAGTCATATTATTATTTAGCTCCCTAATTGCGCATACATTCTCAAGATCACTTGTACTTGCTGATTATCTAGTCAATTTGGAATCTTATAAAAAGGCATGTGTTAACAAAGCCAAACCAATGATGCATTGTAATGGCAAGTGTCAAATGCTTAAGAAAATAAAGAAGCAAGAAGGCGAATCAAACACAAATGCACCTGCTCCAAAATTCAATCAGCAAGAATTAATTTTGTCTTCTAAATCATTTTATCCAACTATCGAAATGTTTAGAACTCAGGAAAATAAATTTTTTTTCGCATTTAAGAGTTCCTTTAATTCAAACTACATGAGTTCTATTTTTCATCCTCCTGGAGTTTAGTTTTTACTAAATATTTTTACTAGAAATTCATTTATAAAATTTAAAATAAATCATGTCATTGATGTTGGCATGTTAATATAATTACTATGACAAAAGGTAAATGGCAAAAAGTTGTTAGAAAAAGTCATCGCTATTTAGGTCTATTTTTAGGTATACAATTTTTATTTTGGACAATTGGGGGATTATATTTCAGTTGGACCAACATTAAGAATATTAGAGGTGAAGACATTAGAAAAGAAACCACAACAATTAATAAAGAAAAACTTGGAATAAGTTTAAATGGTATTCTAAATGAGATTAGTAAAAATGACTCGGTATATGTTTTAAAGTCAGTTCAAATTGCTACCATTTTTGATACCCCTCATTATCAAATAACATTCAATAATGGGAAACGTATAAAAACAGTATTGGCTAACACATTAAATAATAAAATTAGAATTCCTATAAACAAAAACGAAGCAATAATAATTGCAAAAAATAGTTTGAATGTCAAATCAAATCTAAAATCGGTTGAATATATCAATTCTACAAATGGGCATCATGAGTATAGGGAGAAACCTCTACCCGCATTTGCTGTAAGTTTTGATGGTGATGTAAATACAACCGTTTATGTATCTGCGGAATTAGGTACTGTTCAAACCTATCGAAATAATCAATGGAGAGTTTTTGATTTTTTGTGGATGCTTCATGTCATGGATTATCAAAACAGAGATAATATTAATAATTGGTTATTACGAATATTTTCAGTTATTGGATTAATCACACTCGCATCTGGATTTTTATTATTTGGATTAACTCAAAAATTGCCCAGGAAACATAGCAGTTGATTTATCGATTTTTCCGGCCAGGTTCCCGGCCAGGTTTTCACCAAAAACGTGTTAAAAGAGGTGAAATAGCAGAAATATAAATCTATTTCAATCTTGTATCCTATTGATTATCAATAAAAGAAAAGGTATGAAATACTACCGAAAATCCTCATAAAATAAATCGGGGTCTCCCGAGTGCTCGGGATGGGCCCACAGCATAAAATACTGTATTTGAAGGGTTTATGAAGTAAAATTCATAGACCCTTTTTATTTAGGGTAAGTTTCTATAAAATTTGCCCCAAATTTTGCACCACAACTAGTGGAATAGAAGTGAAGAGTTGGGATAATTGGGGACTAATAAATAGGGGTTAAATAAAATTTAGGCCGGAAGGTTATTATAAAAATCTTACATTCAAACAAAGAAAATCATTACAATAATTTTAAGGGCATATTTGATATTTTAAAAATTGAAATCAATATAAAAGCAAAATGAATATAACTATAATAGGAGCCTCGGGAGGAATAGGACTAGAAACAGTAAAAAGAGGATTAAATAGAAAACATACAATAACGACCCTTTCTAGATCTAAAATTGAAATAGAAGAGAATAAATCCTTAAATAGGCTACTTGGTGATGCAACTAACAAAACCGACTTATTAAAGTCAATCCAAAACGCAGAAGCGCTGATTGTAACATTAGGGACTGGTAAGAATATGAAACCCACTACCCTATTTTCAGATTTTGCAAGATTAATTGTGGAAATACATAAGGAGAACAAAATAAATATTCCATTGATTTTTGTTACTGGATTTGGAGCTGGAGAAAGTAAGAATTATGTTCCTTGGTTAGTAAAGATGTTTTTAAAATATCTTTTAAAAGACGTTTACGCTGACAAAACTAAAATGGAAGAAAATATCACTAATACAGATTTGAATTGGACAGTAGTGAGGCCAGGAAGGTTATTAGACAAGGAATTGACAGAAAAATACCGTGTTGAAAATAAATTATTCAAAGGAATTAATATAGGCGGAATTAATAGAGCAGACGTAGCAGACTTTTTAATAAAGCAAGCAGAAAACCAAACACAATTAAAAAAATACATTGGACTATCTGAAAAATAGGATAGAATAAAAACCGAAAAGCAAATTATGGAAGTACATCACCACCCGCATGTTCCTAATCATTCTAAACCTTGGAAGGAATATATAATTGAAGGCTTAATGATTTTTGTAGCAGTCACTTTGGGATATGCAGCAGAAAATGTAAGAGAACATTATGTCAATAAACATAAAGGAATTATTAGTGTCCAAAATTTATATAAAGATTTAAGAGAGGATTCTCTTAATTATGTAAACAGCATTAAAAATAGAAATTTTCAAGATTCATGTTTTTTTGTAATTAGTAATTTATTTGATGAGAATAAAATAAAGAATGAAATCCCTACAGTTTATGCTGCCCATTCCAACATCTCTTTGAGAATGCTACCTATAATGAATACAATGGCATTAGACCAAATTAAAAGTTCAGGGGCTTTAAATTTTATTGAAGACAATGAATTAAAACAATTAATACAGAGTTATTCAGGTGATGAAAATGGTTTAAAACTAAGAGAGCAGCGAGAATTTAGCTTTATAGACAGAATGGTGGACCCAATAACCACTTCAAGATTTGAGTATAACTATTTTCAAAAAATAGGTAATAGTAACTTCGATATTTTAAATAATAAAATAATTATAAATATTAAAGTTCCTGAAAAATTAAAAATTGTTAAAGAAAATACTTTTGACTGGGATAATTATTTATCTATTTTGGGTATGCTAAGAACTATCAGAAAGTCAACAGATGAAAGTTATATTATACCAACACAAAAAAAATGTGATAAATTGATGTTTTTAGTTAGAAAATATTTAGAAGAAAACAACTCGTTAATAGATTAAAAATTATGGAAGTACATCACCACCCTCCATTAGAGCTATTATTTTTTCCCCAACTTAAATCCACCAATTTTTGATGAATAATTCTTGGCTTCTTTTTTTAAATAATCTCCTACATACCAAATAGTTTCATCATCACTAGGATCAATGGCAGTTTGGGTATAATCTTCCCATCTAAGTGTATTTGTTTGCGAAGCTTCTCCATTTACAAGTACTACTTCGTTCAAGGTGAGTTTACCTAAAGGATCACCAAGATGTCGGCCCGCAAATCTTTGTCCAGGAAAATTATTTTTACCTCCAAACGAATAGCCAATACCAATATTTCCTCTTTTATCAATTGCTGCGCTAGCCATCCATCTAAAATTACTATCGGGTGCATAGGTTCCTTGTTGGTATAATTGCACAGTGCGATTTTTGTTGACCAAAAACTCATACCATCTTACTCCGCCGCCACCTGCTGCAGTGCTAACAGAATGCACTCCAACTATCGATTCCCGATTCCCTATTTTTCTATACACCAACCTAGCCATCAGCTTATCACCTTGTGCATCTAGATGTTGTTCGGTTCCAGGTTGAGGTACCGCTTTAGTAAGTTGTCCTCCCCCTAAATAATGATAAGGGGCTACAGGAATTTTGATGGGGCCTTCGATTTTGGTATTCAAAAAATTATTCCAGTCAACATGGTAATTCCAAATATACACTCCATCATCTTCCAATACATTTTTTAATTGACTTCCGCCAATGGCCAACATAATACTAGGCGCACCAACGGGAGGTAATTGTTGACCATCTAAATCGGCATTGATAATAAAATTCACATCCTTAATAATAAACGACTGCTCTTTGGCATCCAACCCTTTCAACATTTTATTTCGATCAACTACATAAGCATGTTTTTCAATTACATCATCTCCTGTACTTGTAGTAGTGTAATATCCGTCAGGCCATACAGTGGGTCTTGGATAATCAGGAAATAATTCACGTTCAAATTCGTATCGATAATAGGAACCCATTGGATCCGGTGAAGTACTAATGGCATAACACATACAAAATTTTGCTTCCACTGGTGGTGTTGGCGCTGGTGGGCGCTGACCATTCACCGGTGGAATTTCTTTAGTAAGCGGTGGCTGAAATAATTGAACAGCTGCACCAGGTTGAACTTGAGCTATCCTTTGTTTGGTAGCAGTATCAATATTTCTAGAAATAGCTTTTCTAAAAGTAGGCATTACAATTAGCCATCTGTTAGCCAACTGATCATAACGAACCACTGCATCACCGTTGTTCATGTTTTCACAAGGACCACCAAAACCACGAAATACATTACGTGTTTCAACAGGACCGTAAAGTGGACGTCCTGATTCGGAAAATGTTTTTCCTTTCTTAGAAAAAATAGCCATTCTAGAATTTACAATCTGTACAATATGATCAAGCCCTACAGCCAATGAATTATCTGATGGATTACGAAGCGTGGCTGTTCCTTGCGGTCCTACAAAACTTTCTCCCAAGCCATCAAAACTGGCTATTAGTACAGGAGCTTTTTTACTACCCAACAAAGTTTGTTCTATAGTTGCGCCTGCAGAATTTAGCAATGGTTTATCTGCTACTATAGAAGTTGATTCATCGTGTTTTACTGCTGCATTACTTTTTAATCTTGCTAAAGAAGGGGTTTGTTGTGCAGCAGCAACTAGAGAAATTAGTATGGCAAAGCCAATCAATGCAAAAAACTTATTCATGTGCTTAAATTAGAATTATCAAATGTAAGAGTGTATAAATTATTATTATTACCAAACATAGGTTCCAACTCCGCCTGGCTCTAAAGAGGTACTTGCTCCGCTGCCATAATATTTAATATTGAACGACGCTACACTGTTACCATCATTTAATACAATTAAAACTATTTTACCCGTTGGGGTTTTAAAAGCTACATTGTATAAATTTCCTACATTAGAACTTCCTATACGGATGGAACCAACTGGTACAAATTTAGAAGCATGTGCTATTATATAATAAGAGACATTTTTTCGCACTACCATATTATCAATGGTAATAGCTCCTTGACAAGAAGTACAACCACCTGGCGTATGTGGATTATAGGATTCATCGCTAGCTAAATTCCATTCCAACGCTACTTTACTCCAATTACGCATCGAACCAATGACTATATTTTTTACATGCCATTTTAAATCATCTCCAAAATTTCCATTGCCCGACGTCCACTGTTCTGTAAAATATAAGCCTTTATTTGGGAACTCATTGTGTACCTGTGATAAAGCACTGATATCACCATAATACAAATGAAAAGCCGAACCTGCAACAAAAGGATTTGCTAAAGCATCTCTTAAAATTGATAATGGATATTCTGGCTTATCACAATTATGATCGTAAATAATAATTTTCGTTTTAATACCCGCAACATTAAATGCTGGCCCTAAATAATTTTTAATAAAACTTCCTTCTTGAGTAGCTGTCATATACATACTCGGATTGTTTCCGTCATGCAATGGTTCATTTTGGGGAGTAATGGCATCAATGATAATACCATTTTGTTTCATTGCTTGAATATATTTTACAAAATATTGTGCATATACGGGATAATACTGCTGTAACAAACCTCCACCTATAGAAGATTGATTGTCTTTCATCCAAACAGGAGGCGACCATGGGCTGCCCAAGATTTTTATATTTGGATTGATTGCAATGATTTCTTTTAATAAAGGAATTAAACTAATCGAATCTTGAGCTAGCGTAAAATGATCTAAATTAAAATCTGATTGATTGGCTGGAAGATCATCATAAGAAAAAACCGAAGCATCTAAATCCGAAGCGCCAATACTTATTCTTAAATAGTTAATTGAAATAGAATTTTCATTTTGACCAAATAACTCTTGTAATAAATCCTTTCTTGCAGTAGTACTTAATGTATTAATTACTTGTGCACTACCTCCCGTTAATGTATATCCAAACCCTTCAACTTCTTGAAAAAGAGATGCATCATTAACTTCTATATTTGAATAACTGTTACTAGTTGTACCAAACTTTAATTGGGTAGCTTGTTTTTCTAGCTTTGCCGTTTGATTTGTTTTGGTTAACCAGTAATCAATATTTCCTATTATTGGACTCAATGGAGTTGTAGTAGGTGTCTTCATTGCATCAGTTACCGAAGGAGTGCAATTAAATATAACAAGACCAAAAAATAAGGCTGAAATTGCTTTTTTTATAAAAAATATTTTATCAAATGACTAATGGGTGCTTTGTGTAATAATATTGAACTACTCATAGCAAGTATTGACACTAAAGTTAATTAAATAAAACAACTAAACAAGCCTTTAGGTTAGGCGCTAAATTTCCTTTATTTGTTGCAGTTTTAAGTCGAAATTTATAACTTACCCCGGAAAAAGGGTAACCTTATTAAAAATCTATTTACCTTAATGTCTAAATTATCATCTATGAAAATAGTTATTCAATTTATTGCAGGTATCATCCTATTAGCCATTGTTTTTCCTTTTCATGGATTAGCTCAGCAAAAATTTAGACAACAACTAATTGCTGCTGAAAGTGCAGAATCGGTGGGCGTTTTTGATGTAAATAATGACGGCCAATTAGATATTGTATCTGGTAGTTATTGGTATGAAGGCCCTGGGTTTTTAAAAAGACACTTTATTGGACAAGGCGTTAGGGTGAGTGAATATTTTGATGATTTTTCGACCATCCCATTGGATGTAAACGGTGATGGTAAAATTGATTTTATTACGGGAGGTTGGTTTGGTAAAAAATTACAATGGCTAGAAAATCCAGGAAATGAGGATGAATGGAAAACACATGATATTGCTATAACTGGTAATATAGAATGTACAAGAGCCTGGGATGTTGATGGAGATGGATTTGTGGAGATTGTACCCAACACACCAGGCAGCCCTTTAATTTATTATGCCCTTAAAAGAGATAAAAACAATAAAGCTACAGGTGAATTTGTTGCTACTAAAGTTGCAGATAGTCAAGGGCATGGTTTGGGATTTGGGGATATCAATGGTGATGGCCATGGAGATTTTATTGTTTCAAATGGTTGGATGGAAGCACCAAAAGTTAAATCAAATGAAAACTGGAAATTTCATACTGATTTTAATTTAAATGAAGATGCCAGTGTTCCCATTATTGTTACAGATGTAAACCAAGATGGGCTAAACGATATGATCGTAGGTCATGGTCACTCTTATGGATTGGATTGGTATGAGCAAAAAAATGAAAATGGTATTATAAAATTTATTAAACATCCTATTGATCCTTTTCACTCACAATATCATACCATGGAATGGGCCGACATTGATAAGGATGGTAAAATGGAATTAGTTACTGGCAAACGTTACCGCGCACACAATGGGAAAGATCCGGGCAGCAATGATCCTATGGAACTTTGTTATTTTAAATGGAATGGCGAATCATTTACAAAAAATGTGATTAGCGCTGGTCCATTTGGGAAAGGCAAAGGAACGGGCATTTACTTTTCTATTGCTGATTTACTAAATACTGGCCGAAAAGATATTATTGTTGCCGGCAAAGACGGACTCTATATATTTTTTAATGAAGGTTTGTAAGAAATAGACAGTTGATTAAAATTGAGTAATTAAACTACTTTGTTTTAGCAATATCCTGTACACATCTAAATCCAGTATGTTCCAAACTTGTATCAGGGCTACTTTTCATTCTTCTTGAAACACGATACCCAGAGCAATAAGCATCATTGCATAAAAAACTTCCCCCGCGTAAAACTCTTTTTTTAGCATAAGGTTCATCTGGATCATAACTATCATTAGGACCAATTGGATTCTTGGTTTCACTATCCTTTACTGTAGTATAATAATCATAGTTATACCAATCACTGCACCACTCCCAAACATTTCCAGCCATATCATACAATCCATACCCATTGGGTAAATAAGTTTTAGCGGGTGCTGCTAGTTCATAGCCATCCTTTTTTTCATTCAAGTAAGGAAATTTACCTTCCCAAGTATTGGCTTTGGGCTTTCCTTCATTAATAGGTTCATTTCCCCAAGGATAAATTTGATCAATTAGTCCGCCTCTTGATGCAAACTCCCATTCGGCTTCTGTGGGCAATCTTTTTCCAGCCCATTTACTATAGGCATTAGCATCATCCCAACTCACTTGCACCACCGGGTAATTTTCCTTCCCAATAATAGTTGAATTAGGTCCGTCTGGATGTTGCCAATCTGCTCCAGCCTCCCATTCCCACCATTGACTATAATTATTTAAATTAACAGGGCCTTTGGATGATTTAAATACTAAGGAAGCTGCTACCAATAATTCTTCCGAAGGTTTTGGTGTGCCTGGCGGTACCGATTTTTTTAATTCTTCCCAATCAGGTTTTCTTTCTGCTGTGGTTATATATCCAGTTGAATCTACAAATTTTTTAAACTGCGCATTGGTCACTTCTGTTACATCCATATAAAAAGAATGCACCGTAACTTTGTGTTTAGGAAATTCATCTCTATCGGCCTGGGCATTGTCACCACCCATGTTAAAAGTGCCTGAAGGTATTAATACCATTCCTTGGGTAGAACTTACTTCACTGATATGAAATATAGAACTGTCATGAGTTCTAGAAAATCTAGAAGGTATTTTCATACAACAAGAAGGGACCGTATCCTTACTCATTGGTTTAGACTGTGCTATTGCATTGCCGCCAATAAAAGAAAAAAATAAACCCAATGCACTTATAAATATTTTAGTAGGTCTGCTTTTATTTTGCAATGTAAACTTGAGTTTAATTAATTTTTTTTAATATTATTCTATTGATTACTTTCCTTTTGTAAAACTTCTTTGGCTTCCTGATCCTGATATTTATCTATTAATTTATTGAGCCTGTTTTTTAAATTAATAATAGTGGTTTGATATTGTTTATCACCAATCGCGTTTTTCATTTCAGTTGGATCCTTTTTTAAATCATAAAATTCCCAATTTTTTTCTGCATTGTAAAACCGGATTAATTTATACTGTCCTGTGCGGATACCAAAATGAGGACTCACATGATGAGGCTCGGGATATTCATAATAATGATAATAGAGCTCATCCTTCCATTGCTTGATTAAATTGTTTTTTAATAAAGGAACAAGCGATACGCCCTGCACTTCGGCAGGTATTTTTACATGCGCTAAGTCTAAGATAGTAGGCGCCCAGTCTATATTGGAAGCAAATCTGGTAATATTGGTGCCTGGCTTAATCATGGCTGGATACCTAATTAAAAAAGGCGTCTTTAATGATTCTTCATACATAAATCTTTTATCAAACCAACCATGCTCTCCTAAATAAAAGCCCTGATCGGATACATATACTAGTACTGTATTGTCAACTAAATGATGCTGATCCAAGTAATCAATAATTTTTCCAATGTTTCTATCCATGGATTTTGCTACCGCTAGATAATCTTTCATGTAACGTTGAAATTTCCATTTGGATAATTCTTGGCCAGTTAATTTCTTTTCATCAAATTCTTTGCTTACGCCGTCATAATATTTTTTTATTACTGCACGTTGTTCTTCATTAAGTCGTTTATAGTCGTCTGAAACATAATCCATGTGTACTTTTACATCTTCAATAATGCGCATCGTTTTTTCTACGGTCATATCCTGATGGGCAGCTGCAGGTCGCCCCTCATAGCTATCAAAAAAATTAGCAGGAATTGGAAAATTGATAGCATCAAAAGCTCCTAAGTCTGGCAAGTCTGGTATCCATTCTCTATGCGTAGCCTTTTCGCCAATGACCAAGCAAAAAGGTTTATTAGGGTCTCTGTTATTTAACCAGGCTAAAGATTTTTCGGTAATAATATTAGTTACATATCCGTTTTGCTTAACCGTATCATTGTTGGTATTGATAAAATCTGGATTGTAATAATTACCCTGTCCCCTTAGAATATTAAAATAATCAAAGCCTTGTGGCAAAGTACCCAAATGCCATTTTCCCACCCAGGCAGTTTGATAATTATTTTCTTGAAGTAAACGAGAAAAAAGAAATTGTTTTGTATCAAATTTATTTTCATTTAAGGCATAACCATTTTGATGGCTGTACTTGCCCGTCAATAAAGTAGCCCTACTTGGACCGCAGATGGAATTAGTAACAAAAGAATTCTGAAAAATGGCCCCTTCTTTTGCTATACGGTCAATATTGGGCGTGGGCATTAATTTACCTCCATAAGCGCCAATGGCTTGAAAAGCATGGTCATCAGAAATAATGAAAACGATATTGGGTTGTTTTACTGCAGGTGTAGTTTGCCCAAATGTTTTATTGGAGCTTATAGCTAAAACAATCCAGCACAAAAAAGTAATTCTATAGATGTTCAAAATAGTATAATAGGGCTTTGGTAAAACCTAACTTAAATATACTTAATTTCTATGATTGTTATTTAAAACATAGCAGGCTCCTTGCTTTCAGGCACCCTAAATAGCAAATTAGGGGCCGCCTTTTGAATGAATTTTTAGTTTTAAATAGTATATTTAGTAATAAGAATACTTTTCCAGTAACTATTCATTTTAAATGATCCTACTATGGCAACGCTACCTAAAAGCAGCTTTTCGTATTTAATGATAGCCATGATGCTTTTAGCAGCATGCAAAAACCCCAATACCTATAACCCTCCCAAAGTTAGTTTCACCATGGAGGAAGCTGCTTTACCTGCTTATGAAAAAGACATCGACCACAAGGGTATTTTAAATACCATCCAAAGAAATCAGGAAGAAGCTTATATGGATGGGAAAAAAACATATACCAGTAATTGTATTAATTGTCATGGTACTCCTGAGAAAGAAGGTTCTATTCCCACCGCATTTAAATATTGGAAAGATGCATTTAAAGTAGGGAAAGATCCCTATTCCATTTATCAAACTTTAACAAGAGGCTATGGTGCCATGCCTGCGCAAACCACTTTAACCCCCGTTGAAAAATACAATGTCATTCAATACATCCGTGAAGAATATGTACTAAAACAAAATAAGGCCGCCTATTTTACTATAGATTCTAACTATTTAGCAAGTCTTCCAAAAGGAAAATCTAAAGGACCTGCTTCTATTCATAAAGAAGCTTGGTTGGAAATGGATTATGGGAATTTTTTAATCAACACTTATGAATTGGTTGATAGCAATGCAAAACCTAGAGAAATATCAGGGGGTAAAGCGCCCTTAGCAGATGAAAATTTAGTAACCGCCAATTTTGCTTATAAAGGAATTGCTGTTAGAGTAGATGAAGGCGCTGGTGGTGTGGCTGCTGGTAAAGCATGGATGATTTTTGATCATGATCTAATGCGTATCGCAGGTGCTTGGACCGGAAAAGGTTTTATCGACTGGGAAGGCATCCTTTTTAATGGACAACATAATATTTCTCCGAGAACCATTGGGCAGTTACATTTTTCAACGCCAGTAGAACCCAGCTGGGCCAATCCAATCAATGGATCCTTTGCTGACAATCGTTTTCAGGCAGTAGATAAAAGAAGATTTGGTCCGCTTGATAGAACTTGGACACAATACAAAGGCTTGTATCATTATAAAGATCAAGTTATTATTTCTTATACAGTGGGCAACTCCAATGTGTTAGAAAAATTAGGATTAGAAGGCACCAACGATATGCCTGTTTTTACGCGCACTTTAAATATGAGCGCTGCGAGCACGCCTTTAAAAATGAGAATTGCAAAACTCGAAACGGCTGTTGCAATTATAAGTGAGGAAGCCCAACTCAAAAAAGAAAATGGATTTTTTGTTTTAAATATTCCAGCTAATAAATCGGTGAATGTAAAAATATTAATAGCCAACACGAAAGTGAAAAATTTTGAATTAATTTCAAAAGCTTCTCCTAAGCCTGAAAATCTTTTAGCCTATACAAAAGGGGGCGCTCCGCAATATGCACAAACATTAACTACGAATATTACCAAGGGAGAACAAAAGGGAGCATTTAAAGTGGATAGAATGGAACTGCCTTATCAAAGCCCTTGGAAAAATCAAATGAGATTAAGTGGTATTGATTTTTTAGAAGATAGAAATAAAGCTGTTATCTGTTCGACCGATGGAGATGTTTGGCTGGTAGAAGGTATTCTTCAAAGTGCAGGAAAATTAACATGGAAAAGAATTGCATCTGGATTGTTTCAACCACTAGGTATTAAAATAGTAAACAAAGAAATATATGTGACTTGTCGGGACCAACTCGTTAAACTTCATGATGTCAATGGAGATGGTGAAATAGATTTTTATGAAAGTTTTAATAGCGACCATCAAGTAACCAATCATTTTCATGAATTTGCCATGGGTTTACAAACAGATAAAGAAGGAAATTTTTATTACGCAAAAAGTGCAAGACATGCAAGACGTTCTTTGGTACCGCAACATGGCACTTTGCTGAAAGTAAGCAAGGACGGGCAAACCACCACCATTATGGCGCATGGATTTAGAGCGGCCAATGGGGTTTGTATTAATCCAGATGGCAGTTTTATTGTTACCGATCAAGAAGGTCATTGGACACCGATGAATCGAATCAATTGGATTCAACCAGGCAATAAATTCTATGGAAATATGTTTGCTTACAATGCCTCCAAAGATAGTAGTGACAATGCCATGGAACAGCCCTTAACCTGGATTGAAAAAGATATTGATCGTTCTCCTTCTGAACTACTTTGGGTAGATAGTAAAGCATGGGGTCCGCTTAATGGCAGCTTACTTAGCTTTTCCTACGGGTATGGAAAAGTATTTGTAGTGCCCTTTGAAAAAATGGGCAATCAAATGCAAGGTGGCGTTTTTGAATTACCAATTCCTACTTTTTCTACGGGTGTGATGCGTGGTCGTTTCAATCCTGGTGATGGTCAATTGTACGCCTGTGGTTTATCTGCTTGGGGTTCGGCACAGCCTGAATTAGGTGGCTTTTACCGAATTAGGTATAATGGAGAAAAAGCAACCATCCCTCTTGGACTTCATGTTCAAGCCAAAGGAATTCTTATTCGTTTCTCTCATGAATTAAATAGCAAAGACGTTGAAAATATAAAATCCTTCCAAGTGCAAACCTGGGATTTAAAAAGAGCGAGAACTTATGGTTCGGATCATTATAATACCAAAACACTTCCGGTTACTAGCGCTACATTAAGTAAAGATAAAAAAGAAGTATTCCTTACCATCACTGGTATAAAGCCTACTAGGATTATGGAAATTAATTTTCAATTTATGGATGAAAAGGGTGAGCCCATTAAGGGGCTTATTCAAAATACCATCCATCAAGTTGGGCAGTAATAAATTATAGGACGACTACTTAATTAGGATTTGAAAATGCGGTCCATTAAAACCCATTTTTCCCCTGGTTTAGCCCATGGCAAAGGCTTTTGGAAGGTAGACATGAAGGCTTCCCACTCTGTAATTTTAGGATTGGATTTATCAAAAGCTGCTTTTTGCTCAAAAGTAAATTCATCCACCGTTTCTAAAATCATAAACATTCTATTTCCAGTTCTAAATATTTCTATATTTAAAATGCCCGCATCAATATCATGTTGCGTTACTTCGGGCCAAGCATTGCCCTTGGCATGATGATACTCGTATTTTTTAATTGATTCAGGTTCATCAATTAAATCTAAAGCCAAACAAAATTTTTGCATAATTTAAATTTTAAAATATTTTTTAAAAGAAAGAATAGTTTGGGTTGCTGCTTCTTTGGGTGTAGGCCAAGGAAATGCTTCTGCCGAAACATAACCCTGATAGTTGATTTCTTGTAAAGCTTTGGCTACTTCTACAAAATGAGTATGCCCATTTCCTACTGGACGTCGGTTGCTATCTGCAAAATGTACATGCAATAAAAAATCTTTGCTGGCCCGTATACTCGCAGCCATATCTACTTCCTCCATATTCATATGAAATAAGTCGGCCAGTAAACCAACTTGATTAATTTGATGCGTCTTTAAAAAAGAAACTCCATCAGCCAGGGTATTGATTAAATTAGTTTCATATCTATTCAAAGGTTCGTAAATTAATTGTACGCCTAAGGATGCTGCATGCTTACCTAAATAGCTTAAACCTTTTGAAAGCCATTCCAATGCTTGCTCGCGATCCACACCTGGCATTACATTTCCCTGCATCGAGCCAATAATGGCTGGCGCTTTAAAGGCAGCCCCAAATGAAATCATTTTTTCTATAAATTCAATCGCTTTTTTTCTTACCGTTTCATCAGAATCTGTTAAGGTCAATCCATGAATCACTTTGCCAGCGCCTGTTCCTACAGCCGCTATTTGAAGTTGATATTTTTTTAATAACAATTGAGTGGCTTCTACCTCCAAAGCATTCGATGATGCTGTAAATAATTCTACTGCATCAAATCCTAAGGAAGAAGCATGTGCCATACTTTGCTCCAAATCATCCCAATAAATCCATGGACCGGATTTTATATTGGAAACCAAAGCAATCGTTGCACAAGATTTTATCATATTTTATAAATTAAAATCAACCATGATTTTTGTAATTCCTTTGGGATCTGTTGCCCAACCTGCCAATGCAGCTCCTGCATTTTCGAGTGAAACTACTTTTGAAATAACTTCTTGTACAGGAAATTTACCTGCTTCTAAATAAGCAATTACTTCTGGAAATTCATCAGTACAATTTCTGGATCCTAAAATTTCAATTTCTTTGCGAACAAAAAGACCTGTATTAAATTCTACTGGCGATTTTGCATAGCCTATACAAACCACTCTACCCGTATACGCGACTTCCTCTACTGCTGCACGATAAGTAATTGCATTACCTACCGCTTCAATAATTACATCAGGACCATCACCATGGGTGATGCGCATTAATGCTTCATGTAAATTTTCTTTGCTGGTATTAATCGTATGGGCTACCCCTATCTTTTTTGCAATCTCCATTTTGGAATCATCAATATCAATGGCTATTACTTCGGCACCTCTATTCACCGCTGATGCTATGGCACCCATGCCCACAATGCCGCAACCTATCACTGCCACTCGGTCTTGACTACTTACCCTGCCACGTGCAGCCGCATGAAAACCTACTGTCAAAGGTTCTACCAGTGCCAACTCCTTTAAAGAAAGTAAAGAAGAAACAAATAAATCTTTCCAATGGATGGTAAAATAATTGGTCATTGCCCCAGGGCGTCTTACCCCCATGGTTTTATTATCTTGACAAGCATTTTTGCGGCCTTTTTTACAGGAAATACATTTTCCGCAATTTAAATAGGGATAAACTGTAACCTTATTGCCAATATTAAATGTAGTGGGCACATTAGTTCCCATCTGTTCAATAGTACCGCCTACTTCATGTCCTAAAACATTTGGATATTCTTGTAATTCAAAAAGTCCTTTAAAGCCATTTAAATCTCCACCACAAAATCCGACCATGCCTATTTTTAATAATACTTCATCAGGACCAGGAATGGGCTTTTCAATTTCACGAAGCTCGGTTTGGCCAATGGCCGTAAGAAATAATGCCTTCATAATTTATATTAAGAACGTGGTATATTATTTTCGGGTTGCCCTTCAAACCACATTAAATTTTTAACAGGCGCAATCACTACAGCCATCTCTTCTAAAATACCTGCAGGAATTTTAAAATCTATAGCAGCTATATTTTGTTGAATATTAGTTAAACTATTCATGCCTACAATGGTAGTAGTAATCGCTGGATGATCCATCGCAAAACGCATGGCTACATCACTTAAACGTACTCCATATTTTTTACAAATTTCCAATAATGCCGGTTGCACCGCCAACATTTCTTTTGGAGCATTGTGCCACTCGGGAACAATGGCATCGGATAAGATCCTTTGTAGGAGCGGCGCAGCATTCATCAATCCAAAATTTTTTTCTTTTGATAAGGGCACTAATTCATTATTAATTTCGTCTTGTAGTAAATTATAATGTGCCCAAGATAAAACCGTATCCAATTCTACCTGCCTCGCTATTGCTGCTAAATACCTTACGGGCAAACCTGAAATTCCAATAAACCTAGCCTTGCCCGATGCTTTAATTTTTTCTATCGCTGGCATGGCTTCATTTAAAATTTGCTCTTTGCTTACAAATTCAATATCATGCAATTGAAATAAATCTACATAATCGGTTTGCAATCTTTGCAGGGATTCATCAATACTCAACATGATTCGCTTAGCAGAAAAATCAAAAGAACGTAAATCATAGCGGCCACATTTAGTAGCTAAAAAAATATCCTTCCTTTTTCCCAACAAAGCTTTGCCTAAACGTGTTTCGGCTAGCGTAATTCCGTAAAAAGGAGAAACATCAAAAAAATTAACCCCATGATCGATTGCATAATGAACCGTATCAATACCTTCTTGCTCATCCCTAACATCAAAAACATTCCCAAGTGGGGAAGCGCCAAATCCTAAAATAGAAATGAGTTCATTGGTCTTGCCTAATTTGCGATATTCCATTGGTGATTTTGTAGGTGGTTAAAAGGGATCAAACAAATATAAAGTATTTTTATTTTCAAGACCCTCCCCTAAAATACAAATTTACTTTTGGATTAGTCGCTAGCCCCCAGCTTACTATTTAAGCGCATTTAGGGGAGTAATTGGGTTAAATGAAGTTGAATTTAGGCAATAAATTATGCCTTATTTTAACGGCAGTTGCTTTAACTTTAAGCAGTACAAAAAAATGATTAAATCCAAGTTTATGAAAAACAGATTGCTTACTTTATGCTTCTCCGCAATATGCTTCTGCGCAATTGCTCAACAACAAAATTCAATTCGCCCAGGCGAAGTTTGGCCTGATGCCGATGGCAATCATATCCAAGCCCACGGCGGTGGCATTATTAAATTAGGGAATCTCTATTATTGGTATGGCGAGGAACGCAGACCAGGATTAGATACTAATTTTCGTTATGTAAGTTGTTATTCCTCTAAAGATTTAATGAACTGGAAATTTAATGGAGACGCTATGGTATTGTCTAAACCAGATAGCACATTAGCCAATAATAGATGGGTGCTTGAAAGACCCAAGGTTTTTTATAATGCAAAAACAAAGCAATATGTAATGTATATGCATATTGATGGTGCCATCAAAGGAGTATCTAAATCTCCATCTGCCTATGACTTTGCAGGCGTAGGCGTTGCAGTGAGCGATAAAGCAACAGGCCCTTTTAAATTAGTGAAAACTTTTAGACCCCTGGGTAAAGAAAGCCGTGACATTGGCCAATTTATTGATGACGATGGTAGTGCTTATTTAATTTTTGAATGTCGTCCAGTAAAAGGATTTTACATTGCTCAATTATCAGATGATTTCTTAAGTGTTGAAAAGGAAGTGGCTTTTATTCATTTGCCTTTAGAAGGAGGTGCAGTAGTGCATTACAAAGGTTTATATTATGCAGTGGGTTCAAAATTAACAGGATGGTCGCCTAACCCTAATAAAGTGGCTACCGCTACTTCATTAGCAGGGCCTTGGACTGAGTTTGTTGATATGGCGCCACCAGAAACCAATACGTACAATTCGCAATCTACCATGTTTATAAAAGTAGTGGGCTCCAAAGATACCACCGTAATTTATATGGGTGATCGATGGAAACCAAGTGCTTTACATGATTCAAGATACATCTGGATGCCAGTGGAAATTGGAGCGGGTAAACTATGGTTGCCTGAACCTAAACCATGGAGCATTAATGTGAAGACAGGGAAATGGAAAAAAGTTGAATAAATATTAGCGACGGAAATAATTTTTAAAAATTAAATGATGGAAAGAAGAAAATTTTTACAAAACACAAGTTTATTAGCGGCTGGGATTTATTATAATCCTGCCAAAGCAATAGCGGGACCCTTTGTACCTTCTCCTTTATTGCATAATATTCCATTTGATAAAAAGCTAGATCCACAATGGTTAAAATCATTGTACCATCGAGGTTTTGTGACTTCTTATAAAAAAACAAAAAATGAATTACAATATATTGGGATGCCTGTGGGTGGTATTTTTACAGGCACCGTTTATGTAGGAGGTGATGGCCGACTTTGGTTATGGGATATTTTTAATGAAAATCAAGAAGGCGTAGATCCTAAAACCATAGATTGGGAAACAGATGTACATGTTGGTAAAAAAATTAGACCCCGTGATGGATCTGCTTATGTACAACCCGCAAAAAATATACGTCCATTAGAACAAGGCTTCGCTTTTAAAATTGTAAAGGATGGCAAAGCAATTCTAAAAAAAATGGAGGCTGAAGATTGGGAGGAGATTGTATTTGAAGCAACTTACCCAATGGCTAAAATTCATTATATAGATCATAGCTTAGGTATTGATATTGCAGCGGATGTTTTTTCTCCTTTTATTCCTTTAGATGAAAATAATTCTGGACTTCCTTGTACGATTTATTCATTCTCTATAAAAAATAATAATAAAACTGATATCAGTATCTCCATTGTAGGCTGGTTAGAAAATAAAGTATCTATCAAAAACGCAAAATTAGATGATAGTAGAATCAATCATTTTCAAAACTTTAATGGCGCTTCTATTTTAACGAGTGCCATTAAAGACAATGGCAATAAGGATCAATCTATACAACCCGATTATGGCACCATGGCCATTGCTTCAATGAATGAACATTCTTGGAGTAATACTTCTTTTGTTTTACCCATTACCTCTGCTTCCTTCACCATTAAAAATGAGCAGGCTACAGAAAAGAAAATTTCAGAAGGTGCTTTAATGAATGCCGTATGCTCAACACTTTCTATAAAAGCAGGCCAAAATAGTAAAGCATCCTTTGCAATAGGATGGCATTTTAGTAATTTAACTTTACATGCTTCCATAAAAGACAAGGGCCGTTTTTACAATAATCAATTTAAAAATGCAACCGAAGTACTTAAATATGTGCATACTAATTTTTCAAAGCTTAGTACGCAAACATCTTTATGGAAGGATGTCTGGTATGATTCTACATTACCTTGGTGGTTTTTAGAAAGAACTTTTTTAAACATTTCTACTTTATCTACGACCACAGCCCATCGTTTTGAATCGGGCCGCTTTTATGCATGGGAAGGTGTTGGTTGTTGCGAAGGCACTTGTATGCATGTATGGCAATATGCACAAGCCATGGGGCGTATTTTTCCTGGTATAGAGCGAGATACCCGTGAAAGAATTGATTTAGGTATGTCTCTAATGCCGGATGGTATGATTTGGTACAGAGGAGAAGTAGTAAAAACAGCTGCTATTGATGGTCAAGCCGGTACCATTTTAAGAATTCTTAGAGAACATAAAATGTCTCCCGATCATAAATTCTTACAAAAGAATTGGGATAAGATAAAATTAGCGACTACCTGGGTTATCAATCAAGATAAGAATAAAGATGGCATGGAAGATACGCCCATTGAAAATACATTAGACGCTGTTTGGGATGGAGAAATTGCTTGGCTAGTAGGATTATGTATAGCGGCAGTAAAAGCAGGGGAAATTATGGCCATTGAAATGGGAGATACAGCATTTGCAAGCTTATGTGCCAATTATGTTGCACAGGGTTCTAAAAATATGGAGCAACAACTTTTTAATGGTGAATATTTTATACATCAAGCAGATGCAATTAAAGGAAGAGAAAAATTGGGTTCCTACAATACTTGTCATATAGATCAAGTGTATGGTCAAAGTTGGGCGCATCAGGTAGGATTGGGTAGAATTATTAGTAAAGAAAAAACAATGTCGGCGCTCAAATCTTTGTGGAAATATAATTTCACACCCGATGTTGGGCCTTATATAAAAGAAAGAAGAGGATGGCGACCATATGCATTAGCAGGAGAAGGAGGCATGGTGATGAATACCAATCCAAACAATGAAGAAAAACCTTATGGTAAAAATGAAACTTGGCAACTTGGTTATTTTCATGAGTGCATGAGCGGGTTTGAACACCAAGTAGCTGCGCATATGATGGCAGAAGGAATGATAGAAGAATCGCTTGTATTAACTAGAATGATTCATGATAGATACCATGCCCATAAACGCAATCCATTTAATGAAATTGAATGCAGCGATCACTATGCAAGAGCGATGGCTAGTTATGGAACATTTATTACCGCTTGTGGCTTTGACTATGATGGTCCTAAAGGAAATATTCGTTTCGCTCCAAAGTTAAATCCAGAAAAATGCAAGCTGCCGTTTACATCCGCCACTGCATGGGGATCTTATGAACAAAGCTCCAATGAAAAATTATTTTCCGCTTCCTTGCAAGTAAAATATGGAGCACTTCAATTAAATACTTTTTCTTTTGATGCCTTGGTGATTAGCACTAAGGTTTCCGTGCTATTCAATGGAAAACTCATTCATTCAACCATGCAAAAGCAGGAGAATACTTTTATAGTTAGCTTTAATCAACCAATTGAAATAAAAGCAGGTCAACATTTAGAGGTTAAATTAGCATAGTATGCAGGTAACAAAAAACAAGGTAGTAGGCATTCACTATACCATCTCCACCGAAAATAATGAAATGGTATACTCTACCGTTGCTTATGAGCCTGAAGAATTTGTACTGGGTAGCTTTTCCATTTTCCCTTTAGTTGCCATGGCCCTTGAAGGGCATCAAGTAGGTGATGAAGTGGAAGTAATTTTAGAACCTTCTAATGCTTATGGAATTAAAAACGAAAAATTAATTTACTCTTTGGATAATAATTTGTTTAATAACCTAGAAACTTTTGAAATAGGCAGTAGGATTCAAGTTCCAGGGGGTTCGGAGGCAAGATTGTTACAAAAAAATAATACCCATATCTTAGTGGACGCCAATCATCCATTGGCGGGAGAACAGTTGCATTATAAAATGACGATTGCTTCTATCAGAGAAGCTACTAGTAACGAAATTAAATGGGGCCGAACCGAAAACGAAATATCTATATGTAGTAATCAACCTGGTTGTTGTTAAATTTATATATTATGAAAAAAGAAAAGTATTTATTGATTTTAGTTTTGGCATTCACCATGAGTGCTTCATCCCTAGTGGCTCAACCATCCAATAAAATTTCCGAAAAGGGAAAGGGAACCTTCCTATACGATCTAAATTTTTTAAAAAAATACCATAAGGATTTAGTGGTATTAGGAGAAGGTGATGCAAAATTAATTGTAGTACCTCAATACCAAGGTCGTGTGATGACGAGCACCGCCGAAGGAGATCAAGGATTAAGTTTTGGTTGGATCAATCATGATTTAATTGCTTCTCAAAAAAATACACCTCATTTTAGTGCATTTGGCGGGGAAGATAGATTTTGGCTGGGTCCGGAAGGAGGGCAGTTCTCCATTTATTTTAAACCCAATTCCACTTTTGTATTTGACAATTGGCTGGTGCCTCCTAGTATCGATGTTGAAAGTTTCAATTTGATACATCAATCTAAAACAGAAGCTCAATTCAAGCAAAACATACATTTAACCAATTACTCAGGTACCAATTTTGAGGTAGCAGTAAACAGAAAAATTAAATTATTAAATAAAGAGGCCTTAAATAAATTTGTAGGTGGATTAATTGGCGCCTCCGTTAAAGCCATCGGATTTGAATCGGAGAATACAGTCACCAATATTGGTAAATCAAGCTGGTCAAAAAAATCAGGCCTCTTATCTATTTGGATTTTAGGCATGCTGCAAGCCAATGATCAAACAACTGTTTTTGTTCCTTATAAAAAAGGCGACAGCGCTGTACTAGGAAAAATAGTTACAGATGATTACTTTGGAAAATTAAATCAAACACGTTTAAAAGTAAAAGATGGCTATTTATTATTTAAAGCCGATGCAAAACAAAGATCTAAAATTGGTATTTCTCCTTTAAGGTCATTGGCCACCGTGGCTAGTTTTGATGCGCAAAATAAAGTATTGACCATTATTCAATTTACCCTTCCAAAAGGAAAAACAGATTATGTAAATTCATTGTGGGAAAAGCAATTGAATCCATTTAATGGGGATGCCATGAATGCCTATTCTGACGGGCCTATCAATGATAAGCAAATGGGAAAATTTTATGAATTAGAAAGCTCCTCCCCTGCCATGTCATTAGCGCCAGGTGCTAGCCAAACTCATATTCATAGGTCCATTCATCTAAAAGGAGATACTAAAGACTTAGAAGCGATTACTCAGCAATTATTTGGCGTTTCTTTAAAGGAATTGGATTTTTAAAATTTGAAATTTGCCTACTAGTCTACAAGGCGAATTTCACCTAACTGTTTTATTAAATCAGATGCCACTAAACTTGCTTTAGATTGTTTTTTAATGGCAATATCCCCTGCTAAACCATGCATGTACACACCAATACAAGCAGCCTGAAAGGGCGCATACCCTTGCGCACAAAGGGCTGCAATCATCCCTGTTAAGACATCTCCGGCTCCTGCAGTAGCCATACCATCATTACCAGTTGTATTTATCATTAATGATTCATTAGGCGCAACAACAATCGTATCAGCTCCTTTCAAAACTAAATTAGCTGTATTATTTTTTATAAATGCTGCGGCTTGTTTTTCTCTTTGTGTTGGATCGTAATCGTACCCTTGTAATTTTGCAAATTCACCTGGATGCGGAGTGATGATATGATTTAATTTCAATGCAATTTTATTAGAAGCCACTAAACTGAGGGCATCCGCGTCAATGACAATAGGTCCAGTATAATGCGCTAATACAAAATTTAAAATATCTTTTGAATTACTAGTAATGCCTAATCCTGGGCCAATGGCAATAGCATCAAATTGAGTTAAATTTAATTCGTTAATTTTCTTATTGGTCACATACATCAATTCAGCACTTTCCGCTAATAATAGCTCCACAGCTTCTTTTGGAACCATCGCCGTCACCATACCACAACCATTATGCAAAGCGGCTCGAGCACACAAAATAGCAGCCCCTGCCTTTCCTTCACTACCTGCAATTACTAAAACGTGTCCAAATGTTTTTTTGTGCCCCTCTAATTTTCGAGGCTGCACATTGGCTTGTATCCACGGTAGATCAATTTTTAGCATAGGATAAAATTACGACCTTTTTAAAACACTCCTATATTATTACCTATTTTACCTAGTATTTAGGTAAATAAAATGAGATGAATCATATACTTAATAATAGTGATACCAATCATACTTATTAACAAAAGCAAGCTCTACATTACAGATACTTTATAAATTTAATTATGAAAAAAGCACATCAACTACTAGAAATAAAGCCTTACCACTTTAATACTATTAAACCCAATGACAGTGTATTAGATGCGCTGGACATCATGGGAAGAAAAGATTTAGATTTTGCCATCGTATTAGAAGATGATAATTATTTGGGTATTTTAACAGAAAGCGCTTGCGCAAAATCTTTTATTACACATGGTGAGAAAACCAAAAATATAAAAGCCAAGGAAATTATGTTAAATGGTTTGCCAATAGTAAATTATGATGATTCTATTGAAACTTGTTTAAACACTTTAATTATTCACAATGCAACCTATCTTCCTGTTTTTGATGATTTTGTATTTTGTGGAATCATTACAATGCATGATTTAGTTAAAGAAATTCAGCATTCAGATATGCATTCTGTGATTGAGCCCGAATATAGCTACGACTAATTTCTTTGGTTCATCTTTTTACGTTGGGCACCATATCAATAATTATATTTTACGCCCTCCTTTTAATGTGGTTTATTGAAACAAAATTAGAGGGATTTGAAAAAAAATCAAACAAAAATACATAATACAAGAAACCTAGTATACTTTTGAAGAGAGATAATTCAAGATAAATTTATGATTAAACTATTTTTACCTGTTGCGCTTTTTTTAACCCTTCAATCCTATGCTAAAATGGATCTATTTAAAGTTGAAAAACAAAAATATGAAGTTGTCTTTAAAGGCAAAGGTTTTGAAATAAGACATTACCCTTCCGTTATATTAGCCACCTATTACTCTAAAGCAAAAAAATATAAAGAATTGTCCAGCCCTGGTTTTTCAAAAGTGGCTGGTTATATTTTTGGCAATAATGAGTCTAAATCTAAAATTGCAATGACCTCCCCAGTGCATATGGATATGAATAGCGAAACTTCAAGTATAAGTTTTGTAATGCCAGGCGAGTATGATATCAATAATTTACCAAAGCCTTCTTCCTCAGAAGTTAAAATTCATAAATCCGAAAGCGAATTTGTGGCTGTAGTTTCATTTGGTGGTTATGCCAATGACCAAATTATTAAAGAACAAAGTGAAAAGTTAAATACCCTTTTAAGAGAAAATAATATTAAAATAATAGGGAAATATAGATTACTAGGCTACAATGCCCCTTTTCAATTTTGGGGAAGAACCAATGACGTAATTGTTGCAGTAGAATGGAAAAAATAATGTTTCCTTATATTCGAGCAGCAATATGATCTAAAACCTGAAAAGCCGTCTCTGCCATTTTATTCCCTTTATTATCTAACAAGGGATTTATTTCGGTAAATTCTACACAGCCTACTTTTTTAGAAGCAATTAGCATGTCTATCATTTCAATGACTTCGGCTGCAAAAAAGCCAACAGGGACAGGTGTTCCAGTGCCATAAGATACAGAATCGCAATCCATAGAATCCACATCAAAAGAGATATATAGTAAATCGCAATTTTTTAATTTTTCGATAGCTTCCAAAACACATACCCGCAATCCTCTATACCTTACTTCGTCAACTTTATAAAACTTAATATCATTTTCATGAATTAATTTTTCTTCGGGTTGTTCCAAATCTCGAAGTCCGAAATAAACTAAATGTTCTGGACTTAATTTAGGCCCCTTAATTCCAATATTTTTTAAATGCTCCCAATGCGTTAAAGTAGGTTGTTCTGGACTATTGATTTGACAAGCTAAATTGTCCAATCCTAAAGCAGCCGCTAAGGGCATGCCATGAATATTGCCCGAGGGTGAAGTAAAAGGAGAATGCAAATCGGCATGGGCATCAATCCAAACCACACCCAATACCTTATTAGGATGTGCGGCTTTAATGCCACTTATCGTTCCTAATGCCGATGAATGATCCCCGGATAAAACTATAGGGAAATAACCTTCTACTATATTTTGCTTAACCACTTTTGAAACACGTTCACATTGTTCAGCTACATGCTCAATCCTTTTTGCAAAATTATTATTTACTTTATTGTAAATGGTCTCATTGTGCGTTTCTACATCCTGAAACAAATGTTTATGAAAAAAGTCGCTATGGCTATTAATTGCAGCAATTTCTATGGCATCAATGCCCATATCTGATCCTCTTGTGCCAGCTCCTATATCAGATCTATTTTTTATGAGCTTAATGTTCATGGGACTTATTTACAAAGCAAAAATACGCTTTAGTTGGCTATTTGCCATTGTCTTCCATTCCCCCTTCTTCCTTTTTCTCTTTCATAAATTCTAGCTTACCAAAACGCCAATTAAAACTTAAGCCAAAAGATCTACTAGGTTCATACCTAATGGAGTTAGAAGTAAAGTTAGGACCGCTAATTAGCGTTTCTTGTTTGACGTATTCTGCAAAAGGATTGTTGGCCACCAATCCCAAACTTCCTTTATTATTCCAAAATCTTTTTCGAATTGCAAAGCTATAAGATAAGTTGGCAGGATATTTTCCTTGTAATTCATTGCGCGCAGAATTAAAGTCACCAAAGCACTCGCTAACCAATGTTTTTGAAAACTCATAAATCAAATTAACATTCACTTTCCAGTTTTGACTAGTAGCATTGTAATTTTTATCTATACTATTAAGTATCTCTCTATAATAATAAGATAGGTTAGATCGTACACTAAAGACACCAGAAACTTTAATATCGCTAAAAATATTTAAGCCTGTATTTTTTTCTAAACCAATGTTTTGACTTTTACTTAAATTAACATTATAATATAAACTATCCCCTACTTGTAAACTTGGGTAATAGGTAACATAGGATTGAATGTCTTGATCCGAATTGCGTTGAAATATAGCAAACATTAATGACCCCTTTTCTCCCAATTGTTGATTATATGTTAATTCAATTCTTTCTCCTAATTCTGGAAGTAGAAATGGATTTCCTTCGGTCATATTTTTTGGATCGGTTGTATTGATATAAGGGTTTAGTTCATCATAACGAGGTCTATTGATTCTTCTTGAATAGCTTAATTTTATAGTATTATCCTCCCCTAGTTTTCGTTTAAAAAAGATAGAAGGCACAAAATTATTATAATTGGGTTTTATCTCCTTGTTGGAGGAGGAATAAATAGCATCAACATTGGTCTGTTCCCATCGTCCTCCTAATTTAACATCTATCCAATTTTGAATGGGAAATTCTAGTTCAGCATAAATGGCTGCTACCTTTTGATGATAGGCTAAGGTATTAGATAAGCTATTATTTAATCTGCTAATTTGTGCATTGGATTTTGTAAACACATCGGTGGCGCTGTTGATATTCATGGACACTAGTTTTCCACCTGTATTAAATTTTACTTTATCCGAAATAGGTTCTGAATAATCCAATTTTAGTTCTGATTCATTCACTTTTGATGCCATAGCGCTTCTACTGCCATAGTTTAAGGTATTGACTGGCATTAGGTATTGTAATGCACTAGAATGATTGCTGTTGTTAGAATTGGCGTCATTAAAAGCGATGTCTAAGCTCCTATCTTCCTTATCAAAACTGCGTTTATAATTAGCGTTATAATTAACACCCTTACCTAAATAAGAGCCAGTAGTTAAGTTATGTAGTAATGTATTTTCAATAGCCCCTGGCCCAGGTAATTGGCTTGTTAAGCTTTGGTTATTGTAACCTGATGCATCAAATCCAAAATCGTTTCCACTTACAGAAGCTGTAAAACTATTTTTCTTTTTAAAAGTCCAATCTATATTTAAACCGGAATGGGTGCCATGACGTTTTACATCACTACTACCATCCTGTTGCATCAAATTAGTAGTATGGCTTGCTGTATCAATAGTTGTTCTATTCATGGTTCTTGGTGAAGCCGCAAGTAATCTTTCATTGGTTGCAAAAAATAAACCAGCCCCAAAATTTTTATTTCTTACTGCTAAATTTAAAGAACCATTTTCGATACGCGTACCAACACTGGTATTAATATTACCATTGTACCCTCTGGTTTTATTTTGCTTTAATATGATATTAATAATTCCCCCTAATCCATCTGCATCATATTTTGCACCAGGATTGGTAATTACTTCAACCGATTTAATTTCACTGGCTGGAATAGATTGTAAAACATCGGTGATATTTGACCCATAGGCAATACTAGGTTTTCCATTAATTAAAAATCGTATGCTGGAAGCACCTGCTAATTGAACATTGCCATCAATGTCAACAGAAACCATGGGTATTTTTTTTAACAAATCGGTGGCCACTCCACTTTGTGAGCTAATGTCTTTTTCGGCATTAAAAACCATCTTGTCTATTTTGTTTTCGATAGTTCTTGCATTACTAGTTACGGTAACTGCCTGAAGTGTACTATTCGCTTTTTTTAATTCAATTTTATTTAAATTTATTTTTAGATGACTATTGTCAATCGTTATATCATTTAAGATGATTGTTTTGAATCCAATAAATTCAATATCAATTTTATAGGTGCCTAGTTCAAGTTCTTTTACCGAAAATTGACCTTGTTTATTAGTAGTCGATCCATTAATTGCTTTAGTGCTGCCATTTTTATAAATGATTATGGTTGCATATTCAATAGGCAATTGTGTTTCTGTGTCCAATACGATACCATAAATTTGACCATTCCCGCTCAATGGCGCACCCTTCTGCGCTTGCGCTATTATGCAAATATTTAGTAATATAATTGTGTAAATGAATTTGAACATGCCGACCTTTAAATTTTGTAGACCGCAAAGCTATTGAAACACTTGTAAAGGAGGTCGCCGCTTATGGAAAATATATCACCCACCTTCTTAAGTTAAGCTTAAAAGAGGGTGAAACTATTTAAATTTTTTTATTAAGCTTGGGAGAATTTGAACCATTTAGACTCAAATATTGTTATTTTGTAGTACCCTTTAAAATATACATATGAAAAATAAAATCGCCATTGTAACTGGTGGCAGCAGAGGATTAGGAAAAGATATGGCTTTGAGTTTGGCTAAAAAAAATATTGATGTTATAGTTACTTATAATAACAATAAAGAAATGGCCATAGAAACTGCAAAAGAGATTGAATCCATAGGTGCCAAAGCAGCCATCGCGCATTTGAACATGAGTGAATTTAATTCCTTAGACGCTTTTGTTGTAGAAGTGCAAACTATATTAAAAGAAAAATTTACAAACACTCATTTTGATTTTTTAATTAACAATGCAGGTATGGGTAAGACGGTTCCTTTTGTAGATGTGACCGAAGATGTGTTTGACGATTTCTTAAATGTACACTTTAAAAGTGTTTACTTCTTAACTCAAAAATTACTTAAGCAAATGAATGATGGCGGAAGCATCATTAATATATCTTCTGGAACAACTAGATTTAGCAATCCTGGCTATTCCGTATACGCTTCTATGAAGGGGGCAATGGAAATATTAACCAAATACCTTGCAAAAGAATTAGGTAGTAGAGGCATTAGATCCAATATTGTTGCTCCAGGACCTGTAGAAACAGATTTTAACAATGCTGCTATTAAAAATAATCCACAGTTTAAAACCATGCTGGGAAATATGTCTCCATTAGGTCGAGTTGGTGCGGCAGATGATTTAGGTGGTGTTATTTCCTTTTTATGTTCTGATGATGCCAAATGGATTAATGGTCAAAGAATTGAAGTAAGTGGTGGAATTAATTGTTAGGATTTAAAATTATATAACCCTTACGCTTATCTTTGATAAATGTAAGGGTTATATAATTGTTCTTCTCTTTGAAAAATTTAAAGAAAAATATTTAAACTTCTTTTTTTGTTTTAAAATAGTTAATAGCCATCACTGCTAAAATTATAATTAACCCAAAAAATTCTCTGGACTCTTCTACCCAAGGTACTTCGGCCTTCATAGTAGCTGCAATGCTTGATGCATCATGAAATTTGATCCAATCTATAATACCATTGGTGTCAAATAATTTATAAATAGCATAAGCACCAAAAACTAAAAACCCTGCCCAATAGGCCTTCTTATTGATGGCCTTTTGTTTTACTTTCCAATAACACAATAGGGCTGGATACAAATAAATAGGAATCCATAAATATGGATCAGGGTCATTGTACTGAACCGCTGCAAAAAGAATAAAGACAAATATAAAAAATACGTTAAATACTTTCATGTTCTAAATTTTATTAGATGTACAATATACAATAATTATTCAACTGCCTCTATCACTAATACACTTGCAGGAGGCATTGTGAATTTGATGCCATTGCCCGTAATTTGAAAGTCTTTGAAAATAGCTGGAGTTATTTTATTAGGACTCTCAAAAGTATTATGGTCTTGTATTTTAGCAGAAACAAGTATACGACCAGTTACTTTTGATATTTTTTCGCCCCTCACTTCTAATGAAATATCATGACTCTTATTAGGATCGATATTGACTACCGATATATGCGTTTTACCATTTTTATCTTTAGAAGCAGAAGTAGATATTGCTTGAATTTTATCTTGCCCATTTTCATAGTCACTTGATTTTAGCACAGTGGGCAATAAAGTAGCATCCTGATGGACATTAAACATTTCCAATACATGATAGGTAGGTGTTAAAAGCATTTTTTCTTCATTCGTCAAAATAACTGCTTGTAATACATTTACCGTTTGAGCTAAGTTGGCCATTCTAACTCTAGTTGCATGGTTATTGAAAATGTTTAAGCTAATACCAGCAATCATCGCATCTCTCATGGTATTTTGTTGAAACAAAAAACTTCCATTGGTACCTGGCTCCACATCGTACCAACCACCCCACTCATCCACTACCAATGCTACTTTTTTCTGTGGATCGTATTTATCCATGATGGTTGAGTGTTTGGTTACTAACTCTTCCATTTTCCAAGCCCTTTTTAAAGTTGTAAAATATTCAGCTTCAGTAAAATTTGTCGCTGAACTTTTCTTACTCCAGTCTATTACAGAATAATGGTGTAATGCCAAACCATCTACCATGTCTTTCGGAATATCTCTCATTAAAACTTCTGTCCAATTAAAATCATCCGAATTGGCACCTGAAGCAATTTTAAAAATAGGTTTATCATTCGTACTTGCCATAAATGTGGCATATTGCTTATAGATATTAGCGTAGTATTCTGGCTTCATGTTTCCTCCACAACCCCATGCTTCATTTCCAACACCCCAATAAGTTACATGCCATGGTTCTTTTTGACCATTTTGAGCTCTTAACTGCGTCATTGGTCCGCTGCCTTCTGGAAAATTTACATACTTTACCCAGTCTGCTAATTCTTGCACCGTTCCAGATCCAACATTTCCTGCCAAATAAGGTTCTGCTCCAATCTCCTTACATAAATTTAAAAAGTCATGGGTACCAAAACTATTATTTTCAGTTACTCCTCCCCACCAAACATTTAACATAGAGGGTCTTTCGCTTTTTGGTCCAATACCATCTCTCCAATGATAAGTATCTGCAAAACATCCACCCGGCCATCTTAAATTTGGAATTTTTAATTTGCGCAAAGCATCAATAATATCATTTCTTACCCCTGCTGTATTGGGGATTTTAGTATTTCCTTCACCAACATATATTCCACCGTAGATGCTCCTGCCTAAATGCTCGGCAAAATGTCCGTAAATATTTTTGTTGATAATGGTGTTACCTAAATCGGCATTGACAACAATTTTATCCTGTGCTACAATCATTGTAAAAATGAATAACATGGAAAATAAGAAGCTGAACTTTTTCATTTTGATAATTTAAATTTTAAAGGTGAATTCTGTGCTAATAATTATCAAGTAATTTAATACTTTCTCAATAAAAATCCAAAATTTATTGTTTAAATTTATAGGATTAGAAAGCTATACTATGTTAGATAAAAAAATGAATATTCTTGTTTGTAATGCACCTGGAGATTTTTCGTATGAAGAAAAATTAATTCCCACTTTAACAAAAGGTGAGGTGCTGGTGCAAGTAAAAAGAGTTGGTATCTGCGGTACCGATTTACATGCTTATAAGGGGACACAACCTTATTTTAATTATCCTCGAATTTTGGGTCATGAAATTGCAGGTGTTATAAAAGATAACAATGGTTCACTTTTATGTAACAATAATGATCAAGTGAGTATCCTTCCTTATTTTAACTGCGGAAATTGTATCGCTTGTAAAAGCGGCAGAGAAAACTGTTGTGTTCATATGCAAGTTTTTGGAGTGCATATTGATGGGGGCATGTGTGAATACATTGCAGTACCCGAAAAAAGCATAGTGAAGTGTGCCGATTTAAATTTAGACGCTTTAGCCATGATTGAACCCTTTAGCATTGGTGCACATGGTATGCGGAAAGCTCAAATAAAAAAGGATGAAAATGTTTTAATCATTGGAGCTGGCGCCATTGGCTTAGGTGCAATGGAATACGCCCGCATTAACGGAGCCAATGTGATTGCCATGGAAATGGATAACACTCGACTTAAATTTGCAAAAAATAATTTAAACATACAATATACCGTTAACCCTTTGGAAGAAGAGGTTATTGAAAAATTAAAGTTAATTACTCATAACGAAATGCCTACTGTTGTTGTAGATGCTACAGGTAGTCAGAAAGCCATTAACAGTGGATTGCAATACCTTGCTCATGGTGGGAAGTATATTTTAATAGGTTTACAAAAAGGGGAACTTATATTTAGTCACCCAGAATTTCATAAAAGAGAAACCACTTTAATGAGCAGTAGGAATGCCAACAGATTAGATTTCGAATGGGTAATAGAACAAATGAAGAGTGGTCAAATTAAACCTGAAAACTATATTTCACATAGATATCCATTCAAAGATTTAAAAAATGCTTTTGAATCTTTTTATCATCCAGGTGCTAATAGTATAAAAATAATGGTGGAATTTGATTAGTGTGCAGTAACCGGAATTTTATGACCCATGGGTATATTGTATCCAAAACTTAATATAAATTCTAAGGTTCCAAAGTTTTGCCTAGCAGTACCTTGGTATACATTTAAATTATAGTAAACTGCATAATCTAGTTTTCCTGAAAATTCTAAATATAATTTATTATAAAAAGTGGTTCTTAAAGCATACTCTGCTCCTGTGTTCCAGCCTCCAAATTGAAATTTGCTATCGTTTTCTTTTCCAAATAAACAATTTTGTACATGAGGTATTAATGGACCAACCCCAAATTTACCCAACCCATCAATTCGAATATTTTTACTTGACAAGCTTTTAAATCTATTTCTTTTGACAATATTAAATAATAAAAAATTAGCTCCATTATTTAAAAAATAATAATTTTTTGCAGCGCCTACTCCTTTTTCAGTAAAAATAAAACTTGAATCAACTGCTAAACCATTATAAGTTCCTACCATGTGAATGGTATGATTATCCTTGATTAAAGCTTTAGTATGATCAAAATTTATTTCAAAGGCCCAGTCTTTATTTTTATCGAAAAAATAGCCAAATCGATAATTGTATTGTGGGATACTTAAAGCGGTATTAAACAGCCCTTCATCCCAACCTGGATGATCAACCAAAACAGTATTTTTAAAATTAAACTTGTTATTTAATGCTGGTTGATCAATATAGATATTCGAATTAGTATAGTAATCCTTATTGTAGCCCCATGAAAAATAAAATTCTCCTTTTCTTTCCGTTTTTTGTGCAAAGCTTACCATTATTTGCAGCAGCAAAAAGGTTAAAAAAAATCCTTTTCTCCTTCGATTTATATTAGTAGTTCTATTCAATATCTAATTTTTGCAAAGATAACCAAAACAATAATAATTCCTACAATATATGTGTATTAAAATCGCTATTCCCCCTGTAAATAATAGCCATATACTTTGAAATCATGAGCAATATCATGTCCACTTATATTTATTTCTGACATCTTAAGATGCCAGATTTTGCTTTCTGATCTAATGAATTTTTGAATGCCGTATTTTTCATTTCCATGCAATCTTTATAAAAAGCAATGGCATTATTGAAATCCTTTCTTTCCTCATAAATTAAAGCAATTTGTAATGCCGATCTGGCCGCAAAATATTGCTTTGAATTTTTTCCTTTGACAATGGTTGACTTATAAAATTTAATGGCTTGCTCTTTATCTCCCATTAAATCATTGATTCTAGCCAATCGATACGAAAATTCAGTCTTGTCATCTTCTGTATTAAAATCTAGGGTTGTTTTATCTGCTAATACTCTTAAAGCCTGCGATTGAAAACCTCCATCACTTAAAATACGTGCCTTTAATAATAAAATATTAGGCCAAGCATTTGATTTTGCATTTTGAAAAGCCAATTTATCTGCTTCTGTTATTAAACTTCCATGTTTCAACACTTCTTCCCTATACTCATAGGATTTTTTAACATCATTTTTTAAATAGGCAATTAAACTTAATTTATCATAAGTGTCTTTTACATAAAAATTACCTTTAAAAGTATTGATAAATTGAGTAAACTCTTTTTCTGCATTGTCTAATTTCATTTCATTAAAGTAGATATGCCCTATTTCATAATTCCAAAAGGGCATCGACAAATACGCCTCTCCCTGTTCTATATTAGTTGCAATTTCAAATGCTCTACGGGGCTGCTGATGGTTTAGATACAGGTTCGTGGCCATATAGGCATGAATATGATTCTTTTTAAAATCATAATTAGTATGTTCAATAAAATCAAAAGCTTTTTTTGTATTGCCTTCAAAATTCATCACTAAATAGGGATAGAGCAACAGCGCTTCATTCATCGCCATTTTTGAATATTCATCTTTACTATTAATATAGCCCAATACCAATTCATTGCCTTTTGAAATACTTCCTTTAAAACCAAAAATATTTAACATCCATTGATAATTGGTGGGCACTGCTCCAATAATGGTAGTCAATAAACCAAAATAAACATCATTAGGATTAAATTTAGGATACAGTTCCTTATTGTCTTTAAAATAAATATAGGATTTGCGAAAATCTAAAGCAGCTTCTACATTTTTATCTAATTTAATAGCCAATATCGCTTTATGAAAATGCATTAAGCCCAAACTGTACAAATAATAAGGACTGTTTTTAGGTCCTGACTTGATTAGATCTATGCGCTTTTGAAAGCGAGGGTAAAAAATAGAATATTCTGCAGTGTTTTCATTAAAAAATAATTGATATAAGTCGGCTTCACTTTCTAGTAAGGAATAAAAAAGATTATTGGTGTGATTGTTGAGCTCCTTTTCGATCAGCTTCCTGGCCTCCGGAATTCTTAATGAATTGATGGATTCATATGTTTTTTGAACTTTGTCATTCCATACATAGTTGGATTGTGCCACCCCATTCAAGGAAGCAAAAATCAATAAAAAAAACAACCCCTTTTTCATAACTGTAAAAGTAAAGCTTATAGCATTAAAATGCCCTATGGGTTTTGAAATGGCCTCCTTTTATCAAATTTTACTTGCATTTTAAACTAAAACCCTTAATTTAATAGTCTTAAAATCATTGATATATTAAAAACAAATTAAATGAATAATTCAAATAAAATCAACAAGGAAACTTCTCGTCGTCAATTTTTATACCAAAGTTCATTGGCTTCCGTGGGATTGCTATTGATGGGTAAATCTGGTTTAGCTGCTAACCCTTTTGGCATTTTAAGTAGTCAACCAAATTCACTCATTAATGGAGTACAAGTTGGAGCCATTACTTATTCTTTTAGAAGTATGCCCGGTAGTGCAGAACAACTATTGCAATATTGTATAGATGCTAATATTAGTGCCATTGAATTAATGGGAGATGCCATTGAAGAGTATGCAGGGGCGCCTAAAAACCCTATTCCATGGGTGCCAGGCAAAAAAATTGAATTTACAGATGCGGTAAAAGCTCAAATAAAAGAATACCAAACTCAATTGGCTACTTGGAGAACAACAGTTTCAATGGATAAGTTTAAAGAAATTCGCAAAATGTACAATACTGCTGGAGTAAGCATTTATGCGTTCAAACCAAATGCATTAAACCCAACCAATACGGATGGCGAAATTGTATATGCATTAAAAGCAGCAAAAACTTTGGGTGCAAAATCGGTAACCATTGAATTGCCTAATGATGCTGCACATTCTAAGCGCTTAGGCGATCTTGGACAAAAACATGGTATTTACATTGGATACCATGCACATACGCAAGCGACCGATACCGCATGGGATATTGCATTAGGACAATCACCATTCAATTCTATGAATTTAGATTGCGGGCATTACATTGCAGCAGGCGGCCCCAATACAAAAGAAACTTTATTGGCATTAATTGAAGCCAAGCATGATCGCATTACGAGCATGCACATTAAGGATAGACACAATAAAGTAAATGGCGAAAAAAATATGCCATGGGGCGAAGGGGATACCCCACTAAAAGAGGTATTAACTTTATTGAAAACTAAAAAATATAAAATTCCTGCCACCATTGAATTAGAATATGATATTCCAGCAGGTTCCGATGCAGTAAAAGAAACAAAAAAATGTCTTGACTATGCTAAGCATATTTTAGAAAATTAAATTTTTGTACTGTATTAATATAATTTACTTTCGCCATTATTAAATTGAACAGGCTTTCTGTCAATTTAAAAAATATATAATTTCTTACTATGAGCAAAAAAATAGCTGATAATACTTTCGTACACCATGTATTCTTTTATTTAAAAAATCCAGATTCAAAAGCAGACCGTATTAAATTTTTCGAAGGAATTGATTTACTTTCAACCATTTCTACCATTCGTCAATTTCATGTGGGCGTTCCAGCTGCCACCGATAGAGCAGTAATTGTACAAAATTATACTTACTCTTGGCTTTGCTTTTTTGATTCTGCCGAAGACGAAGCCATTTATCAATCTCATCCCATTCATGATGAATTTAGAGATAATTATGGACACTTATGGGAGAAAGTAGTTATTTACGACTCAACCACCAGTACACCGGTAACCCAGTAGCCATAAGGGTTAAACCCCAAATGGCTTCATAAGGTTGATTGATAATTGTCATTATAAATAGAGCCACACAAAAAAGAAAAAATAATGCAGGTACAAATGGGTAACCAATGACTTTGTATTTTCTTTCAATTTCTGGATGTTTTATTCTTAATATAATAACCCCTAAGGCTGTACTTCCATAAAATATAAAGGAAGCAAATACAAGCATATCGGTTAATTGGTCAAAGGTTCCAGAAAACACCAAAGCGATGGCCCAAAATGCTTGAATAAATAATGCTACATCGGGTGTGTTGTATTTTGGATGCACAGAGGCGGCTTTATAAAAAAACATTTTATCTCTAGCCATTGCATACATAATTCTAGAAGACATTAAAATACTGCTATTGGCTGAATTTAAAGTAGTCACTACTATTAACCCCGCTACTAATACCATGCCTATATTCCCACTAATTCTTCCTGCTACTTCTACCGCTGCAATTTTATTAGGTGTTGCATTTAATTGCATGAAATAATCAATAGGCATAACAGTTACAAAAACTACATTTAATGCAACATAAGTGGCTATGACCAACAAAGTACCCAAACCCAATGCCAAAGGAAGATTGCGTTTTGGATTATTTATTTCTTCTCCTATATAGGCTATATTATTCCAGCCTTCATATCCCCAAAAAGCCCCTAAACTTGCTACGAATAAGGCTTTCATTAAATTCCACCCATTAAGGGAAGGGGCATCTGCTAATTGACTAGGTTGGGTTAAATTTTGAATATTTACCGAACTGGAACTAAATCCTACTACAATAAATAACACAATGGCTGTCAACATTAAATAAGTTAAGAAACTACTTAGTTTGGCTGCAAATTCAACTCCCCTATAATTTAGTAAGGTTAATAAAATAATTAAAATAGAGGCTACTATTTTAATAGATAAATTTTGAAAAAGGGCGATGCCTAAAAAACTTGCATCGGATGAATAACTGGGGAATGGGAATAAGCTATTTAAAGATTGCGAAAAAATATAAGCCAGCGCTGATATAGCAGCAGTTTTAATAATGGTAAAACTTGACCATCCATAAATGAAGGAGAAAAAGCGTCCGTATATTTTTTGAAAATAAAAATACTCCCCGCCCGAATTAGGAAACATACTTACCATTTCGGCCGTTGAAAGTGCTCCTGCTAAACTGATGATGCCCGCCAAAACCCAGCATAGTATAACTAATAAGGGAGAACCTAATTCATGCGCCATTGGCGCAATTTTTTTAAAAACGCCCGAACCAATAATTACACTTACCACTAAAAAAGTAGCCACTCTTAATCCAATCTTCGGCTTTAATACGTCCATACTACAATTTAGTGTTTTTGAAATAAGCAGCTTTAAAGTTTTGTGACTCCAAAACCTGGCAAATGATTAATATGCATGTAACCATCTACTAGCTCAAACCCTCCTGTAACCAAGTCTTCGGCTAAATCAAAACTTCCATCAAGGTCAATGTATTTGGTGTTAGCACAACAATAGGCTGCGTGCAATGCTGCTGTTATACTTAATATACTTTCATCATTACAACCCCAAAATAAATTTATTTGAGCTTGTTGAGCGATGGTGGCAATTTCCATTGCCCCCATGATGCCACCACATTTCATCAATTTAATATTATATACGCCAAATGGTTTACTCGTGGCATATTCCAAAGCAGCCTGTGGATCTTTTAAAGATTCATCCCCCATTAAAATAGATCGATAGCTAGGATCTACATTTAATAATTCTAATTCTTTTCCTACGGGCAAGGGCTGTTCTATTAATTCAACGCCTACTTTTTTAGTAGCATTAATAAATTGATTCAGTTGCGCCAAAGTATACCCCTGATTAGGGTCTACCCTTATTTTAAATTGAGTAGCATACAACTCATGTAGTTTTATTATTTTTTCAATGTCTTCTTCTACATTCAACCCCATCTTAACTTTTAAAATTTTAAAACCCAATTGTAAATAACCTGCGGCATCTTCTAAAGTTTCTTGCACATTTTTTATTCCAATGGTAATAGAGGTAGGAAGGGCTTGTATTTTTTGGCCATAAAAATCAGCTACGGATATGCCAATGAATTTACCAAATGCATCGTGTAGCGCAATATCAATAGCAGCTTGAGTTCCAGGCAAGTGGTTGAAATGAAGTCTTGCTTCATAGATGATTTGTTGAAAATGTCGAATGTCTCTGCCTACAAATTTTTGAACAAAATCGGTTTGTAAATTAAGGGCTGTTTGGTCGGTGGTTTCTCCTACTACTTCTCCTGCAGGACTTCCTGTACCATACCCTATTATTCCATTGGCTAATTCCAATTCAAAAAAAGCTAAAGTTACATCCGAAAATGTACTATAAGCAATGGTGTAGGGCTTGGTTAAAGCCATTTTTTGTACGTATGATTTTACGGCAACTATTTTCATTTACTAATTTGTATAAAAATTTAAATTACTTACTCAATTGCTTTAAGGTAGGTATTATTTTGTCTACCCCCTCTTGAATAGGCAACAATACTGGAATCTTTAATTTTTGTTCATATTCCTTTTGAAAAGCAAAGGCTTCCTCATTCGTGCAATCCTCTGTGTGAATCCCCACAGCAATTACTTTTGATCCTAATTTTTCAATGATCTCTATTTCAGATTCAACACTAGGGATACTGCCCCACTTTTCATCATGATCGAAATATTTTCGCTTGGGAGCAAATAACAGTATTACATTTTTTGCATTTCCCGAGATTAGTAATTCAATACCGCATGGACCACTTGGATTTCTTAAAGAAGATTGTCCTTCTAAAAATATAAAATCTGGTTTTTCTTCCTTCCAACAATTAACTATTGCATTTTCCAACTCGCCTGATACAAAATCATTTAAGGTTGAGTCAAATATAAAACCATACTTGCCGCCTTGCAACCAACCCGTTTGACCTGTATAAATCATTTGCGCTTTTAAGCCACTGGCTTCACAAGCTTGTCTTAACATTCTAGCAGTGGTTCTTTTACCCATAGCGCAATCCATCCCAATGACAGCAACGATTGGGGCGGTTACTTTAAAAATCTCACCCGTCCAAAAGCTAAGTTGCTCCCTTGTCTTAGGCTTTCTTACATCAATTAATTGAACACCTTTTTCTTTGGCCAATGCCACAATTGCTGGTTTTTCATTTAAGTATTCATGCAATCCATTAACTATAGATATTCCTGCATGAATGGCCTCAATAATGGTAGTTAACATATTAGCAGGCAACCTTCCTCCAACAGTTGCAACTCCTATCACTAAATATTGAATGTCCTGCAAAGAGGCCACTGCTGTTTTAAAATTTTCAAAAACTGGAATCTCTCTATGCTGGCTATCTAATAAACTACCTGCATCTTTCCCTGCAGTTTCGGCACAATCAATCACCCCTTTAATAGTAAACCTTTCTGTTCCTCTAATTAAACCATGTGCCGTTTTTGCATCTAGCGATTTCAATAACCCATTCGTCAACACAATTGCATTGTTCATCTTTGCTACGATTATACTTTAAATTAAAATTTATTTTTTTATAAAAACACCAGGATAAGCGCCTGTTGTTTTTTGATTTTTATAAGTGACCTGCCCGTTTATCCAAACCATTTCAATACCCGTTGATAAAGCCCTACTGTTTTGAATGGTAGCATTGTCTTTTACAGTAGCTGGATTCAATAAAACTAGATCGGCATAATTACCTACCGCAATAACTCCTCTATTTTTTATTCCTACATGCTTTGCAGTTAAACCTGTCATTTTATAAATAGCTGTTTCCAATGGAATTACTTTGTCTTCTCTCACATATTTTCCTAATACTCTTGCAAAAGCGCCTTGCCCTCTTGGATGTCCGCCCGTATTATTACCATCTGAACAAATATTAGCATTGGGCCAAGCTATAAATGCAGCCACATCAGATTCTATCATCGACTTACCTGCGATGGCATCGATGGTTCCTTTAAATTCAGGATTTTTTTCTTTGAATGCTGATGCAATCGCAATCAATGCCATAAGCGTTGTAGATGGTTTTTCATTTCTCATAGCGGCAATGGCTGCAATGGTTTTACCTCTGTAGGCTTCTACCGGTGCATATTTCACTAAATAAGATTCATTCACATCTATGATTTGATTCACTGCAAATTCCGCACTCACTGGATTGGTATAATCACGTGTTGGAAACAATACCCTCAAAGTTGAATTCCAATAAGTATAAGGATATACATCTGCCGTGATGTTAATACCTGCAGCTCTTGCTTTTTCTAATTTGTTGATTAAAATTTTGGCCGTACCCCAATCATCTTTTTTACCCAATTTGATATGTGATATTTGCACTGGCATTTTAGTAACTCTACCAATTTCAATAATTTCATCAATCGCATCTGGCATTCTAATATCTTCACTTCTAATATGACTCATGTAGCTTGTCTTTTCGGCTGCTGCTACTTTGGCCAATTGGATCACTTCGTCCTTGCTTGAAAAAAAGGCTTGCTCATATTCTAATCCAGTGGATAAACCAAAGGACCCTTTTTTTAATTCATTCTTTAAGATAATTTTCATCTTGTCTATTTCCAATTGAGTAGCTTGCCTATATACGTCTTTATCTCCCATTACTTCTTCTCTTAAAGTGGATTGTCCAGTATAGGTTCCAATATTAATAGCCATAGGCTGAGCCTTCATTATTTGAGCAAGCGTATCCATGGAATAACTTTCTCCATCCTGTCCTATAATAATAGTCGTAATGCCCTGATTATTGGTAGGCAAGGCTTCGGGGTGAATGTCTAAGTTGTCAAAATGATGACTATGCGAATCTATAAAACCTGGTGCCAATACCCAACCTTGACCATCTATTACCATTTCTTCTTTCTGAGGCACTAAGGAACCTATTTGAATTATTTTGTTTCCTTGAATTCTTACAGCGGCATCTTTAGCTGGCTTGCCGGTGCCATCAATCAATTGCACATGAGTGATTAATTGCGTTTTTTCTTTAACTAATTTATTGTTTTGAGCAGCTAAGGGCAAGCATCCTAACAATACAATCAAGAAAGAAAAATGGTAAACCAATTTTGATTTCATTTTGATGTAATTTTCAAAATCACAATAGATGATCGCTATTAATATAAATAGTTACTACCTACCAAAAGCGAATATACATAGCGGCTACTAAACCTAAGATTATAAAAATCATAGCTAAATTAGCATTGGATAATTTATACCTAGTAGTATCTTCTATTATATCGTTTTCATGAGTTTGCCCTTTCGTATCTATCAAACTCACTAAGACCATCGTAATCATGGTAAAGGCAAATACCAATCCCATTTGAATTAAATAGGGTATTTCGAATCCACCATGTCCATTAGGATAAGCAGTATATATTAGGGTTTCATGTCCTGCCCAGCCAACAATAAATTTATCAAATACAATAGATAAAATTACACCAACTATAATTCCAGTGATAGCCGCTTTTGAAGTAGCTTTTTTCCAGAAGAACCCAAGTAAAAAAACTGGGAAGATGGCAGGTGAAATATAACCAGTATATTTTTGGATAAATTCAAAACCACCTTTTCCGCCAATACCCAAGGCATCGTTCCAGTTAATAATAATAGCAATGATTAAAGAAATGATAATCATAATTCTTCCTGTTGAAACAATTTTGTTATCTGCAGCATCTCTATTAATATATTTCTTATAAATATCTAAAGAATAAATGGTTGAAATACTATTGGCTTTACCCGCTAATGAAGCCACAATTGCTGCAGTCAAAGCCGCCATGGATAAGCCTTTCAAGCCCACCGGCAAAAAGCCTACCACCGAAGAATAGGCATTGTCTTGATTGAGTGTACCATTGGTTAACATTTCATTTTGCAATTCTCCATTTTGATACAATACATAAGCTGCAATACCAGGCAACACCACTAATATTGGCATCAATAATTTTAAAAAGGCAGCAAATAAAATTCCAGTTCTTGCTGTTTTTAAATCTGCTCCCAATGCTCTTTGTGTAATGTATTGATTACATCCCCAATAATTTAAATTGGCTACCCACATACCTGCAGCCATCATGGCCAATCCTGGTAAACTAGAGTAATCATCAATTTGTTTTTGCGTCGAACCCGCTGTTGGTTTGTCAAAAATCATTTTAAAATGATCTGGTGCTACTTTTAATAAATGATTGAATCCTGCAATAGCATTACTACCATATCCAAATTTTTCGGATACCACGGTTAAAGCAAAATAAGAAGTAATTAAACCTCCGATGGTTAAAACCAATACTTGAATAACATCGGTATAGCCAATTACTTTCATCCCTCCCAAAGTGATGAATAAAGCAAAAACAGCTAAGCCTATCATGATTAAATGGAAATTGGCTCCTCCGGTTAAATTATTAATAGCAATAGCTCCTAAATACAAAATAGAAGTTAGGTTTACAAATATGTATAAGAACAACCAGAATATAGCCATGATCATAGCTACGGTTTCATTGTACCTCGTTTTTAAAAACTGAGGCATGGTATAAATTTTATTTTTTAAATACACTGGCATAAAAAACACGGCCACAATCACCAAACAAACTGCCGCTATCCATTCATAAGCCGAAATGGCTAAACCTAATCTAAATCCATTTCCACTAATGCCAATAAATTGTTCGGCAGAAATATTAGACGCAATTAAAGATGCTCCAATGGCCCACCAGGTTAATTGTCCTTCGGCTAAAAAGAAATCTGTTGAATTAGAGGTAGCCGATTTTTTTCTTTTATAAATCCAAAAACCATAACTGGCTATAATTAAGAAATATAAAATAAAAACAATGTAATCATAGGTTTGAAGCGTTTTGGTCATAGTCGTTAGGTTTTGGTCTTAAAAATAGGTGAATTAATCAAAAAGGCACCCTTTTGGAGTGCCTTTTTTTATCAAAACCAAACCTCTGCTTCTACTCTAAACCTAGTTTAACTATTTTTTTTATTTGTAAGACTAAATATATAATTACCACCCACACCGCTAAAATGATACCATACGCTAAAAACTCCAGCCAAAATGGTGAATGACCTCTTCTGGCAAATAAACTGCGGTGATTATAATTAGTACTATATATTAATTTAGACCCCCAAGGCACAGTTGTTTCGGCAGATAAATTGCCATATATATCATTATCAATTACATTAGCAACTAACACTAAATTACCTTTATTGTCTCCCGGTAAATTTTCTCTTTTAAATTCTCCTGTCACTGCCCCTGCGGTATCAGTTGTATATGTAGCTGTTTCGCTAATATTTAAATTTCCCCCTAATCTTTTTACAGTCAATACCATTTCTATGCCTACCATTGGTTTCCATGTAGAATCTATTAAAACCAATAATTTCGCATGCACCATTTTCCCATCTATGGTATCAATTTTTAATTTTGCCTTTGTGATAGCCAACTCCCCTCTAGCTTCATCATATAATGTTGTAGCAGTACTTGTTGCAACAAAAGTTTGATTGTTCGATTTAGACCACTCTGTTTTTGCAGATGCTGGAACTAATAATAATAACTCTCCTCTTTCGGTGGTAGTTCCTGTGCCAATAAAATTATTTTTATCATTTTCGTTATTGATAAATACTTTAACGGGGATATTTCCAATTTTTTGAAATTTGCCATCTATTTTAGATTTGGCTTGTATGATTAAATGCTGAGAAATATTATTATCATTATAATATTTTACTCCCAACACCAATATCTTTTTTTCAACCGCTTGCGCATTTAAAAATGTTGGTATAAATCCTAATAAGAATAAGACGGTTTTAAAAATGTTTTTCATTTTCATGGCTTTCGGTTTCAAGTATGGTTTCATGAATGGGTATAATAGGAAATATTCTTGCAAAAAAAGTAATCACTAATAAGGCGCCAGCTAAGGATCCTCCTGCGATGGCCCATTCTTCCCAGGTTGGAATATAATGATGATAATTTGCAGGCACATCATGCATGGGCAAGAAAGGATGTAATAAGGTTGGCGTTACAATTAAAAACCTTTTAAACCATGATCCCACCACTACCAAAACTCCAGCAATGAATGCAGGCAAAGGTTTTCTGCCTTTTTTAAATAGCAATATAAATATTGGAATAAACATGGCTGTGAAAATGGCAAACCAAAATATAGGTGCAAATTCTCCAGTAAATAATCCTAATAAATGCTCTTCTTCGGATTTTTTCATTTTAAAGGCTGGCACTAAAAACTCATTTACATTAAAATATAAATACAATAATGCAAGCATCACTAATACTTTTCCCATTCTATCAAAATGATCTTCCGTAATGTATTTTTCTAATTTATAATGTTTTCTAAATACATACATTGCTACTACTACCCCACCTGCTCCCACTAAAAAGGCACCTGAAATAAAATAGGCCCCAAAATTTGTACTGTCCCAGCCTGGTCTATAAGTAGTAGCAAACAACCAAGAAGTAACTGTGTGGATTGAAAAGGCAACTGGTATAATGGCAATAGCTAAAATATTAATTGCTTTGTCGGTAATTTTAAATTGTTCCGGTTTGTTTTTCCAAAAAGAACCTAAAAAAACATATAGCTTTTGCAACCATTTGCCATTTCTTTCTTTAAATGCAATCAGAATTTTCAAATCGGGTAGTAAAGGAAAATATAATAATAATAAACTTATGATAAAATAGGTGGTGATTACTATCACATCCCAAATAATGGGAGATTGCAAACGACCATGTAAAAAAAGATTATAAAATCTTTCTGGTCGTCCCATATCAACAATAATAATTAATGAAGCAAACGTAATGGCTGATACAGCAATAATTTCCGCAATTCTGGTTAACGGTGTGCTCCATTTAACATCGGTTAATCTTAATACGGCTGTGATGAGTGACCCTACTAAACTAATGGCAACAAAAAATACAAAATTAGAAATATAAATACCCCATGAGACATAATCCCGCATAGCTGTAACTTCTAACCCATAATACAATTGACGACCATAGGCGAAAAGTCCAATAGCACAAATAATAGATAAACTTATCACCCAAATAGTTCCTTGTTTACCAAATTTTTGAGGAAAAAGATCTTCGACAATTTTATTTTCTTTTAACTTATCCACTTTGAATAATTTTAATATTACTTAATGCTTACCCTTTTTTTGGTTCTTCAACGTCCGCTTTGTTTTCAAAAGGAAAATTTCTATTTACCGGTGGCAAATAATATACGCTTGGCTTAGTACCTAAATCTTCCATTAATCTATAACCAGCTTTATCTTTTATCAAATCACTAAATCTAAATGTCTCTGCTCCATTAGTAACGGTATCTTCTAAAATATCTCCAAACATAAATACACCATTAGGACAAGCCGAAACACAATGTGGAAGATTTCCTTGACGTACCATGTCTGGACAGAAATCACATTTTCCAACCGTGCCTTTTTTCTGAGGAACACTTGTTTCACAGGAATAGGGTTTGTCTAAAATTTCTTTTTCTATTTTTGGCTCTTCCCAATTAAATACCCTAGTGGAATAAGGACAAGCCGCCATACAAAAACGACATCCAACACATCTATCACTATCTATCAATACTATACCATCTTTTCTTTTAAAAGTAGCATCCACTGGACAAACTTTAACACAGGGTGGTTCATCACAATGCATACAGGTAGTAGGTTGCCAATAAGGTGCTGTGTGCTCTGCCTCTTGCATTGGATACACTTTTATCCAGTTTTGTCCTGGGTGTATATGATGCATATGATTGCAAGCTGTCTGACATTTTTTTACACTCTTACATCTTGACAAATCAATCACCATTACAAATTTCTTTCCCGTAATACCTTCTCTTGCTTCTGTATTCATTACAGAAGGTAATTCAGGTACAGGTTTTAAAAATGCTTTATCTACTTCAATTATTTCTCCATCTACCGATAATAATTTTACCATTTCTCCCGAAGGTTTTACATCTGGTATTTCTTCGGCTGTAAATGGATTTTTAGTAGCACAACCAGCCAAAGCAGCACCTGCTACTAAAGAAGTGGCTAAAAAATCTCTTCTTGAATTTTGATTAGTTTTCATTCAGCTATTTTTTGATTACATTTCTTTCTTAACCCAAGATTGTAATTGCTTATTAGATATTTTTTCCTTACCCATATTTATTCTTGAAGCATCTACTTCTACTAGGGTGCCATCTTGCGTTAAAAATTTAATAGTCTTGCTATTTTTTTCAGGAGCACAACTAATTACTTCTTTCTTTTTATTGAACCAGCCGAATTTTAAAATTGGGAATAAACTTAAAGCCCCAAGACCTGCTATTAACTTTCTTCTGGCTGAACTATCCTTTGGTAGGAGTTGATTGTCTGACATAAAATATATTAAGTTGATTGACTATTTTTTTAGCGTACGCATGTAATTCACTAAATTCCAAATATCTTCTTGATCTGGAATTTTCTTTTTAAAACTTGGCATATCCCCGCGACCTTCGGAAGTCTTAAAAAATAAAGCTCCATCTGATTGACCTTGTACAACGGCTTTGCTAAAATCGGGCGGGGTAGTTTCTAATTGTGCTGCTTTTGTGCCATCTCCTAATCCAGTTTTACCATGGCAAGAAGCACAATGTTGCCCCCATAAAACTTTACCAGCTGCTACTGATGCTGCATCAGCTTTTACTGCATTGGCTGTTTTAGCAGACTTGTCTGGAACAACCCATGGCTTTGTTTGTAAAAATGTGAAGCTAGCGGTTGTTATAAAAACAACAATTAAAGTTAAAATTGGTAATTTTTTCATGTGGTTACAATTTTTGGTTTTGAATAGGATACAAAGTTTCTTTTATATATCCTTGTGTTAAATGATGCCTATCAGCAGAAAATATGACTTTGGTCATATTGTAAATTGGGGGTGAGAAGGCTAAAACGAAGAGCGCCTACCTTTTCAAATAAAGGACAGGCGCTCTTTTGCTCAACAACAGTTTCTAGTCACTATTCCTTAACACTCCATCAAAAATTCCAAAGTCTTGAAATATTAAACCCAATCAAGAATTGACTTTTTGAGAAATCATTATGATTGTATACGTTATTATTTTGAGGTAAAATATAACCATAGTTACCCACAAATATTTGAAAATCATGACCGCTTGTTTTCATATCTAAGCCCAAGCTTATATTTGGATTAGGATTATTCATAGGATGTACGGTGATAGGTTGATCATAATTGACAATCAATGAAAGCCCTTCAGTTAATTTATATTTACCAGCAACACTTACTGCTAAATGTTCATTATTTGTTTTTGCTTGTATTACTTTATTGTCATCATAATAGCCTTCTACATTATTAAAATAAGAAAAACTAGGTGCCACTTGTACAGAAAAACTTTCGGTAATTTTCCGAGCTATAATTAATTGAGAAAAGAAACTTAATCGATCTTGTACATTGATGATAGGCAAGGAACTATTTTTTGCTCTAGTATCCATTACTGAATTAGCAAACAAAGTTACACTCACAGGCATTCTATTATTCTTTGTTTGTTTTAGCAAAGCATACTTTAAATTACCATCCACCTGCATTCTGTCGTTGGTGGCGCCAAAACCAACCTGCAAATCTTTAACAGGTACATAGCTAAAGCCCAATAACATATTAGCACTCGCAAATAAACCACCTAAATCTTTCCACCCATGTTCTATCGTTCCAAAACGATGCTGGATATCAAATTCAAATGTTCCCTTGATGGGTACCATAACAGTTTGATTGTCTATAATATGGTTTCCTTCAAACGTATTTTTGACGTAAGATTTCTTTTTAACTACAGGAGCAGTGGCCTGTGTAGAGTCTTGCGCAATCAATTGATTAACACTTAAAACGAGCACCAACATAAGTAGGGGTAGTCGAATTAAGCTTACTATTGATGTATAGGATATTGCTTTTTTCATTTGAATTAATTTAATTGTTTTTTGCTCCTTGTTTAATCCATGCATAAATTTTTGCATTGATTTTTTCATCAGGTCCGGCGCCCATTGGCATCACTGGACTTTTTTTGCCATTCAACCACAACATTAAAACACTATTATCAGGATCATTGGCTTTAAAATAACTTCCATCTACTAAAGCTTTATAAGCATTGGTTTCGGTTAAGTCTGGATTTTTAGCTCCAGCTACATGACAACCTGCTTTGGTACAATTGGTGGTGAATAAAGGAATAATATCAGTTTTAAAACTCATAGTTTGAGTAATACTGCTTCCTGGATTTACAACAATGGTTGAAGTTTTATAACATCCTGTAATAGCAAACATCATAAGGGCAAAGAGACCTGATAATATGGCTATTTTTTTGGTTAACATACTTTTACTTTTAATCGTTTACACCCATTTTATTTTTGAAACTTAAGCATCAAATTAGGCTGAATGGCATGTTGATTGTTGTTTCTATTCCAGATCGCAAACCCAAATGATTGATCTTGCAAACCTGTAAAATCAATATCTTGTTTTAGTACATCCCCGGTTTTTAGTTTTCTTCTATACTCTACAATGTATCCTGTTCCAGTATATATTGCGATACAGTCAATATCAGCGCGTCCATTTTTTAATGGAGAAACAATTACAGAAGGAATGCATTTAGTACCAATGCCGCTATATGCATCTGAACCTAATCTTTGGTAATCAGTACCTGTATTAGGATCTAAAGTACCGCCACTATAGGTTAATACTCCAGTGGCACTTACTGCAGTTACTTTTTTTGCTGCACCACTGGCACTTGTATCGGCAACAGTAATATAATTACTTGTTGAACCTGGAATCACATACAATGGCACGGCTACTGTAGCACCTGTTCCACCAATTTTTAAATTTTGTGTATTAGCGAATGAGCCTTGACTGGCATCAGTAGTATACACGGGCCTAAAAGGCCATACAGTAGCAGTACTTCCCACAACCAAATCATCAACATGTCTTCCGTTGGCATTACCACCAGTTAAATTGGTAATGGCTTGCCCTCCTGCATAATCCTGATAATTGTCGTCCATTTTGCCATAGCTTAACCCTTTACTTGGTTGCATCCACCACATATCAATTTTTTCATTAGGTCCATTGGTATAGTGATTTCCACTCCCTGAATTGGATTTAAAAGTTGGCATAGTAACCAAACTATCCAAAGCAGTTTTACCAACTTTAGCGACCAAGGTTCCTACTGTTGTATAATCATAATAAGGAGTAAATACATGACAACTGGCATAACATGTTTGAGTAATAAATTTTGGTGTAGAATTATCAATATTCCATAGCATAGCCATCTTATCTTCACCAAATCCTTGTCTGGTTAAAACACCATTCGCATCATATACATTTCCACTCCCTTCTTTAGCCCACAATTTTGTAGTTGGATTAAAATACCAGGGAGCTACTTTTTGATTTTGATCTTTATCTGCATATTCTGCTAAAAAGTAGATATACTGATCGTCATACATTGATCTTAAAGTGGCCAGGTATTTATCACCTATATAACCAGCAAATAAACCATTGCCTGGATCTGGCACAGTAGGTGTGATTTCTAATTTTGTAGCCTTTGCCCAGCTGTCATCAATAACACCATCAATAGTAGGGCCAGCCGTGGTTTTTAGTGAAAGTAAATCTGTTGTATTTTTTGAAGCAGTTGAAACAACTACTTGGTCGGTTTTAGTACAGTACATAAAAAATAGTACTACAAAACTAAAGAGTGAAACAATTTTTAAAATTTTCATACAATAATCATTTTAGTGAGTGTTAAAATTCCAACTGCAAAATTTGCTCGGAATTAAATGAGATAGTATGATTATAGTCACTGATTTTAATGATTGAAATCATGTTTGATCTATTTTCACTAATTTTATACAACTTAATATTTATAACATGAACCCCTCCTTTAATATATTTAAGCAACTTATTACTAGCCCCATAAAGTTTCGCTATTTCTTATTCCAGAAATTACCTGCTGCATTTTTTGCAGGATTAAGTATACATCATTTTGATGCTGAAAAATGCGTGGTGCGCATTAAGTATTCTTGGTTTACCATGAACCCCTTTAAATCGGTTTACTTTGCGGTCGAAGCCATGGCCGCAGAAATGTGTAGTGGTATGTTAGCCTTTGGGCAAGTGTATCAACGAACACCCAAAGTAAGTATGCTAGTGGTGAAGATGGAAGTGGCTTTTGTAAAAAAAGCAACGGGCGTTTTATTATTTACTTGTGAAGATGGAATGGCCATTCAAACGGCGATTAACGAGGCAATAGCAACAGGCCAAGGCAAAACCATTATTTGTAAGTCGGTGGGTAAGAATGAAGCAGGCGAAGTAGTTGCCGAATTTAATTTTACTTGGAGCTTTAAAGCAAAATAATTTTTCCAAAAACAACAACAGCCCCAAAAGGGGCTGTTAGAAGGGAGCTTTTGGGGGAAATCTACTCCGTCAACTATTTAAAAGTTTTTATAAACTTAGAATGTTTTTGTACCGTTGGGTTGATAGGTATATCTGAAATTATAATAACGTTGTTTGTATAATATATCCTCATAACTTGCGGCAGGCGTTAAGTTTACACCTCCTTTACAATAACTAGTTATTTCAATTTTAGCATATTTCCCTTTAGCAGTTCTTATAACTAATATTCTACCTGCAACAGGGGTAACAATATTTGTTTGTCCATCATAATGGTACCAGCCTTTATCACTTCCTGTAGTGATGGCATATGATGTTGGTGCATTATCCACTTTAAATGCCGAATCATTAGAAATTGATTTTAAGTCGTCAAATAAGCCATTATAAATAAAGGCGCCGCCCATTGCATTTCCACTAGTGCCTCCATTAATTAAAATTTTGGTTGTTTTAAAAGCTAAATCCCAATTGCCGTTGGCTGTATCAGTAAGCGCAATAATTTTATTTTTTTCAATATTAAAGTAGGTATACAGACCAACACTTTTAGGCATTTGTGTTGCTGGATCTATTCCTGTAACAGAATCCGCCAATAAATCTTTTACAGTGGCTGTAACTGGAGTAGATGGGGTTACAGTTTCCGTACTTGATTTAGTACAAGAATAGATGTTCGTTAATAAACATACTATAGCAGTGATTTTTGTAATTGATTTTAACATATTTTATTTTTTATTTTTTATTAATTGATATTTGAAGGATGCGTACAAAGTTCTTCCTGGCAGGTTAGATAGGTTAATGGGATCGATATAATTGGTGATATTATCACATCCTATTTGTAAGGATACTCCATTGGTATAATCTTTGCCAAAAGCAGTATGCAGCGAAACATATCCTGCAGCAAAACTATCTCCATTATCATACACATCATTGCCATTGTTATTATTAACAGCCCACCTACTTCTATACACCATTCGAAAATTAGCAAAAAGGCCATGAGTGGTTAAATAATTAATTTTAAACTGTGCCTTGTGCTTACTTATATTGGGCAAGCCCACATATTCGCTTAGGGTTAATTTTTTACTGTATCCATTCGCATCTCTGGTGTAAACAGTTCCGTTATTGATTTGAGTTATTTGATCTTTATCGCCTGTTACAATATATTGATAACCGCCGCTCCAAGACCATTGTTGATTGAATTGATATTTTGTTTCAAGTTCTACACCTTGCGTAAATGCACGTCCAATATTTAAATAACTAAAAATTTGCGCCCCGCTTACATAAGCCCCCACTTGTTCTACTTGAATTAAATTTTTGATATCATTTCTAAAAGCTTGAACACTAATAAATGTTTTTTGATTGGGTTCCCAATCCCAAGAAAGATGTATGCCTGTTGATGATTCTGGTTGTAATGATTTTAAAGCATAAAAATTATTAAATAGGGACCCTATCTGACCTAAGCTATTTAATTGCCCAATTACTTTTTGCGCTTCGGCCGAACCAAAGACACTATAGTTGCCTGCAGCTGCATTGGTAAAATCTAAATATAGCTGCCTAAAATCGGGCGCTTTAAAACCTTGACCAATGCTTAGTTTAATTTTATGTTTCGGATTTATCTTATACAACATGGATAGTTTCGGACTCCAAGCCGAAGCATATTGCGCATTTTGATCAAATCTTACACCGCCAATGATAATAAATTTATTTATGGGCGTCCACTCCCACTGAGTAAATCCATATTGTATGGTATTATTTTTTCTAACTTTTTCGCTATCATATCTGCTACTTTTTACGCCCTCCCATACTGCACCAGCTCCAAAAATTCCAGATAAAGTTTTACTCACAGTCCAATCAGTCTGATTTTCGACCCTTTGAAACAAATGATTTAATAAATCGTTATAAGGGGCGCCAGATAAGGTTAACAAATCTTGTGAGGAAATATAATTGGTCAAATAAGATCTAAAACTTGTTTTTAAAGTATTGGAAAACCTATGGTTCAATGTGCCGGCTAAATTAATATCTGTATTATGTTCGTTCCCATTGGAATTAATTGACACGCCTCCATTAGAAACTGTGATATTACTTTTTATATTTTCGTCTGTAAGTCTTGTATTAAACACAAGGGTCGTATTATCGCTCACATTGTATTTAAATTGTTGACTGGTGGTGAGCCTATTAATTGGGGTGGTGACTCTATTATTGCTATTGGGTCTTATGCTGTATCCATCGGTGTTGTAATAATTATAAAATCCTTGATAAAATAAGGTCTTAGTGGCCATGGTATTATTTACATTCGCATCTAAAGTGTTATAAGTTCCATATCTTAAAGAAGCTTGTAAGGGGATAAGATTACTTGCATCGGTGATAATATTAATTACGCCTGCCATTGCTTCGCTTCCATATAAACTAGAAGACGGCCCCTTCACAATTTCTATTTTCTTAATATTTCCTAAAGCAATTCTATTTAAATCCAGTACGCCGGCAGTTCTTCCCACCAAGGGTTCACCATTAATAAGAATGATGGTATAATCTGGATTAAGTCCTTGCAATTGTACGCCTGCACCAAAACCACTGGTAAGGGTTAAACCAGTTTGCTCTTTTAAAATGTCGGTTAATCTTAATGATCCGTTTTGTTGTATGGTTTTAGCATTGATGATGGTAACGGGTACAGTAATATTGCTTAGTTTTCTTTCAGATCGAGTGGCGGTAACCACTACACTATCTCCATTGGCAAAAAGAGTATCTTTTGCCATTTCATTTTGTCCAAATACTAAAACCGGACTCAAAAGGAATAAAAATAGATTGTGTATGCTCATTAAGCTGCAAAGCTCAATGATTCAATTTAAGCAAAGTAAAAACGGGTTGATTAATTGATTGAAATCAGGTAAAATTTGACATTAACATGACAAATCATTTCCTTCCTAGTATCTTCTTGATAGAATTTAGTTCTAGCTCATTGATAAAATACTCATAAAATCTTTTATCGTCTTCTTTTCTAATACTTGAAATTAATTGCGCTTCCTTATTAAGGATAATAGAATACTTTTCGTTGACTGAATTAATCACATCACTTCTTACTTTTTTTTGCAATCCTACATTTTTATCCTTAATCCCCAACACATGATTTATTTGACTAATTTCAACATGTTGATCTTTGTTGTAAGCCGCTAATAATAATTGAATTAAAGACAATTCAACGCCCACAAAAGCTTGCCCAATAGTTTTGGTTTTTAATATTTTTAAACGCGATTCTTGTATTTTTTTATTCACACTTCGATTAAAAATCTTTATGGAAAATAAGATTATTATAGCACTGATTGAAAGGAATAGAAGAAGAAAATAATAATTCTTATCCAGCCCCCATATTGGAAAATCTAATTCTTCAAAATCAGACATTGGTAAAGGCTTGGTATCAAAGGTTTGTAAAGAAGGGATATAACTATAAATAGTATCTTTATAATAAAATATATTTTCATTCGATGTTCTTCGTATAAAAAACTGATCTAATTCGGCACTTTTTGATTTAAATATTTTATTATGTAAAAAATCAAAATAATAAGTTCCATCCAAATGAAGAAACAAAAAGCCTCTATCCGTTGTTAAAAAAGAATTAACAATATTATTAGATTTAACTAGATTAATAGTTTTTGAATGAATGGTTCCCAATTTTTTCCATTCCATTAAATTTAGATCTAAAGAGTAGCTATCATATACTCTTACTCTACTTGTATTTTGATCTCCTTTTATACTTCCATTGGTTATCAGTTGAAAAGGGACAAACAATTTTCCTTCTTGTTGACTTACCCAATTATAGCCGTTAGAAATAATTTCATCGTTCGTAGGATTGATATCCCATTCCTTGTCTAAAAAATTATACGATCTTAACTGCCCATTCAATCTCCAAAAACCATAGCCCCCATAACTGTATAAATGATTTTTATATAAAAAATTATTGGCTTCAATATTGTAGTTGATATTAATGGTATGATCCAATCGTTTAAAACGATAGGTATTACTACTATCTGTAAAAGGATCTAAGGAATAAACTACCCCCGTCCGCTCCAATAGCACAAAAACGCTATCATTGGATTTTATGATTTCTTGTACATTTTCACTAAAAATTGTGCCAGTTGTGGGAATAATAGTGTTCGTGGCAGATAGAAAAATTTTTGTACTTAGGTTCTTAAACCCCATTAATTTTGATAAAAATGGTGTTTTTGGCGTTGAAAATTGATCAGGAAGATCCCTAGACTGAGCAGTTAAAACCTGATTGCTAGAAATTAATCCTAATAGGCAAAATAATATGATATTTTTATAAAGCATTGAAAATCAATTATAAAATAGGTAAATTACTTATTTAAAAAAATAAAATTATTCCTAAATATAGGAAATAACCTATTATGAAACATAATTAGTAACTTATTTAAACTCCTTTTCAATGCCAAAAATGCAATTTTGATTAGCTTTTGGGGGAAAGCTATGGATTTATGAAAGAGGGCCAGTTTACTGACCCTCTTTTTTTTATTACAGCCCTGGAAAATACTTATTTCAAGCCTGGGTAATAAGAAGCGCATTTGGTAACAATTTGGTAACATAGGCCAACCTTCGTTTTGGGCTCAAAATGGGACTTTTGTCCTGCATTATTTAAACCAATAAAACGCTTATTATGGACTTTAATTCAATCATGAAAATTTTCTTACCAAAGGATAGAGTTTTCTTTCAATTATTCGAAGAAGTTGCTGAACATGTTTATGAGATGGGGATTAAATTAAAGGAAATGGTCAACGAACCAGATGCGGATGTAAGAGCCAATATTTTAGCCCAGATTGAAAATTTAGAACATAAAAACGATGATTTAACCCATTCTATATTTACAGAATTAGGCCGTAATTTTATTACCCCTTTTGACAGAGAAGATATTCACTATTTAGCTTCTTCCTTAGATGATATTGCAGATTATATTTACGCTTCTGCTAAGAAGATTAATTTTTATAAAGTAAACCCCAATGATACGGGTATTCATAAATTAGCAGAGCTTATTTTACAAGGTACGCAGGAAACCAAAAAAGCGGTATTAGGCTTACGCAATATGAAAAATATTAAGGAGATGACAGAAGCTATGATTAAAGTAAACAGTATTGAAAATCAAGCAGATGATATCTTTGACATGAGCATTGAAAAATTATTTGAACAAGAGAACGATTTTAAAGAAGTAATTAAGAAAAGAGAGATATACCAAGTACTTGAAATTGCCACCGATAAAATTGAGGACGTATCCAATGTAATCGAATCTATTATTATCAAGTACGCTTAATTTAACGCAAGATGACTTTATTAATTATCATTATAGCCCTTGCGCTAATATTTGACTATATCAATGGATTCCATGATGCCGCCAATTCCATTGCCACCGTAGTTTCTACAAAAGTATTAACTCCTTTTCAAGCTGTATTATGGGCTGCTTTATTTAATTCTGTAGCCTTTTGGATTTTTAAAGACCATGCTGTAGCCAATTCTATTAGCAAAACAGTGTATAAAGATTTTATTACTTTGCCAGTTATTTTTTCTGGATTATTGGCGGCTATTTTTTGGAACCTCCTTACTTGGTGGTATGGCATTCCTTCCTCTTCTTCTCATACCCTGATAGGAGGTTTTGCTGGAGCGGCTATTGCACATGCTTTGATGATTAAGGGAATTGATTTCTCTTGGGCTAAAGTAGTTGATAGCGATACCATTGTAAAAACAATTTTATTTATTTTCTTAGCCCCTATCATTGGAATTATCATTTCTATTTTTATATCCATTGTAACCATTATGCGCAATATTTGGTGGAGACTTGCCATTATTGTCATTGCCACTGCAGGTACCGTTTTAATGTTTGACAAATTTGAGGATACAAAAATTAAAGAAAATGTTCAAAAATTTTATAGCATTGATAAATACCAAAAAGAAGTTGTAACCATCACAGATGATCTTGTAAAAAAGCAAGGTGATACTACTTTACTAGCAGCTTTAAAATTAAATAAAGAAAAACTAGAAAAAGCAAATAATACCTACGCACACCTAATTCCATACTTATCCGATTTTGATAATTCAAGTGCCGATAAAATTGCTGCAATTGCTAAAGATAGCGGTTGGTTAAAAAATGTTGCCGTTAGTAAATTAAAAGATGCGGTTAGAAATGCCAATGACTTTTTAGTATTAGAAGCTAAAGCACCCGAAGACAAAATAGCTAAAGCAGAATATACGATTGCTAAAGATAAAACAGAAGCTTACAAAGCACCTTTAAAATTATATTTGGAAGGTTCCATTAGTTTAGATTCTGCATTGATTGTCATCAATGGAATTTACCCAATTGCCGACAAAAATATCGACAACATAAAAGCAAAAATTACCAAGTTCAACATTGAAAAATCATTTGCTGGCGAAATTGATAAAGCAGATAATTCAATTATTGTATATGGTATTGTAGGCGCTGCCCTATTATTCATGATCGTATATGTTTATGTGGAGAAAATAAAAACCCCTACAGCACATTCTGTCGCCTATATGTTTAAGAAGTTGCAATTATTTAGTTCTGCTGCTTTTAGTATTGGTCATGGTGGTAACGATGCGCAAAAAGTAATGGGTATTATTGGTGCTGCTTTAATTGCCAACGGAAGTATGCAGGATTTTAGTCAATTGCCTGGTTGGGTGCCCGTTGCCTGTTATTTAGCTATTGGATTAGGTACCATGAGTGGTGGTATGAAAATTGTAAAAACAATGGGTTCTAAAATAACTAAAGTCACTCCATTAGAAGGGGTCGCTGCTGAAACAGCAGGCGCATTCACTTTGTTCTTCACAGGTCAAATGGGTATCCCCGTTTCAACGACACATACAATTACAGGATCTATCATTGGAGTAGGTGCTACCAAAAGATTAAGCGCTGTAAGATGGGGCGTTACTACAAATCTGCTATGGGCATGGATTTTAACCATTCCAGTGAGTGGTGTTTTAGCCGCAATCACTTATTTTATAGTTCACTACTTTTTAAAATAAATGAACACTTGTTTATTTATTTTAAAAAATGGGTTACATTTTTATTGATGAAGTATTAAGTATAAGAAAACATTTATTATGATTGAAAAGAAATACTTCAAAACAAAGGATTACTGTAAAGTAAAATTTAGTTTTTCTACCGAAGCAAATAAAGTAGAAATATTAGGATTGAATAGCGACTGGAAAAAATCTATTATCATGAGCAAGAAAAAAGATGGCTCTTTTTGTGCTGATGTTAATTTACCAAAAGCATCAACCCACGAATTTAAATATTTAGTTGATAAACAAACTTGGTTAAACGACCCTGAAGCGGATGCACAAGAACAAAATATTTTTGGCACCACCAATAGTGTAATTAGCTTATAATTTTTTCAATAGCCTTCTTCTATTAACTTTTGTTAGAAAGAAGGCTATTTTATACCCTTCTTTCTCCTTTTTCGTTTATAGCAAATGATATAAGTGTATTTACCACTAAATTTGCTGTTATGAAATGGTATACAACCCTAGTATTTTCAATACTATTATTATCTGTTCTTTTTGTTAATGGTCAGGATACTAGCTTCTCTAATCTTACGACTGTAATTGTTTCCGCTAATAAATTAAAGGAAAAAAGAACCGCCTCTCCGGTAGCTATTTCAGTGTTAAGTCCTAAAATGATTGACGAGGCCAAAGCACAAAGAATAGATTATTTATTGAATAAAGTTAGTGGTGTGTACATGCCTACCATTGGCAATGAACAGCACATGATGGCCATTCGTCAACCCATTTCCTTAAAAGGACTATACCTATTTTTGGAAGACGGCATGCCTATTAGAACGAGTGGCTTATACAGCAGCAATGCCTTAATTGAAATTAATACCAGCAATATTCATTCTATTGAAATTTTAAAAGGACCTGCTTCGGCATTGTATGGCGCAGAAGCCATTGGAGGTGTGGTCAATTTTTTGTCCACCCCAATTCCTTCCAAAACAGTTTTGTCTTTGAGCAGTCAACTTAATAATGGAGGATTTAAAAAAGTGGAAGCTCAATATGGAACACCCACTAGCGCTGGTGGTTGGATGATCAATAGTTCTTATACCGATCAAAAAAACGGGCCCGTAGATTATTCTGATTATAGTAAGAAAACCATTTCCATAAGAAGAGATTTTAAAATAAAGGAAAAATGGGCAGGTTTTCAAACCCTTAACTATATCGATTATCATACCCAAATGATTGGATCAGTAGACAGTATTCACTTTGCACAAAAAAACTTAAGCAGCCAGCAATCATTTACCTACCGACAAATTAATGCGCTACGGTTTAGACAAAACTTAGCTTACCAATGGAATAACAATAGCACCACTACTTTAAATGTGATGTATCGCAATAATACCATGGACCAAAATCCTACTTATTCTATTGCTTCTACCAGCAATCCCACCAAATTTAAAGGTCAAGTAAATAGCAACCATTTTGACGCCTATGTGCTGGACCTTCAGCATCAATGGAATTTAAATGCGCTTAAAAGTAAATTTATCGTAGGAGGTTATTGGGACATCACGAAACAAAATTTAATCGCCCACTATATTGATATTATTAAAGATACTATTATTGGCAAATACACTAAATATAGTTACCCCGTAGTTGATTCATTGGTCACTTCTTATGCAACACAAATAAATAATAAAGCCATTTATTTCAATTTCATTACCAACCTATCAAAATCATTGCATTGGAACATGGCTTTGCGTTACGATGATTTTGAATACCAATTTTCCAATCGATTAAAATACGGCACCCCTTCTTCTAACAATCATTTTAGCAATTGGGCGCCTAAAGTAGGCTTTACCTACAATCAAAAAATTTGGGGTGGTTATGTAAATTACAGTGAAGGATTTGTTCCACCACAAATAACAGAAATCTACAACACCGTCAGAGTACCTTATTTATTGCCACAGCTTTTTACCAATATTGAAATAGGTGCTTGGTATCAATTGTCTAATTTTTATACAGAATTTTCCCTTTACCAATTAAATGGGAACAATGAAATTATTTCTGTAAGACAAACTGATGGGGTGAATTTGAATCAAAATTCAGGCAGTACCCAACACATAGGTATTGAGTATCAAATAAAATATAAAATTAACAATCAATTGGAGTGGCATTGGAATGCAAGCAATGCAAAGCATAATTATATACATACGCAAATTAAAGGTGTTACAGTAGATGGAAATCAAATGACAGCAGCACCCTCTTTTTTTAGCAATATGGCTTTGTATTGGAAACCAAGATTGCCGCTACATGCCTCCATAGAATGGCAGGATCAATCTTCTTATTTTATGGATGAAACCAATGCCACCAAGTATCCCGGCTTTAGTATTTTTAATATAAGAGGTGGATATAGTTTTAAAAAATCTGAAATTTGGGTGGCCATTTTAAATGTAGGCAATAGTTATTATTCCACCATGGCGACCAAAAATTTTAGTGTCAAAGGCAATACTGCTTATGCTTATTATATAGGTGATCCAAGAAGTATAACCATTGGATGGAAATGGTACATAATAAAATAAGAAGCCTTTTGGACTTCTTATTTTAAATTTAAACTATGTAATTTTTTACTGATTAACTCTTATTCTCATGCCGCCTCCTTTTTGCATGTCCTCCATTATTTTTTTCATGGTTTCTTGAAACTGAGCTCGATTCATTTTATCTCCTTTAGTAGGTTGTACTAATTCTTTCTTTGGATATTTCGTTGTTATTTCTATGGCAGTGGTTACGTTGGCATCATTGTCCATGTTTACCTCTAAAATGGCACCAGGTAATCCTGTGAAAGTATCAGGTCCAATAGAAGCAGGAATTTCTTCGGTATACCAAACTACTACATCTTGTTCTTTAGGCGTTGCAGGCACTTTAATAGTGGTATCTGGATTATTTCTTCCTCCTGGTCTTGGCCCACCAAAACGCATGGTTTGTAATGGGACAGAGGTGGTTGCTTTTTTACATAAATGTTTGGCGATGGTTTTTGTCTCTTCCGACATTTTCCATTTAATAGTTTTCAAAGAATCAATAATTAAGAAAGTTTTTTCAAACATGCCACGTGATTCATATTGTACTTGTGAAGCCAAATCGGTATAAGTAGCCGTTTCTGGCATTCTAAACATGAACCGCTGTCCACCTCTTTCTCCTCCATTATTGGCAAATGGATCGGGTGCTTCATCTTCAGGTACAGTTCTAAACAAACTAGCTTGGTCATTAAACAATAACTCAAATTGAGAAGTTCTAAATTCTGGAACCCTGGCTCTCATTTCAGGATCGGTAATCATGCGGTACATGTTTACTTTTCGCTCATATACAATTCTCCCTTCTTTCATTTGAGCCATAACCAAGTTGGTTAACCCAAAAAATAAAATAAATACTATTGTAATCTTTTTCATATTGATGCTTATATTATTTTTTAAATATACAATTTATTACATTCTCATCATCATTCTTGGTGGACCGCCGCCACTTCCTGCTAATCCCGATTTTTGCAAACTATAAGTAAAGCCAATGATAAAATATTGGTTAATTACATTATAAGATTGATCTACAATTTGATTTTGTGAAACATTTCTAGAAACGCCTACATTTCTATCTAAAATATCAAATGCGCTAATTTTTATTTCTGCTCTTTTATTTTTCATAAAAAACTTAGAAAAACTAGCATTCCAAATAGGCACTGCTGTATTGTAACCAGCTGCCCTGCCTTCATTAATGGTATAATTAAACGACTGATTTAAAACAATATCAAAAGGCAAATAATTAGTTACATCTGCTCCATACACTCTTGTAAGATAATTGGTATTTAAAGCAGTATTGATGGCGTTATTGGTATTGCTATAAGAATGCCTTGCCGTTAAATTAATATCCAACACCTCATCCAATGAATAAGTATAGGTAAAGCTAGGTCCAATAGATTTAATGAGTGTGGTATTAAGTAGTCCACTAGCATAAGAAATATTATTACTCACGCCCCCATTCAAACCAAAATTAAATCGAGAATAAATTTGCTTGACCCCAAAACCGTAGTTGACGGTACCATTAATACGGTAAGCTCCATTTACGTTTACTGGCTTAGAAAGTATTGCCCTACTGGGAAGGATGCTGTCATAATTCACTATAGAATTATTGATTACTTGGGCATTTAATAAGGCAAAAAAGTTTCGTTGTGCCAATATTTTAGTGGAGAAATAACTCAAATTGATATTATTCGTATAACTTCTTTTTAAATCGGGATTACCAATGGTTTGATTGTTAATATTACTTTGGTCCAACACTGGTTGTAATTGTGTTAAAGAGGGTTGATTGGTGGAAGTGCGGTAGTTAAATCTAAAATTTTGGGTTTGTGAAAAATTGTAAACAAAATTGGCAGATGGTAAGATGTCTTTAAAATCATGTTGAATTTTAGAATTGACACTGGTATTGATGCCATTTAACATGGCGTCTTGCAAAGAAAATCCGGTTGAAAAATTATACTTTTTTTGATTATAACGAAAATTCATTCCGCCACCTGCGTAGGTATATTCGCTACTGTATTCGTTGGTTAGTCTTGTGTTTAAAGCGTCATACAAATTATTAATGCCATTTTTATCATACACTTTTTTACTAGTAGACCCAATATTTTTATTGATGAAAGTATTAAACTCAAGTAAAGATTTTTTACCCAATGGTTCTGTATACACCAAATTGGCCGAATAGGATTCGGTTAGCCCTTTTCTACTGCTTTTTTGATCTAAAATTGAATCTTTTATAACACCATAAGAATAAAATAACTGATCTGTGTATTGATTACTATTAGCACTTGAATTATTATACCCTTGTGTTATTGTGGAGGAAATGGTTCTGCCTTTTTTCGTAAACTTTTTTCTAAGTAAGAGTGTGTTGCTAATATTCACCGCATCAGTAACACTAGCAGAATTGGTACTACTCGAATTGGTTAAAGTACCATCAGGCAATAAGGTACTACTCGAGGAAGCCCCTAAAGAAGTATTTTGTTGATTGGTGATACTTGGCGTGTACTTATAAGAAAAAGTTTCGGACACTTTATTGTCAATCGTAAATCCTATTTTTTGTTGTTGATTTCTATTGGTGTTATTGGATTCATTGCTGCGATTGAATAAATTACCCGGCGTTAAATTTTGAGTAAAGGAATTAGTTATGGTATTCCTCTCCACATCACTACTATTCGCATTGGCATTGAAATCCATTTTTTTATCATTCAATACATTGGAATAATTTCCACCCAATGAATAAGTATTGGCCACTCCCTGCGAGTTGGCATCCGTTCCGCCGCCACCCCCATTAAAATTAAGCATCATGCCTCCACCACCTCTTCCACCACCGCCCCCAGAAAAATTAGCCATATCTCCATTAGAAAAAGCTTGACGATTGGTATTATTGGCAGTACCAATTAAGGAAAATTGTTCGTCATTATTAATCCGATTAATATTTCCTTGTGCATCAAATCGGCCTGGAGAACCTGCACTACCATTTATTTTTCCAAAAGTGGATTGTTTGCGGTCTTTTTTTGTTTTGATATTAATTGCAGTTTCTTCATTGCCATCATCAATGCCTGTAAACATCGCTTGATCTGATTTGCGATCATACACTTGAATTTTATCAACGGCATCTGCTGGTAAATTTTTAGTAGCCATTTTAGGATCTCCTGTAAAAAATTCTTTTCCATTAACAAATACCTTGGTTACTGATTTCCCATTAACGGTAATAGCTCCAGCCTTATCTACTTCTACCCCTGGCATTTTTTTTAACATATCCTCCACTACTGCATTGGGTACTGTTTTAAAATTTTCAGAGTTAAATTCAATAGAGTCTCCATTAATCACCACTGGAGGCCTACGGGCCGTGACCGTTACCGTACTTACTTTGTTGGCATCTTCTAAATAAATATTATTTAAGTTAAGTGTAGGATTGGCGCCTGTTTTAAAAGCCACCCATTGTTGTTGATAGCCTACATAGGAAATAGATAGCAAATATTTTCCGGCAGCTATGTTCTTTAGTACAAATCCGCCTTCCTCATTGCTTCTTGCAAAACTTACCAAAGAAGAGTCTTTGGCACGAACCAGTGAAATGGTTGCATAGGGCAGCGTTCTTTTAGCTGAACTATCTAGGATAATGCCCTGCACTTGAAAATTTTGAGCAAAACCCACATAACTCATTAATAAGAAGCTAGTTATTGAGAATAATTTTTTGATACTTGTTTTTTTCATGTTATTAAAAATACAACTCATTTACTAAGCAGGCATTTATCGTGTATGAAAATACACCTTTTATGATGTTTTTTGTATAAATGTAAATAGTTGATGATGAATGGCAATATGGCTATTAAAAGGTTAAAAAAATTTGATTGAATTAAGTACCTTCCATAAAATTTTACAAATATGAGAGTTATTATTCTGATGCTTTTTATGGCCCTTGGTTTAACGCAGGCAAATGCACAAATTAAAGCCACTCCTCAAAAAGACAGCACCCAATTTTCTAGTTTCAAAGGATTGCCTTTAAAAGCAACTAGGGCTATCCCTATTAAAACCAGCGAAGGTACCTGGACTTCACTTAGTATTAGTCCAGATGGTAAAACCATTTTATTTGATTTAATGGGAGATATTTATAGTCTTCCTATGGAAGGCGGTAAAGCCACTGCTGTTACAAAGGGTATTGCCTATGACAATCATCCAAGTTTTAGCCCTGATGGTAAAAGAATTTTATTTATCTCCGATAGAGGTGGTGCTGAAAACTTATGGTATATAGATATTGCCAAAAAAGATACCGTCGCATTAACCGAAGAAAATAATCAAAATTTTCCAGGTGCTATTTATACACCAGATGGTAACTATATAGTTTATACCAAAGGTAGAAGAAATACAAAATTGTATTTGATGCATAAAAATGGCGGAGCAGGCACACAACTAATTGCTACTCCCGCTAGTTTAAAAACTATTGACCCTGCTGTAAGTGCAGATGGTCGTTATATTTATTACTCTGCAAGAACAAGTGCTTGGAATTACAATGCCATGTTACCACAATATAGCATTGGTATGTATGATAGAGAAAAAGGAATAACTCGTGTGATTGCATCAAGATATGGTTCTGCTTTTACACCCGTACTTTCTAAAGATGGTAAATGGATGGTTTATGGTACAAGATTTGAAGACAAAACTGGATTGGTAAAACGTAATTTAGCAACAGGAGAAGAAAACTGGTTGGCTTATCCAGTGCAAAGAGACGATCAGGAATCGATTGCAGTATTAGGTGTATTACCTACGATGGCTTTTACGCCTGATAGTAAATCTTTATTGGCCTCTTATGGTGGAAAAATACACAGTATTAATATTGAAACGGCAGAACAAAAAGAAATTAATTACACGGTAGATGCCACCATTGAAATGGGGCCTGAGGTATTATTTAAATACCCTGTAAAAGATACCAGTGCGGCACAAGCCACACAAATAAGAGATGCAGTGCCTTCTCCCGATGGAAAAAAATTAGCCTTTACCGTATTAAATAAATTATACGTGATGGACTATCCCAATGGTACTCCTAAAAAAATAACCAATAATAATTTTACAGAAGCACAGCCTTGTTGGAGTATGGACGGCAACCTTATTTACTTTGCCACCTGGAATGAGGATGGCGGTAGCATTAGACTCATTGACTTAGCTAGCAACAAAGAAACTACACTAACCAAAGAAAATGCATTATACCAAGGATTGGCAATGGATCCTACAGGTAAAAAATTAGTTTTTAATAGAACTGCAACTCAAAAATTTAAAGATTCCAAAGATCCTACTTACAATGATGATGAAGATGAATTGTGTTGGTTAGATGTAAGTAATGGCAGCGTTCATGTTATTGACAAAGCCAATGGAAGAAACAATGCTCATTTTGTAAATGGAGAGAATCGCATTTACTTAAATAATAATGGAAAATTAATTTCTATTCAATGGGATGGTGGAGATGAAAAAGAAATTGTAAAAATTACGGGTATTACTACATTTGGTAGCATTGCACAACACAAAGGAAAACCTGTGGCGGATGTCCTTGATATGGTGGATGAAGACGAGGATGCAGCTAAAGAAAATAATCCTGCATCAAGCGCGAATACCATTTTAATGTCTCCTTTAGGCAAAGTGGCAATTGCACAAGTAAATAATAATATTTATTATATCACTATTCCACAAGCTGGCAAAATAGTTGATATTTCTGTAGCAGATGCAAAAAATGCAGCCTTCCCAAGTAAATTATTAACAGAGATGGGTGGAGAATTTCCAAGTTGGGAAGCCAATGGAAAAATTATTCACTACAGCTTAGGCGCCGCACATTTTACTTATGATGTTGATGCCTCTTATGCCTTTGACGATAGCTTAGCAACTGCAAAAAAAGCCGAAGCTGCTATGAAAAAAGAAGTGGTTATCAAAGACAGCAGTATGAAAGACAGTACTAAAAAAGAAATTGTTGCGAAGAAAGCCGAAAAGAAAGAAGATCCAAAATACAAAGCCGCTGAAAACTGGGTAAAAGTATTTTATGAAAAAGATATGCCTACCACACACCTCCTTTTAACCAATGCAAGAATCATCACCATGAAAGGCGATGAAGTAATTACTAGAGGTGATATTTATATAGTGAACAATCGTATCAAAGCCATTGGAAAATCGGGAAGTTTAAAAGTGGCTGCAGAAACTCAAAAAGTAAATGTAGCAGGCAAAACTATTATTCCTGGTTTTGTAGATACCCATTCACATATGTGGCCAAGCTGGGGCATTCATAAAACCCAAGCTTGGGTATATGCCGCTAATTTAGCTTATGGTGTTACCACTACACGTGATCCTCAAACCGCTACTACAGATGTACTTACTTATAGCGACATGGTGGATGCCGGTATGATGGTTGGACCAAGAGTTTATTCAACAGGACCTGGTGTTGGCTATTGGGCCTACAACTTAAAAGATTCTGCACAAGCAGAGTCGGTATTAAGTCAATACAGCAAATACTACAATACAAAATATATTAAAATGTATTTAGTAGGTAATCGTAAACATAGACAATGGGTTATTCAAGCTGCTAAAAATCAGCAATTGATGCCTACTACCGAAGGTGGTCTTGATTTTAAATTAAACATGACTAATTTATTAGATGGCTATCCTGGACACGAACATTCTATTCCAATTTATCCATTATACAATGATGTTATCAAAACTATTTCGGCATCTAAAATGATCGTAACGCCAACTTTACTAGTTTCTTATGGTGGACCATGGGCAGAAAATTATTACTACGAAAATGAAAATCCATACAGCAATGAGAAGATGCAATTTTTTACACCTTATGAAGAATTAGCTGCTAAATCTCGTCGTCGTGCTACTTGGTTTTTACCGGAAGAACATGTATTCCAAAAGCATGCAAAAAGTATGAAAAAGTTAGTAGAAGATGGTGGCTTGGCTGGTATTGGTAGTCATGGACAATTACAAGGCTTAGGTTATCATTGGGAACTATGGTCTATGCAAAGTGGTGGTATGCGCAATATTGACGCCTTAAAAACCGCCACTATTTTAGGCGCTACTGGTTTGGGATTAGATAAAGACTTAGGCAGTTTGGAAGCGGGTAAATTGGCCGACTTAATTATATTGGATAAAAATCCTTTGGATAATATACGCAATACCAACACAATTGATTTTGTGATGAAAAATGGTCGTTTGTACAATGGCAATACCTTGGATGAAGTAAAAACCGGCAATCATAAATTAGATCGTAAAGAATGGATTGAAAAAAAGCCAAAGAAAAATACTCAAGTAGAAGATTAAATTTTAAAAAATATTAGATATGCAAAATTCAAGAAGAAAATTTATTCAAAACGCATCCCTTGCCATTGTAGGAGCAAGTTTAAAGCCTAGCTACTTATGGTCAAACACAAACCTAACGGCAGATGTAAAAAAATTAATTGGTATTCAATTGTATTCGGTTCGTGATGATATGGGAAAAAATCCATTGAGCACTTTAACCGCTTTGTCAAAAATGGGTTACCAATATGTCGAACACGCCAATTATATTAATCGAAAGTTTTATGGTTGGACCGCAACCGAATTTAAAAAAATATTAAATGATCTAGGATTAAAAATGCCAAGCGGACATACCGTGATGACCTCAAAGCATTGGGATAATACCCTTAAAGATTTTACGAAGGAATGGAAATATACCGTAGAAGATGCTGCCGTTTTAGGACAGACCTATGTAATTAGTCCTTCTATCGATGATAAATTAAGAAGCACTTATGATGGCTTAATGTTGCAACTAGATGTATTTAATAAATCCGGAGAATTGTGTAAAGCAAGTGGTATGAAATTTGGTTACCACAATCATGATTTCGAATTCAAAGAAAAAATGAATGGCAGTTTACTGTATGATATTATACTACAACATACCGATCCAAATTTAGTGATACATCAATTAGACTTTGGTAATATGTATGGGGCTGGTGGCAGGGCAGCGCAATGGATTAGTAAATATCCAGGTCGCTTTAAATCTTTGCATATTAAAGATGAAATTAAAGCAGAAAAAGGTGAAATGAACGATGGATACGAAAGCACCATTTTAGGCACCGGTGTTGTAGATCCTAAAGCAATCGCTTTATTGGCTAAAAAAATAGGAGGCTCTATTCACTTTATCATTGAACAAGAGTCTTACCAAGGCCTTACTCCATTGGAATGTGCTAAAAAAGATTTAGAAATTATAAAAACCTGGGGTATATAATACACCACTTAAATGGTATAAAAGCACAAACCTAAAACGTTTGTGCTTTTTTTATGCTTAACTTTAAATAAGCAATTTGCGCTTCATTCAATTCATCTTCTATGAAAAATATTTTAATGGGTTTGCTTAGTTTACTAGTATTGACCTGCATTAATGATGTTGCGCAAGCTCAACAAATTAATGCAGTAGATTTAGCCAGATGGAATAAGCATGCCAATCAAGTTAAAATTATTAGAGACGAATGGGATATCCCTCATATTTATGGCAAGACAGATGCCGATGCCATTTTTGGTTTAATGTATGCCCAATGCGAAGAGAATTTTGATCAAATAGAATTGAACTACTTAGAAATGCTAGGACGTACTGCCGAAGTTAAAGGGGATAAAGCTATCTATGAGGATTTAATGATGCGTCTGATTCAAGATAGTGCCGAAGCGATTAAAGATTTTAACAATAGCCCTATTTGGTTTAAAAATTTACTACAAGCACATGCCGATGGTTTAAATTATTATTTATACAAACATCCCAAAGTGCATCCTAAAGCGATTGCCTATTTTAAGCCCTGGTATCATTTAATGTGGACCGATGGAAGTGTCTCTCCAACAAGAACAGGTGGTATCACCACAGAAGATGTTGCTGGTTTTTATGGAGAAAAAAATAAGCTAGCCATTCATTCCAGCCCAAATTTTGAAGAAAAAGTAAGTACAGGTTCCAATGGCTTTGCGATTGCACCCATGCATAGTAAAAATGGAAATGCATTATTGTACATTAACCCACATGTACCTTTTTATTTTAGAACTGAAATGCATATGAATAGCGAAGAGGGTTTAAATGTTTATGGTGCAGTTACCTGGGGTCAAATGTTTATTTACCAAGGTTTCAATGAAAAATGTGGATGGATGCATACCAGCAGCTATGCAGATGTAGCCGATGTCTATGAAGAAAAAATTAAACAAAATAAAAAAGGCTGGGTATCTATCTATGAAAAAGAAGAAAAAGAAATTACCCAAAGAACCATACATATAAAATATAGCGAAGCAGGCCTGATGCAATCAAAATCATTTAATACTTATAAAACAATTCATGGCCCGGTGATGGGCAGTAAAAATGGCAATTGGTTAAGCCTTCAAGAAAACAATCGTTCTTTAAATGCTTTAATGGAGTGTTGGATTAGAACCAAAGCAAGCAATTTAAAATCCTATCAAAAAGCATTGTCCTTACTAGCCAATAATAGCAACAACACAGTTTTTGCAGATGGAGAAGGCAATATTGCTTATTGGCATGGAAATTATATGCCTAAAAGAAATACCAATTACGATTATAGCTTGCCCTTAGATGGATCTATTGCAAGCACCAACTGGAAAGGCATTCATTCCTTAAATGAAATCGTACAAAGCATCAATCCACCCAATGGATGGTTGCAAAATTGCAATGCCACTCCTTTTACAGTAGCCGGAATCAATAGTCCCAAGGCCAATCAGTATCCCGCTTACATGGCCCCAGAGGGTGAAAATGGCCGAGGCATTACTGCTGTAAAGCTGTTAGAAAAAATTGATAAAATAAGTTTGGAGGAATTAATCCATCTTGGATACAATAAACACATGTCGGCCTTTGACGTTTTATTGCCTTCTTTTTTAGACTTTGTAAAAACTATTTCGCTCAATGAAAAAGAAAAGAAAGCCATTCAATATTTAAGCAATTGGAATCATGATGGTGATACGGCTTCCATTGCAACCACCATTGCAATTGAATGGGCTACCGAATGGGTCAAAGAATTACCTCCAGCACCTACCGAAGAAACAAGCACCCATATTTGGAAAAAATATGAACGAATGGTTACTGCCATATCCAATGAAAAAAAATTAGAACTTTTAAATAAAACATTGGCGCAATTAGAAAAAATATATGGTACCTGGGAAATAAGTTGGGGTAGCATTAATAGATATCAAAGAGTTGATCCAGGAGAAAAGTTTGATGATCAATTGCCTAGTTTAGCAGTTGCTCAAGCTTCTTCCAAATGGGGTACCCTTCCAGCTTTTGAGAGTAAAAGACAAGAGTATACCCATAAAAGATATGGTTATTCGGGAAGTAGTTTTATTGCAGCTATTAGTTTTGGGAAAAAACTAGAAGCTAAAACAATCATCACTGGAGGACAAAGTCGTTTTGCTAAGTCAAGTCATTTCACGGATCAAGCTCAAAAATACCTGGAAGGTGATTTTAAAACCATTCACTTTTATAAAGAAGATGTTTTAGCACATGAAGTAATATCATATAAACCTGGATTCACAAGGTAATGATCATACAACTTAGATATAAATGCCACTTTAACCAATCCTGCTAAATTTTTTACTTCTAACTTTTGCATCATTTTAGTTCGATGCCCTTCAACGGTTCTTTTACTATGCCCTACTTCATAAGCAATTTGCTTACTAGAAGCTTCTTCACAAATACGAACCAGGATGTATTTATCATAGGTATGCAATTGATGTACTTTTTGGGTTAATTTAATTTTTTCCATATGATGAGCCATGGAAAATAGCTTGTCTGCAATGATAGGACAGAAATATATTTTATTAAGTCGGGTCATTTCTAAGGCCTTGGACCATTCCTGCTTCGTAACATTTCGGGAGATGACCACCGAGATGCCATTGTCAATGAGTTGATACAAATGAGCGTCATCTTGCTCATTAAAGATCACCATAATAGACATTTTTTTCCTTAACGCATTTATTTGGGCCATGGCATCAGAATGACCATAATCAAATAAGGAGCTATCCACTACTAAAAGCAAGGGTAAAGCTTGTTGGTTTTTATCTTTGGCCATAAAACCATCCAACTCTTTTAAGCTTTTAATGATATGATAGCCCATTAACATTGGATTGTCTTTAATAAGTAAGCCACAACCCATAGCATACACATTTTGTTGATCGCATAATATAACTTGACTTTGCATAAATTATTGATTGGATGATTGATACTGCAATAAAACAATATTTTTATAACCTATTGATATACAAAGTACTATCTTTTATAAATGGCTTTTAAAACCATTGTAATTGGCCCCATTCATGTATTTTCTAATTTAGAATTGGGTTGCATATAAAAAAAGAAAATTAATAGAAACAAGTAGTTATTAAATAAACCCTATAATTATTTGTCAGTATTATATATTTTATAACTTCATTGTATATTATACTAACCCCTTTGCATAGCGTTGACATCAATTCGTAACTTATTTTACCCTTTTGTTCCAGTAGGACATTTGAAAGTGTGGGTCTTAGCCCCAGCCTTGGATAATCCAGATCCCAATTTGGCCTACTATTATGACTTTAGTCAAAGTATTGAAGAATATACACGCGTATTTGAACAATTAGATTTGCCCTGGAAATGGCAACCCGTTTCTTTAGAAACTTATAAAACCGTTGTTCAAGAAATTGCACATGAAAGAGAAAAAGGAATTTACTTTCCTGTTGTTTTAAATTTATGTGATGGAGATGAAATTAATGGCGCTCCTGGGGTATCTGTCATTAAAGCATTAGATGCAAAGCAATTGGTGTACACTGGAGCCAATGATTATTTTTACGATATCACTACTTCTAAAATTCCAATGAAAGAGGCTTTTGATATAGCTGGTGTAGCTACTCCAAAATGGGAAGCCATTAGAACCAATGATGTAAATGTGCACGATGTGCTTGAAAATTTAGGCAGCCCTGTGATTGTGAAGCCTGCTGTTTCTGGAGGAAGTTTAGGTGTAGGTGTAAAAAATGTAGTAGAAACACCCAAAGAATTAAAAGTGCAATTAGCAAAAATGTTCGAAGGCTATCGAGGCTGGAACCTAGCATCAGATGGAATCTTAGCAGAATCCTTTATCGAAGGGCCAGAGTATACCGTGATGATTGTAGGTAGCCATACCCATCCAGAATACGCAAAAATTTATCCGCCCATTGAAAGAGTATTTCATGCATCTCTTCCTGAAAAAGAAAAGTTTTTATCTTTTGATCGTTTATGGGAAATATATGAAGAAGAAACCCCTATGCCTGAGGAAGAAAATTTTTATCAATATCAATTAGGGGATGAATCCATTCAAATGGCGGTTCAAAAAATTTCTTGGGATGCTTATGTGGCTGTAAATGGCACTGGCTATACCAGGGTAGATGTTCGTATTTGTAATAAAACAGGCATCCCCTATGTTTTAGAAGTGAATGCACAATGCGGTATCAGTGAAGATGAAAATTTTACTTCTATTGGTGCTATTTTAAGATATGCCAATCAAAGTTTCACAGAATTAGTAGTACATATTATTAATGACGCATTTGTAAGAAGAAAAAATTAAAATTATGCGTGCCCTTCCCATATTGAATCAAACAGAAAGTTTTAAAGATTTAAAAATTTGCGTTCTTCAACCCGACTATTCTACATCTGGTGTCGATTATCAATATTACGATCCCAAGAGAGACTTGTCGGCTATTATGCCAGAAGCACATATCGATCATATTTATTTAAATAAGTTAACCACCTACCAGCAGTTAAAAGAATTAAAGGATAAAAACTATGATATCTATATTAATCTATGTGAAGGTTATTTAGAATGGAAAGTGCCTTCTATTGATGTTATTATAAGCATGGATTTATTAGGATTGCCTTATACTGGGCCCAATGCGAACTTATATGACCCGCCAAAAACCATTATGAAGTATTTGGCTTTTTGTGAAGATGTGGTTACCCCAGCGCATGTGCTTATTGAATCTTTGGAAGATTTAGATCAATTGCCTGGTAATTTAAAATTTCCATTATTTGTAAAACCTGCTAAAGCGGGAGATAGCTTAGGAGTGGATGACGCTTCTAAAGCAAACAATATCGAGGACTTAGTAGTAAAGGTAAAGAACATAGTGTCCGAATTTGGTTCGGCCTTGGTGGAAGAATACATTGATGGACGAGAATTTACCGTATTGGTTTGTGGCAATGCAGATGGAAAAACTTGTACCAGTTTTGTTCCGGTTGAATATATTTTCCCTGAAGGTTTTAGTTTTAAAACCTACGCTTTAAAAACATCCGAATTACATCCTACAGCCAATATCCCTGTTACGGAAACGGCCTTAGCCAATCAATTAAAAAGTATTGCAGAGCAAGTTTTTATGTCTTTTAATGGAGTGGGTTACGGAAGAATGGATTTTAGAATGAATGACAAAGGCGAAATTTTCTTCTTAGAAATAAATTTTACCTGCTCCGTTTTTTATGCGAAAGGTTATGAAGGATCGGCCGATTATATTTTACTACATGATGGTATTGGACAAAGAGGCTTCTTAGAAAGAATTATTATTGAGGGCATGTCAAGGTATAGTAGAAAAGAAAAATTATTTACGATTAAAGGAAATGCCATTGCTGGTTATGGTATGTATGCAAAATGGGATTTGCCTAAAAATACTTTATTGTTTAAAGGGGAAGAAAAATCACAACGCATTGTAAGTAAAAAATTCGTTGATGAAAATTGGGACGAAAGAGAAAAATTAAATTTCAGAAGATACGCCTACCCTATTAGTTCAGAAGTATATATTTTATGGGATTTGCAACCCGAAGAGTGGTCGCCACAAAATCATCACTGCGATGCTAATTGTACATACAAAGGATTGAACTTATATGTCAATAGAGACATTAAAAAAGGAGAAGAACTTACTTTGGATTATGGTAGTTTCTTAGATGAAACCATGGAGCCTTTTAATTGCCATTGTGGTGCTCCTAATTGCCGTGGGCTTATTAAGGGTACGGCTAAAATAAAAGGATAGTGCGCTCTGTTTAAGCTACTTATTTTTTAAAAATATATTGCGTTTTATTTATTGTGCATTTTCACGTAACTTAATAGTAACGATTGCTTGCTTATGGGTAAATATCAACCACCTGCTTTTATTGAACCCTTCTCTCCTTTTTGGTGGGAATGTATGCTGGTGGTTACCTTAATTATTGTTTTGGTAGTAAGGCTTCCTCTGCATTTTAAAAAATTACAGCATAAAAATTACGCTACCTTTTTAGCCATTTTTTTTATGATTAGTTTTATTATCGAAAACTATTATAATTTGATACATGGTTTTTGGAATCTTAAACAACATTTGCCAGTTCACTTATGTTGCATTAGTTATTTTATGTGTGTTGCTTTACTACTAAATTACAAACAGTGGCTAGCAGAATGTCTTTATTATTGGGGATTGGCTGGGGGCATTCATGCTATGCTTACACCAGAATTTACTGTGGGGATGGAGGGGTATAATTTTTATGCTTATTTTATTGACCATGGAGGCCTCTTACTCGTGGTTGCCTATATGATTGTTCATTTAAATTTTAGGCCAAGGCCAAGATCTTGGATTTGGGTATTGGGCTATACCCAATTAGTAGCCATTGGTGTAAGTGTTGTCAATTATAGTGTTGGGGCCAATTATATGTATTTATCTGCAAAGCCCGCAGTCAACAATCCATTTGTAATTGGCGAATGGCCCTATTATATTCTTATACTTGAGGCTGTTGCAGTACTTCATTTTTTGGCTTTCTATTGGCCCTTTCATAAAAAGAATAAAGCCCTAATAAAGGCTTAATTAAATTTCTTCAATCCTTTTGGCTTTATCATCTATCACTAAATCAAAATTAGGTTTGGTAGGACTTCCATTGGGGCAATAGCCAGTAATTAATTCATTAAATTTACACCCCCATTGATTTAATTGACTAAGTGTTAATGCTCTTAAATCTCTTTTGGAGCTTTCCCCACGTCCCGTCCAATAAGTAATATGCCAGCCTTCCTCAAACAACTTATTAATTTTAGCAATATGTTCAAAATTGGGCTCGGCTAATTCATAGACCCGCTTATCCGAGTAAAAGCAGATAGTTTCATCAATATCAACTAAAGCTTTCTTAGAACCAAACCTTTTAGACTCGATCATTGTTATGTATTTTAAATGTATTAAACTGAGGCAAATTTAGATAGTTTCTATAAATTACAGCTTGCATTTTATTGCCCACTAAAATCATATATAAAAAACTAGCCCTTTTCAAATTTTGAACAAAATTAACCCTTCCATTATGAGATTATTTTTTTTATCACTTTTTGTAGGTCTACTACAATTAGCCTCTGCTCAAAACACTAGCAATCCTACTATAAGAACTGATAAAATCACCATTGCACGGGATGCCTATGGCGTCCCTCATATTTTTGCACCCACCGACCCAGAAGTAGCGTATGGATTGGCTTGGGCGCATGCCGAAGATGATTTTACCACCATTCAAACCCTGATGCTTACTGGTAAAGGAAAGTTGGCCACCTATCTTGGAAAAAAAGGAGCACCTATTGATTATGTAGTAGGCTTACTTAATACCAAGGCTACTGTGATGGCACAAATAGATCAAATGGATCCCGCTTTTTTACAATTGGTTCGTGGGTATTTATTGGGTTTAGAGGCTTATGCAAAAGCACACCCAAAGGATATACTCAATAAGAATGTATTTCCTATTAGCATAGAAGAATATTTATCAGCCACTGTTTTTTCAGTAGCTGTATTTTGTGGTGTAGATAAAGCCTTGCCAAAAATCTTAAATGGTACCATCCCAGCTTTACCTGGTTTTACAGGAGAAGGAAGCAATTCCATTGCAGTGCATTCCAGCAAATCCGCTTCTGGTGAAAATATGTTACTCATTAATGCGCATCAACCCATTGAAGGCGCTACTGCTTTTTATGAAGCACATCTTCAAAGTGAAGAAGGATGGAATATTTTAGGAGGATTGTTTCCAGGTGCGCCCTTAATATTTCATGGTGTTACCCCAAATTTAGCATGGGCGCATACAGTGAACTTGCAAGATAAAATTGATGTCTATCAATTGCAAACCGATAAACAACATCCAGGACAATACAAAGTGGATGGAGAATGGCTGAAGCTTGAAAAAAGAAAAATAAAATTAAGTATCAAGGGTATTCCATTTCCAATTTATAAAACAGCCTATACTTCTATCTATGGGCCAACTGCAGCCACACCTAGTGGTGAATATTTTTCGATGCGCTTACCTTCTTTAATGGATGCGGGTGCTTTGCAACAATGGTATGGGATGAATAAGGCACAAAATTTTACGCAATTCAAAGCTGCCTTAACACAGAACCATTTACCTATGTTTAATATTGTATACGCCGACAAAAGCGATACTATCTTTTATATTTCCAATGGGAAAATGCCCTATCGTAATGCAGATACCAGCTACCATTGGAATTCCACTTTGCCGGGTAATACTCGAGCAACACTTTGGACTAAGTTTAAACCTTTAAGTGCATTGCCTCAATACTTAAATCCAAAAAGTGGTTACTTATTTAATACCAATCATTCGCCTTTTTTAGCCACTGCCGAAAATGAAAATTTAAACCCTGCCAATTTTGACGCTTACGATGGATATGAATTGGTCCATAACAACCGCAGTCGACGTGCCAAAGATTTAATTGACCAATTAGATAAGTTTAGTTACGCCGATTTAAAACGCATCAAATTTGATCGTCAACTTCCTGCTACAATTTTATACCCTTATGGATATACAGCAGATACTTTATTTATGCTGGATGAAAATAAGTATCCGCAGTTAGCACCCCTTATTGCAAGTTTAAAAAAATGGGACCATCAAGCCATTGCCGAAAGCAATGGTGCACTCATTTATAATCTAGCCTATTATTATGTACCTAAATTAATGAAAGACCATAAGAATGATAAATTGACTACCGAAGAAGCGGTGGCTACTTTTGAGTACATCTATCAATTCTTAATGAAAAATTACCAACGCTTAGATGTTACCCTTGGAGAAGTACAACGCTTGGTAAGAGGAGAGGAGAACTGGCCACAAAGCGGCATGCCCGATGTTTTGGCTGCTGTACAAACTGAACCTTTTGGTGAAGCACAACGTAAAATGAATAGCGGAGATGCTTATATTGGATTTGTTCGCTTTCCCAAAGATGGCAGCTTGCCTTTAATTGAAACAGTGAATACTTTTGGTGCAAGCTCCGTAAAAGGTAGTCCACATTATGCCGATCAAAGAGCCATGTACCAAGCACAACAAGTAAAAAAAATGACTTTGGATAAAGAGGAAGTACTCAAAAAGGCAGAACGGACTTATCATCCTCAATAAATTAAATTAACTTTTAAATAAATTGCTTCTTTGTAATTAGAGCCGAGTTGGTCATTAGAGCCTTGCGGTAATAATGCTTTTGTCTAAAAAAGCCTTCGTATCATAGATAACCGTATCCTTGGAATTTTTCAAACTTGGATAATTCAATGATTTAAAAAAGTCGTGCGCTACGGTTAATACAATAGCATCATAAGTACTTAATTCATGAATTAATTTTATTTGATGCTTTTCAAGTACTTCATTCGCATTAGCAAAAGGATCAAAAGCAAATACTTGTAGTCCTTGCTTTTCTAATAATTCATAAATTTCAAAAACTTTAGAGTTTCTGATGTCTGGGCAATTCTCTTTAAAAGTAACACCCAGCAATAAAACCTTCGCTCCTTTTATGGCAACTTTTTTGGCTATTAAAAGTTGTATAATTTTATTAGTAACAAAAGAGCTCATTTGATCATTTACATGACGCCCCGATAAAATAACTTGAGGATGATAGCCTAAGCTGGTGGCTTTATGCGCTAAATAATAAGGATCCACGCCAATGCAATGACCGCCTACTAAGCCCGGCTTAAAAGATAAAAAATTCCACTTCGTTGCAGCAGCAGCTAAAACATCCTGTGTATCAATATTCATTTTATCAAAAATGAGTGCCAATTCATTGACAAAGGAAATATTAATATCTCTCTGTGCATTTTCAATAGATTTGGCTGCTTCTGCTACTTTTATATTGGGTGCTTTATGCGTACCCGCAATAATGATGCTTGCATACAAGGCATCCACCTTATTGGCTATTTCGGGCGTAGAGCCCGAAGTAACTTTTATAATTTTAGTAAGGGTATTAATTTTATCTCCTGGATTAATTCTTTCGGGAGAATAGCCACAAAAAAAATCTTGATTAAATTGTAAATTACTTGCTTTTTCTAAAACCGGTACGCAATCTTCCTCAGTACAACCTGGATAAACAGTACTCTCATAAATAACTAAATCTCCTTTTTTTAAAACAGCGCCTACCATCTCAGAGGCTTTTAACAAAGGACTTAGGTCTGGTTGTTTTAATGCATCTACAGGTGTAGGCACGGTGACAATAAAAACAGTACAGTTTTTTATTTCGTTTAATGTATTGCTAAAAATTAATTGATTAGCGGCTTTAATTTCTTCAGTAGTGCATTGTAAGGTAGTATCCACTCCTTTTGTTAATGCATCAATTCTACGCACATCAATATCAAATCCAATGACTTTGTATTTTTTACCCAATTCCACGGCTAATGGCAAGCCCACATAACCTAACCCTATAACGGCAATAGCATCGAATGTAAATTGTTGATTGTCCATTTCAAACCAAAGTTAATGGTCTACTTAGTGATGACCATAATTTTTTTCTCCAGCAGTAATACTCACTTTTAATCTATTTTGAGCAGGAGGTAAAGGACAAGTAGCAAATGCTGTAAATGCACAAGGAGGATTGTAGGCTTTGTTAAAATCTATTTCTGTATTACCACTAGCATCTGGCCTAGGAATATCAATAAAACGGCCTGCTCCGTAAGTAGTTTTACCTGCGGTTTCATCACCAAATACTATAAATAAGTTTGGTCCGCCTTCGTCGATAACATCTAAAGTATATTCTTTATTATTAATAGTAAACAATAATCGACCCGCACTTTTTTGTGCCGTAGTTTGGCCTAATACATTGGTGATCATTAATAAACTTTGAGCAGGTTGAACCAATACTGCTTTTAGGCGCCAATTAGAATCAACAGGAAAACGATTGATCCCTTTAAATTCTTTCAATGTTGCTGCTTGTAAATTTCTAAATCTGATGCCTACTTTATCTTCTCGCTTGATCACTGCCCATCTAAAGTGAGACCAATCCATCGTTTTGGCAGGCGCTTCATTTTTAAATACAAGATTAGCTGCTGTCCCTTTTATTTCTTTATTATCAATTTTTACAATATTATTATTCTTATTCACCCAGGTAACAGAATCGCCCTCGTAGATAAAATCACCTAAATAATCAGGGAACTCATTGTTATTGTATTTACTATCATTCCCTTCTCCTTTACCAAATGTATTGACCCCCTTATGCAGCCAAAAAAGGCCCTCTAAATTTAGCCAGCCATTGGGTTGTTTTAAATCATTTTCTCTTTTGGCATGCCAATCATTAATGGATTGGGTATATTGTTTACTTCCCTGGCCAAAAAGGTTAGTTAGGAATAAAGTACAGATAATAAGTAATATATTTTTTTTCATATCGTTCAGTTAAGGTGACGGATGGTAATTAAAGTAGGCAAAATTAAGCTTTTAAACTGGCCTTTCAAAAAGACAAGCTTTAAATAAGCTTAAAATATTAAAAATGAAATCAAACATAGTTTTTATTAAATTTATGGTAAGATTAATGACCATGAATTTTAAAAAAATATTTTTCGCTTTTTTAGTTTCGCTAATTCTGTTTTCTTGTAAAAAAGATCTAACAGTAAACGCTACTGCTACTCCCACTACCGTTACCAGCGCCACGGTCAATAATTGGATATATCAAACCATGAGTAACTATTATTTATGGTCTACCAATATGCCCACTTTGGCTAAGACCAATGTAAACTTAGACCCCATGAATTATTTTACTTCCATTTTATATGATCATGGTAATACAGATCGATTTTCATGGATTGATAGCAGTTCCAGTAATTTAATCAATCAACTTAATGGAGTGAATAAAATTTTAGGAGTAAAAATTAATGCATTCCTTATTGACAATTCTAAACCCGATGGCGACATTGCTTTGGTGATTGCTTATGTTTTAAAGGGAAGCCCTGCAGAAAAAGGCGGAATAAAAAGAGGAGATATTATTTTGAAAGTAGATGGTCAAACAGTTACTGCAAAAAATTACAGCACTATTTTACAAAATGAAATTTTGACTTTAAGCTTTGGAGCCTTTGCCAACAATACATTTAGTGCCATAGATAAAACTTTAAAACTTACTAAGGTCGAATTACAAACCAATCCTATTTTAATAGATACGGTCATTAACTGGTCTGGTAAAAAAGTAGGTTACTTTTCCTATACTCAGTTTTTAACAAGTTTTGATGATAGCTTAAGAGCCATCTTTGGACGTTTTAAATCTAAAGGCGTAAATGAATTGATTGTTGATTTGCGCTACAATGGTGGTGGCTATGTTACCTCCTCCAATATTCTTACCGAATTAATGGTGAAAGATTTGGGTGTAAGACTAAATACGGTGATGAACAAAAAAGTTTATAACGCAATCTATACGGAGTATCTAACAAAACAAAACGACAATACCGCCTTTGTAACAAAATTTCAGAACGAGTCTAACAATATTGGTAATTTAAATAGAGTGTTTATTCTTACTTCCAATAATACTGCCTCTGCAAGCGAGTTGATCATCAATAATTTAAAACCCTTTATGGATGTCATACTGGTGGGAGAACATACTTATGGAAAAAATGTAGGCTCCTTTACCATTACAGATGATAAAAATAGATGGAACTATGGCCTGCAACCAATAACCTTTAAAATTGCTAACTCCTTAGACCAATCTGAATATGGAACCGTCAATGGATTTATACCTAATTATCAAGTTGTAGACAATGTATTGCCTTATAAATTATTAGGCGACCCTACCGAAACGCTATTGAATGCTGCTTTAAACGTAATTGGACCAGTAGCCTATAAAGCTAATAGTACATTGCAAAATTCAAAAATTACTAGAAAGCTAATACAACCAGAAGCGCTCTCCGACAATCGAAACCTGGATAGACATGATATGTTTGATCGTCCTCATAAGCAACCATAAAATAATTTAATCGCAACAATTTGTTTGTAGTATCTTAGGATTATAAAAATAAAACCTTCTATGAAAATTATTTCTTCCTTCCTATTCTTATTTATGGCGCTCCACTTAAATGCACAACAAAAAAACACAAAAGCACATATTAACCATACGGCTATTTATGTCATTGATATAGAAAAGACAGGAAATTTTTATAGCAAAATAATTGGGATTGATTCTATCGCTGAACCATTTCACGATGGAAAGCATATATGGTATAAAACTGCGGATCACATTATGCTACATGTGATTCAAGGGGCCAATGAAAAAAAGGAATATTATAAAAATCAACACACCTGCTTTACAGAACCCGACTTTAATGGCTTTATTACTAAATTAAAGGGAATCAATTGGCCTTATGAAGATGTCAATGGAAATAAAAATGCCATTACCACCAGAATTGATGGCGTTCATCAAATATGGTTACAAGATCCAGATGGTTATTGGATTGAAATTAATGACGACAATTATTAAAATTAAATTGCATGCAATCGGAAATAAAAGTTTTTATAACTGGTGGCACTTTTGATAAAGAGTACAATGAATTAAATGGAACCCTGTATTTTAATGAAACCCATTTATTTGAAATGCTCACCTTGGGTAGAAGTCGTTTAGATTTATCTATTCATACTTTAATGTTAAAAGACAGTCTTGACTTTGAAGAATCCGACAGACAATTAATTGCAACTGCTTGCAATGAAGCCAAAGAGCATAAGCTATTAATCACCCATGGTACCGACACCATGGCCATTACAGCTTCTTATTTAGCCAAACACTGTCCTTATAAAACGATTGTTTTGACTGGCGCTATGGTACCTTATAAATTTGGCAGCTCTGATGGATTGTTTAATTTAGGCAGCGCCCTTGCCTTTGTGCAAGTATTGCCCATAGGCGTTTTCATTGCCATGAATGGTAAAATATTTGAAGCAGATAAAGTGAAAAAAAATACAAATAGGGGCGAATTTGAAAGTATTTAAAAAAAATTTATTAATATTATAAAAAAAATATTAATGAAAAGTACAAAAATTATTTATTGGGTTACCACCAGCATTATTTGCTTATTTGCTTCCACCGCTATTTTTATGAATACTAAAATGGCCATTGATGGAGCCACTCATTTAGGTATCCCCCATTACCTTGGACTAGAAGTAAGTATTGGACAATTAATTGGATTGGTTTTATTAATTATTCCTGCCGTGCCAGCTCGCTTTAAAGAATGGGCCTATGTTGGTTTTGGTATCATGTATTTAACCGCATTAAATGCGCATCTTTCTGTTAGCGACCCCATCGCTAATAGTATTATGGCTATTGTGTTTTTTATTCTATTACTTGTTTCTTATACAAGTTATCATAAAATACTAGCTGCTAAAAAAGCATCATAAATATTAAAACAAAAAAGCCATCCTAAATTAGTGATGGCTTTTTTGTTTTTGGACCTTATTATTTTTTAGGTAAAGCGCTAAGCATTTTTTTCAAAAACTCATCCGAAGCTTTATCTTCTATCCATCTTACTACTGCAACTATATCATTCTCGCCATCTACATAAATCATATTGGTCCCATTGCCTATATGTGCATAGGCCGTTTCGGGCGCTGATGGATATAATTTTTTATTGGTATTTAAAAAATAATTCATAAAGCCATACCCTTCATTGGCAGCAGTGGGTGTGGTAGCTTTTTTAAACCAATCTTCCGCAATCAATTGCTTGCCATTCCAGTTTCCTTTCCGTAAGGTTAATAATCCAAACCTTGCCATATCATAAGCATTAATAAATAGTCCACCACCAAAATGACCGCCCCCACTTACCGATTGAATCAATTTACCATCTAATACAATCCATGAATTCTTATACCCTGTCCACAACCAAGTAGTAGAGGCTCCAATAGGGTTCATAATATTATCTCTAAGTACCTGCGGTAATGGTTGATGCCAGACAGTTGTTGCTGCTAAAGCCAATGCATTAACCCTAGTATCATTGTATTTATAGCTAGTACCTGGTTCGTTACGTTTTCTGGTTAACCACTCCTCCGATTTATCGGAAGGTCTATCTGCCCAATCTGGCTTGCCCCACAAAGTACCTTCCCAATCGCTTGTTTGTCTTAACATATTATCCCAACTAATTTTTCTATTATGCTCGGTTTCAAATGGATAAATAAAAGAACTTTGATGGATTGGATTTTGAACAATCTTTTCCTCATTACTCCAAACTTCAATGGGTGGCAAATAAGTATACACTTTGTCGTTTAAGGAAGCAATTAAACCTTTTTGATAAGCTAAGCCTACCACGGTTGATAAAAAACTCTTCGTAACACTATTGGACATTTCGACGCTATTGGGATTTCCCCATTCTGCTATGATATACCCTTTGTAGATAATGATCCCGGCCGCAGGACCTCGGCTGGCCATGGGTCCAACTGGATCAGAAAAGGGTTCTTTACCAAATTGCATCGCTTGAGAAAGCCACAAATTTTTAGGCAATTTTGTTTCATTGTTTATAGCAAATTGAATAGCCTCTTGCAACTTAATGGTATCAATATGATAATAGGCTGGAGATTTTTTTTCCCAATTAGACGCTGTTGGAAAGTAGAGATTACTTTGCGCCCTCAAGAAAAATAAGGACAATAAAAGACCAGTGGTTATTAATAGTTTTTTCATTTTTATATAATAAGTTATTAATTTATATTTTGCCCCTTAAAGATAAAGCCTAATTGAATGCCAATAAGGGTGGTTAGTAAAAATGTACGATTTCTAACCAACAATTGTCTAAATTAGCGTTGTATGCCAAGTGACCAAGAACTTATTATTCAATTCCAACAATCCATCAATAAAGAAGCTGTGTTTACCCAATTATTGCGTAAGCATCAGCAAAAAGTTTATTACCAAATTAAAAGAATGGTTTTGGAACATGCAGATGCTGATGACATTGCCCAATTGGTATGGATTAAAGTTTGGAATAAGTTAGATGGGTTTAAAATGGAAAGCGAATTTAGTACTTGGATATTCAGAATCGCTTACAATGAAACCTTAAACTACCTACAGAAACAAAAAAAGCAAAGCACCCGATTGTCGAATGATGATTTATTTACTTATGAAAACGCTTCTGGGAGCTCCGATGAACCAAAAACTACCGAAATTCAAATTGCTTTAGAAAGCGCTATTAAACAACTCCCTGAAAAACAAAGGATTGTATTTATGTTAAGGTACTTTGACGGTTACGAATATGAAAAAATTGCCGGAATAATGGGCACTACTGTGGGTGGGGCCAAAGCCAATTTTCATCAAGCAGTAAAAAAAATTGAGAAATTTGTAAAAAAGCTTTAAACTTAAACACCTATTGACTATCAAATTAAAACTATGGAATTATTAAAGGAAAAGGAATCACTACTTCAAGACCAAGCATGGGTAGAATCTATTGTAAAAAAAGATCATTTAAACCGATTTAATTTAACCAATACAGATGCGCCTTTTAATTATTTTGAATCCTTCCCCGATCAAATATTGACACGCATACAATTAGAAAATAATAATAGGACAAATAAATCTGGTGTTAAAACATTTTTTATTAACCATTATGCTAAAATCGCAGTTGCTGCAAGTTTTATTTTGTTAGTTGCTGGCGCTTATTTGTATAATAACACTAATATAAAAAAGAATACTGTAGTTTCGATTCAAGAAATTCCAAATGAAGAAATGACCAATTACGTCAATACCTATGAAGCAATTGCCGAACTAGATTTTGATCTTATTATTAAAAAAGAGAATGCCTCTCTTGAAAATTTAGAAGAAACAGAAATTCAGAAAATACAAAAAGCCATAACTCATTAATTCAGCTATTAGATAACTATATTATGAAAAAAATAATTTTTAGCACTTTATTTACTTTATTACTATTTAGTGGCTACGCCCAACCCAATCCTCCAAGAAGACCACCACCACCTCCTCCACCAAGAGAAGATCAAGAAATGGATGAAAGAAGAGGGCCTCGAATGAGGGGGGAAGACAGGCAAGAGCATAAAGAACGTATTGAATTATTCAAGGTTCAGTTTATTACCGAAAAATTAGCTTTGACTACCCCTGAAGCAGAAGCTTTTTGGCCCGTTTATGAAGAATATAAAAAAGTGGTTAAAGACATTGTAAAAACAAAATCAGAGGATGAGATATTGTTTCAAGAAGCGATGCTCAACGCAAGAAAAAAATACAAAACAGATTTAAAGCCAGTATTAAAGTCAGATGAAAGAGTGAATGATGCTTTAAAAATAGAAAGGGAATTTTTAAACAAAATTCGTTTTGAAATGAATAGAAGAAGAGGGTTTAAGGACTAAAAACAACTCATTAATAAGCATTTGCGCCCCAGGTTAACTACCTGGGGCGCTTTTATTTTATAGCGTAGTTTTCGTATATTACAGTTCATAATTAAATGCCTCTTCTATGAAAAAAATTGCTTTATTAATAGCTGCTGTTGTTTTAATCCTTGCCATTATTGTAGTAAGTAAAACAATAACTAATTCACCAGGTGCCCATCAAAAAAGCACTACATTAGAAATATTGCCAACAGAGGCAATCGCCCATATGAGTCAGGCGATTCAAATTAAAACAGAAACGCCCAATGACGCCTATGAATTTGACACCGCTACTTTTTTTGCTTACCGAAAATTTATAGAAAAAGCTTACCCTTTGGTACATAAAAATTTACCCCGTACTGTAATAGATAGTTTTAATTATGTATACGAATGGAAAGGTACCGATACCAGCATACTGCCCATGGTTTTAATGGCACATTATGATGTTGTTCCCGTAGAAGCTTCTGCAGTTAAATTATGGCATGCAGTACCTTATGGTGGCGAAGTGAAAGATGGGTATATATGGGGAAGAGGCGTATTAGATGATAAATCTAGTATGATCAGTATTTTAGAAGCAGCGGAATTACAATTAGCGAAAGGGTTTCAACCTAAGCAAACTATTTTATTATGTTTTGGAGCCGATGAAGAATCAAGTGGAAATGGCGCTACAGCTGTGGTAAAATATTTTAAATCTAAAAATAAAAGATTTGATTTAGTAGTAGATGAAGGTGGCGAAATTTCTACGGAAGACATGAAAGACATTAAAAGACCCATCGCTTCTATAGGCGTTGGAGAAAAAGGATATGTGACTTTAATTCTTACTGCTCAAAAAGCAGGTGGTCATTCCTCTATTCCTGGAAAAACCACTGTTATAGATATTCTAAGTAAAGGCTTGTATCAATTAAGAGAAAAGCAAATGCCTGCAAAATTAATTCCTCCTATCAAAGCATATTTAGAAAGAGTAAGTGGCTACACAGAAAATTTTGGTAAAAAAATGGCTTTATCCAACCTGTGGCTTTTTGAAAAGCAAGTACTCAATAACTTATCAGAATCTCCTTCAAGCAATGCATTGATTAGAACCACCATTGTACCAACTATTATAAACAGCGGTGTAAGAGACAATGTTATTCCAACCTTTGCTACTGCTTATGTAAATAGTCGTATTCTGCCAGGAGAATCACAAAAAGATGTATACAATTTTGTTGAAAAAACAATCAATGATACCAATATAAAAATTACCTATTACCACAATTACAGTACCATGCCTTCGCCAACCACTGATATCAATAGTAAGGCCTTCCAAAGAGTGGAAACAGTAATTAATGCCATTGTGGATGATGTAATTGTAGCCCCTATGTTAATGGTGGGGGCCACCGATTCTAGAAACTATAGAGAAATTAGCGATGGTGTTGTTAATTTTACACCCATTACAAATGCCAAGGGTTATCATGGTATTGACGAACGTTTGATGGTTTCTGATTTTCAAAAATGTATCAACTTTTACAGCTTATTAATTCAAGGATCAAAATAATTTTTTATGAAAACAAAAAACAGTTGCCGCTTCTTTTTTTTAATTTTATTTACTTTTTTAAAACTGAACATTACTATGGCACAATTTCAGCCTTTATACAAGGTTACACCCAATTATATCCAACAGGAAAATAAAGAGGCTTCCAGTAGTGCAACAGGAATTTTAATTATTGAAAAAGTTTCGGAGCCTGCCTATCAATATTATAGAGCAGCCAATGACAATGAAAAAAGACCCTGTGTAATTGTTTGCCCAGGTGGCGGCTATGGTATTTTAGCTGCTAGCCATGAAGGTTCCGACTTAGCTAAATTTTTTAACAGCATTGGCGTTAATGCCTTAGTTTTAAAATACCGTATTCCCAATAAGGCCAATCAAATTGATAAATCCATTGCTCCTTTACAAGATGCTCAACAAGCCATGTATTTATGTAGATTACACGCAGCAGATTGGGGTATAGATGCTAAAAAAATTGGCGTCATGGGCTTTTCTGCAGGGGGACATTTGGCTGCGAGTTTAGCAACACATTACGATGATGTTAAAATCAATAATCCAGAAAATATTTCATTAAGACCCGACTTTCAATTGCTTATATACCCAGTGATCACTTTCAATGACTTCGGCCATGGTGGTTCTAGAAACAATCTTATAGGCCCAGTGATGACCGAAGAAGCCATTCATTATTTTAGTAACGAAGAACACGTTAATCAGGATTCTCCTCCTGCATTTTTAGTGCACGCGAAAGATGATGGTGCAGTACCTGTATCCAATTCTACCACTTATTTTAAAGAACTACAATTAAATAAAGTGCCTGCCGAAATTTATTTATATGAAAAAGGAGGCCACGGCTTTGGAATGAAAAACCCAACCAGCGAAGTGTATTGGCCGAATTTATTAAAACAGTGGATGCAAAAACAACAACTAATTCAATAAAACTTTTGGTATAGTAAGCTTGTCTCAGACTCGATTCATTCTAATTAAAAATAAATCTAAAATAAATGTATATGCGTTTTTTAACTCTTGGCTTGTCCTTATTTTTTTGTATTACCCTATCAGCACAAAAAACAATTTTAATAAAGTGTGGTAAATTATTGGATAGTAAAACGGGTGTCGTTTCAGAAAAGCAAAATATTTTTATTAAGGGCAATCAAGTGGTTTCCATTAGTACCACTACCTTACAAGCCGACTCTATCATAGATTTAAGTAATTATTTTGTAATGCCTGGTATGATAGATTGTCATACGCATGTGTTATTGCAAGGAGACATCACTTCGGAAGATTATGATGTACAAGTTTTAAAAGAATCTATTCCTTATAGAACCATACGAGCTACCAAAAGTGCCGAAAAAGCTTTAATGAATGGATTTACTACCCTACGTGACTTAGGCACGGAAGGCGCTGGCTACGCAGATGTGGATGTAAAAAAAGCAATCAATAAAGGTGTAATTAATGGACCAAGAATGTTCGTTTCTACCCTTGCTATGAATACCACCGGGCATTATCCTTTAAAAGCTGCTGATTACTCATGGGAATTGCATCTACCAAAAGGCGTTATAGAAATTACGGGTGCAGATGAAGCCCGAAGAGCCGTAAGACAACAATTAGAGCAAGGATCAGATTGGATTAAAATTTATGCCGACCGTGGTTATTATCGTTTAGCTGATGGTTCTTTCAGATCTGTTCCTAATTTTACCAATGAAGAAATTAAAGCCATTGGAGATGAAACTATACTTAGTAGAAAAAAACTAGCTGCGCATGCTATGACCAGAGATGGTATCATTGCTGCTATTAATGCTGGTGCAAGTACTATTGAACATGGTAGTGGAATGGATGAAGAGTGTATGCGCTTAATGGTAGAGAAAGGCGTTTATTGGTGCCCTACTTTATTTGTAAATGAATATGTGGCAGAAGGTCGTGCAAAATTAGGAAGTCCTATTAATCAATACTTTCAACAATCCATTCAAGCCACTTTTAAAAAAGCAATGAAGATGGGTGTTAAACTAGCTTATGGAACTGATATTGGAGGTTATGATTGGAATTTAGCAGAAGCCAAAGACTTTACTTATTTTGTAGATTGGGGATTAAGTCCCATTCAAGCCATACAAACAGCTACTACCACTGCTGCAGAATTATTAGGCATGCAAGGTAAAATTGGTGAAATAAAAGAAGGCAGCTTTGCTGATATTATCGCATTGAAAAAAGATCCTACGAAAGATATAAGTGCTTTACAAAATATTGATTGGGTAATGAAAGACGGAAAAGTGTACAAACATTAATAAAAAATTATTCTTTTACTACACTTCCCTTCCATCCAAAATAAGCGACCACCAAAAAAGCAATAAGCGGTACAATATAGCCCATTTGAATATTGCCTGTAGCATCACTTATTAAACCAAAGATGCGCGGTAAAACAGCGCCGCCTGCAATAGCCATAATAATCAAGCTGCTGCCCATTTCCGTATCTGTGCCTAATTGCTTGATACCTAATGAAAAAATTGTCGGGAACATAATAGACATGAAAAAGCAAATTCCAATTAACGAATATATGGTAAGCATACCATGAGTAGCAATCGCCACTGAACAAAGTAAAGCAGCCATGATACCATAAGCCGTTAATAATTTATTAGGGGCAATATAATTCATTAAAAAAGTACCCGTAAATCGGCCAATCAAAAAAGCCAGGGTTCCAAAACTTAAAAATTGAGCTGCTTGAAACTGATTGATGCCCGCAGATTCAGTTGCAAATAAAATAAATAAACTTAGTACACATACTTGTGCACCCACATAAAAAAATTGAGCAATAACAGCCCATCTTAAATGGGAATGACTAAAAGTTGCAGCCACAGTGGCCTTACTAGACTGTGTATTTTTGGCCCTTATATCTGGGAGTTTCACTAAATAAAATAATACGGCAATGATTAATAAAACAATACCTAAAATAGTATAAGGCATTTTTACTGTGGAGGCTTCTGAGGCCAACGCCGCTTGTCTTACCGAAGCAGACATCGCATTTAATGTTTCAGGAGAATTACCTTGCGTAAAAATAACCTTAGCGCCAATAAGTGGTGCTACAAAAGCAGCCAAACCATTAAAAGATTGAGCTAAGTTTAAACGTTGTGTAGAAGAAGCAGGGTCCCCTAAAGCAGATGCATAAGGATTGGCAGCTGTCTCTAGAATAGTAAGGCCGCAAGCAATGACAAAGGAAGCAAACAAAAAATAGATATATGATTGGTTATTGGCTGCAGGTATAAACAAAAATGCCCCCATCGCAAATAATAATAAACCAATGATGATGCCCATTTTATACCCAAATCTTTTCATGATGAGCCCCGCTGGTAAAGCCATAAAAAAGTATGCAATATAAACAGCCGAATCCACTAAGGTAGATTGAGTGGTGGTGAGCGTAAATGATTTTTTCAGATGGGGAATCAAAATAGGGACTAAATTATTCGCAAAGCCCCATAAAAAAAACAAACAAGTAATTAATACAAAAGGGATTAGGTCAGATTTGGTTTTTTGCATGGTTGTTTAAATTATATTTAAATATAATCCATCCATTACATTTTAGCAAAAAATACCCATAAAGCACAGTTTTTAGAAAGTTAAATACTTAAATTTGGTAACATTTAAATTCTCAAAACCACCAAACAACATGAAAAAATTATTGCTGTTGATTACTTTTTCCTTTCTTGTGCTTGTAAATTTTGCAGCCGCACCAAAAAATTTACCTCGCGATTACTATTTAATTCAAGTATTCCATTGTTCTAAAACAACTCAGATTGAAAACATTGATGCCTATTTAAAAAGTACCTTGCTCCCTTATTTGCATCAAAACGGTATCTCAAAAGTGGGCGTATTTGCACCCATTGATAATGATACTGCAGTGGACAAACGTTTATTTGTTTGGATCCCTTTGAAATCAATTAATGAAGTAGAGGTATTAGATCAAAAAATTGAAAAATTAAACCCAATGGGGCAAGACGCTGTAATTCATTTAGAAAATGCAGATAGTAGTTTGCCTTACAATAGAATTGAAAAAATCTTAACCAAAGCTTTTAAGTTTCAACCTCAATATGCGACTAAGACAAGTTTAACTAAATCTAGTAGCCGTATTTACGAATTTAGAAGTTACGAAAGTGCCACCGAGGATATGCATTTGAGAAAAGTACATATGTTTAACGAAGGAGGAGAAGTAACCTTATTTGCTAAGCTTAATTTTAATGCCATATTTTATTCAAAAGTAATTGCTGGAAGCAGAATGCCTAATTTGATTTATATGACCAGCTTTAACAACATGGATGATCGCAATGAACATTGGAAAGCTTTTTCGGCAGATCCACTTTGGAAAAAAATATCTGCAGCTCCTGAATATTTAAAAACAGTGAATAGAAATGAAACTATATTAATGAGTGCACGTGATTATGCCGATTTTTAATCGAATAATTCAACACCCATTAATTTAATTAACTCTAATTGCGCATTACAAAGTTGATATTGATATTGTAATTGATTCAATAATGCCCTTTGATAATCGGAATTAGTAGAAGTAATTTCAATAGGAGTAGTAGTACCATTCTTTAATTTACTTACACTTAATTTTTGTGCCAATGCAGCTTGCTCAATTTGAGAAGCTGCATTTTTTATTCTGCTATTATTGCTATTGATATCTATAATAGCTGCTTGAATGTCTTTTTCAAAATCATGCAATTGAGAAACAACATTGGTTTCATTTAAAGCAACACTTCTTTCATGAATCTTAACTTGTTGCTTTGTTTTACCGCCATTAAATAAAGGCACCGAAAACCCAATACCTGCATTGTAATTGAATCTTGGGTCTTGTATGTTGGGCAAATAACCATTTCTTGAACCCACGCTTGCTTTTAAGCCAACATAAGGAAGCTCATTTAACTTGGTGATAGCCACTTCTGCCTTGGCTACACTTACTTTGTCTTTGGCAATGGCTAAACTAGGATTGTGTAGTATGGCCATTTGCATCGCTTCGTCAAGCGTATAATTTTTAAGCGTAATAGCCAATTGACCTTCTTGAATAGTACCAACACCAGTGGCATACTTTAATAAGTTAAGCAGTTTTTGCAAATTGGTTTCTACATCTATCTTGCGATTGATTTCATTGTCTATTTTAGATTGAATCGTAAGCAGATCCAATTGTATGGCATTGCCATTTTTTAGTTGCACTTCTACTACCGATTTATTTTCGGCAAGCAATTGAATTACTTGATTTTGAATCTCGATGGCTTTTTTTGCATAAATAATTTGATAATACAATTGACTTATTTGAAAAAACAAACTGTGTTTTAATTGCTCTGCTACATGTTTAGAAGTTTGTAATTCTAATTTTGCTTTTTCAATACTCGATTGTAATCGACCAAAATCAAATAAAGTATAAGATCCGTTTAATGCACCTGAAACATTGTGTTCTGGTGAAAATTGAAAAGTTTTTTCTCCAAAAGCTACTTCAATTTTAGGTTGCACATAGGCATAACTTGCATCGATGGTTACATCTGGATATTTATTTAGCTCTGTTAAAGCCAATTTATCTTCGGCCAATTGCACAGACTGTTGCACTTCTTTCACTTTTGGAAAATAAATCAAAGATTGATTTAATAAATTTTTAAGCTCGCCATTAATTAAATTTTGCGAAAAAGTATTGTTGTAAACAACAACAGCTAATAACAATAAGATTATTTTTTTCATAACTCGTTTACTTTAAAGTGTAACAACTCTATATATTTTAATGCGCTTCGGAAGCAGCTTCTGCTGCAGCCTTGTCCATTTTTTTACTGGTTCTAAGAAAAAACACAAGTGGAATAACTACTAAAAAGAAAATACCCACTAACCTAAACGTATCCAAATAAGATAAATAATAGGCCTGCCTATCCACCGACATATCAATCATTTTAAGAGCGGTTTGTTTAGCTCCAGGTAAATCACCTGTTTTGGAAGCAATGCCTTGTGTTACCGCTGTAACCCTTTCCTGCCAAGCTGCCCCGTCAGAAGGCATATGTGCGATTAAGTTGGTACGGTGCTGAAAATATTGCTTCGCAACATAGTTGTTGGCCATGGCAATTCCAAATGCACCCCCCAATTGACGAATCATATTATTTAAGGAAATACCTGCTGCATAATCTTTTGGCGCTAACCCTACCACTGCTTGGTTAATCAATGGTAATTGACTCAATGAAATTCCAAAAGCTCTAATTAATAAAGGCCAAAAGAAATCCCATTTGCCAGCATCCAAAGGCATGGCCGCACTATAAAAAGCATAGACGGCAAATAAGCTAAATCCTACAATCACAAAGGGTATAGGGGATACCCCCTTGCTCATTAATTTACCTATAATAGGCATCATAATGACCCCTGCCAAAGTAGGAGGCAATAAGGAAATGCCTGTTTCGAAGGCAGTATACCCCATAATTCTTTGGGCCAATACGGGATAGACAAATACAGAAGTAAATAAACCAAAACCTGCTACAAAAGTAAAGATGGTAGTAAAGGCTAAATTTCTATTTTTTAATACCCGCAAATTCACCGCAGGTTGCTTGATATTCAATTCATACAATACAAAAGAAATAAGCCCAATTATCGCTATTCCAGAGCAATAACGAATGGTTTCACTATTAAACCACTCCTCCGATTCTCCTCTTTCTAATACGTACTGCAAACAACCAATCCCTGCCATGAGCAGCATGATACCAGTATAATCAATCTTAATGGCATCCTTGCCTTTACCCTCCCCAACTTTTTTATCAATGAAAGTGAAGGATAAAAATGTAGCTATAATTCCAATAGGAATATTGATCATAAAAATTAAAGGCCAGCTATTGTGTTCGATAATCCAACCGCCTAAGGTAGGACCTAAGGTTGGACCTAAAACGATTCCCATCCCAAACATACCGGCTGCAATAGGTCGATCCTTGGGTTCAAAAGCATCAAATAATATGGCTTGCGAAGTAGATAATAAAGCACCGCCGCCAATACCTTGGACAAACCTCCAAATAATTAATTCAATTAAACTATCTGATTGCCCGCATAAATAAGAGGCCGCTGTAAAAATAATCATCGACACGATGTAATAATTTTTACGGCCAAAGTATTCTGCTAAGAATCCAGTAAGTGGAATGATAATCACATTAGCAATCGCATAGGAAGTAATCACCCAACTTACATCTTCAATACTCACGCCCAAACTTCCAGAAATATCGTTTAAGGCGACATTGACAATAGAAGTATCTATCAACTCCATAATGGCAGCTGATACAGTGGTAATTACAATGATGGTTCTTGCTAAGCCCTTAAGCGCTGCCATGCAAACTATTTGTCAACGGTGATAAATACACTCATTCCTGCTCTCAATTTATTTTTGAAGGCAGCTTGATTGTTAATGGCAATTTTTACAGGAATTCTTTGGGTTACTTTAATAAAGTTTCCACTTGAATTGTCTGGAGGCAATAATGAAAATTTTGCTCCAGTGGCATCACTTAAACTAAGTATGGTTCCTTCTACAACAAGGTCTGGATAAGCATCTATACGAATAGTTGCTTTTTTACCTTCTTGTAAACTTTCTAATTGGCTTTCTTTAAAATTAGCGACAATCCAATAACTGCTATCATTTACAATGGAGAATAAAGGAGTTCCTGCTTGAACAAATTGTCCAATATTAATATTCTTTTTCCCAATTTTACCAGCACTTGGCGTGATTATTTTAGTATAAGATAATTTTAATTCCGTCTCTTTAATTTTAGTTTTTTTCATGTCAATAAGCGCTAAAGCTCTATTTACATTTTCTTTTAAAACGGCAATTCTATTATTCGCTGTGGCCAATTCAGTTTGCGCATTACTTAATTCTTGATTAGAAGATGACAATTGAAATTCAGTTTCTTCTAATTGTTTTCTAGTAATGGCTTGTTCTTTAAATAAATTTTGATCGCGTGCTAGATCCGTAGTAGTCTTTTTTTGTTTGATTGTTTTTAAATCAATGACTCCTTTATTATTTTTTAAAGATAAAATAGCATTTTCTAATTGTGCTTTAGCATTAGATACTTCGGCAAATGATTGTTGTAAATCTGCTTTTTGTTCTTCCAATTGCATTTGTAATTCTGCATCATCAATTTCAGCTACCAATTGATTTTGTCCCACAGAATCATAATCTTTGATGGCTATTGTTTTCACATAACCCCCAATTCTGGTTAATACCGGCACAATAGAAGTCTCGATTTGCGCATTATCGGTGGTTTCGTGTGTGATAGAAAAAACCACTTTTTTGCCCCCAAAATAAAGGGCAACGACCAAAAGTACGCTGATGACTACTTTACGAATATTGGCTTGTTTTTTAAGTTTTTGTTCCTCCATATAGGTATATTAATTAAGGTGCTAAATTAGGCTGCAAATTAATTGATTTAAGTTGAAAAGTCATATTAATTTGATCTACGTCTATAGGGCAAAGTGAAGCCTCATTGAATAGATACACAATGGGCCTTTTCTGTCAGCATTAAAGCCAGGATTGAGTATGGTTTGATAATCCAAAGTCCCAAATAATTGATCTTTAATGATACTTTTTAAAACATACAACTCAAAAACATTTTCTGCAGCATAGTTGAGTTTACCATCACCTAATGTAAATCCCAAACCCCCTTTTGATAAATAATTTTGATGTTCCTTAGATAACCCTGCGTTAATATAGGCCAATCCAATTTTGTCTAATTTATTCCCCCAGGTTCGTCCGTTTAATTCTACACCCATACTTAAACTTTTATCAATTTCCGTAAAAGCCCATGTTTCATTCTTACCATCATTCCAGCTAGTTTTAAAAAAGCCGCCCAAATGATCATTGAATTGCTGTTCTAGATTTATTCCAAAGCCAAATTTTTGATTATGATAGCTCCTAGTTACTTCAATCGCAGTGTCAAGTGCCCTAGTATAATTACCCATAAACGCTCTATTTAGAAATACCAGTAATCGAATTGCCCCTGGATTACCAATTAAATTATATTTATTTACCCACTCACCGCTAAAGCCCCCACTTTTTGAAATATTCCAGTCCATCATAGACCCATTGGGCAGGGTGGGCATTAATGAATAGGCCAACCTAAACTCTTGATGCTTGTTAAAGTATTCAACCAATAGCGAAGGGGTATAGCCTTTAGTGTCTGCTGGATAATCCCATGCCCCATTACTCATCAAACCCCAATTTAAAAATTGAGTTCTTGGGTCATGACTGAATTTATTGTTATCAAAAAAATCGGCCAATGAAATCTTGCCAACAATCAAATCAAAATAATTATTTATATTTTTTTGATTTGAAAATATTTTTTTAAAATAAACTCTAGCAATATACAATCTCGGTTCGGTAGTGGTCACTCTAAAGGTTTCGCCATTAGGGGCGTCCCCAAGCCCAAGAACTTTACTTAATCCAGCACCAGCAGCAATTTCAGGAGTCGCATATATAAATGTAGTTTTATTCAATTTTGCACCTAGGTATACGGTGCTTGTAAATGAAGTTGCATTTTCTTCTTGGTTAGTGAAACTATTGGTCCCTGAATAAGGAACTGAAAAAGAAGGTTTGTATTGATTCACGATAGTCCCTTGTACATGAAAAAAATACTTCTTATTTTTTAAGACAGTATCTATTTCTTGAGCCAATAGGGCGGCCGTCGAAAAAGAAATTAAAAGTATAGATAAAATATATTTTTTCAAAAGAGGGCAAAAATAAAATAAATATATGATTAACTATTTTAAAGTAAATTAATTTAGTGTTGCCTTATGTTTATTTCTATTAAAGACCCAAAAGATGATAGGGAATACTAGCAAGGTCATCACCGTAGCTGTTACCAACCCGCCAATAATAACAATGGCCAAAGGCTTTTGTGATTCCGAGCCTATACCAGTGCTTATGGCAGCAGGCATCAGCCCAATAGAAGCCATTAAAGCGGTCATCACTACTGGTCTTGTTCTAACGATTACCGCATTTAATATAGAATCATTCAAAGAAAATTTCAGTTTTAAGTTATTGTGAAATTCCGAAATTAAAATAACTCCATTTTGAATGCATATACCAAATAGGGCTATAAATCCAACACCTGCAGATATTCCAAAATTCATACCAGTAAGGTGCAAAGCAATAATGCCCCCGATGATGGCAAAAGGTACATTGGTTAAAACCAATAAGGAGTCTTTTATATTACCAAACAATATAAATAATAAAACAAAAATGCCTATTAAGCTAATAGGAACCATTTGTCCTAGACGGCCAGTAGCTCTTACTTGGTTTTCAAACTCACCCGTCCAGCCAATAGAATAACCATCTGGTAATTTGATATTGTTTTCTACATTTTTTTGTGATTCAGCAATGGTACCCCCTAAGTCTCTATCTCTTACTGAAAATTTAACGCCTATAAAACGTTTGGTATTATCACGATAAATAAAAGCAGGTCCGGTTACTTTTTTAATTTCTGCAATTTGTTTTAAAGGAATTTTAGCCCCTTGCATGGTAGGTACTTTTAACTCTGCAATATCTTTTTCATTTTTTCTAAATTCTTCTTGATAACGAACTCTTACTGCAAATTTCTTTTCTCCTTCAAATTTTTCAGTAGCTGTTTTACCGCCCACTGCCATTTCTAACACTGCTTGCGCATCGGCCACTTTTACGCCAAATGCAGCCATTTTTTCTCGATCTAAAATAACGGACAATTCTGGTTGTCCTAAATTTCTTAATATACCTACATCTTTGATACCACGTACATGTTCAATTTGTTTAATTACCTGATTGGCTATTTCGTCTAATTTATCTAAATCATCTCCATAAATTTTTACTGCATTTGATGCATTAATGCCCGCTACTGCTTCAGCAACATTATCGATAATGGGTTGTGAATAATTATACCCGATTCCCTGATATTTACTTAAAGAATCATCCATTTCTCGTACTAAATCATCCATGGATATTTTTCTTCCCCATTTTTCTTTGGGCTTTAAATTTACTTGCATTTGTACATAATAAAAACCGCTAGGATCAGTTCCATCATTGCTTCTTCCTACCTGAGAAAGTACCCCATTTACTTCTGGAAATTGTTGTAGCTCTTTCCTTAATGAAGTAGTTTTAGCTACCGTTTCGGTTAAACTTTGACTCATTGGAAATTTAGCTTCTACCCAAAGGGCCCCTTCATTTAATTGAGGTAAAAATTCAGTGCCTAATAAGGAAGCTGAGAAAAAAGTAATAAGCATAAAAGCCAATGAAGCCAATAGGGTTAATCGTTTATTTTTAAACGTCCACTGAAAGCCTTTTTTTACAGCATTGTTCCAAAAATTTACAAATCGATTATTTTTTTCTTTTACGTTTTTATTCAACAGTAGGTGGCATAAAACTGGGACTAAAGTAAGTGTAAATAATAAGGCCCCTAATAAAGCAAAACCTAGAGTATAGGCCAATGGAGAAAACATTTTTCCCTCCACTTTTTGAAAAGAAAAAATGGGAAGTAAAGCCGTGATGATAATTAGCTTTGAAAAGAATATAGCTTTCCCTAAGCCTGTGCCTGTTTTTTTAATCACACTTCCAATGGCCAACTTATTAAATACGGCCATTCCTTTTTTATGAGCAATATGATCCAATGTCACAAAAATACCTTCCACCATCACTACCGCACCGTCTATGATAATTCCAAAGTCCACCGCTCCTAATGACAATAAATTAGCCGACATCCCTTTTAATCTTAAGCATAAAAATGCAAACAAAAGCGACAATGGAATGATGATGGATACCGTTACGGTTGTTCTCCAATCGGCCATGAATAGAAATACGATTACTGTTACAAATAAAATTCCTTCAAACATATTATGCATCACCGTATCCGTAGTGTAATCCATTAAATTATCTCTGTCATAAAAAGTTTCCATTTTTACATCCTTAGGCAAAACATGCTCGTTTAAGTTTTTAATTTTTTCTTTAACTCGAGCTAAAACTTCTTTAGGATTTTCCCCTTTTCTCATCACCACAATGCCCTCTACCACATCATCATTACTATTCAAACCAACCTGGCCTACTCTAGGCATGGCACTTTCCTTAACCACTGCTACATTCTTCACTAAAATTGGATTGCCATTGGCTTGATCTACAATAATATTTTCTATATCCTTTATGGACTTTAATAAACCTACTCCTCTTACTACGTAGGCTTGCTTATTTTTTTCGATAACATCCCCTCCAACATTCACATTACTTTGTGTAACTGCTTCATACACTTTCGTAGGCGTAATGTCATATTTGGCTAACTTATTAGGATCTACACTTACCTCGTAAGTTTTTTCTTGTCCGCCAAAGGCTACCAAATCTGCTACCCCTGGAACAGCCCTTAATTGCCTATCAATGACCCAGGTTTGTAGCGTTAGCAAGTCTCTGGTGTCTCTTTTATCTGATTTTAAAACATATCTAAAAATTTCGCCAGTAGGCCCATAAGGAGGCTGTACGTCAGGCTCCACATTATCGGGTAGAGATACATTTCTTAATTGATTGTTTACCTGCTGTCTCGCAAAAAAATCGTCAACCTCGTCCTCAAAAATTATTTTAATTACAGAAAGGCCAAACATGGTAATACTTCTTACGCTTGTTTTTTTCTGCACTGAGTTCATGGAGATTTCAATAGGCGTAGTTACAAACCTTTCTATTTCTTCGGCACTTCGTCCATTCCACTGAGTAACAATAATAATTTGCGTATTGGTCACATCAGGAAAGGCTTCAATAGGCATGTTTTTAAAGGCAACAAAACCCGCTATCACCAAAATTCCCACCCAGAAGAAAGTAAATGCTTTATTCTTAATGGAAAAAGCAATAATATTTTTAATAAATTTATTCATTAATGTGCTTGTGTAAGATTTAAAAAAAGGAATTAATCATTTAAGGCATCATACACCAACAATTGATTATTAGTCATGATTTTTTCGCCATTTTTTAAACCGCTAGTGATATAGGCTATACCACCTACTTGTCTAAAAACCTCAACCTGTCTTGTTTCAATATTACTTCTATCTTTAAAAATCATTACATAGTTTTTACTTTTATCAAAAATAATTGCGGCAGAAGGAATGGCAATCATTTGTTTTGATTCATTGTAAGAAAGCTTAATACTTGCACTCATTTCTGGTTTTAAAATAAAGTCAGGATTATTCAATTTAATAATTGCTTTCATTGCCTTAGTTTCAGGATCAATGATATTAAATATTTTATCTAACTTTCCTTTGAATACTTTATCTGGGTAACTTAAAGTGGTCACTTCCGCATCCACACCAACTTTAATATTATTGATATCACTTTCATTGATGTTGGCCACAGCCCATACTTCATTGATTTCTGCTATGTCAAAAATATTGTCAGTTCGATCATTTCTTAACAACATGTCCTGATTAATTTTCTTTTCGATGATAAAACCATTCATAGGGGCTCTTACCTCGTAGATAGCGCCCTTGTTCATATGATAAATTTGATAAGTTTCTTGAATTCTATTTAACTGTGATAAGGCTTTCTCATATTCACTTTTAGCTTCTACCACATCTCTTTCGGCGTTTAACTTCCCTTCAAAAAGTTCCTGAATCACTTTATAATTGTTCTTTTTAACAATAACATCATTTTTCGCGTCTTCTAAATCTTTTTCATACCCTGCTACTTCAGTACTACGAATTGACGCTAGTAATTGTCCTTTTTTAACATAGTCGCCTAGTTCTACATATACCTTAGTAACGTTTCCGCCTACAACAGGAAACACTTCAATTAATTTCTTATTGTCCGCAGTAATTTTACCAAAAAAACTTAGCTCATTTTTTAATTGCTGCGTAGAAACTGTATCAAAGCTACTTGTTGAAAGCATTTTATTGCTCATGACATAGCCTTCTTTGATTTGTTTATTTTCAGTATCCGATTTACAACTAGTTATTAAAAAAAGATTTATTAATAATATAGTGGTTAAAATATTTTTCATTAATTGGTATTTATAGTTATTGATGATGATAGTAAAAATTAAAATAAATCTTTATTGACAACACTATTGAGGGCTTCACTGGATAGAACCATTGTTTTCTTAATTTCATTGAAGTGCGCCCTCATTTGATTGTAACTTTCTAAAAAATCAGTAAAATCAAGAATCCCGATATTCCCTTTTTTGAAATTATTTAGTACGCCTTGGTAAACAGATTCATAATTATCGATATTGGATTCTAATAATTGCTTATAATTGGTGTTGGCATCTAACCATTTTTTGTAGGTACTTACTACTTCCGCTTTTAATTTTAATTCCTCAGATTGACGATCTGTTTTAGCGACCGAAGTCATAGACTCTGCAAATTTAATATTGCCTTGATTTTTATTCCATAATATTAGAGGTAAGCCTAAGGTTAAATTAATTTGATTATTAAAAGCGCCTCCATGTTGATCCCAAGAAGAACCTAGGGTAATATCTGGAACCCTCATTGCTTTTTGAAGATTTATATTAATTTCATTGGTTCGTACATTTTGAATAGAAACACTATAATCTGGTCTGAGCAATAAGGCTTGTTGCTCGAGATCAAATAAATTCAACGGTAATGAAACTATATATTTATTAAAAAGTTTTTCATTGACAGAGGGTTTCAACTGAATACTATCAGCTAGTAAAATATTTAAAGTGGCTTCTTCTTCTATATTACTTTTGATGGTTTCCATTCTTTCATTTTTTAAATCAAAAAGAAGCGATTGTAAACGTACATAATCTTTTATAGGAACATTCCCTTTGGCTGACTGGATTCCATAAGCTTTAACCAATGTATCTAAATTGTTGATTTGCTGTGTTGTTACATCCAGTTTTTTATTATTAAAATAGAGTGTATAAAAAGATCGCCTTAATTCAAATTTTAAATTTCTTAGTAAATCTTGAAATTCCAAAGTGGCAATCAGTTGGTTATTTTTTGCTAATTCAATTTGTGCTTTCTTTTTTCCGCCTAAGTAAATAAGTTGTTGGATGGAAGCTGCCTTTTGACCAGATTTTCCAATATCAAAATATTTTCCATTATCCGGATTTCTGGCATTAAATTCAGAAGACAAATAAGGGTTATCCCACAATTTTGCCTGTATGGTTAAGGCTTTGGATCCTTCAATATTAAATTGTGCAGCTAATAAACTAAGGTTATTTTTTAAAAATATACTTTCACAATCACTTAGACTAGTTACTGTTTGTGCATTCGAATGATAACTTATTAATAATGAATTGAATAAGAATAAATATTTGAACATGTAAAGCAAGCTTGATTTAAGTTGCAAAGGTTAGTATTCTTCCTTTAGTAACCCTTAAATATTACCTTAAATATGCCTTAATTTTTGAATTTTTAGCTAAATGTAAAACGTTAGTTTAAATTGATTGATGGAATCATCAACAATTGAATAAGTAATTTTAGCATGATGGATAGCTAAAATTCGCTCTACAATTCTTAAGCCTAAACCAAAACCAGCTGTACCCAATGCGTTTTGACCTCTCATAAAGGGTTCAAATAAGCGCTTTTGATCCGATTCACTTATTACCATCCCATTATTTGAGATCGTACAATGTATTTGATCTTGTTCTTGATCAATGCGAATTTTAACTTCTTTATTACTACTATAATTATAGGCATTTTTTAATAAGTTCATAAAAACAATTTCAAGCATTATTTTATTCCCCCTAACTTCTCTTATATCATCTGATTCATTTTCAATATGAATATCAAAATAAATCTTACCATCGGAATGTTGTTGGTTAATTTTTTCAATACAATTATACAATATTTCATCTAGTCTTTGCATTTCTTCCAGATCGGAAATTGATTTTTGATTCTTAGATAAAATCAACAATGAATGTATCAATTCGGAAATTTGATTGGTATCTGATAAAATTTTATTTAAAAAGTCTTTTGTATCTAAGGAAATAGTAGGATCAATTATTTTATTTTCTATTTGCGCCATCATTCTTGAAATAGGCGTTCTTAACTCATGGGAAGCATTGGCGGTAAACTCTAATTGATCTTTTAAAGAGTCATCAATACGCTTAAGCATTAGGTTAAACTCATTCGCTAATAAATCAATTTCATTTTTTTCAGATTTTATTTCTATACGTTCACCTAAATTATTTTCATTGATAGATTTTATTTTCTTATGAAAAAAATGCAGAGGTATCAGTAGTCTATCTATGGTAATTCTGGTTAAAAATAAAGCGAGCAATGTAAAAATGACAAAGGAAAAAGATAAAACATAAATCAAATATTGTAATTTTCTGAGGCCTGACGTGTCTTTTGCAGAAATTAAAATATAGTAGGGTTCATTTTTTAAATTATAATAGCTGCCAAAAATTTCTGTATCATTTACTCTTTTAAAAAATTGCTTCTGCTTACCTAATGCTAGCAGATCGCGTTTTTCCCAGGTGAATAAGGAATCATATAGGCTACTATAGATTAATTTGAAATCTTTGTTAAAAACCAATGTTTTTTCATCAAAAAGATTGTCTACTTTTTGCCTATCTAAATTTTTAATTAATTCCTGATCAGTTTCTTTCAATTCAATTAATAGTTCAACAGTAGACAAGGCCTTTTGCCTTAGTCTATCTTGAAATTCTTCAGATCTAAAATCAGAAAAAAGTAAGACTACCGTGATACCTATGATAGCATAGAGTACAGAAAATAGTATGGTTACGAATAATGAAATTCTTGACTTTAATGTCATATATCATTCTTTAAAAAATAGCCAAATCCAACTTTGGTATGGATTAATTTTATTGCTGAATTTTTATCAATTTTCTTTCTAAGTGAATTGATGTAGACTTCGATAGTATTTTGATTGGTGATGACTTGATAATCCCATAGTTTTTCGCTAATGGTTGTTTTGGAAACCACTTTGCCATTGGCCGATGCTAAAATATTCAACAATTTAAACTCTTTGGGGGTTAATTGTATTTCAATTCCTGAACGTTTTACACTCATTTCAGAATTAGATATGATCAAATCTTCAACTACTAAATCCACTTCTTGCTGTGGAACATCTTTGCGTTTTAACAAGGAATTTATTCTTGCAAAAAGTTCTTCAAAATGAAATGGCTTTAATAAATAATCATCCGCCCCATTATGGAATGCTTTTAATTTATCTTCAATTTCTCCAAAAGCGGTAAGCATTAAAATAGGCACTTTTTTATCCTTAGCTCTAATGGCCATGCAAACTTCTAATCCATTTTGACCCGGTACATTAATGTCTAATATGACCAAATCATACAACTCATTATTAAATTGATGTATCGCCATAGTTCCGTCCAATACTGCGGAGCAATCGAAACCTTTGGTTTTAAGAAATTTTTCAATTTCTTTAGAAAGTGTATGGTCGTCCTCCAATAAAAGTATTTTCATAATATTAATCTTAAAACGAAGTTACAACATATCAATTTAGTCAAATACGTCCATTTCTATATTTAACATTCTACTATAATCTTCCTTAAAAATTCCTTAATTTGACTAGGATGGGCATTGGTTTACAATTCTTAGCAGGTTTACCGAGTAGGACTGTGGTCAAAATAGGAACTAAATCCTATTTCCAACAAGCCAATAAGATTCCAACAATTGCTTTTACTACCATAAGTCCATCTATGAGTAATATATTCTCATCAATGGCTTTTCGTTTTTGAATAAGATATGTCACTAATAAAATTAGAATAGAAATTAAAAAAGGAATTACTAAATAAATAAAAGATTGTTGTAATCTAAAAAATAACGATAGCGCTAAATATAAAAATAATAACGGGAAAACTAATTTATACATAGTGGGTTTGATGCCATATTTTACTATAAGCGTTTTCACTTTTTCATCGCTGTCTCTGTTTAAATCTTTTATATCAAATAAAATAGCTAGTATTAAAATGAATAAAAATAATTGTAGCAAATACATAAATATATAATTACGAAAAGAATTTAAAATAATTGGCCCATTAGCCTTCAATAGCAAGGGCGTAAGTCCACACATTACTACCCATACCCATGCAATACTTAAAGATTTTAGCAAGCCTTTATGTCTAATTTGTAGTCTTTTAAATAGCAAATGAGCATATTGATAAAAAAATGAAATAAGTAATGTTAGGATTAAAATACACTTTAGCAGGGGCGTTAAAGAAAAAAATACTTCAATTACTTTCAGTTTAATAAAGGCAATATATAAACCTACCCCTATTAAAACAAACTGTCTTAATTTTAGATAGCGCTTATTTTGTATATACCATTGCGACCTTTCATTATAGATACCTATTTCTATTTCATCAAAATATGCATAAGTATAATAAACTACTGTACTAGTATAAATAAATACAACTAAATATAAGGAAGGTGCTGTTTTAAAAATAGCTAAGTGGGTTTCCACACTTAATAATGCTGCGGCAATTCCATAAAAGTGATTGCTCCACAATAACAAACCCTTCCAGTTAAAAAATGTTTTTCCTTTCAACACAATAAAATTAGGCCATCCCAGTCATGATAAGATAAGTGATGCATAAAAATAAAATAGATTTAAATTGATTACTCTAAAGCATAAGCAACATAAGCATCCCCCGATTTAGTGCCTAATTTACCGCCTCCACAGGCTATAACTACATATTGTTTGCCCTTATAACTATACACAGTGGGTGTTGCAAAGCCTGGTGCTGGTAAAGTGGTTTCCCAAAGTAACTTGCCATTATTTTTATTAAACGCTCTAAACTTACCATCTCTAGTAGCCGCTATAAACAAAACCCCACCTGCGGTAACTACTGGTCCACCATAATTTTCGGTTCCTGAATGAATGCCTTTAGCAAGTAATTCAGGATAATCCCCTAAAGTATCTTTCCATATAATTTTTCCTGTATTTAAATTAATAGCATTCAATGTTCCCCAAGGGGGTGTTACGGCAGGATAGCCTTCTTTGGTTAAAAATTTATTATACCCTGTTGAAGTATAAGGCATTTTCCAATAAGGGTCTTCCATTTTAATCGGAGGTGTATAAACCAATTTTTGCTTTTCTTTAATATCCAGTACATAAGTAGAAAGCGCATCTACTTCTTCTTTTTTTAAGCGCTTAAAAGAGGGCATCATTCTTCTTCCACTTGCCAACAATTCACTAAAACTTGTTGTGGTATATTTTTTTTCTGCGCCAATAATTGTAGGATAATTACCCGAACCTTTTCTTTCTAATCCATGGCAGGCAGCACAATTATTCATGTAAATTCTTTTACCTGCCAATTCATTGGTCTCTTTTTTAGGTGCTTCATTTTTGTTTTCAATCATTGTTAATATCCAAGGCATTTCATTGGCATTGACATACAATACACCAGTGGTCGGATCATATGCAGGCCCGCCCCATTCCGCACCGCCATCAAATCCTGGAAAAATAACAGTCCCTTTTTTGGAAGTAGGATTAAATATAAAACCAGAATTTACTTTTGATAATCTTACTTTGATATCTGCATATGAACTATCAGGTATAAAATGATTCAAATCTTTTTCCGTTAAAGATTGTCTCGCAAAGGGTTCTATAAAAGTAGGCCATGGTTGGGTGGGTGATAATTTTTCCCCTACCAATTCAGACTCATGTGGCACTGGCCTTTCTTCCACAGGATAAATGGGCTTACCCGTAAGTCTATCTAATAAAAATATAAAACCCGACTTAGTAGGTTGCGCAACAGCTTCAATTTTTTTACCATCCTTAGTAATTGTAACTAAAGCCGGAGGCGTTGGTAAATCTCGGTCCCACACATCATGGTGTACCGTTTGAAAATGCCAGATTCTTTTTCCTGTAGCAGCATCCAAAGCCAATAAACTATTAGCAAATAAATCATTCCCTAAACGCTTGCCTCCATAAAAATCATAAGAGGCAGACCCAATGGGTGCATAAACAATTCCCTTGGCTTCATCCATGCTAAACCCTGACCAGGCATTGGCTCCACCAATATGTTTCCATGCTTCTTTATCTTCCCAGCTTTCATATCCTACTTCACCAGGCTGTGGAATGGTATGAAATATCCAACGCAATTTACCAGTGTGTACATCATAAGCTCTAATAAAACCAGGCGCTGCTGCTGCAATTTCATCTACTCTTGTGCTAAGAATAATTAAATCTTTATAAATAATTCCAGGACTAGTCATAGCAAGATATAAGTCTTGTACTCCTCGGCCTAAATCATTATGTAAATCCAATTTACCTGCATTGCCAAATTCTTTAATAGGCTTTCCTGTGATGGCATCTATACAATATAAATTAGACCCTACGCCATAAAACAATCTCTTTGTTTTATCATCTGCATAATAGGTAACTCCTCTACAAACATTCATTGAAAAATAGCCAGCACCTTTATAATCATTGTTATTAATATCAAATGGATCAAAAATCCAATTTTGAATTCCTGAAGCTGCATTCAATGCAATTAATTTTAAAGTGGGGGACACAGCATACAATAAATCATTTACAACAATTGAATTAACCTGCATCTGGGTATGCTCACTTGTATCTCCTGTATGAAATTCCCAGGCTTTGGTTAAATGCATTACATTATTGGTATCAATTTCGGTCAGTCCCGAATACCTCCTATTTTCTTTACTTCCTCCATACACCTCCCATTTGCCTAATGAGGTGTTTTTTGTAGTACAAGAAATCATTAAAAAAATAAATAAAACAAAATGGAAGTAGTCAATTTTTTTCATAGGACGTTTATATAAGATATTTCAAATGTAATTATTTTAATGCTTTACAGGGATTCACTTAACGTGAATTAAATACTCATAAGGCTACCTTAAATTAATAAAAAATAGCCACCCGATGCACCCAGGATGGCTATTATACAAGTATATTTTATAATTAGGGCTAACTACTTGATTTATAGTAGTAAACTAGTAGGTAGGGAGTAGTCTGTTAACTTAAATTGTTTAGACTCTTTTAATTCTTTAAACCCGCCTTTGATGTCTATTAAGTTTTTAAAGCCGCGGGCTTTTAAAATAGAGATAAAAATCATGGAACGATAGCCACCTGCACAATGAACATAGTAGGTTTTATCTTTATCGATGGAAGCCATACTTTCATTGATAAAATCAAGTGGCGCATTTTGTGCTCCAATAATATGTTCGCTTTTAAATTCAGAAGCTTTTCTTACATCTAAAATTGTCATTGCAGCATCATTGGATTTAATAGCAACCAATGCTTGCGTATCTATAGAACTAATATGATCTATTTCTTTGCCTGCTTTTACCCAAGCTTCAAATCCGCCTTCTAAAAAGCCGATGGTATAATCATAACCTACGCGCGCTAATCTGGTAATAATTTCCATTGCTCTTCCTTCTTCAGCGACCAATAATATTTTTTGTTTGATGTCTGGTATCATGGCCCCTACCCATGGCGCAAAACTTCCATCTATGCCAATATTAATAGAATTGGGAATAAATCCTTTTGCAAATGTTTGTGCATCGCGCGTATCTAAAATTAAGGCGCTGGTTTCATTGGCTGCTACTTCAAAAGCTGCAGCACTTAGTGCCTGCTGTCCTCTTTCCAACACCTGGTCAATACTTTCATAGCCTTGAATATTCATCATTACATTTAATGGGAAATAGCCAGGAGGCGCTACCAGCCCATCTAATACTGCCGTAATAAATTCTTCTTTACTTAATTTTGGATCCAATGCATAATTGGTTTGTTTTTGATGCCCTAAGGTATCTTGGGTTTCTGTACTCATTTTTTTTCCGCAAGCACTTCCCGCACCATGCGCTGGATAAATAACAATCGAATCTGACAATGGCATTATTTTATTTTGCAAGGAATCAAATAAATAACCTGCTAAAATTTCTTGTGTAAGTTCTGATTTTATTTTTTGTGCTAAGTCCGGGCGACCCACATCTCCAATAAATAAAGTATCGCCACTAAATAAGGCTGTTTCTTTCCCTTGCTCATCTATCAATAAATAACAAGTGCTTTCCATCGTATGGCCTGGTGTATGCAACACTTTTATTTTAACTTTTCCTAGTGTGATTTCTTCCCCATCTTTGGCGGCATAAAATTCAAAAGCTGGCGCAGCATTCGGACCATAAACAATTTTAGCCCCCGTTTTTTTAGCGAGGTCGATATGCCCCGAAACAAAATCAGCATGGAAATGTGTCTCTAAAACATATTTAATTTTTGCTTTGTCCAAAGCCGCTTTATGGATATAAGGTTGCACTTCTCTTAGTGGGTCAATTATGGCCACTTCGCCATCACTCATAATATAATAGGCCCCTTGTGCCAAACATCCCGTATAAATTTGTTCTACTTTCATAATTATCAATTAACCTTTCAAAGTTGCCTTATAAAATTAGCAAATACCGTGACAAAAATCACTTTTAATAGAAAAATATAAATTTCTAATTGGATCCCTTAATAAAAAGCACTTAAGTGACAATTAGTACTTAAATTGTAACTCGGTTTTCGGAGATTTGTTAAAAATTAATTAAATGCATTTTCTAGGCTATCTCGCTTCAATACTTATCGGCATTTCTTTAGGGCTTATTGGGAGCGGAGGTTCCATTTTAACAGTTCCCGTATTGGTATATCTTTTTCAGGTTGAACCCTTACTAGCCACCACATATTCATTGTGTATTGTTGGCTTAAGTAGCATTGCTGGAGTTATTTCTCGATTAAAACAAAATTTAGTTGATTTTAAAACACTTTTTGTTTTTGGTATTCCTTCCATTGTTGGTGTCTTTTTAGCTAGAAAATTTTTACTGCCTAATATTCCAGAAGCTATGCATCTCACCAACAATATCCTGCTTACTAAAAGCCATTTTATTATGTTGTTTTTTGCTACCCTCATGTTGGTATCTGCCTTGTCCATGATTATTGGAAAAAATAAAAAAGATCAAGAAGGGGTTATACCTATTTACGGATTTAGCTTGATGATTGTAGGATTCGGAGAAGGCTTATTAACCGGCATTGTTGGTGCAGGTGGTGGTTTTTTGATTATTCCAGCCCTAGTCATTTTAGCAAAATTGCCTATGAAAAAAGCAATCGCCTCCTCTTTGGTTATTATTAGTATTAAATCATTGGTTGGCTTTACAGGTGACTTATTCCATACGACTGTAGATTGGGCATTTTTATATAAAATTATTGTTTTAGCCACCCTCGGCATCATTACTGGCAATTACTTAAATAAGAAAATGGATGGGGCTAAGTTAAAAAAAGGATTTGGCGTATTTGTGCTTGGCATGTCCTTGTTCATTCTTATTGAACAATTTTTCTTTTCTAATTTAATCAAATAGAACTTATTGGGGAAATGATAGTAATCTACTATATTTGTAGACTTATAAATATAGTTTTACTATGAACGAACTCATCCAAACAATTTCTGCACCTTGGCCCTGGTATGTAGCTGGAACCCTAATAGGGCTTACAGTTCCCACTTTATTGATTATTGGGAATAAAACTTTTGGAATATCCTCCAATTTGCGTCATTTATGTGCCGCTTGTTTTCCTGCCAATATTACTTTTTTTAAATACGATTGGAAAAAGGAAACTTGGAATCTATTTTTTGTTGTTGGTGTTATCATAGGTGCTTTTATTGCAACTCATTATTTATCCAACCCAACATTAATAAAAATCAATCCTGTCTTACAACAAGAATTAGCCAAAGAGGGCATCACCGATTTTAAAAATTTATTACCTAAGGATCTTTTTAGTTTTGAAGCCCTTTTTACTTTAAGAGGTTTTATATTAATGGTAGTAGGTGGATTTTTAGTAGGGTTTGGCACTAGATATGCCAATGGATGTACTTCGGGTCACTCTATCATGGGCTTAAGTAATTTACAATGGCCTTCCTTAGTAGCCACCATTTGTTTCATGATAGGAGGTTTTGTAATGACCAATTTTATATTGCCTTATATTTTACAATTAAAATAAAATTATTATGTCAGAGAATAAAGAAATAACTAATTCAGATAAATCAATAGCACACAACAATTCTGCAAAAAAAGAAAATGGTAGAAGCTTAATTAAATACAGCTTGGTGGGCATTGTATTTGGAATCGTTTTTGTAAAAGCAGAAATTATTTCTTGGTTTAGAATTCAAGAAATGTTTAAACTTCAAAGCTTTCATATGTATGGGGTCATTGGAACTGCGGTAGTAGTAGGTGCCCTATCTGTTGCACTCATCAAAAAATTTAAAATAAAAACTTTACAAAAAGAAGCCATCGTTATTACTAATAAACCCTTTACGAAAGGAAATATTTACGGAGGATTAGTTTTTGGTTTAGGTTGGGCTATGACAGGCGCCTGCCCTGGGCCATTGTTTGCTCAAATAGGCGCGGGTATTGGTTCTATAAGCATTGTGATAGTAAGTGCACTATTAGGCACTTGGACCTATGGCTATTTTAAAGAAAAGCTCCCACACTAATTTTATAGTGAAAATATCTGTTGCATCAGCACCCACTTCTCTCCTGGTTTTGCTGTAGGCAATGCTTGTTGGTAATCCCATAACATTTGCTCCCATTGTACTACAATTTCATTATTGGCATCCATAGCTGCTTTTTTCTCAAAACTAAAATCATTTCCCACTTCCATAATCATAAATAAACGATTGGCGACTCTGTAAATATCCATGACTTTAATATCAGCATCTTTAATAGATTTAATAATTTCTGGCCATACCACTTGATGGTACTGCTCATAAGCTGCAATTACTTGCGGATCGTCTTTCAAGTCTACTGCAAAACAATATCTAATCATAGATTTTTATTTAACGTAATTATTTATTATTGGCATATACAAAACTTTCCATTACCCGCATGGATTGTAAAGCATCCTCTGCACTACAAGGATTTGGTCCTTGTCCCAAAAAATAAGGAACTATTTGGCTAATTAAATTTTGTTGATTGTGCATGGGTGGATCAAAATGAATGATTTTAGTTATGCCATCCTGCTCAAGGGTAATATCGTGCCCAAATACCGGAAATGAAATTTTTCCGCCGGTTCCTACAATTTCAAATACATCTTTAGCTTCCTCTTCGGCTGCACAAAAACACCAATCCCCTTTAAATGGTATATCATGCTCTAAAAGCATGGTGCCTGTAACGGTATCTTCTGCTTCGTACAAACCAGCTTGATTGCTTGCCTTTCCTTGATAGGAAATGGCGCTGCCAAAAAAATAAAAAACTAAGTCCAATTGATGTGGCGCTAAATCATAAAAATAGCCAGCCCCCGCAACCTTAGGATCTATTCTCCAATTTTCATTTGGATTTAAATTGCCTCCTGCTTGTTTTAACATTTCAATGCGAACTCCAGTAATTTTTCCTATGGCTTTAGATTCAAGTAATTTTTTTACTTCTATAAATAAAGGCAATGCGCGACGATAATGCGCTATCACCATTTTAACTCCGCTTTGTTTCGAGAATGCTTCCATGCGCATACATGCAGCAACATCCAATGCCATTGGCTTTTCTACATACACTGGCTTCCCTGCTTGCATGGCCGCTATAGCATACGCTTCATGAAATTTTGGTGGTGTAGCAATATAGACAGCATCTACTGCTGGGTGCTGAATTAATTCATTGGCATCCGTAAAATAATAAGGTACCTGATGTCTGTTTGCATAGTCTTTTACTTTTTGAGCATCTCTTCGCATCACAGCCACTAGCTTAGATCCTGGAACCTTATTAAAGGCAGGGCCACTTTTTACTTCAGTGACACTGCCGCATCCTATCATCCCCCAACGAATTGTATTCATTACCTATTTCATAAAAAATTAATTTTCAACCCCTACAAAATTCCAATTGGCTTTTCTACAAGCTTCATTGAAATTTTTTATTTCATTCGCTAACAAATCTTGTTTTTGCTTTTCCAATAATATCCACTCTGCATGTAGCTCATCATAACGCTTTAATTGTCCTTCTGTTACATAAGGGATACTTGCACTTCCTTCTATTTCTCCTTTTAAGAATATAAAATTAGCGCTTAACTTATTGATAAAATTAATCACATCATCATTGCTTTGCGACTTGGGTTGAATTAAATTATCTTCCCAAGCTTTGATGATTTTATTAATTTCTTTAGCTTTTGCCGATAAGGAATCTAGCGCTTTATTTCCCTCTGCTCTTTTCGTAAATTGATTCAATTGATCCTGCACTTTACGCATTTGAACCACCGATACATGAATAGCTGAAACATCGTCTGATGCTAATTTTGATAAATGATCTTGTGCTTCAAATTCTGCCGCAGTGGCATTAAATCTAGGATCGGCCAATACTTTGAATTTAGTAGTTTGTTCCTCTTCATTTATTTTTAGTCGAATGGTGTATTCGCCTGGAACTACTTTTCTTCCCGCATTACTTCCCTCTATGTATACGTTTTCTATAGAAGGTAAATTGGAATGGCGTAAATCCCATACAAATCTATTTAAACCATTTCTAAGTTCTACTTTTGGATCTCCGTCTTTGCTATTATTACTGGTTACTAAAGTTGGTTTTTCATTGTAAAAACTACGAATAACATTATTAGCTGCATCTACTATTTCAATGGTTAATTTTTTAACTGAGTCTTTGTTTTGAATGTGATAATAAATAACCGCGCCGCTTGCAGGATTCACCATGGTAGTGTTTATCTTAATAGGATCTTCTTCTTCCTTAAACTGTCTGTCTAATGGACTTCCCATATTTAATCTGTATACATTGGTTACTGGCAATAAGGTAAATGCATTTTTTAAATTAGCGGCTGCTTTTCTTAGCGGAGCTAAATCATCTAAAATCCAAAAAGCTCTACCTTGTGTGGATGCCAATAATTTATCATGATGTAACTTTAAATCGGTGATGGCCACAATAGGTAAATTTAATTGTACTTGTTTCCAATTAACACCACCATTGTAAGAGATATAAAATCCTGTTTCAGTTCCTGCATACAATAAATCTTTGATGGTATTATCTTCTCGCACTACTCTTACGAAAGCACCATAAGGAATTCCATCTACCAATTTGGTCCAAGTTTTACCATAATCGGTTGTCTTATACATCAATGGTGTGAAGTCATTAAATTTATATTTTGTTACTGCGATATAGGCTGTTCCTTTATCAAATGGAGAAACTTCAATTGAATTCACTAATGCACCTTTCACCCCATCAGGAGTGATATTGGTCCAAGTAACCCCTCCATCTTTAGTGATGTTTACCAATCCATCATCACTTCCTGTATAGATAACGCCCTTCTCCTGTGGAGACTCTATCACATAAGCGATGGTGCAATAATTTTCTCCGCCTGCGCCTTCATTGGTATAAGGTGTTCCGCTCATACCCATTTTGGAAGTATCATGTGTAGTTAAATCTGGAGAAATTGCTTTCCAAGATTTACCCATATCAGTTGTTTTGAATAAAATATTTCCTGCATGGTAATAAGCATCTTCATGCATGGATCTAACAATGGGTGCATTCCAATTAAAACGATACTTCATGTCCTTGGGTTGCAAGGATTGATATTGTATGGGTGCTACCATCACACTTACTTCTTCATTTGTTTTGGTATCTAATACGCCAATAGTCCCTTGATAAGATCCACCTAAAACATATCTTGGATTGTTGGGATCAAAGGCTATAAAAGCAGATTCACCTCCTGCACTTGCACTCCAATCACGATCGGTAATACCCCATGAGGTAGTCTGGCTGGCAATTTTTACGCTACTATTGTCTTGTTGTCCACCATAAATATTAAATGGAAATAAATTGTCTGCGTTGACTCTGTAAAATTGAGCGGTAGGTTGATTGTTTTGAGTACTCCATGTTTCCCCGCCATTAAAAGAAATTGCAGCCCCACCGTCATTGGAAACAATCATATTTTTATTATTCTTTGGATTGATCCACAATTGATGATAGTCGCCATGAGGTGCTCTAAAACTTTGCCAAGTCTTTCCACCATCTGTACTTTTCACAGCAGGAGAACTTAAAACATACACTGTATTTTCATCCACCGGATCTGCAATAGCTTCAATATAATACCAAGCACGTTGAACCAATCTGTGGTCTTTGCTAATTCTGTTCCATGATTTTCCTGCATCTTCAGAAACAAATAAACCACCTTGTTCTTTTTCTGAATCACTCTCTACCACTAAATAAATTTTATCTGAATTAGCTTGCGAAACAGACACACTCATTTTACCTAATTCCTTAGGCAAGCCGTTTTGAATTTTTTCCCAAGTATCTCCACCATCTGTACTTTTATACAAACCACTTCCCTTACCTCCACTTCTAACTTCCCATGGCAAACGACGATAGTCCCACATGGCAGCATATAAAATTCTAGGATTATTCATATCCATACTCAAATCCACACAACCTGAATTATCATCCACAAATAAAGTTTTAGTCCAAGTTTTTCCACCATCCACCGATTTGTAAACGCCTCTTTCAGGACTTGCACCATGTATTGCACCTTGTGCAGCCACATAAACAATATCTGGATTGGTTGGATGTATTCGGATATTGGCTGTCTGTCTGGTTAATTCTAAACCTAAATGTTTCCAAGTTTTTCCTGCATCTGTACTTTTATAAATACCATCACCATAACTTGAGGTTACTCCTCTTGGAGGATGTTCTCCCATGCCCACATAAACTATATTAGGATCTGATGCAGCAACTGCAACAGCCCCTACTGATCCAGTTTTAAAATAACCATCAGAAACATTATTCCATGTTTGGCCTGCATCTTCTGTTTTCCAAATTCCACCGCCTGTAGTACCCATATAATAAGTATACATATTTCCAGCAACCCCAATGGAAGTAACGGAACGACCTCCTCTCATGGGTCCCACATTTCTCCATAACAATGGTTTATAGTATTCGGTTTCATTAACTGTGTTCACTGTGCTTACTGGTTTCGAAGTTTCTTTTTTCTTTTGTGCAAAAACAATGGTAGGCAATAAAAAGAAAAATAAACTGCGTAAAATGATCTGTTTCATAATAGCTATTTTAAAAGTTGATATACTGATTGGAAGGATCTAATTTAATACAAATAGGCGAACCCGTCAAAGACTAGTTCGCCTATTCAATATAAAAACTTATAACTGGCTAGATTCTACTTATTTAAGCGTAAAATGCAATGAAATAACATTGGAATTTAGGTCGGTACTTTGAGCATAATGACCATATCTTAACTCTAAAGCAGACAAAAAAGAATTTGAAAACCCTCCAGGAGGTGCCGATCTCAATCCAAGCCCAAAATAATTGCTATTAAAAGCGGCCGAAGAATAATTACTTGTAAAATATGTATCCGTAACTGTATGCATGCCTAAGGGTGCAAAATACTTGGTTGCTGTTTGAGTATAAAACCTATAAAAAGGAGAAATAGAGAAAAAAGGCGTAAACTTATAAGGTAATTCGATACTAGCCGTATGAGAAACCAATCCCCAATCATCTGTGTAAAAACGATAATAGGTTCTTACGATAATATCATCACCAATAAAATAATTAAAACGCGCTCCTATAGGAATTTTTAATCTAGAATGGGGTAGATTTTCAATTTTTTCAGTGCCATTGTTAAAAAATACTCTATGAAAAGGTAAGCCTAACCAACCATCTTGTTTTACAATATCTAACAACAAAGAAAATTGTGTGCTTTTATTAATTACTTGAGAATAGGTTAAAGAACCAGTATAAGTATTCCTTGGTGAACTGGGAATAGATGGTGTACTAGCTTCTCCTGAACCATAATATCCACCCCCGCCTGCACTTCCACCTCTACTAGCATTTGATTTAATAATGTTTACATCGTAAGGAGTCACACCTGCAGTAGCAGTAGTTGGAATTAATTCTGATGGATAAATTAATTTTACTTGATCAAAATAGGCAGACACTTTTCCGCTAAACTCACCGCCTGTTTTATTTTTAAAACCATAATGACCATCTAATGCAAATGAATTGTAATTGTATTCATGGGAATAATAAGAACCAAATCCAAATTCCGTTCCTTTGGCTTCATTTTCTGCTGTCCAATTTAAAGAAGGATAAACTCTTGTACCTTCTGGAGAAGAGGCCCCCGTATTTGAAATCCATCTTTGAGATGCTGCAGTATGATGGTCTACCCCCAAACCTGCAAGAATAGTATGTTTTATACCAGTTTCACTATAGCCTACTAATTTTAATTCCAACATGTTGGCAAAATCGGTTAATTGTTCAGAACCATTTAAAGTTTGAGCGCCCATCACTAAAGTGCCGCCACCAGTTACTGCCGAATGGCTACCGTTTTGAGAATAGTAACTTGTCACTAAATTAATCTCTTCCAATTTTAATGGCTTCGATTTAAATATTTGAGTATAATGTTCCGTTACCTGAGAAAACCCATGTAGAAATAATAAATAAAGACCAATAAGTGTGAGCGATATTTTTTTCATTAAGAACTAAATAATATTAAATAAAATTAATTGCAACCACAACCGCCGCCTGTTTTTCCACCATTCGCGCCGGATGCTCCTTCTTTATAGGATTGAAAATTAAGTTCGTTCTTTTCAACCTTTCTTGCATTTAATGCCATTTCGGAATCGTTCAATCTATTTTTTTGATACTCTTTTACTGCTTCACAAGAACTAGCAAAAATTAGCATCAATACTGTTGAAATAAATAACTGCGTTTTTTTCATTTTATTTTTTTAACTATTTAATTTATTATTTCGTCAACTTAATATTATGAGAAGTATACAATCGATTGTCATCGTCTATAACAATAGCTTCAATGTCTTTTATTTGATTGATCATATCTAAACCTGCATTAATACCCATAATCATTACTGGAGTAGCCATCGCATCTGCAATTTCCGCATTGGTAGACACGATGGTAACACTTTTAATGCCTTTGACAGGCAAACCGGTTCTAGGATTAATGGTATGTGAATATTTTTCGCCATCAATCATAATAAATTTTTCATAATTGCCCGAAGTAGCAACAGACAATTCACTGATGTTCATGTAAGAAAAAATGGCAGAAGACAATTCGGGATGAACAATTCCAATATTCCATTTTTCGCCATTGGCTTGTTTACCCCAGGTAGTCAGATCACCCGAAGCATTCACCACACCACTTTTAACACCAGCTGCTTGCATGATTCTTTTAGCATTTTCGGCAGCATATCCTTTGCCAATGCCTCCAAATCCAATGCGCATTCCTTTCTCTTTTAAAAATACTGTCGATTTTTCAGTATCAATAATGATATGTTTATAATTAATCAACCGAACGCTTTTTTTGGCAAGCTCTTTGCTTGGTAAAGAAGTCATAGTGGTATCAAAATTCCAAAGAGTTTTGTCTACAGACCCATAAGAAAGATCAAATGCCCCTTGAGTAACGGAGGAGATTTTTAAAGCTCTTTGTATAAGCTCAATTATTTCAGTACTCACTTTCACCGCAGCTATGCCTGCGCTGTTATTAATTAAATTGGTTTCGCTATTTTCTGAAAACGTAGTAAGTAATTGTTCGATTCTTTGTATTTCTTTTACCCCTTTGTCTATTTGTACATAGGCCCATCCTTCGTCTTCAGCCACCACTGTTATTTCAAAGTGATTGCCCATCAACTTCATCTCCTTTTTATACATTGACAAATTAGCCATGCTTATTGATTGTCTTGAATGGTTTGTAGTAAATCTTCATTGAATGCATCAATGGAAGAAGGAAATCCATCCCAACTTTTTATAACCTTACCTTCGGATGAAACTAATACGGTTAATGGAAAAATACCTTTATTATTAAATTGATCCGCCAAGGATTCATTTATTTTTTGCTGTGCTATTGGTAACTGATTTTTTTTCAATCTTGGAAAATCGGCATTCAACAAGACTAGTTTTTCATTGGCCACTTTTATAAATACATCTGTTGTAAAAACTTCTTTATGTAACCTAATACAAGGACCACACCAATCTGATCCAGAAAAATTGACTAAAATAAGTTTATGTTCTTTTAGTGCAGTAGCGGTGGCTTGGGTATAATTATGACTCCAGTCCTGAGCAAATGAAGTAATGGTAATCCACAAGGTTAAAAAAGCAACTAATAAAGTTTTCATCGAATAAATTTGAAAGTTAAACTTGCTTCAAATATCGTTTAATTTAAATGTTAAAACATCAATTAGTAATTTATTAACTAATCTATACAATAATTAAGCCCTTTTTAAGCTTAGTTAATATATTTAATTAATATAATATATTATTTTGACCTTGGTAGGTAAAAAGTATTGATAATAGAGTTCAGTATCTTTAGGTGGAAATATTCAATCACATACTATAATTTATGGAAACAATAGATATTGCCGGAAGCATTGGTTTAATAGCCATGTTGCTTTTAACTGTAAACATTATCATGGGTATAGGGATTAGTACTTCCTATAAAAAAACTTCGATTTGGCAAAAATTGCCTCCAAAAGTAAAAGCCATTAAATTAATTGACCTACACAACTACACTGCCTATATAGCATTGGGCTTGGTCTTGGTCCACTTTCTAATCATTCCATTGGACCCCAGCTCAAAATTTTCCTATACGCATTTAATTCAACCATGGACAGCCCCTCATCAAGCCTTATTTGTAACGATTGGGGTTATTTCATTTTTAGCTTTATTAGTGGTTATTATTACCACACAGAAAGTCATTAAAAAGAAAATAGGAACGCGTACTTGGAAAAATATACATGTCATTTCCTATGGTACAGGGCTTTTATTTATTGTGCATGGACTCGTAATGGATCCCTTATTAAAAGATAGGCCCATAGATTTTATCGATCCTGAAAAAATATTAGTTGAAATTTGTGCCCTACTTTTAATAATGGCCTTTGTATATAGATATCAATACAAAAAAAATAGTAAATAAAAAAAAGGGCAGTGTAGAAACACCGCCCCGTATAACGATTGCCTGCATAGGAGCTGTCATAGATGGATTTGAACCATCGTTAAGGGTTTTGCTGACCCTTGCCTCGCCACTCGGCCACATGACAATATTTTTATAATAAAGGATGCTTGTTGATAAAACAAAGATAAGGTATTAAAATATAAGTCTACTAATTTTATAGACTTATATTTTAATTAGTTCTTATTAGCACGCTAACTATCTGTATTACAGTCATTTATAAAGATATTGGTTATAAGTGATTAAAGGGACTCCATGGCTTCCTTCCCATTGGATTGTAAAAAAACATGTAGTTTCATTGTGGAATTTAATTTTTATGCTAAGCTTTATCTACTTGAAAAAAATTATTGCAATATTTTTTGTTTGCTTTTTTACAACAAGCTTAACTGCTCAAATATTAAATACGGATAAAACTGTCGCAATGGATTCTACAAAAAAAATTCAAAGTTTGGTTTCTATATCTATTGCAACAGATCAACAAAAAAAGAGTTTAGTAGATTTTTTTTATACTGGTGATTTTACATTTATTAAAAAAAATAATAGCACTACTTTTTATTCTAAAATAGATAAAGTAACCAATGGAGGTCAGTCCATCCAAGATATTGGAACTTTTCAATTAAAAAATAATAGTACTTTAAATAAAAAATTGCACCTTGAAAGTTTTGTTCAATATCAATGGGATGGTGCATTGGGATTAGAATATAGAAACTTAGCTGGATTCAATTTGGTGCATTATTTTAAAAATACACAAACAGAAGATTTCTTTTGGGGTGCTGGTGTGTTTTTAGAAAATGAAAGATGGAATTGGTCAGCAGTGAATAATACTACCCTTATTGGCGGTACACCAATCAATGTGACCCATCCTAAATTAAATATTACAGCAAAATATTCGGTAATCAACCCTGTAAATAATTTCGAATTTATTATTCGTGTTTTTAATCAATCTGGTACCTACCAAAATAATTTTAGTAATAGAACTTCTGTATTTAATCAAGTGCAATTACCCATAAGTAAAAAATTAATGACTTCGTTTAATTTTGACTTCTTATATGATACTTCGCCCCTTGTTCCAATAGATCATTTTCATTACAATTATTATCAAACACTTTCTTTTAGTTTTTAAAGTGCTCCTATTTATTGGTAACTTTATAGAAGTCTAAAAAGACAGCCTTATGGATTTCAACAATTGGCCCAGTTTACTTCTTCTAATTATTTTTTTAATCGCAACCATTTCTATTTGGGTAAGTGGTATTAAACTTACAAAGGCCATTGATGCAATAACTACGCACTATGGGCTAGGCGAAGCTTTTGGCGGGATGGTATTTTTAGCCATTGTTACCAACTTACCTGAAATTGCTATTACTGGAGTGGCTGCTTATCATAGAGATTATGATATTGCCATTAGTAATATTTTAGGAGGCATTGCCATACAAACGGTGGTATTATCCTTGATAGATGTTTTTGGAGTGGGGAGATCGGCACCATTAACACAAAAAGGACATTCCAAAATTTTAATCTTAGAAGGCGTTGCCTTAATTTTTATTCTTTCAATAGTAATTATAGCCAAGCAGTTTCCTAGTTCATTTATTTATTATAGAACAACTCCTTTTGAATGGTTAATATTATTCATTTGGTTGGGGACCATTTTTTTAATTTCAAAAATGGTTGACCCTAAGAAAAAAGCAAGTCCTGAAAATTTAATGCATCAATTAAAATTTCCAAAATCTACTTTCAAGGGTAGCATTAAGGGTGCCATTATTGTTCTTGTTGTGGGCGCCATCATTACTTTATTTGCTGGCTGGGCATTAGAAATTACTGGCGAAACCTTAGCCAATCGTTGGGGTATTAGTGGTGTATTATTTGGAGGAACCATTTTAGCTTTGTGTACTGCCCTTCCTGAAATCTCTACTGGTATTGCCTCTGCAAAAATTCGTGATTACAATATGGCGGTGAGCGACATCTTTGGTGGAAATGCTTTTTTACCTGTATTGTTTTTAATGGCATCTGCCATTGGAGGAGATGCTATTTTACCCAACCTTAAGCCTTCTGATATCTATTTGACCGTATTGGGTATAATATTAACTGGCATCTACATGGCCGGTATGGTGATTCATTCAAAAAAGCAAATTTTTAGAATGGGGATTGATTCCTTGATAGTGGTAATCGTTTACCTAGTGGGGCTTTGGGGTTTATTGAAGCTGATATAGCTTAAACCTTTTTTTCAATGGTATGTCCTATACTATTGAGTAACCCTATTATCTAAAAATTACCTTTTATATAAATCATCACCAAAGTAGACTCAATTAATTACTTTTACAATTCAAATTAATAAAATGAAAGCCAATTTTCAAACTACATTCCTAATCCTTTTGATAAGCATTTGTGCTACTTCAACTATGGCCCAAAATAAAAACTTCAGAGTAAAGCAGGAGTTCTCCATTAAGAGTACTGGAGGATGGGATTATTTAAGTGTCAACGAAGATAAATTATATGTTTCCCATGGTTCTCAAGTAAACATACTTAATAAAACAACGGGAGATTCCATAAGTTTTATACCTAATACTACGGGTATTCATGGAATCGCATTTGATCCAATTCATAAATTAGGTTTCACAAGTAATGGCCGATTAAATAATGTGTTTGCTTTTGACATTCATACAAATGAAGTGAAAGCAACCATCGCTACAGGAGAGAATCCTGATGCAATTATGTATGATCCTTTTTCTAAAACCATTATCACTTGTAATGGAAGAAGTAAAGATTTAACATTTATTGATGCTACTACTTTGCAAGTAATTGCAACAGTGGCAGTGGGTGGCAAACCCGAAACAGCCGTTTCCAATGAAGCTGGTAAAATATTTGTAAACGTTGAAGATAAAAATGAAATTGTAGTAATTAATGCTAAAACATTTTTAGTAGAAGCACACTGGAGCATTGCACCTATCGAATCTCCTACAGGCTTGGCCATTGACATAGCTACCAAAAGACTTTTTGCTGGTGGTGAAAAATTATTGGGTGTGATTAATGCAGAAACAGGCAAAATGGTTACTACGATTGCTATTGGTAATGGGTGTGATGGAGTTGCATTTAATAATAAAACCAAGTTACTATTTACTTCAAATGGCGAAGGCACGATGAGTATTATTAAAGAAGAAGATGCAAACCATTTTAATTTAATTGAAAATATCCCCACTTTAAAAAGTGCAAGAACCATTGCTTTAGATGAATCTACGAATAAAATATATTTACCCGCTGCAAATTTCGAACCTTTACCTGCAGATGCAAAACCAAATACGAGAGCTAAAATGATTCCGGGTAGTTTTAAAATTTTAGTAGTAAATAAATAATTCTAGAAAATATTTTAAATGTTTAGCAAAATAAATAGCGTTTTACTCCTAGTCTTATTTACTTTATTTGCTATTCAAGTAAACGCGCAGGAATTACATGGCACCATCATTGACAAAATAGAAGGCACCCCCCTAACAGGCGTTTCTATTAAATTGGCAGGCACCAATAAAGGAGTAGTTAGTAATGAAAAAGGTGTTTTTGTTATTCAAAATGTACACTACGGCAATATACATTTAATTATAAGTCATACTGGATTTGAGTTAATGGACACTAGCTTTGAATTTACAGAAAAAAATAGTAGCCCCATATTGATTAGTTTAATCGCAGCAAAAGAAGAATTAGAAGAAGTGATTATCGTATCCTCCTCCAGAACTAATTCAAGAATTGAAGACATGCCTACGAAAGTAGAAGTATTAGGTGCGGAAGAAGTAAAAGAAGAAAATGGAATTAAACCTGGTAACATAGCAAGTTTATTGGGCGATATTGCTGGCATTCAAATTCAACAAACCAATGCCGCCACAGGCAATGCCGATATGCGTATTCAAGGTTTGCAAGGAAAATATACACAGATTTTAAGAGATGGTATGCCTTTATTTGGAGGCTATGCAGGTAGCTTTAGTATTTTACAGATACCCCCTTTAGACTTACAACAAATCGAGTTGGTCAAAGGCGCTAGCTCTACTTTATATGGAGGAGGCGCCATTGCTGGTATGTTAAATTTAATTTCAAAAAAACCTAAACTGGGCAAACCTGAAAAAAGCTTAACACTTAATTACTCTAGTTTAAAAGAAACCAATTTTAATACTTTCTTTTCTGGAAGAAATGAAAAAACTGGTTATTCAATTTATGCAGGGACCACCCAACAAAAAGAAGTAGATGTTGATAAGGATGGATTTTCGGATGTACCTGCAGTAAAAAGTGTTTTTATACATCCTAGATTTTTTATTTATGGGAAAAATAATAGCAATATAACATTGGGTTATACTTTAAATTATGAAGATAGAAATGGAGGGGATATGACTGTATTAAATGGAACACCCTCTGCAACGCATCAATTTTTTAATCAAAACAAAACATTACGTAATACCGTTGATGGGGTTTGGGAAAAAAAATTAGCTAACGGTGGCACACTAACCACCAAAGCCAATTATAGTATGATGAATAGAGCTATCATCACCAATGTATTTGGCATGTCTGGAAAACAAGCAAGCTGGTATTCGGAAATGGCTTATGCAAAAAAATATACAGCACATAATTTAGTATTGGGTATTAATTTCAATGGAGAAAATTTTACGAAACAATTACCTGATAGTAGTCTATTACCCAATGATGCTTTCACCACCCTGGGTGCCTTTGTACAGGACGATTGGAAATTAAATGACTTACTAACCCTGCAATCTGGTATAAGATTAGACCATAATAATACCTATGGTAATTTTTTATTGCCTAGAATGTCTCTAATGTATAAGGTGAATAGTCAGGTAACCATGCGAATGGGCGGTGGTGCTGGTTATAAAACACCAAGCTTATTCAATTCCGAAATGGACGAAAGAGATTATCATTATTTGCAAGGATTTTTACCGGGAATTCAATCTGAAAAATCGGTGGGATATAATTATGATATAAATTATAAAACAAGATTAAATAGTTGGGAACTTACCTTAAACCAAACTGTTTTTTATAACGAAGTAAATCATCCTATAATTTACAACTCTAACAGGTATTATCTTCCGCTTTATCCTGGCTATATTCCTACTTCCCCTATTTATCAATATACCAATGAATCTAATGCTATTAGCTCTAAAGGCATGGAGAGTTATATTCAAGCAATGAAAGCACCCTATGAAATATATTTTGGATACGTATATACCGATGCAAGAAGAAATTACAATGCTACAAGCCCTCATTTACCCTTAATAGCCAAGCATAAATTCGCCACTGTTATTGCTTACGAGTTGAGCGAAAATTTTAAAATAGGCATAGAATCATCTTTTACAGGTAAGCAATACTTAGACAATGGCAGCAGCACCGACCCTTATTTATTCATGGCAGCGATGATGAGGTATAATATAGGGAAAGCTAGTTTTGTATTGAATTGCGAAAACTTATTTGATCAACGCCAGAACAAAAATGGCTCGCTAGTGATCCCGCCATATACCAACCCTAGTTTTCCAGAAATTTGGGCTCCTTTAGATGGCAGGGTAGTTAATCTGTCTATGCATTTAAAATGGTAGAAAATGCATCCTAAATGTAGGATAATCATTAAAAGTAAATTTTAAATTAAAAGCTAGATTTGTTATATTTAACATAGCTTATTATTTATAAATTAAACTATACTATTATGAACAGCCGACGTATTTTTTTAAGAAATGCAGCGTTAACTTCTGGAGCTTTAGTGACCTCCAACTTATTTGCTAGTAGTAAAATTTTCAACACAGATACTTTAAGAGTGGCCACTATTGGTGTCAATGGAATGGGATGGGCAAATACTTTAGGTGCCCTATCCGTTAAAAATGTTGAAGTAGTTGCTTTGTGTGATATTGATGAAAATGTTTTAAACAAACGAAAAGCTGAATTATTGATTAAGCAGCCTGGCGTCACAAAAGTTGATACCTATAGCGACTATCGTAAAATTTTAGATCGTAAAGATATTGATATTGTAATTGTAGGTACCCCCGATCATTGGCATGCATTACAAATGATTAATGCTTGCGCTGCAGGAAAACATGTTTATGTAGAAAAGCCAGCAGGTAATTCTATTGGAGAGTGTAATACAATGATTGCTGCTAAAAACAGATACAACCGTATCGTACAAGTAGGTCAATGGCAAAGAAGTCAAAAACATTTTACAGATGCATTAGAAGTAGTGCATTCTGGACAATTAGGAAATATTCGTACTACTAAAGTATGGTGTTACCAAGGTTGGATGCGTCCTCAGCCAGTCGTAGCTAATAGCGCCCCACCAGCAGGTGTTGATTATACCACTTGGTTAGGACCGGCACCCACTCGTGAATTCAACGCTAGTCGTTTCCATTTTCATTTTAGATGGTTTTGGGATTATGCAGGTGGATTGATGACAGATTGGGGTGTGCATTTATTAGACTATGCAATTCAAGGAATGAAAGCGGGCAATCCAAAAAGTGTGAGTGCTTTAGGAGGTAAATTCGCTTATCCTGAATTAGCAGAAGAAACCCCTGATACCTTAACTACCTTATACGAATTTGATAACTTCAATTTGGTATGGGATTCTGCAATGGGCATTGACAATGGTTCTTATGGCCGCGATCATGGTATTGCTTTTATTGGTAACAATGGAACCCTTATTTTAGATAGAGGCGGATGGGAAGTAATTGAAGAAAGACAAGCTAAAAATAAAGTTGCTATTCCACTTCATAAAAAAGAAGACAATGGAGTGAATTTACATTGGCTAAACTTTACAGATGCTATCAGAAACAATACACCAGGCAGTTTACATTGCCCAATTGAAGAAGGTGCCCATATTGCTACCGTTGCACAAATGGGCAATATTGCATATCGTTCTGGACAAAAAGTAAACTGGGATGCCAACAAAAATATGTTTACTGATGATGCTATCAATAAAGAATATTTTACTAAAGCTTATCACAACGGATACAGCATACCTAAAGTATAATTATTGGCTTACCCGTTGATGGATGAGCCATGATTTGGGTATCAATATTAAAAACGCTTTTTAACAAAATGGCGTCCACGATTTTTTCAGGGACGCCATTTTTAATTAAGGCGCCTTCCTTTAAAAAATATAATTGATCTGCATAGCTAAGTGCAATATTGATATCATGCACCACTCCAATTAATGTAGTATTTTCATTTAATAAGGAAACAGCAATGGATAAAAATAACTGTTGATAATAAATATCTAGATTATTTAAAGGTTCATCTAAAAATAAATAGCGATGTACTCCTTTAGGTTGCTCCCAAATCTGAGCCAGCACCCTTGCATAATGCACACGTTGTTTTTCACCACCACTAAGGGTTTGATAATTTCTTTTGGCAAAACTATGTAAATCTAATAAGGCCATCACTTCGTGTACAATGTCAATATCTTTTTTACCTGGATTAAATTCAAAATGTGGATTCCTTCCCAAAAGCACCACTTCTTCCACGAGCATTGGGAAACTTAATTCTGTTTGTTGACTTAATACCGCTCTAGAAGCAGCAAGGGCTTGCTTATTAAAGGTTTTTAAATTCACTTCCCCATCATAGGTAACTTCTCCTTTATAATTTTCTAAAGCTCCGCTTAATAATTTAATGAGTGTAGATTTTCCTGAACCATTGGGGCCAATAATTAAATTACAAATGCCTGGTAAAAATTGCAGGGAAATAGTGTTTAAAATATTTTTATGCCCAATGTTATAGCTGATATTTACTGCTGTTATCATAATTACAAATCGTTTTGATTGAATTGATATTTCTTCAACAGAAAAATATATAAAGGCGCACCCACGATAGAGGTAATAATGCCAATAGGCATTTCCGAAGGCGCTAGTAAAAGTCGAGCACCCATATCGGCTAGGGTTAATAACAAAGCGCCCATCAGTATGGAGGCGGGAATTAATTTTCGATTGTCACTTCCAATAAGGAGTCTTAATACATGGGGGACAATCAAACCCATAAACGCAATAACGCCCACAAAAGAAGTGGCCACCGAAACCATAGCGGTATTCACTATTAAAATACTTGTTTTTAGTTTATTTACTTCCACCCCTAAATACCCAGCTTCTTGTTCTCCTAACAATAAAACATTTAATTTTTTTGCTTGTTTAAATGAAATGAAAATACAAATGATGGCAACGATACCCGTTACCCATACTTGAAACCAAGAAGCGCCTGAAAAAGTTCCTAAATTCCAAAAAGTAATACTTCTTGCTTGTGGATCTCTAGCAATATATGTCATGAGTCCAACGCCACTTAAGCCAATGGCATTGATGGCCATCCCCACTAATAATAATGGAAGGATCGAAACTCGTTTGTTATTTTTTGCCAAACTATATACTATATAGGTAGCAGCCAAGCCGCCTACAAAAGCAAAAACAGGAACTAGGAAGGGTCCTAATATACTTTTAAAAACTGGTGACATGAATGGGCTTAAACTAAAAACGATAGAAGCTCCAAAAGCAGCGCCAGCACTTGTTCCTATCAGTCCTGGCTCTACAACGGGGTTTCTAAATAAGCCTTGCATCAATACCCCCGAAACGGCTAGGATAGCCCCTGTGATAGCACACAACATAACTCTCGGTAATCTTAATTGCAAGAAAACATTTTCATAAATGGATTGAGTATTTTCTGATTTAAACCAATGCACTAGTGCCGAAAGCATTTCGGCCGGTAAAATACGAACTGCACCAAATGCAATAGCTGCTATCAGCACCAATACAAGTAGTAAAGTTAATACGCTAAAAAATATTTTATTATTTGGACGCATTCAATGTGGGATAAAATATATGCATTAAGTTAATAATATTTTCGCCAGTTCTTGGACCATAATAAGTTAAATCATGTTCTTCAAATCTTACAATTCTTTTATTTTTTCCAGCTTTGGTTAAAGCTACGCCTGGTATGCCTGCTATAAATTTATCCATCGTGCCCATTTGATCAAAACCAAAATCGGTGGCAATGATAATATCTGGATTGGCTTCGGCAATGGCTTCTGCACTAATTTGCCTTGCACCCTTGGCATCATAATGGGCAACTTTAGCACCAGCCATTTTAATGAGTTGATCGCCAACTCCTTTTCTTCCACTCATTACAAAAAATACATTGCTTGCTCGTCCAAAATGTATAATCATCACAGTGGGTGTATCTTTTATTTTTAGCGCTGCTACTGCATTACTTGCGTTGGCTATTCCAGCATCCATCACACCACAAAGTGAATCTGCTTTAGCCCTAACTCCAAAAAAATCACCCAACGCTCTCAATAACATTTTGGCACTGTCCATCGTATTGGCATTCCCAAAAGCTTTACACTGTAAACCTGCTTTTTGAATTTGTGGCAAGACGGTTTCTGGACCAATATCATTGCTGTGCATCACCATATCGGGCATCATGGAAATAATTCCTTCCGGATTCAAAGCCCTATGATATCCCACAGGCTTAATTAATTTAGCACTATCTGGATAAGTACTGCTCCAATCAACTCCTACTATATTGCGACCTTTACCTAAAGCAAAAGTGAATTCGGTTAAGTGTTTGGATAAGCTTACGATTCTTAAATCTTTCGTACCATCCAGTGCTGTATTTTTAAATCTGCCGCAAGCCAATAGCCCCAGCATAATGACGAACCCTACAACTATTTTTTTCATGATTGATTTTTAAAAATTATATTTCAGATTGACGCCACCAAAGTACAAAGCATTTTTTGGTGCTGCCGTATATACATCGGGCATTTGATTGGCGAAAATCATCATTGGATATTTAATTCCCATTAAGTTAGTCACTCCAACATAAACATCAAAATTCATTTTATTAGAAAGCTTAGTTTGATAGCCTAGCTTTCCATTGATTAAGCTATAACTAGTTGCATAATAATCATTCATGGAAGTAATAGGAGTTTTGTCCTTATAATTATAGGTCATATTGCCATACAAGCCAATATTGGTCAAAACATCTACGCCAAAATTAACCATGTATTTAGGCACCCCTGCTACCATTTTATTGGAATAGTCTTCGGTTAAAACCACCGACTTTTGAATTTTAAAATTATCGCCATACGTAAAATTAGAATAGGTCAAATTTGCAAAGGGTCTAATGGAACTTATAAAATTGCTAGCAGATTGATATAAATTATATTTTAGCAAAGCTTCCATCCCATTGTGTATTTCCTTGCCACCATTCACAACATAACTATACAAGGTAGTTGAAGGCGATGCAGGTGAAACCACAGCAATCGCTGTCATTTTTTTTGAAAACACTGTATTAAAATAAGCTAACTCATAGGTTAATTTATTTTCAAACAATTGTCCCTTGGATCCAATTTCAAATTGAGTGCCTTGTTCTGGAGACAATACATGATTTAAGCTTCCAGTGGCAGGTGTAGCAGGTTTGGTAACCGCAGGGGTAGTTATATAAAAATAAGAACTAGTAGGTGCTTTAAACCCAGTACTATAAGAAGCATAGATGGAAACTTGTTTATTGATTACTTTATTGATAGCAAAATGAGGTGCAACCATGGCTTGATAAGATGTATCAAAACTAGCAGGTCTGGTAATTAATGCAGCATTGAATCG
>CANFOM010000007.1 GCA_947448725.1 Bacteroidota bacterium
AAGAATGGCATAGGATTGCCTGATAGTATAATGGTAGTACGACTGTTTTTGGTGCAGTTTGTCTTGGTTCGAATCCAGGTCGGGCAACCAAAGAAAAAAGAAGCCATCTCGATAATTCGGGATGGTTTTTTTATGTCCGAGAAGCAGCGAGTGCAACGAGCTCAATGTATCGACAAGGCAAAAACAAGCTAGCTTGATTTTTGTATTGGAGATGCATTGATAAAATTGCGGAGCAATTTGCGATCGAGGGTATAAAAAAATAAGGGCAGTTCGAAGAACTGCCTTTATAGCTTCTTTATTTTATGTTGGGCTTTTCCCATTGAAAGGATGACCGACCAAAGGGAGGTCCATTCATCTAGCTCGCTTGAATGGGTAGATATGGGTGTAAATTAGTTCGATAAAACAATTTAAAATCAATTACAAACCAAGGTTAATTCAAATTTAAATACTCTTCCGAAGTCATCACCCTTATATTGGCTTTTTTAAAATCCTTCAAGTCTCTTGTTATAAGAGTTGTAATATTATGTTCCAAGGCTGTATAATACTGAATTGCATCTTCAAAGTCATTAAAATCCGAAGCCAATGCTAATTGAATAATTTTATCATTGAGTGGTAAAATGGTTATTAAAGGTTTAACTTTTAATAAAACTTGTTTAGCAGTTTCTTTATTAGTAACCCTTGATAAAAGATAATTTATATTGGGGAAAGACAATGCAGAAGCGTAAATGCCAATTTTTAACTTTTGACTTTTTGAAAATAACTTTTGTGCAAATAAACTAAAAGGAGGTCGAGGCGAAACCAAATCCAATATAATATTGGTATCTAAAAAAAGCTTTTCCATTACTTATACTTTTCTTTTAAGTAAATAGCATAAGCTTCTTTTTCGTCTTGCTCACTAATATGAGGAACAATTCCACTTAAGCTTTTTATCAGAGGTGTTATCTCCTCTTCTACGACACTCTCCATTGATATTTTATCAAAGTAGTTGGCCACTAGCTTTGACAAACTTGTGTTTCTTTCTTTAGCATATTTCTTTGCTCTTTCTATAATATGCTCGTCTAATTTAATGGTCAATTTAGTATCCATAAATATAATTTGTACGTACAAATATATTAAATATATACGTATTTGTAAATAAAACTAAAATTAACTGAAAATCAACTACTTAAACGAGGTATTTATACGTTATCACCCCTTTTTCATAGGAACCACCAATACTGGAATGCTACTATGTCTAATAATATATTCTGCAGTACTGCCAATAAGCGCATGCGACCAACCAGTTCGGCCATGTGTACCCACTACCATATAATTGGCTTCTTCTTTCTTGGCTTGATCAATTACATCGTATTTTGGATTTCCTATCTCAACGGAAATTTCAATTTCAACTTCTGAATGTTTTTCTTTCACCAGTGTTAATTCTTTAATAGCAGCTTCTTTTTGAGCCGTGTAAATAGAATCCCATTGGGTGGGTATGAGTACCATTTGAGATTGTAAATAATCAACATAAATTGGCACAATAGAAATAAGCTTAACCGATGCATTCATTTTAATGGCCAACTCAATTCCTTTATTGATAACTGCTTCTGAAGATTCACTTAAATCTACAGCGATAAGTATTTTATTTTTCATGGCTTTACATTTTCATAAAGCTAGAAAAGGGCAATACCTTAATCTATGATGTTTGTTAGGAAATTGGAAAAAGAAAATGACTCCCGTCAGAGGTTCCTAAGTGAGTTGGAGAACGAGCGGATGGCTATTCCTCGCTTTCAACGATGGTGCCGTAATCCACCAATAATTCTTCCCCGCAGGCTATGTGTCTAAGTGCTTCAAATTGTTCCCCTTCATTTAATGAAATCACATTGGGTGATTCGGAATGATTTAAATAGATAACTAAATCCACCAACTTAAAACCATAATCAGGAATAAAATAATGATCCTCATCAAACAAACAATGATTTTCAATGAGATCTTTGGAATGTTGAGGCAATGCATCTACTTCCTGCTTGCTTACTTTTATCCATTCCCCCACCCCTTGAGAAAAAATATTTTTTGTCCCTTTTGGAATATCTCTAATTGCAAAAACACCAATACCATGCAAAGGAGATGGCTTAATCATCACATAAGTAGACTCACTTAATTCTTTTAATAAGGCTTCTTTATTCATCATGATTTAACTCAAAATTTGAATACATTCTTTTAATGCGGTTTCCCAATTAGGTATGTCAATGCCCAAATCATTTTCTAATTTGGTGGTATCCAAAACAGAGTAGCTTGGCCTAGCAGCAGGCGTAGGAAACTCAGCGGTAGTAATAGATATAAGGTTACATGAAAGTCCCGCGTAAGCCTTTATTTTAGCTGCAAAATCATACCAAGTGGCTTCTCCTTTATTGGCAAAATGATAGATCCCTTCTATTTTTTTTCCTGTATTAATCGCTTCTATCATTGCAAAAGTAGCCTGCGCTAAATCTCGTGCATAAGTAGGTCGACCTAATTGATCTCCTACAACTTTTAATTCGGTTTTTTCTTTCATTAAACGAATCATCGTCTTTACAAAATTATTTCCATGACTACTAAATACCCAAGAAGTTCTTATAACAATGGTAGCAGGATTTTCATGTAAAGCCAATTGCTCTCCACTAGCTTTACTAAACCCATAAAAATTAATGGGATCTATTTTTGTTTCCGGCAAATATGGAATAGTTGATTGACCATCAAAAACATAATCGGTCGAATAAGTGATGAATCGAATATTTTTTTGCTTTGCTATACTTGCTAGCGTATGCACTGCAATCGCATTGACGGTATTGGCTAACTCCTTTTCTGTTTCTGCTTTATCTACTGCCGTATACGCAGCTGTATTGATAATAATATCTGGCGATAATTGTGTGATGATGGCTTCAAAAGTAGCTGGCTTAGATAAATCTAATTGTGTTCTATCCACAAAAGTAAAATCATAAGCAGGCTGCTTTGCTGCTAGCTGGCTTAATTCCCAACCCAATTGACCATTGGCTCCAGTTACTAAAATTTTTTTTAGGACCATTATTTAGAAATAAATTCTTTTGGTAATTTAGTCCACTCACTAGGTGGTAAGGCTTTGAAATAATCGTAGGTCTTTCTTAAACCCTCGGCTCGATCTACTTTTGGTTCCCAACCTAAAATAGTTCTTGCTTTGGTAATGTCTGGTTGTCTTTGCTTAGGATCGTCAATGGGCAAAGGCTTATAAATTATTTTAACAGAGGAACCTGTTAATTTTAATACCTCTTCTGCAAAATCTTTTAAACTTATTTCATTCGGGTTGCCAATATTCACTGGTTGCGCGTAATCACTTAATAACAATCTATAAATTCCTTCTACTAAATCATCTACATAACAAAAACTTCTGGTTTGTGAACCATCTCCAAATACGGTCATGTCTTCTCCTCTTAATGCTTGTCCAATAAAAGCTGGCAATGCACGACCATCGTTCAAACGCATTCTTGGACCATAGGTGTTAAAGATTCGGATGATTCTAGTTTCCACATGGTGAAATGTATGGTAAGCCATCGTGATAGATTCCATATAACGCTTTGCTTCGTCATACACACCCCTTGGCCCTACTGGGTTTACATTGCCCCAATATTCTTCTGTTTGAGGATGTACTAATGGATCGCCGTAAACTTCGCTGGTACTGGCTACTAAAATTCTAGCTCCCTTTGCTTTTGCCAAACCCAGTAAATTATGCGTACCCATCGCACCCACTTTTAAAGTTTGAATGGGAATTTTTAGATAATCGATCGGACTTGCTGGTGATGCAAAATGTAAAATATAATCAAGCTCCCCTTCTAATTCTATAAACTTAGTAACGTCGTGATGGATGAATTCAAAACTAGTATTACTTCTAAGATGCGCAATATTATTAATATCCCCTGTGATTAAATTATCCATAGCCATCACATAATATCCCTCTTTGATAAAACGATCACACAAATGCGATCCTAAAAATCCAGCAGCACCTGTTATTAATACCTTTTTTTGACTCATGTTATTTTATTTAGGAGCATTCATTTTCTTAGCTTGCTCTACCAATACTTTCATAATGGTACCCTAATTCTTTCATCTTAGCTACTTCAAAAAGATTACGACCATCAAAAATGATTTTATTTTTTATCTCTTTTTCCATCCTTTCAAAATCGGGGGTTCTAAACTCACTCCACTCGGTAGCGATGATTAATAATTCAGCCCCCGTCAATGCTTCATATTGATTGGTGGCATATTTTATCTTATCCCCAATTTGAGCTTTAACATTTGGCATTGCTTCCGGGTCATACGCCGTAATAGTTGCACCCAATTGAACTAATTCCTCTATAATACTTAAAGCTGGTGCTTCTCTAATATCATCTGTGTTAGGTTTAAAAGCCAATCCCCATAAAGCAATTTGCATTCCTTTTATATTTCCTTTATAGTAAGCTTTTACTTTTTCTACTAAATGTAATTTTTGATTCACATTTACTTTTTCTACTGCTTTTAAAATTTCAAAATCATATTTAAACTCTGAAGAAGATTGTATTAACGCCTGCACATCTTTTGGAAAACAAGATCCACCATACCCAATACCAGAAAATAAAAAACGCTTTCCAATGCGATCATCACTTCCAATCCCTCTTCTTACCATATCCACATCTGCGCCCATACGCTCACACAATTGCGCAATTTCATTCATAAAAGATATCTTGGTGGCTAAGAAAGAGTTGGCTGCATATTTTGTTAACTCGGAACTTCTTTCATCCATAAAAATTACCGGATTCCCTTGTCTTACAAATGGCGCATACAAATCGCTCATTACTTTTTTGGCTCTATCCGAGGTAGTACCCACCACCACTCTATCTGGTTTCATAAAATCATCCACTGCTACTCCTTCTCTTAAAAATTCAGGATTGCTTACTACATCAAATTCACCCTTATAATTTTTAGCAATGGCTGCGCGAACTTTATCGGCGGTACCCACTGGAACGGTACTTTTATTAACGATTACTTTATAGCTTTTCATTATTTTACCCAAATGATCGGCTACGCCCAATACATATTTTAAATCGGCACTGCCATCTGCACCAGGAGGTGTAGGTAAAGCTAAAAATATAATTTCTGCATCTTCTAATACACTTTCCAATTGTGTTGTAAAAGTTAAACGTCCTTCTTTAATATTTCTTAAAAATATTTTCTCTAAGCCTGGCTCATAAATGGTGATTTGTCCCCCACTTAATTTTTCTACTTTGTTTTGATCAATATCCACACAACTTACCTTATTACCTGTTTCTGCAAAACAAGTCCCGGTTACCAACCCTACATATCCAGTGCCTACTACGGTAATTTTCATCTAACTATATTTTATTTAAAAAATGATTTTACGCCTTCCACAATATACGACAATTGCACTTCATCCATTTCGGTGTGCACCGGCAATGAACATACACAAGTAGTTAATTGATCGGTCACCGGTAAATTCCAATTTATATTTTTTTGTTCGCCAAACATTTTTTGTAAATGACCTGGTACTGGATAGTAAATCATGCAAGGAATTTCTTTGGCTGCCAAATGAGTAATAAAGGCTTCCCTATCCACTCCATTTAATTGAATGGTATATTGATGATACACGTGGGTTGAATAATTTGCCTCTCCAGGTGTAATAATTTCTTCCACACTATCAAAAGCAGCATTGTAATAATTAGCCACTTTTTGCCTAGCTGCATTATACCTATCTAAATGTTTTAATTTAATATTTAATATAGCCGCTTGAATAGAATCTAATCTTGAATTACAACCTACCACATCATGATAATACCTTGCAGATTGTCCGTGATTAGCAATCATCGTCATTTTATCGGCCAAAACTTTATCATTGGTAAACAAGGCACCGCCGTCTCCAAAAGCCCCTAAATTTTTACTAGGATAAAATGAAGTAGCTCCTATATGCCCAATGGTTCCTGTTTTTTTGGTAAAGCCATTTGAAAAAGTATAATCACAACCAATGGCTTGTGCATTGTCCTCTATCACATATAAATTGTTTGCTTTCGCAATTTCCATGATTTGTTCCATGGGTGCAGCTTGTCCATATAAATGAACTGGCACTATGGCTTTTGTTTTGGGTGTAATGGCTTTTTTTAAACTTTCAACATCCATACAAAAAGTAATCGGATCTACTTCTACAAAAACGGGCTTTAATTTTAACAAGGCCACCACTTCGGTAGTTGCGATATACGTAAATGAAGGGGTAATAACTTCATCCCCTGGCTCCAATCCTAATGCCATCATTGCAATTTGTAAAGCATCGGTGCCATTGGCACAGGGTATCACATAATCTGAGCCTAAATAAGTAGCTAAATTTTGTGCAAAATCTTTCACTGCTTTCCCATTAATATAGGCAGCACTATCCAACACTTCTTGAATGGCTTGGTCTACTTCGGGCTTGATGGCCAAATACTGATTTTTAGTATCGACCATTTGTATTTTTCGCATCCTTTAAATTTGGGCAAATTTACAATAAAAAGGCTAATTCGACCCATTTCTGACGCCGATAAGCCCTTTCAAAACAAATTGAATTTATGTGCTATTTTTTATTGATTTTTGCCTTACAGTAATTGCCCTATGTTTTTATACAAAGTTTTTATATGGTTGTACCCTTTGATTGCCCGATTCATTAGCCCTTTGAATGAAAAAGCAAAACAATGGATAATAGGACAAAATGAGGTTTGGGATCAAATTAATCAATTAGCGCCCTCTATTAAACAACCTATTATTTGGATTCATTGCGCCTCTTACGGAGAATTTGAACAAGGATTACCCATTATCGAAAAGTTAAAAAGCGAATACCCCCATCATCAAATTTGGTTGACCTTTTTTTCCCCTTCCGGATATATACATCGAAAAAATGATCCTGCTGCAGACTTTATTACTTACCTGCCATTTGATAGTTTAAAAAATGCTAACCAATTTTTAAACTTAGTACAGCCCAAATTAATTGTATTTATTAAATATGAATTTTGGTACAACTACTTGCAAGAGGCAAAACAAAAAAATATTCCCACTTTACTGGTCTCTGCTATTTTTAGGCCTAATCAAATTTTCTTTCAATTTTACGGAGGCTTTTATAAAAAAATGTTGTCACTGTTTACGAGCATTTTGGTACAAGACAAATCTTCTTATGATTTAATAAAAACCACGCTGCCAAATTTAAGTGTGGAAATTACGGGCGATACCCGGTTTGATAGAGTCGTTAGCACTGCAAACACGGTTATTAAATTTGATTGGATCCAGAAAATGAATGCTGATAAAATAATTATAGCAGGAAGTACTTGGGAAGAAGATCATACAATTTTGGCAAAAGCCTGTTTAAGCTTAAAAAAAATCAATTGGATCATTGTACCACATCATGTGGATCCAAGTTCTATTAACCAATGTAAGACTCATTTTCCGAGTGCTATTACTTTAACTGAATTACAAAATTCTCATCAACGCTTTACCTCCCCCACTATTATTATCGTCGATCAAATTGGTATTTTAAGAAATCTATACCAATATGCTTTCATAAGCTATGTAGGTGGAGGTTTTGGAAAAGAGGGCGTTCACAATGTATTGGAACCAGCCGCTTTTGGCAAACCCGTTATTTGGGGAGAAAACGACAAAAAATATATTGAAGCGGTAGGACTTAGGAAGGCAGTAGGTGGTTTTAAAATAAATAGTGCTAATGAACTAATCGTGCTTGTTCAAGCATTGGTTGCCAATGAAGATAAATACCAAGAAGCAGGCGCACATGCTAGAAAATATATTACTCAAAACGCTGGCGCCACCGCTAAAACAATGCTATTTATTAAAGACCACCAACTTTTAACTTAGGATTGTTTACTTTTGAGTACGGGTCTGATTTAAAATCTAACTTACTATTAATTATTTTATATGTTTATTGAGCAGAATATTACTGGAGAGCGAAGAGGATGGATAGAAGTTATTGGCGGAAGCATGTTTAGTGGTAAAACAGAAGAACTGATTAGAAGATTAAAAAGAGCCAAAATAGCCAATCTTAAAGTAGCTATTTATAAGCCTGCCACTGATACCCGTTTTGATGTCAATAAAGTGGTAAGTCATGACGCCAACGAAATTCCTTCTATCCCAGTAAAAGACGCTAATGAAATTTTAACTTTGGTGGGTGATGCGGATGTTATTGGGATTGATGAAGCACAGTTTTTTGATATAGGTATTATTAAAGTTTGTGAAAACTTAATGATGCATGGCAAAAGAGTAATTGTTGCTGGATTGGATATGGACTATTTAGGAAATCCATTTGGCCCTATGCCACAATTATTCGCTATAGCCGATTTCATTACTAAATTACATGCCATCTGTGTGCAATGTGGACACTTAGCCAATATTTCTTATAGGACCAGTAATGAAGAAGGTACTGTTGTTTTGGGAGAAAAAAATAATTATGAACCTCGTTGTAGAATTTGTGCCAGTAAATGATAAAATCCATTAAATCCATATTTACGCTTTTGAAAAAAGATACCTTGCTTGAGTTTAGGCAACAGTATACTTTTTTTGGAATTTTATTATACATCGCCTCCACCACTTTTGTTATTTACTTAACGATGGGGCAGCCAGATGATAAAGTATGGAATGGCCTTTTTTGGGTAACCCTTTTATTTATATGTATCAATACAGTGGCAAGAAGCTTTTTACAAGAAGGCCGAGGCCGCATGCTTTATTTTTATACGATTGCACATCCTGTACATTTTATTTTTTCTAAATTAATTTACAATAGTTTACTCATGTGTTTGATGAGTGGGCTAAGTTTGCTTTTATTTATATTGTTATTAGGCAACCCTTTGCAACATGCACTTTTGTTTTTTGGCTTGAGTTGTTTAGGAGGCATTAGCTTAAGTTTGGTATTTAGCTTTTTAGCAGCCATTGCTTCCAAAGCACAACAACCTTCGGCCATCATGGCTATTTTAGGTTTCCCTTTAATTATTCCGCAATTGATGTTATTGATGAAAATTGCCAATATTGCTTTTGCCGATGTAGTACAAAATGGATTGCCTCAATTAGTTGGTTTATTGTGCGGCTTTGATATTATGATTGTCGCACTATCTTATATCCTGTTCCCTTTTTTATGGAAAGAGTAGATTATTAATTTTAAAAGGTCAATAGGAGAAGCAATTCAAAATAAAAATATATTTCAAATATTTTATTTTGATGCGACGTTTAAAACTGAAGATGACGAACGGTTTGTCCGTTATTGATAAGTTGCTTTAAAGATTCAATTCCAATTTTAAGATGGTTGTCAACAAACTGAGCAGTTACTTTACTATCACTTGCTTCTGTTTTCACCCCTTCTGGTACCATTGGAGAATCACTTACTAATAATAAAGCGCCCGTTGGAATTTTATTATAAAAACCTACTGTAAAAATTGTTGCGGTCTCCATATCAATAGCGTAAGCTCTAATATCGGTTAGGTACTCTTTGAACTTTTCATCATGTTCCCACACTCTTCTATTGGTCGTATAAACTGTGCCAGTCCAATAATCTACATTGTTATCGCGAATGGTAGTAGAGATAGCTTTTTGTAAAGCGAAGGCAGGTAAAGCTGGAACTTCTGGTGGAAAATAATCATTAGAAGTTCCTTCTCCTCTTATTGCTGCAATAGGTAAAATTAAGTCTCCTATTTTATTTCTTTTTTTAAGCCCCCCGCATTTCCCTAAAAATAAAACTGCTTCAGGTTGAATGGCCGATAATAAATCCATAATAGTTGCAGCCCCTGGGCTACCCATTCCAAAGTTGATAATGGTAATTCCATCAGCAGTAGCACATTGCATGGGTCTGTCTTTACCAATCACTTCCACCTGATGCATTTCGGCAAACCTATTCACATAATGGCTAAAATTGGTCAGTAGTATAAAATGCCCCAATTGGTCTAAGCTAGCGCCCGTATACCTTGGTAACCAATTCTCTACGATTTCTTCTTTTGTTTTCATACAATTCAATTTTAAGGATTCCCCTGCTTATCTTTGAAATAAGTATTATATAAAAATACGAATTTTAATCTAAATGATAGTTCTCAATTATCCTAGCTACCCTTTTAAAATAAAACCCATAGCGGGCAAGGATCAAATATTTGACCCCTTTAGAAAAACTTGGATTGTCCTTACACCCGAAGAATGGGTAAGACAAAATGTATTACAATACTTGGTACATGTTGCCAATTATCCCGCTCCTTTAATTGCGGTGGAGAAAGAAATTAAGCTAGGAGAACTTTCCAAACGTTTTGATATAGTAGTATACAATAATGATATCCCCTGGATGATTATTGAATGCAAAGAAGCCAATGTGAAAATTAATGAAACAACGATGCATCAAATTTTGCAATACCAACAGGTATTGTCTGCTCAATATTTAATTGTAACTAATGGGCATGAAACATTAGGTACAAAAATAGAATCGGGGAAACTGCAAGCATTGCAAAATTTCCCCGAATACTTATAAAATATTTTCTACTTTTCTATTAAGGGAAAATTCCCAATTCGGCATAAGAGGTTCCCACTTTATTAATGGCACAAACATAAGCCGCTGTGCGCATATCTGGAATCGTAGGATTGGCTTTCCAAATATCCATAATTTCTCTAGTGGCATTAATCATCGTTTCTTCCAACCCACTATGTACTAAATCAATTTCATCCGGACCATGTGCAATGATATCTTTTTCTGATTCAGTAACTTTTTTACCAGTTAACTCTTCAATTTGATTTAAGATATTAATATTGGCATTTTCAGTAAATCTTTTTTCTAATCGACCATATCTTACATGACTTAAATTTTTCAACCACTCAAAATAGGAAACAGTTACCCCACCAGCATTTAAATACATATCAGGAATTACCAATACACCCTTGGCTGCTAAGATATCATCTGCTTCTGGCGTTAAAGGGCCATTGGCGGCCTCTCCTATTATTTTTGCTTTAATATTGGGAGCATTGTTTTTATCGATCACGTTTTCTAAAGCAGCAGGAATTAAAATATCACATTCTAATTCTAAAGCGTCACCGCTTTTTTTCAAATTAGTAGCGCCAGAAAAATTTAAAATACTTCCTGTTTTTTTACGGTGTTGAAAAACTTCTTCTTCATTTAATCCAGCAGCATTATAAATAGCTCCTTCAAATTCTGCAATGGAAACAACGATTGCTCCATTTTCTCTAAAAAATTTGGCAGAATGGTAGCCCACATTACCCAAACCTTGTACCACTACTTTTTTATTTTCTATACCCACCGTTAATCCTTGCTTTTTCATTACCTCTGGCATTAAGCAAACTTCTCTAACGCCAAAAAATACCCCTAATCCAGTGGCTTCTTTTCTTCCTCTAACACCCCCTAGAGAAATAGGCTTGCCGGTTACACAACCCGCTGCATCTATCTCACCTGGCTTTAAAGATTGATAAGTATCTACAATCCAAGCCATTTCACGCTCGCCGGTTCCATAATCAGGAGCTGGAACATCAATACCTGGTCCAATAAAATTTTTCTTTACTAATTCGGATGTATAACGACGTGTAATTTTCTCCAACTCATAGGTACTTAAACTTCTTGGGCTTATTTTGATGCCTCCTTTGGCACCACCAAATGGCACATTCACAATGGCGCATTTGTAAGTCATTAACGCAGCCAATGCCATTACTTCATCCTGATTCACTGCCATGCTAAAACGTATCCCTCCTTTACAAGGTGACTTATGTTGAGAGTGTTGTACTCGATAGGCTTCTATGACTTCAATATGCCCATCATCCATCTTTACTGGAAAACGCATACTATAAATACTATTGCAGGCCTTAATTTGTTCTAATATACCATTCTCCCAACTGGTAAACTTAGCGGCTTTGTCAAAACTTCTTTCTACACTTTTAAAAAAACTGTACTCATTATTTTCTGACATGATATGGATATTTATGATGAATTTGAATAATCTATATAAAAAATTATTTCTCTAACTGAGTTATTTTTTTATCGATGCTCGCTACATAAATAAAAAGACCAATTAAAATAATACTTACAATAGTCATTACTAAATAGATCTTCCCTTCTTGTGCCATGATACTATTGTTATTGATTGCTTTTGTTTGTAATAATTGAAACATATAATTGAATTTTAAATTTTAATTTATAATAAACCTTCTTTTTTTAATTTTAATAATTGAACTCGAATGTGCAATGTGCTTATCCAAACACCTAGCAAAGTCCAACCAATAACTGCTGGATAAAAAACAGTACGCATATTAGCCGACATGTCTTTGCCATTGAGCCCCGGATTGCCATCACTGCCTTGTCCGCCTGGATGCAAGGACTCGGTTAATCTTGGTAAAATCCAAAGTGTTGGAAACAACATGAAAAAAGAAAAAATATTATACACTGCAGAAAGTCTTGCTTTTTTTTCTGTGTCTATTAAACTTCCTCTTAAAACAAAATAAGCAAAGTAGATAAGTAAAGCAATCGCAGCTCCGTTTTGTTTTGGATCACCTACCCAAGGACTACCCCATTGGTAATTGGCCCAAAAGGCACCAGTGATAATTCCTAAAAATCCAAACAACAAACCTATCGAAGCATAGGCCATGGAATACACATCATGCACTGGATTAGCATTTCTTAAATACTTAATGGCATATACTAAGGATACAAATAATAGAATCATCATGCCAAACCACATGGGCACATGAAAGAAAAAATTTCTAATGGATTCTTGAAGACGGTCGTCTAATTTGGGCACTTTAACTAAAAAGCCATAAGTACAAGTGTATACCAATAAAATGATGGATAGTATTTTCCACCAGCGCGCTCTCAACATAGTTTAACTAATTTAAAATCAATAAATCCTAAAACTAACAATTGTTTGCAAATTTAGTTATTTTGCGGCTAATTGCCCAATTTTAGGTGTGAATCTTATGTAAACAAAATTACTGCTTATGTTGTACATTTGCGTCCATAATTTTCATGCCGTAACATGAAGCGAACTGCCCCGTAAGGCTGTAGTAAACTTAATGTGGCTATCATTTAAAAATAGACACAAATGAAACTTTCCCAATTTAGGTACGATCTACCTTTAAACTTAATTGCTCAATATCCTACTAAAAGAAGAGAGGATAGCAGACTCATGGTGGTTAACCGTCAAAACGGCCACATGGAAAATCGTCATTTCTCTGATTTATTAGAGTACTATGATGACAAAGATGTATTTGTAGTTAACAACACCAAAGTTTTTCCTGCTAGAATGTATGGACGTAAAGAAAAAACCGGTGCTAAGATTGAAGTTTTCTTATTAAGAGAATTAAATAAGCCCAACCGTTTATGGGATGTGATTGTTGATCCCGCAAGAAAAATTCGTGTAGGAAACAAATTGTACTTCGGTGAAAACGAAGAACTAGTTGCTGAAGTTATTGACAACACCACCAGCCGTGGAAGAACAATTCGTTTTTTATGGGAAGGTGATGATGAAGGATTTAGAAAGATGTTGGAATTTTTAGGAGAGACGCCTTTACCTAAATACATCAAACGTAAACCAGACGAAGAAGATAAAGAAAGATACCAAACAGTTTACGCAAAACATGAAGGTGCGGTTGCTGCCCCTACTGCAGGTTTACACTTTAGTAAAGAATTGATTAAAAGATGTGAAATTATTGGAATTCGTTTTGCCGAAGTAACCTTGCATACTGGGCTTAGCACTTTTAGACCTATTGAAGTTGAAGATTTAAGTAAACACAAAATGGATGCTGAATATTTCAAGATAGATGAGGAAGCTTGCAAGATTATCAATACCGCTAAACAAAATGGTCGTCGTGTATGTTCAATTGGAACAACTGCTATGCGCGCTATGGAAAGTAGTGTAACTGCTCAACGTTTATTAAAACCAGCAGAAGGTTGGACGAATCATTTCATTCACCCTCCTTACAATTTTAATATCGCAGATAGCTTGGTTACCAATTTTCATTTACCAAAGACAAGCTTATTAATTATGTCTTGCGCTTTTGCCGGTTATGAATTAGCTATGGAGGCTTATAAAAAAGCCATTAAAGATAAATATCGCTTCTTCAGTTATGGTGACGCGTTATTATTTATCTAATCCTTATTTGAAAAATAGGATTATATAAATAATACTCCATTTGATTTTTTTACTATTTATCTAAATTTTATAAAAATATAAATTTTGATAAATAATACAATAATGATTTTTTCAAGTGATCAATATTAAAAAAGCCCCCCGAGTCTCTGGGGGCTTTTTTTGTACTAATAAATTTTTAATTCCATTTGCTATTCGCGAACATCTATGAATAGCGTTAAGAAAATGACTTAAGTTCATCGTTAAAAAATGGTGCATGTTTGAGCGAAGCGAGTTCACCATTTTAGATGGACGTAGTTATTTTTAGCGTCATTCATAGCTGAGAGCGATAGTGAATGGTATAAAAATAATCAGTAAAAAACTACAAATTGAAAAGCCCCTTATTAATTAACTGCAAGGTTTTAGTCTTGTAAATACTAGGGATTAACAAACTAATATTATGATGGCTCCCTCCATAACTTACCATAGTTACAGGCACTTCGTTGATGGCATCAAATAATTTTTTCAAAACCGACTCTGTTTTAGCAATTTCATTTCCTACAATGGAAACAATGGTTTGGTCTTTTTCCAATTCAACAGAAGCAATTAAACTAAGCTCTGCTATAATTTCTTCCAAGTGCACATCTGTATCAATAGTAACAGACACCGCTACTTCCGAAGTGGTAATCATGTCAATGGAGGTCTTATATTTTTCAAATACTTCAAATATTTTTCTTAAAAATCCATAAGCCAATAGCATTCTACTACTTTTAATTTTAATAGCAATGATATTGTCTTTAGCAGCAACTGCTTTTACCCCTACACTACCCGCTTCTTTTTTAATTACCGTTCCAGCAGCCGAAGGTTGCATGGTATTTAATAACTTAACGGGGATATTTTCGAGTTGTGCAGGCCAAATACAAGTGGGGTGTAAAATTTTTGCTCCGAAATAAGCCAACTCCGCAGCCTCATCAAAACTTAATTGCTCAATCGCAACCGTTTTGTCCACTACTCTTGGATCATTATTGTGCATTCCATCTATATCGGTCCAAATTTCACAAACACTTGCTTTCACTGCAGCCGCTATTAGAGAAGCTGTATAATCACTTCCACCTCTTTTTAAATTATCTACCTCCCCTTTGGCATTGCGACAAATATATCCTTGTGTAACAAACAATTTTTTTGTAGGATAAGCAGCTAAAATTTCTTTTAACTTTTGTTCTATCGCAGCTAAATCAGGTTCGTCATTGGAATCCAATTGCATAAAATCCAAAGCTGGTAACAATACATGGTCAATTTTTTCTTGTTCTAAATACAAAGAAAAAAGCTTGGTACTCATTAATTCGCCTTGTGCTAAAATGTCTTTATTTAAAGCATCACTTAAAGAAATTTTTTGGGTAATGCGTAAAAATTCAAAGTGTTCTGTAATGATTTCATTGGCCTTTGCTCTGAGCGCTTCTCCAGAAAGTAATTCCAAAATAAATGCACGATATTGTTTTTCGAGTGCTTCTACTTTTTCAACAGCTGCTTTTTTATTTGTAGACGCTAAACTTTTACTTATTTCCACCAATGCATTTGTTGTACCACTTAAAGCACTTAATACGACCATCGTTGCTTCCTTATCGCGCGTAATTAATTGAGATACTTGATGCATGCGCTCCGGCTTACCTACACTGGTTCCTCCAAACTTCATTATTTTCATAACATTCTTTTTTTTCGAGGCTCAAAGGTAAATAGCCAATGGTAAAATAGGGCATAAAAAAGCCCTTATTTTAAAAACAAATAGAACTAATTAAAACTAATGGCAAACTAATGTTAGTCTACTAAATGGAATGCAAATTAAAATGGCAAGTCATCCACAGGTGCATCTTCATTTCCATTAGATGATCCAGTACTCGGACTATAACTATTACCGCTATTGGCATCTGATGAATTTCCAGAAGCATCTGTTGATCCACCTCCTGTTCCAGCAGGTTTAGCACCCAATAATTGTACCGATACAATACGTAAAGTTAAGGAAGCACCATTTCTTCCATCTGCGGTGGTATAAGATCTAACATCTGGTGTGCCTTCTACATATACTTGAGTTCCCTTTTTTAAATAAGGGGCTACTGCGGTACGATCTGTCCAATAAGAACAATCTACCCAGGTAGTTCTATCTTTTTGATTGCCTTGTGCATCTTTATAACGCTCGGTGTGCGCAACATTAAAATTAATAACGGTTTTACCATTTACATTATTCACTAGGGCGTCTTTACCCAAATTCCCGATTACTTGTAGCTTTATCATTTTCTGTTATTTAGTCGTTTTATATAATCATTGTTTGAAAGTGAAGATAGTATTTTTTCGTTTTTCGAAATCAAAACCCTTGCCCATTTTATGAACAATCTCCGAATTAGGATAGGATGAATTACTTTTGTGGTAAGCCAACTTTTAACTGGCCAAACACTATGAGTAAGAAAGGAAAGGTTTTAGTCGCTATGAGCGGCGGTATAGATAGCACAGTAGCCGCTTTAATGCTACACAACGAAGGCTACGAAGTAATAGGCATCACCATGAAAACCTGGGATTATGCCACCAGCAATGCCAACGGAAAAGAAACAGGATGTTGTAATATAGACTCCTTTAACGATGCCCGATTAGCGGCAGTTAACAATGGCTTCCCACATTTTATTTTAGACATTAGAGAGGAGTTTGGCGATTTTGTAATTGAGAACTTTGTAGAAGAATATTTAGCAGGGCGCACCCCCAACCCATGCGTGATGTGCAATACCCATATTAAATGGAGGGCCTTATTAAAAAGAGCGGATGCCTTAGGTTGTGATTTTATAGCCACTGGTCATTATGCAAAAGTGCGTCAACATACCAATGGCCGTTATGTAATTTCCAAAGGACTGGATAGCACCAAAGATCAGAGTTATGTTTTGTGGGGTGTGGACCAAGATTTATTAAGTAGAACTATTTTACCATTAGGAGGGATGCATAAAAAAGACATCAAACAAATGGCGATTGATATGGGCTACCCCGAATTGGCTAAGAAAAGTGAGAGCTATGAAATTTGCTTTGTACCTGACAATGATTATCGAGGATTTTTAAAAAGACGTGTAGATGGATTAGAAGAAAAAGTAAATGGCGGATGGTTTTTAGATACCAAAGGAAAAAGATTAGGTAAACACAAAGGCTATCCCTTTTATACCATTGGACAAAGAAAAGGATTAGAAATTGCTTTAGGCAAACCTGCTTATGTGGTATCTATTGATCCTATAAAAAATGTAGTGGTGATTGGAGATGAAAATGATTTGGACCAAAATGACATGTTGGTGGCCAAATTAAATTGGATCAAATACGATCATGTAGATGATGCGATGGATGTAATGGCAAAAATTAGATACAAAGATGAAGGGGCTTTATGTACCTTATCTAATACCAATAATGGAATACAAGCTCGCTTTTACGAGAATGTAAAAAGTATTGCGCCAGGACAAAGTGCCGTATTTTACGAAGGAGATGATGTGGTGGCAGGAGGTATTATTCAAAGCGGCTTACTAATACCCAAGGCGCCCATAGCTAATTAATCTATTCTACAATTTTTTGTAGCAAGGCCCCAAATAGCGTGTCTGCCTGCTTTTCATAGCCTATAAAATATTGCTGGGCCACTAATTTAAATTTATTAGTTGCCATTAATTTTTGAATCTGGTCTTCATTTTCATTTTTATACACGGAGCAAGTGGCCGCCAATAAATACCCTCCTACTTTTAAAGCGGGCGTTAAATGATGAAGCATTTTTGATTGTAGCGTCGTAAAGCTTTCTAGTTTTTGTTCTGTAAACCCTTGCAAATTTTCTGGTGTACGGCCCCAAGTACCACTGCCCGAACAAGGCAGGTCGGCAAAAATAAAATCAAATTGTTTTTTAATGTCGAAGGGCAAAGTAATATCTACTACTTGCAAAGAGGCTGCTTCAATACCCGCTTCTTTTAAACGCTTTTCACAATTGAATAAAATATTTTCACGAATATCAGAAACATGCAATTGCGCATTGGGGATATAATCTTTCATTAATATCGACTTCCCTCCACTAGCTGCACAAGCATCCCACACCACCAATGGCTTTTCCGTAATTGGAATTAATTGCAATAAAGAAGCCAATGCTTGAGAATTTAAATCCTGTATGACTGCGTCTTTATTTAATTGAATTACATTTTGTAAAGAAGTGGTATTGGCAAATGAAAAAGTATCCTCCTTTATTATTTCATAAACAATGGATGCATTTTGTAAGGCCTGCTCCACTACTTGTCTTTTACCAGGTCGAATACGAATAAATAATAAAGGTTGTTGTGCATGCGATTGTTTGAATTTTTCTATATCAATCACTGGAGAGATATGTGTTTGCAATGGAAATTGAGCACTTAAATTTCTAAAATGATCATAGCACAAAGCACTAATGCTTTTCCGATCCTTGCTTCCATGCTTTTTATTGGCAGCAAAATATTTTTTTAAATACATAGCCAAAGGCGTTGGGCCCTGGTATTCGGTAATTAATTTATTGGCAATATTTTGATGCGTAATATGGTACATAAGCTAGGAAGTCCATTTTTTTGAGAAAACTTGGCCTGCAAATATCTGCTTAATGCCTTAATAGACCCCCATTTTTTAGTGTAAAAATGACCAGCTAGATCGCTTGTCTCGAAGCAGTCATGAATTATATATAATTAACTGATAATCAATATATTAGATAGATTTTGGTTTTTTTTCATTTTTAATTTTAAATATTTGGTTAAGTACCTTACCTTTGCCCTCCTGAAAATTAAATAATACATGGCAAATCACTCGGCTACTAAAAAAGATATTAGACAAGCAACTAAACGTCGCGATAGAAATCGTTATTATGGCAAAACTACCCGTAACGCTATTCGTGAATTAAAAATCGTAGATGATCAAAAAGTATACAACGACAAGTTACCTAATATCATTTCTCAAATTGACAAATTAGCAAAACGTGGCATTATCCACAAAAACAAAGCTGCTAATTTAAAGAGCAAATTGGCCAAGCACGTTGCAGCTAAAGCAACTGCTTAGTTAGTGTTTTCCCTATAATTAAGATTAATTAATCAATTATACCCATCCCGCCCCGAGTACTCGGGGCGGGATTTTTTTTATGTATCTTCGCGCTATGACTGAAAAGATACTTATCCTCGACTTTGGAAGCCAGTATACACAGCTTATAGCTCGTGCAGTAAGAGAAGCCAATGTATATTGCGAAATAAAGCCCTATAATAGTAAAATAGAGTTTGATGCTACCTTAAAAGGAGTCATTTTAAGCGGTTCTCCAGCTAGTGTGAATGAAGCAGACGCACCCAATGTAGATATTAAAGCCATTCTAGATAAGCTACCCGTATTGACCATCTGTTATGGTGCGCAATTAAGTGCTAAAAACTTTGGGGGCAAAGTAGAAAAATCAAATAAAAGAGAATACGGCCGTGCCCAATTACGCATTCAAAAGGACGACGTTATTTTTAAAAATATTCCTAATAATAGCCAGGTTTGGATGAGTCATAGCGATTCCATTACCCAGCTTCCAGATAACTTTGAACTATTGGCCGATACCGAAAGTATCCCAGTAGCCGCCTTTAGAAAAAAAGAAGGTACAGGGAATCCATTGCATGGTTTCCAATTTCACCCCGAAGTATATCATTCCTCCGAAGGAAAAAAGCTGATTCAGAATTTTCTTGTGGAGATTTGTGGCTGCCATCAAAATTGGACCCCATCCTCCTTTGTTCAAGAAACCGTAGACAAGCTAAAAGCGCAAATTGGAGACAGTCATGTGATAATGGCCTTAAGTGGAGGCGTGGATAGTACGGTGGCCGCTACTTTAATTCATAGAGCTATTGGAGATCGACTTCATGGCATATTTGTAGACAATGGCGTGCTGCGTAAAAACGAGTTCCAAGACGTATTGGATATCTATAAATCCATTGGATTAAACGTGACTGGCATTGATGCTAAAAACATGTTCTATGATGCCTTAGCAGGTAAATCTGAACCCGAAGAGAAGCGAAAAATTATAGGAAAACTATTTATAGATGTATTTCAAATAGAAGCCTCTAAAGTATTGGAAGCTAAGTTTTTAGGTCAAGGAACAATTTATCCAGATGTAATTGAGAGCGTAAGTGTTCATGGCCCTTCTCAAACCATCAAATCACACCACAATGTAGGCGGCTTACCAGATACAATGCACCTTAAATTGGTGGAGCCCCTCAGGTATTTATTCAAAGACGAGGTTAGAAAAGTAGGCTTGGAATTGGGTATTTCACCCAACTTAATCAATAGGCACCCTTTCCCAGGACCAGGACTGGCCATTCGCATATTGGGAGACATTACCCCTGAAAAAGTTGCCCTTTTACAAGCAGCCGATCATATTTATATGAACGCCTTAAAAGAGTTTGACTTGTATACTAAAGTATGGCAAGCAGGTACCATTTTACTACCTGTAAAAAGTGTAGGTGTAATGGGTGATGAACGTACTTATGAATTTACGATTGCGCTAAGAGCTGTTACTTCGGTGGATGGCATGACCGCAGACTGGGCACACTTACCTTACGAGTTCTTAGCTCATGTAAGCAATGCCATTATCAACGAAGTTCGTGGTATTAACAGGGTCGTTTATGACATCAGCAGTAAGCCTCCAGCTACCATTGAGTGGGAATAGAAACAGTACCTTATTTTATTGAAAAAAATATATCAATAATTTGATATTCAATTACTTACAATAAGTTAATTCAACTTTTTCTTTAAACTAGTTATCTGATCTTGTAAATTGTTCACTACCCCCGCTAATTGATCCACATTCCACATAGGCTGAGCCCCTGCTTTGTGTATGATATAAACGGCCTTCCATATCTCAACAATATCGGTGGCGTTTACTTGATATGGCTCGTATAAAGGATTGTCGCTCAATAAAGTAAGCTTATTTTCATTATTCTCATTTCCCTCTTTTGAACGATCATCATTGGTAATAATACGCTTATAGACTACCCCATCTGCATTAGAAACAACGATATAAGTATTGCTATTTTTTACCTCTTTAAAGCTTCCCACTTTCTCTCCCACAATAACACTGCCACTTGGGGTTGGTAACATACTATCTCCAATAATCTCAAAAGCACGGTAGTCGCCTGGAGCCAACATAGGTAAAGTAAAAGTGTTTAGCTCGTCCAGGAATTCAGGATCGGCATAGCCAGCCAAATAACCTGCTGCTGCCTTCACGGGTACAAAAGTAACCATGGATGCCAACGAAATGGTTTTGTCCGATTTTAGCGCTCTTCGACGCTCCATATAACTATTGCCTGACCCGTTATTTGAGTCCCCTTCTTGTGCACTCAAAAGGGCTAAGTCCTGAAATAAAAACTCCTCCAAACTAATGGAGAATTTGGCACAAATGGTTTCCATTACTTCCAAGCGAGGCTCGGCACGTTCTTCTTCATAAGCCCCTACTAAGGAACGCTTAATTTGAAGTTGATTGGCCATCTCTTCTTGTGTCCATTCGCGCTGCTTTCTGATGTACTTTAAATTTTTTCCTGCGTATGACATAACTAATGATTTTAGTGCAATATACTAAAATATTTAGTATTACCAAATATTTTTAGCATTTTCTTTATTTTGTTGCGAGGGCCTATCTTGGTAACTTGCATTATGGTAAAGACGAAAGAAGAAAGACCGGTTATTTTAATCACCAATGATGACAGCATAAGCGCCCCCGGCATTAAGGCTTTGGTGGAAGCGGTAAAAGACCTAGGCAAAGTGGTCGTGGTGGCTCCAGACAAACCTCAAAGTGGCATGGGGCATGCAATAACATTAGGACAACATTTAAGACTTCAAAAAGCACATATTGTTGACGGGGTGGAAGCTTATACCTGTAGCGGTACACCAGTAGATTGTGTCAAATTAGCCGTAGACAAAGTACTTCACCGCAAACCCTCCATTTGCTTAAGCGGCATCAACCATGGTGCCAATCATTCGATAAATGTAATTTACTCAGGAACCATGTCTGCAGCCTTAGAAGCTTCTATTGAGAGTATTCCTAGTATCGGATTTAGTCTTTTAGACTTAAGTATTGAAGCCGATTTTACAGCCGCTCAACACTATGCCCGTATTATCGTAAAAAAATTATTAGCCGATAAAAACTTGGACAAACATCTTTGTTTAAATGTGAATATTCCAAAAGTGGCCACCGATTTAATCAAAGGCATAAAAATATGTAAACAGTCTTATGCCAAATACGACGAAAAATTTGTGGAAAGAACCGACCCGCATGGTAAAAAATATTATTGGCTCACTGGCGAATTTGTAAATTTTGATAAATCCAAAGACACCGATGTTTGGGCTTTAAAAAATAATTATGTGAGTGTGGTACCTGTTCAGTTTGATTTAACCAACCATATTATTAAAGAGAAATTAAGTAAAAAGTGGAAATGGTAAAAGACAATTATATACTAGGGGTGTTAGTGGGATTGCTGATGCCTTTTTTAGGATTTCTTATTTTTTATCAATGGAAATTTGGCGCCTTTACTTTGGAAGAATTTTTAGATTTACTCAATCGTCAAAAATCTATTTTATCGGCGATGATTAGTATTTCCCTATTAATCAACGGAGTGGTACTAACTATATTCTTTCAAAAACAAAAAGACAAAACAGCAAAGGGCATATTTTTCACCACTTGTATCTACGCAGTCATTGCCATTGCGTGTAAATGGTATTTATAAATGAGGTATTATATAATTGCTGGAGAAGCCAGCGGAGATTTACACGGGGCTAACTTAATCAAAGCCTTAACCACCATGGACAACGACGCTGTTGTACAATGTTGGGGTGGCGATTTAATGCAAGCTGCAGGCGGCAAATTGGTCAAACATTATAGGAACCTTGCTTTTATGGGTTTAGTGGAAGTACTATTTAACTTAACAACTATTTTTAAGAATATTAGATTTTGTAAAAAAGACATCCAAGCTTTTGCGCCTAATGTGTTAATCTGTATCGACTATCCTGGATTTAATTTAAGAATTGCCCAATGGGCCAAGCAACAAAACTTAAAAGTGATTTACTTTATTGCTCCGCAAGTTTGGGCCTGGAAAGAAAATAGAGTGCCCGCTATGCGCGCAAGTATAGATAAATTATTATGTATTTTACCTTTTGAAAAAAAATATTTTAAAGATCGTTGGGACTGGGACGTAGATTATATCGGACATCCTTTAATGGAGGTATTGGCCGCTCAAATGAATTTACCGCACCCCTTGCCTCATTTAAAAGACGAACCTATTATTGCATTACTTCCTGGAAGCAGAAAACAAGAAATTGAAAAAAAGCTACCCATCATGTTAAGTGTAGCCATCCATTTTCCTGGACATCATTTTGTAGTTGCACAAGCACCAGGTATAGATGACGACTGGTTTGCATCCTTATTACCACATCAACCCAATGTACATGTGGTAAAATCAAGTACTTATGCCCTTTTGCAACATAGCCAAGCTGCCTTAGTCACAAGTGGTACGGCCACTTTAGAGACTGCTTTATTAGGCGTGCCTGAAGTAGTTTGTTACAAAGGCAACCCCATTACACTAGCCTTAGCCAAGTATTTTATAAAAATAAAATACATCGCGCTAGTTAATTTAATTATGGACAAAGAAGTGGTGAAAGAATTAATTCAAGAAAATTTAAATACCGATAATTTAGTCACTGAGTTAACTAAACTATTAGAAGATACCACGACGCAAAAAAATATACATGCAGATTATCTTGCCCTAAAAAATAAATTGTATTCTGGAGAAAAAGCGAGTGAAGTGGCGGCCGATATTATACTACAAACCCTACAGCACAAGTAAAAAAAATGTTCAATGACTAGTGCCTAAAATAAGGCAGGATCAAGAATTTGAAAAGCATCACTATTAATCCTACTAAGAACATAAGTAATGAAATGCGGTTCATTCCATGCATGGCTTTCATCATGCCAGATCTTTGTTGATTGGGATCACGCTTTACTATAAATAAGTACTCCCCTATTTGTCTTAAAAATTTCATAGGTATTTTTATAATGTAATTAGATTAGCCTTGTTGAGCCAGCCATGTTTTTAAATGTGCCGAAATTTGAACCGATTCTATAATAAACCCATCATGTCCATACACCGAATCAATCGCTACCAACTTAGCTTGTGGCATATGTTGTTCCATAAATCTTTGCTCATCTAATGGACACAAGATATCACTACTCACTCCAATAATTAAAGTAGGTATATGAATAGATTGCAGGGTGGCTATTAAATCTCCACCTCTTTTACGTGCCAAATGATGACTGTCCATCGACTTAGTCAATAACCAATAACTATAGGCGTTGAATCTTTTTACCAATTTATCTCCTTGGTAATTGATATAAGAAGAGGCTTTGAAATTATCAATCTTTTCAGGATCCTCATCGGTTTGTTTTTCTTGGAAAATACCATAATTGCGATAGGTTAACATGCCAATAGCACGCGCTGCTTTTAATCCTTTCGCTCCTGCATTAGGTGTTGGTTCATTCCAAGTGCAATCGGCTTCAATAGCCAAACGTTGCGCAGTATGTACCGCCACCCCCCATGCACTTTCAGAAGGAGAAGTAGCAATTAAAAACATTTTCTTTATTACGGATGGTTCAAATATGGCCCATTCTAATGCTTGATAGCCGCCCATACTTCCACCTAATAATAAATCAATTTCAGCAATGCCTAAATGTTGACGTAATAAAATATGCGCTTGCACCATATCTCGAATAGTAACTGTAGGAAACTGTTCAAATCCAATGGAAGTACCCACAATTTCAGCACTCAAAGGCCCAGTAGTTCCATAACAGGATCCAATAATATTGGCACAAACAATAAAATAATCATTGGGGTTAATTAAATAGCCTTCACCTATCAGCCCTTTCCACCAATCTGCTGCATCCGAATTGGCCGTTAAAGCATGGCATACCCAGGCCACTTTTTTACCTGGTGCATACTGCCCATAAGTATGATAGGCAATTTTAAGTTGCGGTAAACTCACCCCACATTCCAAGCTAAAAGGGGCATCATATTGATAAACCAATGGTTCCATTTTTTTCGAATTCTAGTGCAAAGTAACTATCTATTTGAATTACATTTGCATAAACATTGGAATTTATATTTCCATTAACTAACAAATATTAATTTATGGCTAGGATGATCGTTACCAGGATGAATGATGGCTTTGCTTTTAACGCATTGGACGAAGCGCATAATACCATGAGAATGGATATTCCTGTCGAACAAGGAGGCCATGGAACAGGGCTTAGACCCATGCAAACTTTATTAAGTGCGCTTGGGGCATGTAGTGGTGTAGATATTGTGATGATATTAAATAAACAAAAAGAAACTATTGAATTTTTTGAAATGGTAATTGATGGAGAGCGCGAAACTGGTAAAGAACCTGCTTTATGGTCGGCCATTCATTTAGTTTTTAAATTCAAAGGAACCATGACCAAAGAAAAAGCAGAAAAAGCTTGCGCATTATCTTTGGATAAATACTGTTCAGTTGCTGCCACTTTAAAAGCTGCTGGTGCAGTAATTACTTGGGAAGTTGAAATTGGATAATCGAAAGCCAAAAAAAATAAAGCTTCGTAATAAAATAAAGTTAGAATTTTAAAATAATTGCATGAAACATAAACAATCAAAATTAATAAGAACTAGAGCGGACCGTACTCAAGAAAAAGAGCACTCCTCTCCTATGTTTTTGACCAGTAGTTTTACTTTTGACAATGCCGAAGATATGCGTGCCGCTTTTGCCGATGAAAATGACGACAATATTTACAGTCGTTTTTCGAATCCGACGGTGCAAGAATTTGTAGATCGCTTGTGTGTATTAGAAAATGCAGAAGCAGGTTTTGCGACAGCTTCTGGTATGAGTGCGGTATTTGGATCTTTTATGGCTTTGCTAAAAAAAGGCGATCATCTTTTATCTTGTAATTCAATTTTTGGAAGTACACATACGGTGGTATCAAAATATTTACCAAAATACGGTATTGATTATAGTTATGTAGGTGCTAGTGCTACTGCGGCAGAATGGGAAGCAGCCATTACACCACAAACTAAAATGATTTATTTAGAAACCCCTACAAATCCTGGTGTGGATGTGGTGGATATTGCTATGCTAAGTACCATAGCGAAAAAACATAAAATAATTTTAAACGTAGACAATTGTTTTGCTACGCCTATTGGACAAACACCTATTGATTTAGGTGCCGACTTAGTTGTTCATTCTGCCACCAAGTGGATAGATGGACAAGGGCGTGTTTTAGGTGGCGCAATTGTAGGACGCAAAGATTTAATTCATGAAATTTATTTATTCTCTAGAAGTACTGGACCTTCTTTATCTCCTTTCAATGCATGGGTATTAAGTAAAAGCTTGGAAACTTTAGAAGTAAGAATGGAAAGACATTGCAGTAATGCATTATATATTGCAGAAAAATTAGAAGGGCATACCAAAATAAATTTTGTAAAATATCCTTTCTTGTCTTCTCATCCACATTATGCCATTGCCAAAAAACAAATGAATAACGGCGGAGGCATTGTTTGTTTTGAATTAAAAGATGGTATTGAAGCAGGACGAAAATTTTTAAACAGTTTAAAAATGTTATCCTTAACTGCCAATTTAGGAGATGCCAAAAGTATTGCATCCCATCCTGCTAGTACTACCCATGCAAAATTATCAGAAGCCGAACGTAGTGCCGTTAGTATTACACCCGGCTTAATTCGCATTTCGGTAGGGCTAGAACATAAAGAAGATATCTTAGCCGATATACTACAAGCTTTAGACGCCTAAATTATATAATTTATAGAATATTATTATGCCCCTTCCTAGGGGCATTTTACATTATTTTAAGTATATTGAAATCGCAAAAAATGCTACTACTATGAAGACAAAAATTGGTGTTTTATTATCCTCAATGATGTTTTTACAATATTATGTTTGGGGCGCCTGGTATGTGACCATGGGCACTTACATGGGTGAGGCATTAAAATCAACCGGGGTGGATATTGGTGCTGCCTATAGTGCAGGCGCCATTGCTACCATTATTAGTCCATTTTTTGTAGGGATGATTGCAGATCGATTTTTTGCTGCTCAAAAAATTATGGGAGTACTGCATTTATTGGGTGCTGCCCTTTTATTATATGCCACCCAAGTAACCAATACTGGTTTTTATTGGGTGATATTGGTTTACTCTTTAATGTACATGCCTACCATTGCCTTAAGCAATAGTGTGGCTTTTGCTCAAATGACCGATCCTGGAAAACAATTCCCTTGGATACGTGTTTTTGGAACCTTAGGATGGATTGCTGCAGGACTTATTATTAGTAAATTAGGTATAGAAAAAACAGCTGGCACTTTTCAAGTGGCTGCAGTAGTTTCAGTTATTTTAGGCTTGCTAAGTTTTGCCATGCCCAATACCCCTCCAAAAGCAAAAAATGAAAAAGTATCTGCTTCAGGAATTATTGGACTGGACGCCTTGGTATTATTTAAGACAAGATCATTTTTAATATTTTTTATTGCTGCTCTTGCTATTTGTATTCCTTTATCTTTTTATTATGGTTTTGCCAATCCGTTTTTAAATGAAATTGGATTAGAAAATGTAGCAGGAAAAATGACCCTTGGTCAAATGTCTGAAGCATTATTTATAATAGCCATTCCTTTTATGTTTAATAAAATAGGCGTAAAAAATATGCTTATCCTAGGCATTAGTGCTTGGCTGCTTCGTTATGTATTTTTTGCTTACGGAACGATGGATCACAGTTGGATGCTGTATGCAGGAATTATTTTGCATGGTATTTGTTATGACTTTTTCTTTGTAACGGGTTATATGTATACCGAGAAAAAAGCTGGAGAAAAAATTAAAAATGCAGCACAAGGCTTATTCACTTTTGCTACCTATGGCTTAGGTATGTTTATTGGCACTTGGTACAGCGGTTTTGTGGTGGATCAAAATAAAACAGTCGCCAATACTTTATCAGGAGCTGCTAGTCATAATTGGACTTCCATTTGGTTAACCCCTGCAGCCATTGCCGGGGCCGTTCTTATTGCATTTATTTTATTCTTTAAGGAGAAAAAAGATATTGCCACAGTTGCATAAATTATTTTAATCGCTTATTCAAAAAAAATATTTAAACAATTAATTATAAAAATCTAAAAATTAGTAAAGATGCGAATTGCAATGTTAGGTGCAGGATTTATTGGTCGTTTTTATGCAGACGCCCTGCAAGGTTATAGAAGTAAAGATAAAGTAGTAAGTATTTATGCTCGACGTGAGGAGTCTGCCACCAAGTTTGCTGCAGATTACAACTGCGCCCATTGGACTACCGTAATGGAAGAAGCCATTGCACACCCCGATGTAGATGTAGTATGTATAGCGCTCCCTAATGATATTCATGAAATGGCGGTGATGTTATGTTGCAAACATAAAAAAGCAGTGATGACCACTAAGCCTTTAGGTCGTAATGGAGAGGAAGCTAAGAGAATGTTGATTGCAGTAGAAGAAGCTGGCATATTTAATGGTTATTTAGAGGACTTAGTTTACACACCTAAATTTATCAAAGCACATCAAAGTGTAAAAGAAGGTGCCGTTGGTAGAATTTTATGGGCAAAGTCGCGCGAAACACATCCTGGCCCACACAGTGAATGGTTTTGGAATATCGAACAAGCGGGCGGTGGCTGTATTTTAGATTTAGGATGTCATTGCGTTGAAATTTCTAGAAGTTATATTGGTAAAGACATTAAACCCATTGAAGTAATGTGCTGGGCCGATACCCAAGTAAAACCCATTGACGCCGAAGACCATGCCATTGGACTAGTGAAGTATGAGAATGGGGCTATTGGACAATTTGAAGTAAGCTGGACCTTTAGAGGAGGTTTAGATTTAAGAGATGAAGTAATGGGCACAGAGGGCACTATTTGGATCAATAGTTTTTTAAGAACTGGTTTTGAAATGTTTACCACCGGCAAAGGAGGTGACTATATTTCTGAAAAATCTGAGAGCAATAGCGGCTGGCTATTCCCAGTGGGTGATGAACTTAATGAATTAGGCTACAACCATATGTTTATGGATATGTTTAATTCTATGGAAAAAGGAGAAGCCCCTAAAGAAACATTTTATGATGGATACATTGTGAACTGTGTTTTAGATGCTGCTTATAGATCTGCAAAAACAAAATTATGGGAGCCAGTTAAATTAGATATTTGGAGAGGCAAGTCGGGATTGACTAAAGAAAGTCATTTAGTGGAGTACGACAAAGATCATTATTTAATTAAAGAAGAAATGACCCATTATGGCGCTAAAAAATTAATCCTAAAAAATAAAACCACAGGAAAAATTACAGAGCAAGAGATTAAATAAGATGATACAAATAACAATAAAAAAAGCAACCGCTATATAGTTGGTTGCTTTTTTATTGGTGAATAGCCTTCTTATTTTTTATTTGGCAATAGCCTTTTTAATTTTAGGATCGATAAACTCCCATTCCAATACTTGAGGATGAAGGTGCTGCGCTTTAGCGATGGCTTGCATTTTTTCAATCATCATTAAATTTGCCCCTGCAATATTATTTTTTTCAAATGGATCCATTTCTACATCATACAATTCCCAATCGCCCAATGGATTTTTAAGCACATTCATTTTTACCCCCTTCCACTTCCCTATTCTAACCGCTAATTGTCCCCCGTTTTCGGGATACTCAAAATACATAAATTCACGTGCTGCTTGCGAATAAGCTTTGTTAAGCAAAGTGGGCAATAAGGAAATCCCATCCAATTTATTCACTGGCTTTCCTGTCAATTCTGCCAAAGTGGGCATGATATCATATTGTACCGATAATAAATTGGAAGTTGAATTGGCTTTTATTTTTCCAGGCCATCTAGCAATAAAAGGAACTTTAATACCCCCTTCATATAAATCCATTTTTAATCCACGTAGGCCACTCACACTATTAAAAAACTTTACATCTACACCGTCCGAAAAAGTAGCCCCATTGTCACTGGAAAACATAATGATGGTATTATCATCCAATCCTAATTTTTTAATTCTATCTAAAATAATTCCAACTTGATCATCTAAAAAAGTAATCATTGCGGCATAAGTAGATAGAGGATATTTATTAGGTGCATATCCTTTGTCCCCATAATAGGGTTGCTCCTGAAATTGTCCAATGTATTTTTTTACATATTCCGCAGGAGCTTGTAAGGATAAATGTGGTAGCGTAAAAGGCAAATAAAGAAAAAACGGATGGTTTTTATTTTGATCAATAAAAGCCAATGCTTTCTCGGTCATTTTTGCAGGTGCATAATCATGACCTCGGTACTTTTCAAAATCGGCATCCGTTGCCGTTTTAGGATCAATAGCAGTATGCACGTTAATAACAGGATTATTTAAACTATCCCAATGATCATTTTCCCATAAATGTGTAGGATAATAATTATGCGCTTGTTTTTGATCTAAGTAGCCGTAATAATAATCAAAGCCTTGTTTAAGTGGAGTACCCGTAGTGCCCGTCATACCCAGGCCCCATTTACCTACTAAAGCTGTTTGATAGCCTCTTTCCTTTAGCATAGCTGCCAAAGTATAGGCACCTTCCTGCATGGGCATTTGACCTCCTTCCTCATTGTCTGCAAAGCCACCTAATTCATAATTACCTCTTATATAAGCATGACCTGGATTTTTTCCAGTCATTAACATACAACGAGAAGGCGCACAAACTGGGGCACTACTATAATGCTGTGTAAAACGCATCCCCTCTTTGGCCATTTGATCTAGATGAGGCGTTCTAATTTTTTTTTGACCATAAGATCCTAATTCACCATATCCCAAGTCATCGGCATAGATATAAATGATATTGGGCTTTGTTATTTTATTTTGAGCAGTAGCCTGCATATAAAGACCTAACCCAATGGATACTAGTAATAGCTGAAAAAAATATTTTTTACTATATTTCATTTTTTAAGATAGACGGGTAAGTAGCTAATGTATGTTGAACTAACTCACCATACAATGTATTCGCCCAGGCAAACCATTTTCTAGTAAAATTATTGGCATCATCCTTATGGAAGGACTCATGCATAAACCCAGTATTTGCATGCGTATTTTTTAACATTTTTAAACAAAAAGTGACTTCTTCTTTAGATTTACTTGTAAGTGCACGCATAATAATACTTAAAGGCCAAATCATATTAGCACCTGCGTGTGGACCTCCAATGCCCTCTCCTTTTATTCCCTTATAAAAAAATGGATTACTTGAACTAAGTACAAACTTTCTGGTATTTTGATAAATAGGGTCCTCGCTATTTAAATACCCTAAATAAGGCAAAGACAATAAACTTGGTACATTGGCATCATCCATTAAATTGAAGCTTCCATGTCCATTTACTTCATAGGCATATATTTTCCCAAATTTTTCGTGGTGTACAATACCATATTGTTGGATGGCTTTATCCACTTCTGTAGCAAGTTGTAAGCAATCTGCTGCTAATTTTTTATTATTTTTTACTTTATTCAATAACTCTGCTGCTTGACGTAACGAAACCACTGCAAAGCAATTGGATGGAATTAAAAAAGGGAAAATAGTAGCATCGTCACTAGGTCGGAACATAGAGCATATTAACCCTACTGGATTCACTGGATATCCATACCCTCCTAGCGGTACCCCATCTGTTGCCCAAGCAGTAGTTCGTTGAAAAGTATATGGGCCATTATTTTCTTTTCTCTGTTGCTCTTTAAATGTGATTAGCGTTTTTTGTATTACAGAAACCCATTGATCATCAAATACTTCTACCTTGCCAGTTAATTCCCAATATTTATAGGCCAACCTTATTGGATAACACAATGAATCTATCTCCCACTTTCTTTCGTGTGTACCAGGCTGCATCGTGGTTAAATCACTTTTCCATTCACTTTCCTTTTTGGGATCCTTATAAAAAGCATTGGCATAACTATCTAATATAATACATTTCTTTTGACGATGAATCACTCCTTCAACAAGTTTAGCTAGAGCCTCATCCTCCTTTACAAAAGGTAAATAAGGTGTTATTTGTGCAGTACTATCTCTTAGCCACATAGCATCAATATCCCCTGTAATAACATAAGTATCAGGCTTGCCTTGTAGGATTTCAAAATCTACCGTAGTATCCAAAGTATTGGGGTAACAATTTTCAAATAACCAAGCAACTTCTTCGTCTTTTATAGTAAGTTTTGATTGCTCAATAAAATTATTTACAGAAACACTTGTAAAGTTTCTTTTATTTATAGCTGGCCTCTGTGAACTATATTTTGAGGGCAGTAAAAAATTAGGTACTAAATTTTTAGTAATCAATCCCGCAGAAAGCAATGCAGATTGCTTTAAAAATTTTCTTCTGTTAGCCATACGATATAAATATTTTTTTAGGCAATTAATTCCGCCCTTATACTAATAAATATAAATATTTAAACTCAGAAATTTTTAACTACGCAGCTATTTTTACTTAAAATTTGGCCTTATTTAGCTGTTTATTCAATTTAGTGATTGCACATAAGCCAATTTGATTCCCTAACCATACCCCCTGATCAATTGCATCCCTAAAATGAATACCTCCATAAATTCTAGAAATAGAGGCCTCTGTAGCAGCAGCATTAAAAGATTTAAAATTTTTAGATGGTATGCCAAATTCAACCTCTGTATTGTCTGTATATGATAGTTGATTGCCAAATATTTTTGTCAATACAATTGCGGCAGCTGTGGAAGCAACACTATGTCCAGAAACATATTCTGGGAATGGGGGCGTTTGTAATAATGGAGCCCATTTAGCATCAAAAAAGCGCTGGATAACAGTTACTGGCCTTATGCGATCAGAGCTGTATTTCTCCTGCCAACAAGCAATAAAAGCATCTGCCAAAGTAATGCTAGTTAAGGCATGAACTAAAACAGTATTTGAAAAAGAAAGATTTTGTTGCCTACAGGCAATACCTGCAATTCCTAGCCAATGCCCTCCTGGAGATATTTTTTTTAACCCAAATTCAACATGCCCTATTTGTTCAACAGCAAAGGGATTACAGTCCCAAAAATTAGCAATTGCTTGTTGTTGTATGGTTGCATTTTTCTTAAATAGATATACCTCTTTAGTTAATGCATAAAAAGTAGAATTTTTATTATCGCTATAGGCTACCGGAGGCTGCACTTTAAATTGTGTTGAAGAGTCTAGTAAAAAAGTTTTTAATTTACCCCAATTAGGTTCTACAGGAGCCATAAACACGGGTGGTGTTGGTTGCCAATTTCCAAGACCATTTTTAGGGGTATATTTTTGCATACCACTTAACTTGTTAAATCCATCTTTTTTTGAATATGCAAAAACTTGATCCACCATCGCATTCGCTAACTGCAATGATTTTTCATATATTTTTGGATCTATTTTTTTATATTTTAACTCCAATGAATCAATTGACAATTGCAAGCTGCTTCCAGAAGGTAAGAAAAGCTTTCCCGCTAAATAAACGGATAAAACACTTGATAAAGAAGTATTAAAACTGTCTGTTAATTCCTTAGGCTTTGAAATATGAAATCCGTATATGGTTCCATCAAAAGAAATATATTGAGTGTTAGAAAAAGCAGCCATCGTTTCATAGGATGCAATCGTAATATATGCATAATACCTACTGGCTGCCACTGGTGATGTAACATCATTGACCATTATGTCTGTGACCTGCTTTAATGCTTTGATATAATCCTTATTAGTAAATTTAGGTTGCGCATATAAACCTTCTATTGCTAATAAAAATATTAAAAAAACTAATATATATTTTTTAATACCCATCAATTAATAATTTAAAATAACTGGCGCTTGATTGTTAATAGTAGTTAATATAGTTCCGCTGTTTACTTTAATCGCATCCCTTACAGCCCCTTTCAAAGCAAGCCCAGAAATTTGTTGATTTAAATATTTAAAATGGCCTTTTCCATCTCCCGTTAATAAAGTTCCATAATTAGCATCAATCTTCCCAATTTTAATTCTTGCTTTTTCTATATTCCCAAAAAGTAGAATATCATTGTTGCCATCTTTATTAAAATCATTTACCATTATAGAATAGACTGGTGCAAAATTGGCCTCTATTGGCAATTCTCTTTTAAAATAACTCCCATTGATATTTTCAAACCAGATTGTTCCAAAATAATTTGCTGTTAACTTATTAGAACTTTTTAATTGCTCTGGTGTTAATATATCTTTTATTGTGGCATCAGCATAGGAATCATAAGTGGGAAACTTCTGACGTAGAATTGTTATTTGATCGGTAAGCTCATCTCTTGAAGCCATTGGATAGCTAACTCCATTTATAAAATATGTTAAAATAGGATCAATAGATCCATTGTTGTCATAATCATTATAATACATTTCAACAGGTTCTTTGTCAGACGCCTTCATTTGTGAATTGTAGCCCCAATTTCCAGCTACTAAATCTAAATCACCGTCATGGTCCATATCAGCAAATGTTAACTTGTTCCACCATCCTTTTAACGGTTCTGCAAAAAGGTCTTTTGTGTTGTTTTTAAAACTACCTTCTAAAAAAGTAAAGCTTGTCAAAGGCATCCACTCACCACAAACAACTAAACTTTCTTTTTCTTTAGCATTATTTTTTATCCACGAAGCATCCGTAACCATCCCTAAGGACAAAAAGGCTGGAGCCAAAATTTCTGTTTCATCCGTAAATTTTCCTTTTCCATCATTCATTAGTAAAATGCTTTTGGCGGGTAAAGGATACTTCCCTGGTAGTGCTCTTCCCCCAACAAATAAGTCTAAATCTCCGTCTTTATCAAAATCAAATGATACCACACATGAACCAATATGTTGCATATGAGGCAGGCTATTTACACTTAATTCAAATAGCCCATTGTTATTAATATAAAGCTCATCTTGATAAGTAACCCCTGCATTGCTTTCCGAAAAGCCACCTGCTACTATATATAAGTCCAAATCACCATCATTATCCGCGTCAAAAAATAGCGCAGCGGCTTGTTCTGTTTTGGGTAGAATTTCCAAAGCTGGTTGATTCGATTTTACGAATTGATTGTCTTTGGTTTGTATAAATAAAGCTCCCGATTTCTCACTATTGCCGCAAATATAAATATCTGTTTTTCCATCTTTATTAATATCTCCATAGGCCATTTTAGGGCCAGCATAGGAAATCATATTAGGCAACAAAGGCTGCACTTTAAAATCATTCACAGAATCTTGTTGGTGTATATAATCTACCGCATTTTCATTTAAAGTAAATAAAGGGGCTTCAACAATTTTATCATCATTGGTTGTTAAACCATAATTCGGCTCCGTCAGTTCAATGTTGCCATTGAATGGTATTGATGTAATTTTTTTTGAACTAGTCTTATTAGGCCATTGTACCACAATGGAATCAATTTTTTTATCAGGAAAACCAAAATGTAAAGGAATTTGCATAGAAGATTGAAAACCATGAATAGGATTGTTTTCAATACAATATATCCCTGATGCAGTATATACAATTGCTTTTGCCCCAATTGCATTTCTATTGTTGGACTTTGATTTCAATGAAACATTTAAAAAATTTCCGCCTGTCTTGGACTCTACCGTATTGTTTCTATATATACCTGCAACCTGATTCATTTTATTCACTACTAAATCTAAATCCCCATCATTGTCTAAGTCGGCATAAATAGCACCATGTGAAAAATTGGGTTCTTCAAAACCCCACTCTTCCGACTTATCAATAAATTTATAGTCATTGCTATTTTCGAATATATAATTATGTGTTGGGGTAGACTGTATACCTTGTAACATTAAAAACATTCTATCATTCTTCTTTCCTTGAACATGTTTAAGCCTTTCATTGGCATAAAATTTTACAAAGTCTCTATTAATCATATCTCTACCGTAACCATTGGTCACAAACAAGTCTTTTCTACCATCATTATTAAAATCTGCCAACAAAGCAGACCAACTCCAATCCGTATTGGATACACCTGCCAGTTGACCAATTTCACTAAAGGTTCCATTGCCATTATTCAATTGTAACATATTACGCATGGTCTGGTGATAAAAACCATTACCCACCATATTGTTGTACAATTCGAAATTATCTGGCGCAAACAGTAGCTTTTGTCTTCGATTGTCCTGCGGGAGCATGTCTAATGTGAAAATGTCTGCAAGTCCATCATTATTAATGTCCGCAATGTCCAAGCCCATTGAAAAATAAGAAATATGCCCAAGTGCCGAACGAAGCTGCTCTGTATAAGTGCCATCCTTATTATTAATATACAAATAATCTTCTTCTACATAATCATTTGAAACATAAATATCTGGCCAACCATCATTGTTTACATCTGCAATATTCAAGCCTAATCCATAACCAATGGGATTTGAAATAATACCAGCTCTTTCAGTAACATCAATAAAAACTCCATTTCTATTTTCATACAATCTATCACCTGCATCTGGATCAATCATCTTCTTTACAAATGCCGCGTCAAAATTTCTTAGATTTTTAATATTGTGATTCATGACAAATAAGTCTAAATCCCCGTCCTTGTCATAATCAAAAAAAGCAGCCTGAGTCGTATACCCTTGATCTGCAATTCCCATTTGTTTGGCCTTATCTGTAAAAGTTAAATTGCCATTGTTAATAAACATTTGATTGGCTCTTTTTTCTCCATCTACATCACCAGAATAACAAACATAAATGTCTAATAAACCATCTCCATTAATATCTACAACCGATACTCCTGTCTTCCATCCTCCCGCCCTTCCTGCTACACCAGCAGAAGATGTAATGTCTTTAAATTGCCAATTTCCCTTATTTAAATAAAGCTTATTATCCGATTGATTCGAAGTAAAATATAGATCAATTAACCCATCATTATTAAAATCTCCTGCAGCTACTCCGCCACCATTATAAAAATACTCATAGGTTATAATATTGGTTGCTGCAGTTTCTACTAATTTGTTATTAAAAGATATTCCCGTTTTTTCCTGACTTAAAGCAGTAAATTTTTTTAAATTTTGGGCATATAGATAAGTAGTGAAACAAATAAATGAAATTAAAAAAGATATTTTTTTTAAAATTCGACTCATAAAACCGAGTGTTTGATTGCAAAACAAAACCCAATACAAATTAGTATTTTTTAAACAAAACTCCTAATAGAATAGGTTCATTAAAGTATGATTTTGGTTAAGGCACAAAAAAAAAAATCGGATAGACTAGTCTACCCGATTTAATATAAACATTGCCAATTAAAATATTATTTATCCCACCAAACTTTAGTTGCCCAATTGTTAGCGCCTTGTTTAGAAATAGCCGCATTTACGTTTTTACCGTTCAATTGTGATTCACTTGAAGGATATTGAAAACGTCTAGGGATAACTCCATTGGAGTAGCCTGTAGTTGTAGCTGGAACCAATACTGGGTAGCCAGAACGACGCCAGTTAGCATGCGCTTCATACTCATCTAATAAGGTAGCTATATAATATTGTTCATTAATAGCTTTCATTTTAGCATCAGTAGTTGAAGGGTAAGTTAAAGTAGTAGCAGTGTATGTATTTATATCACTTGCTTTAAATAGGCCTCCAAATGCTGAATTAGAGCCATTATCATACAATTTTAATTGATTGATAGAAGCGTTAACTCCGTCACGGAAATATTGCTCAGCACTACCTGTGCTAACCCAACCTCTTTCTTTTCCTTCTGCAAGCAATAACAAAGTTTCACCATAAGAAACTAAGATATTTGGAGCGTCAGCAACAACAAAATCAGATCTTAATTGAGAATACGATTCGATACCAGTTAATCCAGTTGGATCAATACCCACTTTTAAGCCTTTTTGTTTTTCAGCAGAATTATCTTCAACACCAATGGCACCAGCTGCCCCAGTTCTTACTACTGATAAAATTCCTAAACGTGGATCTGCATTTGTTTGCAATAATCCAATGAAAGTTGTAGAAAATTTAAAAGAGTTATTTGATAATTCACCTCTTGATCCATTGTAATAACCTAAAACGTGACTATTAGGATTGTCGTAACCAGAAGTTAAATGCTTAATTCTAAAAGCATCATCTATAGAAGTCATTACCCCGCCAGCGACAGCTTTACCAACAACTGAAGCGGCTGTAGTAGCGTCAACTTTTGATAAACGCATACCAGCACGTAACATCAATGAATAAGCTGCTTTTTTCCACAAAGTAGTATTCCCATTGTAACTTGTTATATCCCCTTTGAAAGGTTTAGCAGCATCAAAACCTTTAGCTGCAGCATCTAATTCAGCTACTATATCAGCATAAATGGCTTTTTGATCATCATACTTAGGTGAGAATACACCAGACAAATATCCATTTCCAGCTTCTGAATATGGAATATCACCATAAGAATCAGTCAAACGCATAAAAGCATAAGCCTTTAATATTCTAGCAGCGCTATTATAGTTAACATCATTGGCTACTCCTTTTGTTTTAGCAACCAAGTTTACTAAATTCTTAATTGGATTTCCATAATAAGAATCCCATAATGATGAATTATAACCTTCATCAAATTTGTAACGATGCCCTTGATCCCAACTAGTAGAAGCAAAGTGTTGAATAAATTGACTATTGTAAATCAAGTTTGTTCTCCATGCTTCATACTCACCACCAGAAACACCCATAATTGTGTTTGTAAATAGTAAGTCGCTAGACAAATCATTAACACTTGTTGGACTAATGTTGACTGCTTCAAATTCCTTGGTACAACCTGTAATACTAATTGATGCAATTAGTAAGCTGTATATGTATTTATTTATTTTCATTTTCATAATTTTTTAATTACTAAGGATAATTTTTATCAGATTAGAATTTAAGATTTAAATTAACACCAAAAGAACGAACTGGAGGTGCACCATACCATTCTAAACCTTGCGCATTACCTGCATTGTAGTTTGATTCAGGATCAATGTTTGGTGTATTCTTGCTAATGATTAACAAGTTACGTCCAACGATAGAAACCGAAGCTCCTTTGAAAGGCAATTTGCCTAAATCCTTCGTAGGAATATTATAGCTTAAAATGATTTGACGAAGTTTGATAAAATCAGACTTGTAAACAAATGGTGTTGAAATATTCAACGCAATGCTTTGATAATAATCTTGAGCTGGAACACTTATTGCATTTTTAGATCCAGTAGCTTGATCAATACCAGCACCTACTACTCCACCTTCACGTCCAGGAAGTGTTTCTAAAGACTTACCTCTGTACATTGCGAAGTCATTAGTACCAGAATAGATATAACCACCAAATTTACCATCAATTAAGAATTCAAAATTGAAATTGCCATAATGGAAAGAGTTATTAATACCCATTGTATATGGAGAAACGCCAGATCCAACTGCGATTAATTCACCTCTTTGTGCTTTACCAGCATTTAATAAAATTTCACCAGAAGCATTTCTTTTGTAATCAAAAGCCATAATTTGACCAAATGGCTTTCCAACAAGATGATGTATGGAAGCAGTCATAGAACGAGCTTGGTCTACACCAGCGTCAGTAATTTGATCAGAGATTTTGTCAATATTACTTTTGTTATAACCTAAGTTATAAGAAACATCCCAAGAAAATTTTGAATTTTTAATAGGAGTACCAGTTAATAATAACTCAGCACCACTATTTGAAACTTCACCAACGTTAATCAAAACGCTACCGTAACCAGATGTTCCAGAAATTTGACTTCCTATGATATCGTTAGTTGTTTTCTTACTATATAAAGTGAAATCGATGCCGAATCTGCTGTCAAACATTCTTGACTCGATACCAACCTCTTGAGAAGTTACTTTATAAGGCAATAAATTTTTGTTAGGAATTGTTCCAGTCCCAATGCCTCCCATACCTAAACCAGAAAAAGTAGTTCCATTTAAGCTATAAGGAAGGTTCAAACCATAAGGACTACGGTCACCTCCTACTACAGCCCATGAAGCTCTTGCTTTAGCATAGTTAATGAAATCAGGTAATTTAATGGCTTCTGAGATAATATAACTTACCGCAGCAGATGGATACAAGATTGACCAATTAGTTGGTGACAAAGTTGAATACCAATCGTTTCTTCCTGTAACTGTTACATACAAGTATTTATTGTAAGAAACCTCCGCAGATCCGAAAGCAGAATGAATTCTTTTTTCGTAGTAGCTATAATCAGTCCATTTGTCTTTCATATTATTTATATAATAGAAATTAGGAACTAATAAATTATTACCACCAAAAGCTTGCCCTTCATCAATATTTTGCATCATGTTACCCCCTGCAAGCGCATCTAATTTAATTTTAGAAGTCAAGTCTTTTTGAATTCCTACGATCAATTCACTATTGAATTCTCTAAAACGATTCGTACCTCTGTTCATTGAACCACCAGAAGTATATTGAGTGTATTGAGGCTCCATTGAGAAACTTGCTCTTGTATATTGATCAGTTGCAACTCTACCTCTTACATAAATATCTTTACTAATATTATATCTTGATTCAATACTTGCGATTAAACGATCTCTTGAATCTTCTTCATGAAAGTTTTCAACTGCCCAATAAGGGTTAGTTACATATTCATTTCCGTTGAATTTGGCTTCACCACCTGTAACTGGATCTAACTTACTAGTTTGGAAAGTTGCTTGATCCCAACTTGTTGGCATGATGCCAATAGTGAAATTCGCGTTTCCTGGAGAATCAGACAAACGTGGTCTGTTTCTAGCTCTTTCTCTTACATATCTAGCACTTACATTAATTGATAAATTATCAACTGGAGTCATGCCTAAATTAAGTGAAAAGTTATTTCTTCTTAAAGTAGAATTTGGAATAACACTTGTGTTATTCATATCTGCAATTGTAAAGTTGTAAGTCATTTTATCAGAACCACCATAAAAAGCAGCAGAGTTGTTTAAATTGGTTCCACTTTTGTAAAAATCAGTCATGTTGTTTTTTTGTGCAACATACGGACGGGATTTACCATCCCATTGCATTACACTTGTACCATCTAATTTTCCACCCCAGCTATTTAAGTTAATGCCATTAGCATCACTTTGTGTAATTGGTTTTACACCACTGTTTCCATGTCCATATTGATATTGCCAGTCAGTATAATCAACTACTGATTCAACAACTGTATTGCTATTTACTTCAATGCCTAAGCCTTTTCTCTTAGAACCTTTCTTAGTAGTAATCAAGATTACCCCAGCAGATGCTCTTGCACCATAAAGTGCAGCAGCGTTACCACCTTTTAACACAGATACTGTTTCAATCTCATCAGGGTTAATCATTTGTACTCCATCCCCAGCATCACTTCCTCCCCACATACCAGCAGAACCTCTGTTGCTATTATCAATAGGCATACCATCTACAACATACAATGGTTGGTTGTTGTCAGAGATTGAAGTATTACCTCTTAATATAACTCGAGTAGATCCACCAGCACCAGTTGCTGTAGAAGTAACATTTAAACCGGCAACTTTACCAACAAGGCTTGTTACCACGCTATTTGATCTCGCTTGTGTAAGTTCGTCGCCTTTAACTTCCGTTAAAGCATAACCTAAAGCTTTCTTTTCTTTCTTGATACCCAATGCAGTAACTACTACATCGGCAAGTTCGCCAACTTGTGCCGTCAATACAACATTCACTGTATTTTGACCAGCTGCAACTTGAACATCTTTGTTTACAAAGCCTACAGAAGAAACTTCTAAGACTAATTTTCCAGCAGGTGCGTTAAAACTAAATACACCATCTGTATTTGTAATAGTTGCATTTTTTGCACCCTTTACTTTTACAGTAGCAGAAACAATCCCTTGATTGTCAGAGCTTGTAACTTTACCGGAGAGCTGACGCGTTTGTGCAAATGTAATTGCACAAATACCTAAAACTCCACAGGTAGTAAGTAGAATTCGTTTCATGATGAATTTTCTCATAATAAATTGATTTGGTTTAAATTCGTTTAAATCTGTTTAATTAGTTTATCGTTTTAGCAAATAAAACAACTAACTAATGTTAGATAAAAATATAACAATTATTTAATAAAACAAAATTATACCGATTTTCTAAAAATCAGACTTGGGCTAATATTTTTTTGAATAAGCTGACTCCCCTCCCCTTGAATTAAGTGCAAAAGAGCTTTAATTGATTCATTTGCAAGCAGTTGTATTGGTTGTGCCACAACAGAAATACCAGGTTCCATTAGTTTAAATAAATCATGGTCGTCAAAACTCACTAGCCCATAATCTCCTGGCACTTTCAATTTTTTGGATCTAATATATTCTATACCAAGAATTCCCAAATAATTGGTGCCAAAAAATAAGGCATCCACTTTTGGGTTTTGTTTTAAAAATTGGTCAAGCAGAAGTATCTTATCCTCATTGGTACTTTCGTAAGGAAATTCTAAAACATAGGATGGAAACTCTTTTTTTGTAAAATCTTTTAAGGCTTTTTTATATCCCTTCAATCTGTTTTGCATTTGATTCATTGGACTTGTAATAGTAATAAATGCAATATTTTTATATCCTTTTTGAATCAAATGATTCGTCATTTCAAAAGCCCCTTTTAAATTATCAAGTACCACATAATTTGAATTTAAACCGGGAAAATATCGATCAAATAATACTAGTGGCTTATTACTTTTTATTAACTGCTCTATAATTGGCTTACAACTTAATGTGGGTGTTATAATGAGTCCTTCTACCTGCTGATGTTCCATCATTTCAATTAAATCTAAAGCTCTTTGCCCATCATTATCTGTACTAGCAGAGATTAATTTATAGCCGCTTTTATAAGCGGTTTGCTCAATTGTCTTATAAATGGTTCCAAAAAAATTATTACTTACATCCTCCAAAATTAACCCTATGGTTGTACTTTTTCCAGTTCTTAAACTTCTGGCAATAATGTTTGGTTGATAATTGTGTTTTTTTATTACTGCTTTAACACGTTCTACCACCGCATCACTTATTCTACCTTTCTTTGATTTATTATTGATAACTAAAGACACCGTTGTTATTGAAACACCAGCATCTTTTGCTATGTCTTTGAGGGAAACCTTATTCATAAATAATCTATACTATCAATAACAATATACATATTTTTTTTATTGAATGAGAAATAAAAAAGTTAAAAATTTAACAGCCTTTTTTAAAGTCCCCAAACCATTACTATCAAAAGTGTATCAAAACTCCTTTTTTATTGCATTTGACATATTAAAAACTTAAAATTAGCTAGGGGGTAATTAAGGCAAACTCAATGTGGCAATTATTACTGAATTTTTTAAGAAAATGGGTGTCAAATCTAATATTTTAGCTAATAAGAAATAACTTTAATAGAATCATTATTTTTTTTATAAATACTATAATAAGCTTGTGGAAGTTGAATTATCATTTAATCATAGTTTGAATTATTTAGGCGACCATGCTGTGGTACTTTCATTTGATGTTGAAATGAATGATTCCTCATTAAACTATGTAAATAAAATTGCTACCGCTTTAAATATTTTTAAAAATAAATATACTTGGATAAAAGATATAATTCCTGCCTACCAAACTATTACCATTGTATACGATATTTACGATTATTACTTAACTGAAAAAGTAGAGCCTGTTCTTTTATTTAAAAAAATAATACCGCCCCTTATAGCAGAAGCATCTGCCAATTTTACTTTAAATACAATTACCGAAGTTATTAGCGTTCCGGTTTGTTACGACATAGAATTTGGTATTGATTTAAAAGAATTAGCCAGAACAAAAAATATTAGTATTGAAGCGCTTATTCAACTGCATTGTAATACTATATACACAGTTTACTACTTGGGCTTTATGCCAGGCTTCGCCTACATGGGTAAAGTTCCAGAAAAAATTCAAACAGCCAGACATGCAAAACCAAGAATGAAAGTTTATGCAGGAAGTATAGGTATAGCGGGGCTACAAACAGGAATTTATCCAACAGACAGCCCCGGGGGTTGGCAAATAATTGGAAGAACACCACTCAAAATTTTTGACCCCCATCCTTCTAAGTTGGCACTTTTTAAAACCGGAGACCGGATCCAATTTTATTCCATAAACATTGAAGAATTTAATATTGAATTAGCAAAACAGACAACTCCTATAAATTAAAATATATGGCAATAATTTCTTTCTACTCCGCTACAACCTGGTGTATCATTTTGTTCGCTTCTTTTGCAATTGGATTAGGCAAAGCAGGACTTAAAGGAATAGACATGTTAAGTGTAACTTTAATGGCTTTTGTTTTTGGTGGCAAAGCTTCCACTGGAATTGTATTACCACTTTTGTGCCTTTCAGATATCGCTGCAGTGAGTTATTACAATAGACATGCCCAATGGAACCATTTTTGGAAAATTACACCATGGATGATTGTAGGAATTTTAATTGGAATATTCTTAGGTAAGGATATGAACGAAATTGTTTTTAGAAAAATTATGGCAATCATTATTCTTTTAACTATAGTTATCATCTTATTAATGGAGTTAAGGAAATCTACATCTATTCCTAAAAATCCCTTATTTGTAGCTAGTACTGGTTTGGCTGCGGGCATTAGTACCATGCTAGGAAACTTAGCAGGTGCTTTTTCTAATTTATATTTTTTGGCCATGCGATTAGAAAAAAATGACTTTATAGGAACCGCTGCTTGGATATTTCTTATTATGAATTTATTTAAGCTGCCTTTCCAGATTTTTTATTGGAAAAATATATCAATACAAAGTATTCAAATTGATGCAATGCTTATACCTGCTTTAGCTATCGGATTTTTTTCAGGTTTAAAATTGGTAAACAAAGTAAAGGAAATGCATTATCGAAAACTTATTATTGCTTTAACATTAATAGGCTCTTTATTTATGCTTTTCAAATAAAGTTCAATCAACCATTTATCTAAGTACATGCCTATAAAAGTTATAAAAAAAGGATTAGCCGATAGCTTCCAAGACAATGGTCGTTATGGGTTTCAACATATTGGGATATGTACCAATGGGTTTATGGATTATTTATCTGCTCAACTAGGCAATGCGCTTGTAAATAATCCCATTAATTACCCTATTGTTGAATTATGTTTTCCTGCCAGTAGTTTTAGTTTTACAAGCGATCATACCATTTGTATTACTGGCGCAAATTTTTCTCCAGTCATCAATGAAAAAAGTATTGAGTTAAATAAACCCATTCAAGTATTTAAAAATGATGTGCTGCAATTTCTTAAACCCATCAAAGGTAGTTTTGCTTACCTAGCCATTCAAGGAAAAATAAATGCCCCCAACTGGTTAGCTAGTCAAAGTTTTAATGCTACTACCCTTCAAAAAGACAATGTCTTTGAAGTTTTGCCTATCAATGCGTCTGAAATATATACGCATAAAATTTCACCTAATTTTATGACTACAATTCATTCGACAATTTTTACCCCTGCGCCTATTCGCTTTATCCCAGGGCCTGCTTGGAATGATTTAACAGAGCAAAGCTTGAGTCAATTATTAACGCAACCTTTCCACACAACATTGCAAACCAATAGAATGGGTTATTTATTAAATGGCCCATTACTCGATTTAACCAAGCCCAATCAATACTTATCTTCGGCGGTCACCAGAGGTACTTTACAACTACTACCCAATGGCTCGATCATGGTTTTAATGGCCGATCACCAAACCATTGGAGGTTATGCGAATTTGGGTCAAATTATTTTGGTAGATTTACCTAGGATTGCTCAATTAAAAAATGGCTCATCCCTACATTTTAGTTTAACCAATGTCAACACCGCCCACCAATTATACCAGCAAATTCAAAAAGGGTTTATCCATTGACCTGAATTGTGATATGGGGGAAGGTATGGGCAACGAAGAAGCACTCATGCCTTTTATTAGTAGTGCAAATATTTCCTGTGGTTTTCATGCAGGCAGTACCGATTCTATCAAAAAAACAATTGAGCTAGCTTTACAACACAATGTAGCTATTGGTGCTCATCCTGGCTATGCCGACAAAATTAATTTTGGCAGAATATCACAAATGGTTTCCTTATTAGAATTGGCCGAACTCATTGCCGAGCAAATGTTTGTGTTTGAAAGAATTGCATTGCCCTTAGGAGCCAGCTTACATCATGTTAAATTACATGGCGCATTATACAATGATTGTGCAAAAGATGCTTCCCTAAGTAAAATATTTATTCAAACCATACAAGCTATTGATCCAGATTTAATAATTTATGGTTTAAGTGGAAGCCAAACCATTACGCAAGCAAAAATAATGGGACAACCTTTTGCCAATGAAGTTTTTGCAGACAGAACCTATCAGCAGGATGGTCATTTAACCCCTAGGTATTTAGACCATGCCATGATTGATAATGCAGAGGAAGCTTGCGAACAAGTACTCAAAATTATTTTTGATAAAAAAGTAAATACCGCACATGGTACGCCTATTTCTCTTGATGCCAATACCGTTTGTATCCATGGAGATGGCCCCAATGCCATAGAAATTACAAAAGCTTTACATGAATGTTTGAAAAAAAATGACATTGAAATTAAACATGTCTAAAACTAACAGCCCTTTAAAATCCATGACTGGCCTTAGTTTAGGGGCTGCATTTTTAATGGCCAATTCTTCCATTGGCCCAGGCTTTTTAACACAAACCTCTTTTTATACCGAACAGCTTATAACTAGTTTTGGATTTGTAATATTTCTTTCCATTATTTTAGATTTTGGCGCACAAATAAATATTTGGCGTGCCATTACTTTAAGTGGTATGCGGGCACAAGAAATTGCCAATGAAATATTTCCCGGACTGGGTCATTTGCTTTCTTTATTGGTAGTGCTAGGTGGTTTTGCTTTTAATATTGGCAATATAGCAGGTTGCGGATTGGCCTTAAATATTTTAACTGGTATTTCTTTTGCCAAAGGCGCTTTATTAAGTGGCATAGTTGCGATTGTTATTTTTTGGGTAGATGAAATAGGAAAAGTGCTGGATCAACTCACAAAAATATTAGGTATCCTAAAAATTAGTTTAACCTTACTTATTGTATATGCAGCGCATCCCCCCATTTTAGAAGCTGTGCACCATACTTTTATTCCAGAAAAAATTTCTTTACTAGCTATTGTTACCATTGTAGGCGGAACAGTGGGCGGCTATATTACTTTTTCTGGAGCTCACCGTTTAATTGACGCAGGCATTTCAGGAACCGAACACATCAAATTCGTTACCAAAAGTGCAAGCAGAGGCATTTTGATTTCTTCTTTGATGCGCTTTATTTTATTTTTGGCGGCTGTGGGGGTTGTAAGCAAAGGGATTCATTTGGATAAGAACAATCCAGCAGCCACTGTTTTTGAATCGGCTGGGGGAAGATGGGGTTTGTTTATTTTTGGCATTGTTTTATGGAGTGCAGCTATTTCATCCGTAATAGGTGCTTCTTATACTTCTTATAGTTTTATTAAAAATTTAAAAATTAAACTATTACAAAACGAACGCAAGTCGATAACTGCTTTCATTGTTATCTCTACGACTATATTTATTTTCTTGGGCAAGCCTAAAGAATTGTTATTAATGGCAGGACTAGTAAATGGATTTATTTTACCCTTTGCCCTTTCCATTATGCTTATTGCAGGAAGGAAGTTGCCGATATTAAAACAATACAAATATCCAATTTGGATCGAAGCTATGGGCTGGATGGTCGTAGCCATGATGGGCACTATGAGTGTGCTAGCATTAACCGAACAAATTAAGTAATTGATTTTTACTAATTCCTTTCTGGTGCGCCTTGTTCCAACATCTCCAATTTATTTTCCTTGGGCTTAAAACCAAAATTATACCGCAAGGAAATTCCTACTCTTCTGGTATCGCTTTCTCTATACCCAATTGCATTTTGCGTTCCTTGGTGTAATTCAAAATGATTTTTATTAGTAAACAAAAAATCATTGTAACTAGCCGTAATAATTAATTTCTTCTTTAAAAATTGCCTATTGATAGAAGTATTGAGTGTCCCAAAATTAGATAGTTCATAAAATTGTTGTTGCCCATTGATTCTCCAAAAGCCATTTAACGTAATGGTAGACAAGCCATCTATTTTAAAAGATTGGAAAGTGAAAATAGCCCAGGTACCTCTGTTAAAAACAATAGGTTTGCCTTCGTAAAATCCAGTATAATTGTTACGATTGTATTGAGTACCTAATACAGCAAAATATTTTTTTCCTGGAGGTATTACCCCAATGATTCTAAAATAAGTTTCTTTACTCTTGCCTAAATTATCATAAGTGCGGTAACTCACTTGCTTATTGGTGGGCGATTGATACACCACATTGGTAAAGATGTCTGTGGTTTCATTCACTCCATAAGCAAATAAGGGTTTGTCATCTACACTAATATTGGCTTCGTAATTGCTAGTGAATTGTGGCTTCAAATTAGGATTTCCTATTTCATATAAAAAAGGATCAATGTATTTTGCAAAAGGATTTAGATAATCGTAAGAGGGCCTGCTAATTGTTTTTCGGTATACCAAAAAACCGCGTAGTTCGTAATTCATGATCATTAAGATTTTTCTACTTAAATACACATAAGGAAAAGCATCTGTACGGTTTAATGAAAAAGTAGTATCCTTGGGCACCAATTGATAGCCTTGCATAATGGTTTGCTCTACCCTTGTACCCACTTTTAAAACAATTGGGCCCCAAGTTTTTGAAGCTTGTACATACCCTGCATTAATTTGTTCGGTATAGTTAAATTGACTAGTTCTAAATGGATCTGGAGCCGATAGCCCTAAAACGGTTTTAGTATAATTGGAGTGATTGTCAAAATATAAGATAGAAGTTTTGATGCCCGACTCTAAGCTTAATCCAAAACCTTTTTTCTTAATGTCGGACTGGAAAGTGTAATAATTTCTATCATTTCCGTAGTTGCCATTGCCTCCAGTACTTGTATTTTTGCTTACCAATACATTGGAATAATTTTGATCGGCATTGCTATTTGAAAAATTATAAGAAAAATCATTCACCCACTCACCCCCCACCGTATCTAATTTTAACTTTACTCTTAAAGATTGATTGATAAAATTATTAGTACCCTTATTGTCTACATAGGATTTTAGATTGCCGCTATTTTGATTCAAAGAAATTTGATGTAAAAAAGATTCACTATTGGTGGTATTGTCAAACTTATTTTGACTCATTCTTCCATCATAATTTAATTCCCATTTTTCTTTTATTGTTTTTCCAAAGCCATACCCCACACTGATAGAAGCATTGGGCGATAAAGCCCTAGCTTGCTGTTTTAACACAGAATCTAGGGTGATGGTTCTATCTGTATTAGTGATGGAATAATTATCGTTATTACTATATTGAGCATTCACATAGGAATTTAACTTGTCATTATTGTTGTTCAAATTAAAACCTATAAACTGATTCCCATATACACCTTGTGCAAAGCCAGTATTTAAAGAACCATTTACGCCTAATTTCACTCCTTTCATTAAAACTATATTTACAAGTCCCCCACCACCTGATGCATCGTATTTTGCAGAAGGAGTTCTTATTAGTTCTATTTTTTGAATGGAATTAGGAGGTAAACTTTTTAATAAAATAGCAATGTCCGAGGCACTCATTTTTAAATCGCGTCCATTGATTTGTACACCCGCAGGTGTCAATCCATTTAAATAAATATTTCCATCCTGGTCAATAAAAATGCCGGGTACTTTTTCCACTGTTTCATAAGCATTGGTAGAACTTGCTGCCAAAGGTTCTGGATCCACCACCGACTTGTCATCTTCTTGACGAATCAATGGTTTGGAAGATTTTACCACCACTTCTTTTAACTGATTAGGATCTTCGACGAGTTTTATAGCAATGATAGATTGTTCATTTATTAGATATTCTTTGCTAAATTTTTTATACCCTATTGCCGATACTTTAATTATATAGGTATTTTTTGCAGCTACATTAATCTTAGCAAGTCCAATGCTATCAGAGATACCATTGATTAATTTACTGGAATCGGCTTTATTGGAGACCACAATATTTGCGAAACCCACTGGATTATTTTTCGCATCCAATACTTTAATTAAAATAGGACGTTGTTGTGCTAGGGTACTAAATGCAATAAGAATTGAAAAAGCAAATAGTATATAAACTTTATAAGACATCTATGTGGAGAATAGCGGGTTCGAACCGCTGACCTCTTGCATGCCATGCAAGCGCTCTACCAACTGAGCTAATTCCCCTTATTTCAAATTTCTTGAAATTAAATTTCTCCCTTGCCATCCAACCAAAGTTTTACCGCTTCGGTAGTAACTGACTTTGGTCTTTCTAATGGGAAACCTAAGGCTCTGTCCCAAGTTAAACTTGCTAGTACCCCTAAGGCTCTGCTTACTGCAAACAAAACAGTGTAAAATTCATATTCTACAATACCATAATGCACTAATAAAGCACCACTATGTGCATCTACATTGGGCCAAGGATTTTTTACCTTACCAAGTGACTCTAATATAGGAGGCACGGTTTCATAAATTTTCCAAACAGTATTCACCAACTTATCATCGGCTAAATGTTTTTTACCAAAAGCCATTTGTGCAGTGAAACGTGGATCAGTTTTTCTTAACACCGCATGTCCATAACCAGGTACTACTTTTCCTGCTGCTAAAGTTTTTTGAACGTATTCGGCAATTTGAGTAGCAGTAGGTTCGTCTGTTCCAATAGCTTCTTGCATTTCAAAAATCCATTTGATTACTTCCTGATTAGCCAACCCATGCAAAGGACCTGCTAATCCATTCATACCCGCTGCATAACTTAAATAAGGATCACTTAATGCAGAACCTACTAAGTGAGTTGTATGCGCAGATACGTTTCCGCCTTCATGATCGGCGTGGATGGTCATATACAATCTCATTAATTCTTTGGTGCTTTCATCTTCAAAGCCCATCATATAAGCAAGATTGCCTGCCCAATCCAACAAACCATTCGGATGTATGTGTTCGCTATTTTTATATTTTCTTCTGTAGATATAAGCGGCTATTCTTGGTAAACGTGCAATCAAATCCATGGAATCATCGTAAGTATATTGCCAGTAATCTTTTTTATTCATGCCCTTTGCATACTCTTGTGCAAATTTACTTTCTGTTTGAAGCGCCATTACAGCAGCAACAAACATGGTCATAGGATGACTGTTTAATGGGAACGCATCTATTACATCAAATACATGTGAAGGCACATGACTTCTTCTTTGCCAGTTATTAGTAATAGCATGTACATCAGTATCAGTGGGTATTTCACCAATCATCATCAAATAAAATAATCCTTCTGGTAATGGCTCGTCGCCTTTAGGCGCTTTAGTTAATTTTGCTTGTAATTCGGGAATGGTAAAGCCTCTAAAACGAATACCTTCTTGCGCATCTAATAAACTTGTCTCTGTTACTAAGCCAGTAATACCGCGCATCCCTTGATAAGCTTGTGCTAAAGTTACTTCTCCAATTTTTTTATCGCCGTGCGTTTTAATTAATTCCTTAATTTCTAAATTAGCTGCAATAGCCTTTGCATTGAACCTATCTTTAATTTCTTCCATATACCAAATGTTATATATTAAAACCGTTTAAATTTGGCCTCGAAGTTAACTCAAAAAAAGGTTTATTTGGCTGCTTTTTTGTACAAATAATATACCACCCATATAAAAATCAAATTAGGGATCCAAGCAGCTATTAATGGAGGTAAATTACCCTTAGTGGAGAAGATGGTGGAGAATCGATCTGTGATGATAAATAGTGCTGCTATCATAAAGCCCAAGGCCAAGTGGGATCCACTGCCTCCTCTTACTTTCCGACCTGCAATGATACCTCCAATTAAGGTCAACAAAAGCACGGTTAAAGGGGTGGCATCTCGGCGATACCGTTCAATTTTAAGCTCATTCAATCCTTCAGAACCTCTCAAAGCCTCTAAGTTTATTTGTTTTATTAGCTCAGGGGTGGTTAATTTATCCTTGGTGTATTTGTCTTTTTCTAGATCACCGGGTTTAAACGCAAATTTCTTACGTAAGCTAGGACTATAAGTAACCACTTCCCTATTGTCGTAAACATGTCTTTCCAGCACATCATTCATAGCCCAACTTTTGCTAGCCGTATCCCATATAATTTCATTAGATCTGATATTGTAAATAATCTTGTCTTTTTCCATTTGATAAGCAAAAAAACTATTTCCTCTCTTAGCGGAAGTATCATAAGAATATATTCCAGCATAAGTAAAGGAATCAATCCTAAAATAAATATCACTTGACCCACGAACTAGTGCATTGTAACTTGAATGGGAATCTACATAAGCTGCCTCAAAACTTCCTCTTATAGTATTGGCTTTGGGTATGAACCAAAAATTGGAGACCCATAACAATACGCCTAATAAAGCACCCCCCAACCAATAGGGCCTTAGCCATCTGTCATAGGTAATACCACTTGCAAGAATGGCAATAATTTCTGTTTGTCCTGCCATTTTAGAAGTAAAGAAAATAACTGCAATGAAAACAAATAATGGAAATAGCAAGGCAATAATGTGTGGAATGAATCCAATATAATAATGGGTAAAAATTTCGCCCGCCGAAAAACCAGACTTTACAAAGTCGTCTGTTTTTTCACTCACATCAATTACTACTGCAATTACAGCAAATAAAAAGATGGAGAAAAAAAATACAGCCAAAAACTTTTTTAATATGTACCAATCTAATTTTTTCAAATTATTTATTTCCTTTAAGGTTCATTATAAACGTTTGCTTATTTGTGCAACCATTGTTTTTTTCCAACTAGTATAATCGCCTGCAATAATATGTTCTCTTGCTTGACCCACTAACCAAAGATAAAAAGATAGATTCTGAATACTCGCCAATTGTAACCCTAATATTTCATCCGCTACAAATAAATGACGCATATAGGCTTTGGTATAGTACTGACTCATTTCATTGGGCAATCCTGGATCCAATGGTGTAAAATCACTGGCCCATTGTTTGTTCTTTATATTAATTACCCCTTGTGTGGTAAAAACCATGCCATTGCGGCCATTGCGCGTAGGCATTACACAATCAAACATATCCACCCCTAAATCAATAGCTTCTAAAATATTCCATGGTGTCCCTACGCCCATTAAATATCTAGGTTTTTGCTTAGGTAAATTTTCACAACATAATTGTGTAAAATCATACAATTCTTGTTCCGATTCTCCTACACTTAATCCTCCAATGGCATTGCCCACTGCATTTTTTGAACTAATGTATTCGCAGGATGCTTTTCGTAAATCGGCATAGGTTCCGCCTTGCACAATGGGAAATAAATTTTGGGTATGCCCATATAAATCGGGGGTCTCCGCTAACCTATTGAAACACTTATCCAACCATAAATGTGTTAAATCCATGCTCTTTTGCACATATTCATATTCACTTGGATAAGGAGGACATTCGTCAAAAGCCATGATAATATCTGCCCCAATACTTCTTTGAATATCCATTACTTTTTCGGGACTAAATAAATGTTTGCTACCATCTATATGCGATTGAAATAAAACGCCTTCTGGTTTTATTTTTCGGTTGGATGCCAATGAAAAAACCTGGTACCCGCCGCTGTCTGTTAAAATGGGTCGATCCCAATGCATAAAACGATGTAACCCACCAGCAGCCTCCATTACTTCCGTGCCGGGCCTTAAATAAAGATGATAGGTATTACCCAAAATAATTTGCGCATGGATATCATTTTTTAGTTGCTGCTGTGTTACGGCTTTCACCGAACCAATGGTGCCTACAGGCATAAAAATGGGGGTCTGAATCACGCCATGATCGGTGGTGATGGTACCCGCCCTAGAAGCCCCCTGCTTGCTTTCAATTTCCAAGTTAAATGCTAATGCTGCCATGGCGCAAAGGTAAGGTCAAATGGCCTATTTTTCCACATTCAATCTTCCCCTGCATTAGCTGAACTAGCATGCTTTACTTTTGTAACATGTTAACTAACCTACCGCTGTCAAATATATTGATTGGCAGTTTTATTGGGATTATTGCCATTCAACTGTTTTATTACTTATATTTTTTTCTGCGCCTAGCCTTGTATAAAAAACCTACTAAATCGGTGCATGTCGAACACCCTATTTCGGTGGTCATTTGCGCCCGGGACGAAGCTGCTAATTTAGCCAACTATTTACCAGGGGTATTGGTACAACAATACAATACCACGCACGAAGTAGTTTTAGTAAATGACAATTCCGAAGATGAAACAAAATACTTATTAGAAGAATTTAAAAAATCATTCAAGAATTTAAATCCAATATTACTTTCACAGGAAGCCAAAATGATTAATGGAAAAAAATTCCCTTTATCTATAGGTATTAAATCGGCCAAAAACGAAACCTTGCTATTAACCGACGCCGATTGTGTGCCTGCTAGTGAACATTGGATGCAATTGATGCAGGATGGCTACGACGATGGTATTGAAATTGTTTTAGGCTATGGCGCTTATCGAAAAAAGCCAGGTATTCTAAATAAATTAATTCGCTTCGAAACTTTCCAAACTGCCTTACAATATTTTTCTTATGCATTGGCCGGCATGCCTTATATGGGTGTAGGTAGAAACTTATCCTACAAAAAAGAAGTGTTTATCCGCAACAAAGGTTTCTCTTCGATCAATCAATTACCTAGTGGCGATGACGACTTATTCATTAATCAGGTAGCCAACAAATACAATACTTCGATTGTAATTGATCAGGATGCTCATACCATCAGTGAACCTAAAACTAATTTGCACGATTGGATGAATCAAAAGTACCGTCATTATACCACCAGCAAGTATTATAAAAAAGGACATGCCGCCTTACTGGGCTTGTATGCAATAAGTCAGTTTTTAGTATACCCGGTTTTAATTGCTGCTTTATTTTTGACGCAAGAATATATTTTACTCGCCAGTCTCTGGACCATTCGTCTCTTGGTTCAAGGAACTATATTAAGAAGTACCATGAAAAAATTAAATGAATTAGACCTATGGCCTTGGTTTATTTTGTTTGATATATGGTCAATCTTCTATTATTTATTTACCTTGCCTAGCGTATGGAAAGCCCCACAGAAAAATTGGAATTAATAACTAAGTACTTTGCCGATTTCACACCTAAGCAATTGGGTCAACTAGCAGGACTAGAACCCGCTTATAAAGAGTGGAACAGTCAGATTAATGTGATCTCCAGAAAAGACATCGATCATATTTACTTACATCATATTCTTCATTCATTAAGTATTGCAGCTATAGTAGAATGGGAAAAAGGGACCCAGGTGATTGATATTGGATGTGGTGGTGGTTTCCCTTGCGTGCCCTTGGCCATATTTTTTCCTGAGGTTCAGTTTTTAGCAGTGGATAGTATTGCTAAAAAATTAAAAGTAGTGGATGCAGTTTGCGAGATGGTAGGTATTACCAATATTAAAACACAGCACACCAGAGTAGAAGAAATAAAAAATAAAAAGTTTGATTACGCTATAAGCCGTGCGGTAGCTCCTTTAAGAGATTTATGGAAATGGGCCGGGCCAATTTTAAATAAAAAGCCCAACCAAAATAATTCTTTGATTTGTTTAAAAGGCGGCGACTTGCACCAAGAAATTTTTGAAAGCGGTGTACGTCCAAAGATGATGTCTATTTATGACATCTTCCCTGAAGCTTATTTTGAAGAGAAGTTTATCATACAAGTTAAGAAGCCTTAATAATCTCTTTATATTAATTCGGTATCTCTAATTTATTATTGCTTCTATTAAGGTCTGGCATTCTAGAGCTTGGATCAATCTCGATTGTTTTTAAAGCCGTTATGGGTTTTGTCGTTTCAAAAGTATAGGTAGGTTGTACCCATTTCCACTCGGGATGTACAATTCTATTTTGTTTTGTTTCAGAAAGCTTTGGCGCCAACATTAAATCCAATGGAATATAATGCAGTTCGGTAGTACCATCTTTATAAGTAATAAGTACTTCAATAGGTGCTGGCATTTTGCCATAGCGTTGTAAACTAATAATTGCCGTATTTTTTTCGGCTTGAATATCATTTAAGCCATAATCAATGGTTTTAGTGGAATTGACCCAATACTCTTTTAACCATTGCAATTGAATACCACTTGTTTTTTCAGCCACGCGGAAAAAATCATTGGCATTGGGATGTTTAAACTTCCATGTATTGTAATAATTTAATAAAGTAGCATCACGTAAAGAATCTCCAATTACATAACCTAAGAAACCTAATAAAGTGGCGCCTTTACTATAAGCAGCACTACTATAAGCAAAATTGGTATTGTAATGATCGGAATGGGTAGACATAGGTTCTTCTAAATTACTTTTTGCCAAAGCCAAATACCCACCGTAATTACCATATTGTATATAAGGCAAATAGGTTTTTGCTTTTTCATTATTCAATAGCAATAGTTTTTTAGCCGCCTCACTAATAAAAGGTGATTGCGTGGCTATATTTTGTTCATACCAAAACGAAATTTCATCTTCTGCAAAACTTGCAAATCCTTCATCCAACCAAGGATATAAACTTTCATTGGATCCTAAAACATGTTGATACCAATTGTGCATCCACTCATGAAACACCGTGCCTAAACCAGGTCCTTTAATTAAAGTGGCCATTGCATATTCCATACCCCCATCCCCTCCTTGTATAAAAGAATATTGAGGATAAGGATAAGCACCAAACTTTTTCTCCATATAAGGTAAGGCCTTTTCGGCTGCCCACAATACATTGGACCAAGCACTATCTTCAACAGCAGTTTTTTGTTTATAATACACATGCAAGGTCAATCCCTTGCGCACTTCTTTGGATAAATGTTTAAAGTGATCATCGGCAGCCCATACAAAATCATGAATATTGTTTCCTTTAAAATTCCAAGACTTCAAACCTGCTGCATTAGCAAGTGCCGATGGATTTTGCAAAACACCCGTGGCTGCTATGGTATAATTTTTATTGATTTGAAGAGTCACATCATAATTGCCCCATACTCCATAAAATTCACGTGCTATATAAGCATTGGTATTCCAACCCTGATAATCATATTCCACCATTTTAGGATACCACTGACTCATGGAAAAACGAACCCCTTCGGCATTGTCTCTGCCAGAGCGTCTTATTTGAACAGGCACTTGCGCTTCAAACTGCAGTGATAATTTTGCGGATGTTTTTGGCGCGATTGGATTGGTTAATTGCACTTCTAAAATAGTTTCGTGGTCTACTAATTTTTGCACTTTGCCATTGATTAAAATTTGGCTTATTCTTTGGTAACCAATTTCAGTGGGTGTTAAATTTTGTATGCGATCTTTTACCCTTCTGTCCCAATCCTGAACATTGTCTACCCCTAATAAAGTAGAAGCGGATGTAATGGGTGCCCCTCTTCTTACACTCAAGTAATTTTTTCCTAGCTCTCTACTTCTAATATCCATAGCTGAATTGGGCGCGAAGGCATTCCAATACATATGAAAATAAACTTTACGTAAAGTATCGGGGGAGTTATTGGTATAAACTAAGTCTTCTGAACCTTTAATGATATTAGAAGCAACATCTAAAGCTGCATTTATTTTATAGTCGATATGTTGTTGCCAACGATCGGCTTGGGCATGTACCAAATTGGCGATACCAAAAATGGCGAAAAGAGATGAAAATAGCTTCTTTTTCATAGGACTGAATTAAGAAGCTAATTTAATTCATTAATTAGAATATATAAAAGAAAAATGTCAAACGGCTTGAATAAACACTTGCAGAGCTTATGCCCTAATTGTATTTTACTAAGTATTGTCGCATGATAGAATAATCTAAACACAACCCAGAAGAGCCTGACTCATCTTCTTCCTTTAAAACCATTAAACTATTTATGAATTCATTTGAAGTTGACAAAATCGAATTACTCAAATTTAGCTGATCATTCTTTAACAATTTTTCAAAAATAATTAATGAGGCCGTGCCTTTTTTAGCATTAAAAGATGAAATAAAAGCACATTTGACATCTTTCAGCTTATGACTATCTGAATCAACAGCAATTGGTTGCCACTTTGTAACCTTTTTAGATTTTAAAGTAAATATTTTAATTAGAAGCCCGCCAATTGTTGAAAAAAGATTATTTTTTTCATTATTAAATAATGCTCTATGCCAATTAATAGAATAAACGCAGCTAATAAAAGATGCTCTTACTATTTCGGATGGCCATATAATGGAAGCCTCTATTAAAGCAGTTTGTGATTTTTTATTATAAGATACTTTTTTAATTTCAATGCCAAATTGAATAGAATTTTGAGTTAACCGAAGTAAGATATTGTCAAGTTTTATTTTATGTATATTGTCAATGCCAATTGTATCCATACTAAAAATCAGACATTCTTCTGAAATTTTAATAACCTGGCCTTTGTATAAGTCATTAACCAATAACGGGAAAGGTATTTTAAATTGAAAATAATTTCTTGATCTTTTTACATTATAATACACTTTGAATATAAAGAATATAATTTTTACAATACTATATAAAACCCAAATACCAGCAATCAAAACAAGGTCAATACTATACCCGTTATCAATTACATTGTAAATATTTAATGCCACCGGATTTGTTGTAATTAAATTAGCCCCCTCTTTTGTTATAGCAATAGCTTGTGAAGAAACTTGCACTGCAGGCTGAAAATATTGTTTAAAAAACATAAAAATAGGTCCTGCTTGATAATTGCTTTTCAATTTTACGATTGCAATAACTATTGATAAAACACTAACAACTAAAACACTTAATTGAGGCAACATAAAAAGCCAATTAACTTCCGACTTTATTTTCTTGGAAGAACTTATCCATGGTATTTTTTTGCCAAACAAACTTGCAGTTGAAACAATATGTATTGGCCAACGCACTATTGCAAATAATTCGTTTGCCCAAAAATTAGAAAAACCACAGCCTATTTCTTGCAACATTATATAACTAAAAAAAGGGAATAAAAGTACCAATAGGATATTAAAAATAGAAATTTCAAATGGAGGTATACCAAAAATGAGAGTAACTACCGGTATCAAGAAAAGAAATAATTTTTGCCACCCCTCTAAATAAATTAAGCCTAAACTTAAATAGGAAACTCTTTGCTGCCAAGTTAACCCTTTACAAGTAAGTATTTTTTCATGTTTTAAAGTATGTAAATTCCCATGTGCCCATCTATGCCTTGTCTTGTAATATTCAGTTAAATCGGAAGCTGCAATGCCATAGGCAATTGATTCATTTATATAGGTGGTTTTATAACCAGCCTTATGCATTTTTAATGACGTATGAATGTCTTCTGTTACGGTCAAAGTGGGGAAACCTCCTATTTCATCCAAAATAGAACGTCTGTAAACAACGCCAGTGCCAACACAGGTACTACTATTGTAAGTATCTTGGCAAGACTGGGAAATACTATAAAAAAATGACTGATCATGCCAAGTTTTATTATTCTTGAAGTTTATATATTGAAAGGCATCCGTATTGTAATAATCCTGTGGGGTTTGCACCATTCCAACTTCTGCATCTTCAAAATAACCTAATGTAACATCCAAGGCATGCGGCAATGCAATATGATCGGCATCAAAAACCATAACAAATTCTGCAGCACTAAGCGACAACCCAAAATTAAGATTACCTGCTTTTGCGTTTGTATTAATTGGCCTAGCATTATAATTAACACCGATACTTTTTGCAAGCGCCTTCACTTCTTCTCTTTTACCATCATCCAAAACCCATACTTGATGAGGGTAATCTATATTTTTTGCGGCTTGAATTGTTTTTTTTATAATTTCAATTGGCTCTTGATAGGTTAAAACAAAAACATCTACATTTAATCCTGTCGAAGATTTTTTCGAAGCCCTATTTTTATATTTCCAAGAATTTAATATTATAGTTAATGATAAAATAAATCCAAAACATTCTGCCACAAAATAAAAGAATGACAACCAAAATGAATGAGGAGCAAATATTGTTAATCGCCAACCTAAATAAATTAAATAAATGAATAGATACAGCAAGGCAAGCATTCTTCGCACTATTTTAAATTTCTCAAAACGATCAGCTATGTGTTTTGAGTGCAATGCTGAATTCATTAATAACTATTTTGCTACAATATAATTTAAAACGACCGAACAGCTCTTACTTTGTACCCTACATTTTTTGGGAAATAATAAGGGGAACCGCCTATATCAAAATACCAAGCTTTACTTGAATCTGTTTGATATTCTATTGTACTCCAATAATGCCCACTTAACCCACTAATACTAGCTCTCTTATCATTCATTAAAGTTAATTCATATTTAGTAGGCAATCGCCAATCGGTAAAATTTTTACCATCAGTACTATGCTCATCTATATTTGTTACACTATCCATTGCATCATACCAAGTTGAAGCAGCAGATTGATCTTGTGTTTCTGCAACTAACCCATGCTTACCATTTGGTGTTACATAAAATACATAACCTCCTAAAGAAGCATTTAAACCTACAGTATAACTTGGTGTTGAAGTAGCTGCCCAACTTGCATTTCCTAAACCGTCGGTAGTTAATACCAACCCTGCAGTACTATCAGTATTAGGATAGGTTATAGCACCTGCTGTAATTTTTCCAGCTATAGTTGTATTTCCATTTTTTAAAATAGTTATTGCATTACTTCTATGCGTATCATCTAATCCATTTCCTATTACAAATAATCTATCTGTGGAATCAAAAGAAGTTGCAGCAGTAGGCGTATACCTTGTATTAAAAATACCCAAGGCTGTTTCACCATAAGATGGCGCATTTACATTATTACCTATTGCAACAGTTGAATTAGAGGTTGCAGAACTATTTAAACCCATAGCAATTGATTGACGTCCACTTGCAGTATCTGTATTTCCAAAAGCAAATGCTTGGTCATCACTTGCAATACTTTGATAACCCATTGCCAGAGAATGATTACCACTTGCCTTTGATTTGTATCCCCCAGCAATTGATTGAGATCCACTTGCCTTTGTTTGAAATCCTATTGCCATTGTTTGATATCCACTTGCTGTATCAGTATGACCAATCGCCAATGATTGAGTTCCACTAGCAACAGATTTAAATCCCATTGCTACAGAATGATCACCGCTAGCATTAGTCCTATTACCCATAGTTGTTGATCCATTACCACTTGAAATTGTACTATCACCCATAGATGTGGATTGATATCCGCTTGCCACTGTATTTAAACCCATCGCGGTAGATGTACCACCACTAGCTAAAGTACCTTGGCCCATTGCAGTTGATTGCCATCCGCTTGCCACTGTATTTAAACCCATCGCGGTAGATGTACCACCACTAGCTAAAGTTCCTTGCCCCATTGCCGTTGATTGATACCCACTTGCTGTCGTATTTAAGCCCATCGCAGTTGATGCGCTGCTACTTGCTGTAGTACCTTGGCCCATTGCAATTGATTGATACCCACTTGCTGTAGTATTTAAGCCCATTGCAGTAGAGTGGCTGCTACTTGCTATAGTTCCTTGCCCCATTGCTGTCGACTCATACCCACTTGCTGTCGTATTTAAGCCCATCGCAGTAGAGTGGCTGCTACTTGCTATAGTTCCTTGCCCCATTGCTGTCGACTCATACCCACTTGCTGTCGTATTTAAGCCCATCGCAGTAGAGTGGCTGCTACTTGCTATAGTTCCTTGCCCCATAGACGTGGATTGATTCCCACTTGCTGTTGTTCTAAAACCCATAGCAACTGAATGCGACCCACTAGCCAAAGTTCTATTTCCCATTGTTGTTGATCCATCGCCACTTGCAGTTGTACTATCACCCATAGACGTAGATTGCCAGCCGCTTGCAACTGTATTTAAACCCATAGCTGTTGATTGATAACTACTTGCTAAAGTTCCATATCCCAAAGCTGTTGATTGCGAGCCGCTTGAAGTAGTTTTCAATCCCATAGCAATAGACGTAGAGCTAGTTGCACTTGTTCCTTGCCCAATTGCAAAAGACTCGTTACCACTTGCCAATGTATTCAATCCAAAAGCGACAGAGTGAGGTCCTGATGCAATAGTACTTTCTCCCATTGCAACACTTGATGATCCTCTTGCTTTTGCATATTGACCCATTGCAAATGAAGTGGGTTGCTCCGCTCTACTACCTTGACCTAAAGCCACAGAACCAAATGCACTTGCCGTATCTAAATAACCCATTGCAATCGAAGAAGTGGCATCTGCTAAAGTTAAATGTCCTATTGAAGTAGAAGTATATCCATTTGCTTTTGCACCGTAACCCATTGCAAAAGCATGTGATTGACTTGCCACCGAATTCTGACCAAATGATACCGCAGCTAATGCACTTGCTGTATCTGTAGCACCAGCTACAAAACTATAATCACCGCTTGCTAAATTATTCTGTCCAAAGGATGTTGAATAACTACCCATACTTGTACTATCATCCCATTTTGTATCATCCATCCCACCCACTCTAAAGGCAGCTTTTCTTGGCGTCCACATCATACGAACTCCTGCACCTAAAGAAGTAGGATTGCCTTGTCCAAAAGTTCCAGTTGCAACAAATCCGTCATCACTATTAAATATTTTTCTTCCCGAAATAGTTTCTTCACTTGCAGACATAAATCCTGCTGTTGTGGAAAAAGTTGTCCAACTTAAATTCCCTAAACCATCCGTTTTCAAAACCAATCCAGCAGTACTATCTCTATTAGGATAAGTAACTGCACCAACTGTTAGTGTTCCGCTTGTTTTTACATTTGTCACACTTGTATTTCCTAGTTGAATGGAATTACTAGCACTTACTATTGCTCCATTTCCTATTGCTGTTGCATTGGTTAAACTATCATAAAACACATCGGATGCATGACCAATAGCTGTATTATTCGAGCCTATAGTATTACTATAAAGCGAACGCAAACCTATTGCTGTATTATTTGAGCCTGTAGTATTAAGATTAAGTGCATTAACCCCAGATGCAGTATTATTATTTCCAATAGTATTGGTGTTAAGCGCATAAGCTCCAATTGCAGTATTTGACTCTCCTAACTTGTTGCTAAATAATACATAATAACCACTTGCGGTATTAAAATTTCCTGAGGTGTCACCATAAAGTGCATTTACACCAAATGCTGTATTATGACTTCCTGATGTATTACTATAAAGCGCTTGGTATCCACTTGCTGTATTGGCATTCCCAGTTGAATTACTTAAAAGCGATTGCACCCCATTGGCTGTGTTTTGGTTGCCAATTGAGTTGTTATATAGCGACTGTAAGCCAAATGCTGAATTATTTGTACCTATTGTATTTTGTTTTAATGCAGTTGCTCCAAATCTAGTATTTGAACTAAATAGACCCCCACCTATTCCTATATCAATTCCATTTACAGTGATATCTTTTGTAAAATTAGCTGAATCTAAATCAGCTTTTAAACCTATTCTATTACTTAATGTAGCTGTATCTTCTTTGTTTAATTTTATATCTATTCTACTTGATAAAGTAGAAGTATCAACTTTACTTAATTTAACATCAATTCTATTAGACAAGCTTGTTGTATCAAATGTTTTAGAAGCTAATTGAGTTGGGGTGATATAGACTATTGCACTATCCGAAATATTTAATTTTGTTGCTAGGCTGGAATTAATATCCGTTGCAGCAGCAATTACATCAATTCTATTTGACAAACTTGTAGTATCAAAAGTTTTCTCTGCCAAATTACTTGGTGTGACATAAATAACTCCACTATCCGCTAAATTTACTTTAGCGTTTAAACCAGCATTGACAGCCGCCGCAGTTAAAGATGTAATGTTAGATGCCACTAACGAACTAACCATTTTCGCATAAGGAGCTAACATTGCAGTAGTATCATTCGAACTTAACTTACTGTTTACAGTAGTAGTTAAAGTTTGAACAGTTTGATTTTTTGCATAAATCTGTAACATTTTAGAAGTATCCGAAATATCTAATTTCTGATCGAGTCCTCCAGCATTTGCTGCATATAATGCAAAAGGAACCGAGCCAAAACTTGTAGTACCCATATCCACCCATTCCTTTCTATAATCCCAAATTTCACTGCCCCCAACTGGAGTTATAGATACTTTTAAATTTAAATAAAATGGACCATTTGACCAATCTATTGTTGACAAACCGCTAGCCGTTCCGCCTACCCTAGTTCCATTTCCGATACTAATACTAAATACACCAGAGCCATCTGTTGTGGCTTGATGTTCCTCAATTAAAACTTTCGTTCCTGTTAAGGACGTCTGTAAAATACTCGTTTGCAAAAATATTTTTCTATCCTTTGCAGGATTCGAAAAATTATCTCTAGCAATTGCTTGAAAAAATATTCCATTATTGGTTTGAGCCAATAATTTATCTGCGAAAATACTCAATGCAATTACTAATAAAGTGATTTTAACTTTTGCAAAAATTTTATGATTCATTTTTTTATTATTGTAAAATTTAACTAATTAATTTTAAAATAGCCTGTGTTCTTATTTCTATACTGTTTACTTCGCTTTTATAAATTTTAGCGCGTCCTTATACATAGCAGATTCAATTTGTATCACAAATGCACCCATACTTATGACACTAAAATCTATAAGCTTTCCTTGGTACAATTCGTAACCTGTAGCTTTACTACTTGATAATTTAAAGCCCTCTGCATTCCAAATACTTATTGCAAAAACTTCTTCTAGAGGTGGTATATTAATAAACTTTATTTTTGTGTTGGCTGCAACTGGGTTTGGAAAAAGCTTAATACCAAGTGTATTATATTTTGTGTTTACATCACAATTAAAAGCAAATAAACCCAAACCCCTATTTCCAACAAATACAGCAGTCCCATTTTGCATATTTAAACAAGTTGCATTGCTATTAAATGTAAGCGCCATACTGTTGTTTGACATGTTAAGAATTGGACCAACACTGCTCAAAATAAAAGGACTCGTCAACTCTTGCGCCTTTACTTCATTTAAATAAAAAAATGCTATGAAGTAAAATAGTATATTTAAGAAAATTGTTTTCATATTTATGTCTAGAATTTACTTACTACTAAAAAATAATTGAGTTGAAGATGGCTGTGTAGAATTATTCTTTAGCAATACCAACTTAGACGTACCAACAGATACAATATCATATACTACTTCTAATGGATTTCCGTTATTTGTTTTTACTTGCACATGTATTTGCGACTTATTATTTACCATTTCTATTGTATAGGTGCCTGCCAAGCCATCAGAATCTTCCGTTCTGCCATCTTTATAATAAGTAATTATATATGTTGATTGGCCTAAATATGATTTTATGTTGTTTCCATTAATACTATAATCTAGATACCAACTTTTATTGGTCAACATATTATTCATTAATTCACTTTGCGTACTTGCTATTTTTTTATTACACGAAACATTTAATAATACCAAAGATGTAATAAAGAATATGTTTAGATATTTCATTGTGTTTTTTGGATTTGTCTATATTTTAAAATAAATCACTTGCTTTAATTGAAACCCCAATTTCAAAACGATTCAATTGAATAGGCACTGTACTATTGATTAACTGACTGCCAAACTTATAATGCGCAAACAATACATAAAAACTTTGGTTGTCAAATTCTGCGCCAATATCTCCATTAACAAAAAATCGACTTCCTGCTCCATTGATTAAATTTTCATTACTAATAGTTGAAATTTTATAATCAAAGCTCGGACCAGCAACTATATAAAATTTATACTTTTGCATATCATTGATAGGTAGCAGCTTCTTATAATGCAACGCCATACTCAATGTGGTATATTTATTATCTGCCTTAAAATGTGTAAAATCTTCTACAAATGGAGAAATAGTATATTTATTTTGATAATAACTACCTGCTATTATTTTATTAATAGCAAAACTAAAAGAATACAAATGTTTTTCATTATATATTCCATCCCATCTAAAGCCACCACTATAAGAAGAATTAAAAGAATTACTATTTACTGCATCGTATATGTAATTTATTGGGGCAGTTATTCCTTTATCATTTATACTTTGCTTATTTAAGCTGAGTGCTCCAAATAAAGACAGCTCATTACCCTTAAAATTGACAAAGTTTTTTGCAACCGACTTTTTAAGCCGTTGCATTTTATCCTTAAATGGATGACTTAAATACAAACTATCCTGCTGCTTTGAAGTGATTTTTTGCGCAATTATATTGTTTATAAATAGGCAAGTAATAAAAAATAATAGGAATTTATACATTTGTTATATTATGATTTATTTTTAAAAAGCCCTAATGGCGCGAACATAGAGCGTGAGGCTCTTATCGTCGTTGACCTGAGAGCCATAGCCGAAATCCTGGTACCACGCGACGAAGTAGACGACCTCCGTAGAACTCCAATAGCCGTTATCCGCAAAACCTCCAAATCCAAGCACTTTCATTGCATAAAGTTTTGCTAACTCATCCTTACTTGGTAGATACCAATCGGTGTATCCTCCTCCTGTATAAGCTCTCGCCAATCCTGCTGCATAACTAGTAGATGTTGCACCTTGACTATTAATAATTGTATTGGTATTGGATAACCCAGTTCCTATAGCAGTTCCTGTTGCTCCTGTGGTGGTATAAGAACCCTTATACCACCTAATTCCGGTACTTTGATCTGAGGTTGCCGCAATTAAACCATGTTGTGTATTTGCGTCATAACCAGGGTCACCTGCTTGTAGTATATAGGCTACTATACCGCCTTGGTAACTTTGACCAATAGATAAATTGATTGTACCAGTTGCTGTTCCACCAATAATATTTGTCCATGCAGCTCCATTAAAAACTTGCATTTCCCCGGATGTACCACAATTGGTACACCAAATTGTTAATCCGGCTATGGGTGATACGATTTGTGTTTTTTGATAATTACTCATTCTAGGTGGTAAAAAACCTTTACTTGTTGAACTCACTTCCAATGCCGCTGAAGCACTTGAATCTGTGGTACCACCTATTCTTAATTTACCTACAATGGAAGAAGTACCCAACCCTGCAGCAATGGCTCCACTTGTATTGACTAGCGTTATATCAGTGTTTCCTAATTGTATTTGATTGCTTCCAGTTACCTGTGCATTATTTCCAATTCCTGTTGAATTGCTATAAATTGTATTATCCTTTAATGCTCCATATCCAACTGCAGTATTACTAGTTCCAGTTGTATTTGAACGTAATGATGCTGAGCCTAAGGCCGTATTATAATCACCTATTGTATTAGCGAATAAAGCTGCATAGCCTATTGCAACATTCTCACTGCCACTTAAATTGTAATACATTGCACCATAACCATTTGCAACATTCCCATTTCCAGTAGTATTAGAAGTCAATGCTTCTTTTCCAGAAGCAGTATTAGAGTTGCCAGTTAAATTATTCCTAAGCGAATTAAGTCCTATAGCTGTATTTGAATATCCTTCTGTATTAAAAAGCATTGATCCACTTCCTATAGCAGTATTGTAATAACCTGTAGTATTTTTAAAAAGCGATTGATAACCTAATGCCACATTCTGGTATCCTGAAGTATTATCATTTAAAATTTGAACACCCAGCCCTGTATTCGTTTCTATATAATTATTTCCTTTACCTAATCTTAAGCTACTAATTATAGCATCTTTATTAATATATAAAGAATCTCCTTTAATGGCACCGCTTGTATTAACCAATTTTATATCAGCGTTTCCTAATTGTATTTGATTGCTTCCAGTTACTTGTGCATTATTTCCAATACCTGTTGAATTGCTATAGGTAGTATTATCCATTAAAGCGGCATACCCTACTGCAGTATTCTTAGTTCCAGTTGTATTCGCACGCAATGATGCTGAGCCTAAGGCTGTATTATAATCACCTGTTGTATTAGCTCGCAATGCCATAGAACCAATTGCAGTATTTTCGTTCCCGCTTGTATTATTTAATAATGTCTGGCGACCAAATGCCGCATTCCCATCACCATTACTTGCATACATTGAACTTACCCCCACCGCTGTATTATTAAGGCCTGTAGTATTGTAATGTAATGCTCCCTCGCCAACTGAAGTATTTCCACTTCCAGTAGTATTGGTTGTAAGTGTACCCTCCCCAATAGCTGTATTAGAATTACCCGCTGTATTACTTAGTAATGATTCCCTACCAAAGGCAGAATTTTTGCTACCATCCACATTTGAATAGAGTGAATAAAATCCTGTAGCTGTATTAAAACCTCCAGTTGTATTTTTGTTAAGCGCTGAATAACCTAATGCCATATTTTGTTCTCCTGTAGTATTAGCATTAAGCGCTTCATGACCAAATGCTAAATTATGTGCTATATAGCCATTTCCCCTGCCTATTCTAAATGTACTAATAAAAGCATCTTTATTAATATTTAATGAATCTCCTACATAAGCACCACTTGTATTTACTGATTTAATATTAAAATTACCTAACTGTATTGAATTACTAGCATCAGCAATTGCACCATTTCCCAAAGCAGTTGCATTAGTATAAGTGCCATCCGCAATCTTCGCCTGCGCACCAATAACTGTATTATAAATACCAGTACTCGCATTAACAAAAGCCTCATCGCCAATAGCAATATTTCCTTCACCTGTTGATATGGCAATCATCGCAGCATTTCCAATGGCTATGTTTTTCGAACCTGTACTTAAACCATATAAATTCGAATTGCCTATAGCTATATTTTTTGAGCCAGTCGTAGATTCTTGCATAGTACCTGCACCAATGGCAATATTATTAGAACCTTCTGTATTGGCTGGCATAGCACCATAACCAATGGCTACATTACTTGAACCAATTGTATTTTTGTTTAAACTTGTAAAACCAATGGCAACATTATTGGCGCCAGTTGTATTGCCAATTAACACCCCTTTACCAAAAACAGTATTACTTTCTATATTAGCAGCCCCTTTACCTACTATTAATCCATTTACGGTAATGTCTTTAACAAAATTAACAGAATCAATATTTGCTTTCGCATCAATTCTAGCAGATAAATTTGCAGTATCCGCTTTATTTAATTTTAAATCAAGTGCAGTTTGGGTGGCAGTACTTATGGGCAATAAAGCCAAGCTAGTTGCACCAGTGCCCCCCCGAGCAACTGGCACAATGCCTGATATATTTTCAGCATCTACACTATTTGCAAACATTGCATAAGCTACATTTTGAAACTGAGTAGTGCCCATAGTTATGAAATTTGCGCCTGCTGCAGGATCCATTTCAATTTTTAAAAACTTAGGGGTAGCCTTCCAATTGATGGTAGCAAAATTACCAATAGTCGATAAAGCACCTGTATCTCCAATCACAGCAGTAAACAAACCCTGTGCATTAGTATTTACCTTTCTTGTTTCTGTATATTCAGTGCTGCCTATTGCGCTACCTTGAATAATGCTTAATCGCAAACTTATTGACTGAGAAGCCAATATAACATTGTTACTTGTTCTAGCTACTCCTTGAAAATTTAAGCCAGTTTGAGCATGGGTATTTATTAATACCAAAAAGAGTATAAATGAGAACAATGATTTATTATATATATTTTGCTTTTGCATTTATTTATTTTTTAATAACTCTTAATATTAAATAATTTAGAAATTTTATTTGGTAATAAAAATTAAAGTTTAACAATTTTGTAAATTCCGGTTTTCAAATTACCCACATTTGGCTTAAAATATATTTTCAAATAAAACACCCCTGATGGGTAATCTTCCAATAATATATTTTTTTCATAATTACTAAAAATGGTACCTGCCTCATGTGAGTATACAATGGTTGTTTTAGCATCTAACAATTGTAGTGATAATTTACCCGCTTCGGCAAACCTGGCCTTTATATTCAATAAATGGCTAGTTGGGTTGGGTCCAATGGTAATTTGAGTTCCAAAAACAGCGGAACCATATTCATTAATGGAAGTGACAATTGTAGTCATAGGTTGTAAAATGCCTGTATTTAAGGTAAACCCAGGTGCAGTAAAATTGGCGATAGAAACCGACTCACCAATACTCCATTCTAAATTAAAGGCACTAACCATGGACGATCCACCCCCATTGTTAATAATAGCATTGGAAACAACCTGGCCATAAGACTTTATTGAAAGAATACATATTATAAAAATATTAAATAAAAACTTACTGTCTAAATTCATTAAATTATAATTGCTTAGTATTTGTCAAGTGGCTGAATACCATGAAAATAGGTAATTAGTAGTCTGTAAAAATTGATTGATTTAAAACCAAGTTCACTTTTACGTAAAAGGAGACCAAAAAATGTAAAATGAAGGATTAAATATGCATTAATTCATATTTGAATTTGAAAAATACTCTGAAGGAGTCGTCTTGTAAAATTTGTGGAAGGACTTATAAAACGCACTTTTTGAATTAAATCCCGCTTCCATTGCCATGGATTCTATAGTGAAATTTTCGAGATATGATTCATTAAATTTTTCTATAATATATTTTAAACGGTAGGAATTAATAAGGTCACTGAATCTTTGATTATAATAGTTGTTTATGATATACGATAACTCTCTTATTGGGATATTTAGTGCCACTGAAACATGCCCAATTGTTAGATTGTTATTTAAATAAGGTTTTGAACTTTTAAAATAAGAATCAATTTGCTCTATTTGAGTGGAATAATCCTCCTTAAAAAAAGGAATTTTGTTAACCTCATTGTCTAAAATACTTGGGGCACTTTCTTTGTATTGAACGAATGGAAATCCTGCCAAAATATTTTGATGAGTTAAAATATAAGTACTTAAAACAAAAAAGCTTGAAGAATATAAAAAGCTAGGTAAATAATTAATAAAACTAAAATACGTAAAAAGTGATTTATAAATAAGTACCAAAATTGCAATAGCAACTAGTGCAAAATAGGATGCTGTATTAGCCCAATTAAAAATTCTTACCCATTTTAATACATCAGATACTTGTTTTTGTATTTCAGCCACTTTATAATTTTTCTTAAAATTATAAACTAACTGCCACTGAAAAAACAAATAAATACCTGTTTGAAATATTCTAAAAAAATAAATTATACTTTCAGGAATAAGTCCAGTTTGATACTGATAGGCTAATTCCAAATTATTAGTAACCTCTAATACTAACTTTCTTTTTTCCGCAAATGATATAAAATAAAATGGAGCATAATTAATCACCATTAAAAAAAGTGGGATAATATGCCAAATATCTTTAATAGTAAACCTTTTTTCATTATACAAAATCGACCTAACGTATAAGTAACCTAGGGGTGTAATAATAAAATTGATTGGAGCAGCCGTTTTATATAAATATGGATAATTTACAATTTGTCCATTATATAATAATAAATAAAGTACCGCTGTCCAAATAATAGAAATAAAATAAAAAGAGAGTAAATAATCGGCATAAGATCGAATGGCATTCTCCTTAAATAACAACAAATAAATTGTTGCAAATGCTGTGAATATACTACCTAAATAAAAAATTTCAAACATATTCAATTTTTACTTTTGCTTCCCATCCACCACAATCACAATCTCCCCTTTTACTTGCTTCGAAGAAAAATGGGTAATTAAATTGGCTAAAGAATCTGTAATGTTTTCTTCGTAAATTTTAGTAAGTTCTCTACTTACTGATGCTTGTCTATCTGCACCAAAATGCAATGCAAATAATTCCAATGTTTTAACTAAGCGCATCGGGCTTTCATAAAAAATCATGGTACGCTCTTCACCCGCCAAAGATTCCATTAAAGTTTTTCTGCCTTTTTTTAAAGGAATAAACCCTTCAAAAATAAAACGAGTAGCTGGCAAACCACTATTCACCAAGGCTGGTACAAAAGCGGTGGCTCCAGGCAAACTACTTACGGCTACCCCTGCTGCTTTACAAGCCCGCACCAATAAAAATGCTGGGTCGGAGATGCCAGGTGTTCCTGCATCAGTTATTAAAGCAACATTTTTGCCTGCTTGTAATTGTTGCACCAAATGATCAACCACCTTATGCTCATTGTGTTGATGATAAGGCGTTAATGGCTTATTGATATGATAATGCTGAAGTAATTTAGAGGAAGTGCGTGTATCCTCGCACAAAATAAAGTCCACCGACTGTAATACTTCAATGGACCTAAAGGTAAAATCTTTTAAATTTCCAATGGGCGTAGGAACTATATATAGCATGGAAATAATTATAACTTAAAAAATTAAATACCTATTGTACAAACTCAATTTCAAAAAATTCCATCACTGCATTAGCCAATAATTTCTTACAAGCAGTCTCAGCAACTTCTTTAGCTGCCGCTTCATTAGCTGCTTCAATTTTTAAGGTAATATGTTTACCTACACGAACGTCTTGTACCCCTGTTAAACCCAAATTGTGCAAACCGCCTAAAACTGCTTTTCCTTGTGGATCTAATAAATCATTTAAGGGCATTACCTTAATTTGTACTTGAAATGTCATACTATTTTAATTGTGTGATGGTATTTTTATAAAACAAAGATACTAAGCAATAGCCAATAAAGCCAAATGGAATGGCCAACCATTTAAAAAATAGGGCCGACAACATAATGTCTGCCACCAGAATGATTAAGGGAACCATTAATTTTTTATTTTTTCCCAAACTTTTTAATGCCAACATAGGCCTATTCATTACCATTAAATAAGCCACCACCACTATATAGACGTACCAAAAAACTGGGCTCAGCATTAACTTAGAGGTTATAGAAAGTTGGGATTGCCAATAAATAAGTGGGAAAGCAGCCGTTAAAATTCCAATCATTGGAATGGGTACCCCTTTGAAATAATTTGCTTGCTCTGTGTCAATATTAAACTTCGCCAATCGATACGCCCCTGCCATGGCTATAATAAATGCAGGCGCCATTAATAAAGAACTATGATTTAGTGCATTGGCATCGGTTGCCAAGGATAATCTTAAAAATTGAAATACAATAAAAGAAGGCGCCACCCCAAAACTTACTACATCGGCCAAAGAATCCAATTGTTTACCTAATTCAGAATTTACTTTTAACCATCTCGCTACAAACCCATCAAAAAAGTCAACCACCCCAGCTAAGGCTATAAATAAACTGGCGTAATAAATTTGTTCTGGAATTTCAATAAGCATCGCCCCCGAATCATCCATCGTAGCCATGGTACCCGATTGAAAAGTTGACACAATAGCACAACAACCAAAAAACAGGTTCATTAAAGTAAATAAATTAGGAATGTGTTTTTTCATGCTCGTTTTATTGACTACTACTTTTTATGTGATTTCATTAACGCTTCTATTTCATCTGCTTTAATAGGCATGGTTTTCATTAAATCCTGATTCCCTGTTCTAGTAATCCAAAAATTATTTTCGATACGTACGCCCATTTTTTCTTCCTTGATATAAATACCCGGTTCAATGGTAAAAACCATGCCTGCAGTGATTGGCGCCGTTCTGGTACCTAAATCATGTACATCCAATCCTAAATGATGTGAAATACCATGGTATAAATATCTTCTATAGGCTCTATTTTCTGCATCTTCATTTTTAACATCAGACTTAGAGAGCAAACCAATTTTTAAAAACTGCTTAGTGGCTTCCTCGCCAACTTTGTCGGTATAATTGACAACAGTAATGCCCGGCTTTAAAATAGACTTTGCATAATCATGCAAATGCAAACATGAATTATACACTTCTTTTTGTCTTTTGGTAAATTTTCCATTCACAGGAACTGTTCTAGTTAAGTCGGCGCAATAACCACCATACTCTGCACCAAAATCCATCAATACCAATTCCCCCTCCTTACAAACATTATTGTTACTATTATAATGCAAGGTTCTTGCATTGTCTCCACTTGCAATAATGCTATGGTAAGCTACTCCAGTAGCTCTTTGAGATAAAAAAGAGTGATAAATTTCTGCTTCTATCTCATATTCATGCACCCCTGGTTGTATAAATTGCAATAACCTTCTAAAAGCAACTTCAGTAATATCAATGGCCTTTTGTATCACAGCCACTTCTTCTTTGGTTTTAATGGAACGCAACTCTTTCATCAATTTCGCTGCACGTAAATAAGTATGCAATGGATACCTCGATTGCATCTCCTCTATAAAACGGTACTCATAAGTTCTTATTAAATTATTTTTTCGATCATTTTCATTGGAGTCCAAATAAATAGCATCTGCTAAATGAATCCATTGTTGCAAAGGCGCATCTACAACATCCAACCAAACAATTGTTTTCATTCCCGAAATGGCAGTAGCTTCATTGGCTCTTAATCTTTTCCCATCCCAAATTTCTTTTAATTCCTGAGGTCTTACCAATACCAATACTTCTCTATATTTAGGATCTGGATTATCAGGGAATAAAATAATCATACTTCCTTCCTGCTCTACCCCCGTTAGCCAAAACAATTCTGTATTTTGTTTGAAGCCGTGTAATGCATCTCCATTGAATGGGTATTCATCGTTACTTACAATAATAGCAATGCTATTTTTTTGCATTTTAGCTACAAAACGCTTTCTGTTTTGTATAAAAATTTGCGGATCAAGTGATTTATATTTCATACGTAAAATATTGTTGTTTAACTAAGGGCAAGTTAATTAAAAAAGGCGTCCTTTAAGCGATCTTACCCCACCCAATTTTTGCTTTTTGGGCTATTAAATAGGCTCTTAAAGGTGCATTTTCGGGCGCTTCTATATTTGGATCCTTTTCGCATAGTAAAAAGGCGGCTTCTTTGGCTACTTCTAAGGTTGCTTTATCGTTGATAATATTGGCCAATTTAAAATTAAGTGCCCCACTTTGCCTGGTGCCATCAATATCTCCTGGACCTCTTATTTCTAAATCTTTTTCTGCAATGACAAACCCATCATTGGTATTACACATAATTTTTAATCTTTCCTTGGCTTCCCTTCCTGTTTTTACACTGCTTAACAATATGCAATAACTCTGTTCACTTCCTCTTCCTACACGTCCTCTTAATTGATGCAATTGAGATAAACCAAATTTCTCTGAACTTTCTATCACCATCACACTTGCATTGGGCACATTAACACCTACTTCAATCACTGTGGTGCCCACTAATATTTGCGTGTCGCCCGTTTTAAAACGTTGCATATTGGTTTCTTTCTCTTTGCTATTTTGCCTTCCATGCACCATACTTATTTTATAAGTAGGTTCTGCGAAATAACTTTTTACTTGCTCATAGCCTTGCATTAAATCTTCATAACTTAATTTTTCACTTTCTTCAATTAACGGATACACATAATAAGCTTGTCGCCCTTTGGTGATTTCTGTTTTTACAAAATCCATCACGCTGGCTCTGGAGGTTTCATACCGGTGTACTGTTTTAATGGGTTGTCTGCCTGGAGGCAATTCATCCATCACACTATAATCCAAATCGCCAAAAGCAGTCATGGCCAAAGTTCTAGGAATAGGTGTTGCAGTCATCACCAACACATGTGGAGGGATGGTTGCTTTTTTCCAAAGCCTAGCACGTTGCGCAACACCAAAACGATGTTGTTCATCTATCACCGCTAGTCCTAAATTTTTAAATTGAACAATGTCTTCAATAATAGCGTGGGTACCTACTACAAAATGTATGGTATCCTCTAACAATCCTTTTAAAATTCTTCTTCGCTCGCCTATTTTGGTACTACCTGTTAATAATGCAATTTCAATAGGCATTTCTTTTAGCAACTCTGTTAAACTTTCATAATGCTGCCCTGCTAAAATTTCAGTAGGTGCCATCAAACAACTTTGATAGCCATTATCGGCGGCAATGAGCATAGCCATTAAGGCAATCATGGTTTTTCCACTACCTACATCGCCTTGCAACAATCGATTCATCTGATAGCCTTTGGCCGTATCCATTCGAATTTCTTTGATCACCCTTTTTTGCGCCCCGGTTAATTCAAATGGCAAATGTTTATTGTAAAAAGTATTAAAATAGTCCCCCACTTTTTCAAACAAATGACCCTTGCTATTTTTATGTCGATCAATTTTTATTAAGTTGAGTCTTACTTGCGCCACAAATAATTCTTCAAAGATTAATCGATCTACTGCTTTTTTATAATGTGCTTGTGAGTTAGGAAAATGTATTTGCCTATATGCCTCCCATCTGCCCATTCTATTTTCCAATAAATTTGCCGGTAAATTTTCGGGTAAATCTTTTTGACTGATTTGTTGAAATAAGGTTTGTGTTAATTTGCCAATTTGTTTTGCATTGAGACCGCGCGCTTTTAATTTTTCGGTAGAAGAATACACCGGTTCAAGTAAAGATTTTTGCGCCATAGTACTCGCTACATAAGGTTCAATTTCTGGATGCACTAATTGCGCTTTACCATTAAAAAAACTAACCCTCCCAAATACCAAATAAGCCTGACCTTCCACAATATTTTTTTGTACCCAGCTTATTCCCTGAAACCAAGCCAACTCAATGCTACCGGTTTCATCTTTTAATTGAGTCACCATTCGCTTAGCGCGTTTTACTCCAATAATATCAATGCCTTGTAAGACCCCTTTGATTTGTATAAAATCTTGGTCAGGAGTAATGGAAGCGATGGTCATTACCTTGGTTTTATCTATATGCCGATGCGGAAAATGATGCAAAAGGTCGCCAAAAGTGAATAAACTAAGCTCTTTTTTAAGCATATCAGCCCTTAAAGGGCCCACGCCCTTCAGGTATTCAATAGGGCTAGATAATAAAGAAGCGGTTGACAATCTGTTTTTTTTAAATTCTACACAAATATCCCAAAAAGATGCTAAAAAATGGGTTCCTGATTCATTATCTTCGCAGTTCTATGGAAAAGGAAATTGTATTAAGCGGAATTAGGCCTACAGGCTTCTTGCACCTAGGCAATTATTTTGGTGCGATGCGCAATTATGTGCGGATGCAAGATGAATACAATTGTTATTTTTTTGTGGCCAATTGGCATAGTTTAACCACCCATCCTGATACCAAAACTTTACAAGAAAGTGTACTAAGAGTGGTAGCAGAAAATATTGCCTGCGGCTTAGACCCAGAGAAAGTATCCTTATATGTACAAAGCGATGTTCCTGAAATTGCAGAACTGTATTTGTATTTAAATATGTTGGCCTATAAAGGAGAACTTGAAAAAACTACTTCATTCAAAGACAAAGTGCGCCTGCAACCCGAAAATGTAAATGCAGGTTTACTTACTTATCCTGTTTTACAAGCAGCTGATATCTTAATCCACCGTGCGGTTAAAGTGCCTGTGGGCAAAGATCAAGAGCAAAATTTAGAAATGGCGCGCAACTTTGCAGAAAGGTTTAATTATAGATACGGCGAAACTTTTCCGCTGCCTTATGCCTTTAATTACAATAGTGAACTAGTAAAAATATTAGGATTAGATGGCAATGGTAAGATGAGTAAAAGCGAGAATCAAAATACCACTTTGTTTTTAGCCGACGAAGATGATGCCATTCGAAATAAAATTAAAAAAGCAAAAACCGATCAAGGACCTATAGCTCCTAATTCAGTTAAGCCCGACTATATCGAAAACTTATTTACCTTAATGAAATTGGTAAGCGGTGCAGATACCCTTAAAAAGTATGAAGACGACTTTAACAACAGTAGCGATGGTAACTGCATCATTAGATACGGAGATATGAAAAAGCAATTGGCCGAGGATATGGTTAATTTTATTCAACCTATTCGTAATCAAGCGCTTGATTTACAAAACAACAAAGAACTACTTATAAAGATCATTCGCCAAGGAGCCGACAAAGCAAGGGCGAGTGCTTCCAGCACTTTATCTATTGTAAGGAAAGCAGTTGGAATGGACTATTAAAGAAGGGTAATTAATTATTAACAAAGATAAATAGTACTAAACTATTTTGTATTTTCACGACCATGGCAAAAGCTAAAAAACCTAAACACGTTGCAATTGCAGGAAACATTGGAGCGGGCAAAACTACATTGACCGAAATGCTGAGTAAGCATTATCGTTGGATTCCTCAATTTGAGGATGTCGATCACAATCCTTATTTAATGGACTTTTATGACGACATGACGCGTTGGAGTTTTAATTTACAAGTTTATTTTTTACATGGCCGATTGAACCAAATTTTAGAAATACAAAGAGGTACTGAAACCATTATTCAAGACAGAACCATTTACGAGGATGCTCATATTTTCGCACCCAACTTGCACGAAATGGGATTGATGAGTAAAAGAGATTTTGATAACTATTTTGGTTTTTTCAGCACCATTAAAACAATGATTCAACCTCCCGACTTATTAATTTATTTGAAAGCCTCTGTACCTACCTTGGTTTCTCAAATTCAGAAAAGAGGAAGAGAATATGAAGAAAATATTCGTTTAGATTATTTAAAAAAACTAAATGAATACTATAATAAATGGATTGAGGGTTACAAAGAAGGCCCCTTATTAATTATCGATTGTGATAAAAATAAATTCGGAGAATCTGAAGAAGATTTAGGCGAAATTATCAGCAAGGTGGATGGCATGCTGTATGGCCTTTTTTAACAAATAGTTTTAAAATTATTTTACGGGTATGAACAACATCACAGCTTCCCTATTAGAAGAAATTAAAGCTATTGTAGGGGCTGATTACTTTTATACTGATGAGGAAAGTTTTGTGAAATATGGTAGCGACGAGACCGAAAAACTACACTATGCACCGCAGGTAGTGGTGAAGCCTAGAAAGGCCGAAGAAATTGCACAGCTACTAAAAATTTGCAACCAACATTTAATTCCCGTTACCCCTCGAGGGGCAGGAACAGGTTTAACCGGTGGCGCCCTTCCTCATTTAGGCGGATTGGTAATATCCATGGAGCGATTTAATACTATTATAGAAATAGACGAAAGAAATTTACAAGTGACCACCGAGCCAGGCGTTATTACAGAAGTGTTGCAAGATGCGGTAAAAGAAAAAGGGTTGTTTTATCCACCCGATCCTGCTAGCAAAGGAAGTTGTTTTATTGGTGGCAATATTTCAGAAAACTCTGGTGGCCCCAAAGCCGTTAAGTATGGCGTGGTAAAAGATTATGTTTTAAACTTAGAAGTAGTTTTACCTACTGGAGAAATTATATGGACGGGTTCTAATGTTTTAAAAAATGCAACTGGCTATAATATTACTCAATTGATCGTAGGAAGTGAAGGCACTTTAGGCATTGTTACTAAAATTGTTTTAAGACTTATTCCCCATCCAAAGTTTGACTTATTGATGTTGGCGCCTTTTAATAGTTTAGAAAAAGCCAGCGAAGCGGTGAGTGCAATTTTTAGAGCAGGCATTACCCCCAGTGCTATGGAATTAATGGAAATAGATTCAATTATCCTTTCTTCTAAGATGTGCGAGAGCACCGCCATTCCTATTACCGAAAACTTAGCAGCCCATTTAATAATCGAAGTGGATGGCAATAACTTAGACGTTTTAATGAAAGATATGGAAGCCATTGCAGAAGTATTGTCTAATTACGAGGTAGGTGAATTGTATTTTGCCGATGATGCACAACAAAAAAATGAACTTTGGAAAGTACGCAGAAGAGCCAATGAAGCTGCAGTGGCTGCTGGTTATACCATTGAAGAAGATACCGTTGTTCCAAGAGCCGAATTACCGCGTTTAATCAATGGCGTAAAAGCTATGGCCGATAAAAATGGATTCAAAGTGGTAATTGTAGGTCATGCTGGAGATGGAAATTTGCATATAAGAATTAACCATCCTATTTACAAAACAAGTTACGAGAACAAAGAAATTCAGAATATCCTAATTGAAATATTTGAATTGGTAAAAGAATTAGGCGGCACCATTAGTGGCGAACATGGCATTGGATTAATTCAAAAAAATTTTATGCCAATTATGTTTGACAAAATATCCTTGGAATTAATGAAAGGCATTAAAAAACTATTTGACCCAAATAATATTTTAAATCCTGGAAAGATTTTCGACCTATAATAACAACACTGTAAAACTTTATTTCACTTTATGTCTTTAAAATATTTAATAAGCACCTTGTTTTTATTTTTTAGTTTTTCTACAATAGCGCAAAACACCATTCAAACCAATCGTATTGATGCGCCTAGCCCCTTATTTTTTGGAGGCGGTATTGTATTAGGTGGTGGTTCTGGCTCATTTCAGCTGGGCTTAAATCCAGAATTAGTAAAAACGGTAAATCAATACATTGACTTGGGAGCAGCTATGAATTTGTATTATGCCTCTTATAAGTCCATGGACGAGACGGGTAGCATTAATGCTAGATCCAGCAATACTCAATTTGGACTAGGCGGTTTTATTAGAGTTTGGCCCATAGAACAATTTTTTATCCAAGTACAACCAGAATACAATTGGACTTTTACCAATGCAAAAAGTTATACCAATGGCAACTCCGGTAATTCTAATGTTAGCGCCCCAAGTGTTTTAGCAGGAATTGGTTATGGAAAAAGAAATGAAAATGGCTTTTCCTACTTTTCGGTAATGTTTGATTTAGTGAACTCAATGCAATCCCCCTATCGAATGGGGCAACTCACCGCGCAACCTATTATTAGGGCAGGTGTTGGATTTCCTATTTTTAGGACTAAGAAAAAAGTTGAATAAACTCGGCTGTTGAATTACATATAATGAATCGATCTTTCCATTGATCATACAAAAATCCCTCACTATCTATATGTTCTAAAAAATGTAAAAGTGTATTGTAATATCCATCCACATTTAAAATGTATATTTTTTTGCTATGAATTTTTAAATTGTTCCAAGTGAGCATTTCAAATAATTCATCTAAAGTGCCCATACCCCCTGGCAAGACCATGGCCGCATCCGCCTTTTCATACAATAATTTTTTTCGGTCATGCATATTTTCTGTAAGAATCAATTCAGTTAAACCATTGTGTTGCGCCTCCCATTCTAATAAAAATTTAGGAATAATGCCCAATACCTTACCACCATGGTCTAAACAAGCATTGGCTATGGCTCCCATCAATCCCTTATTGCCACCCCCATATACCAATTCAATCTCATTGAGCGCCATCCATTTACCTAAACTTGCTGCTTCTAAAACATAGGCGGGATTTTTGCCCGATTTTGATCCGCAAAAAACAGTCAAGGACTTGATTTTCATAAAAAAGGTTTTAATACTTGAATATAGCTGCAAATTAGCCAATTATTTCAAAGATTCTTACTACTTTGCCCATTCAATAATGTAAAAAATATGAGTGCGCCTTTATTGTTTTTGTTTGTGCTAATTTATTTCGTCATTCTTTTAGGGGTGGCAAAAATTACTGGTAAAAACAGCAACAATATGTCCTTTTTTATTGGCAATAAAAATAGCCATTGGATGTTGGTAGCCTTTGGCATGATTGGCACTTCTTTAAGTGGGGTAACTTTTGTAAGCGTTCCTGGAGCTGTTGGAAGGGATGCTTTTCATTATTTACAAATTACCCTTGGCTATGTTATTGGCTATTTCGCCATTGCTTATGTTTTACTTCCTATTTACTACAAGCTTAATCTAACTTCAATTTATCATTATTTAGAACAACGTCTTGGCTTTAATGCTTATAAAACAGGTGCTTCCTTTTTTGTCCTATCCAGAACTTTAGGTGCAACCGCAAGACTTTATTTAGTGGTGAAAATTTTACAAGTATTTATTTTAGACAATATGGGTGTCCCCTTTTGGGCCACCACTTTGGTAATTCTTATCATGATTTTATTGTACACCTATGAAGGTGGTGTTAAAACCATTGTTTGGACAGATACGCTTCAAACTTCGGGCATGTTGGCTGGTTTAATTATCTGCAGCATTTACATTTTAAATAATTTACATTTATCTTTTTCAGAAGGCTTGAATGCCATGCATGTAAAAGGATTGTCGACCGTGTTTAATACCGACGTTAATAGTAAAACCTTTTTTCTAAAACAAATTATTGGCGGTGCTTTTGTAACCTTAACCATGACAGGGCTGGATCAAGAAATGATGCAAAAAAACATTTCGGTGAAAACACTAAAAGATGCACAAAAAAATATGGTTACCATTGGCTTTACGATGTTATTGGTCATCAGCTTGTTTTTATATCTTGGGGGATTGATTCATTTATACGCAGCACAAAATAATATTCAAGCTGTAGGCGATGATTTATTTCCAACACTGGCTTTGTTTCATATGCCATCTTATATTTCCATCATCTTTATCCTCGCATTAATATCAGCACTTTTCCCAAGCGCCGATGGAGCCATCACTGCATTAACTTCTAGTTTTTGTATTGATTTATTAGGCATGCAAAGGAACACCCAATGGGAGGAAGCTAAAAAGAAAAAAATTAGACAAAGAGTACATTTATGTTTTGCCTTTTTATTTTTTATAATGGTACTTATTTTTAAATGGATTGATAATAAAAGTATTATTGATTTACTTTTAAAAATAGCTTCTTATACTTACGGGCCACTCTTAGGGCTGTTTGCCTTTGGCATTTTAACCAAAAGAAAACTACTTGATCAATGGGCTTTCCTCCCCTGCTTTTTGGCCCCTTTATTATGTTTGGCATTGGATTATATGCAACCCTTCCTATTTGGAAATTTTAGAATTGGCCAGGAGCTTTTAATTATCAATGGCCTATTTACATTTTTAGGGCTTTGGTTAATTTCATCGCCAAATACAGAAAAAAGCTAGACATTTGTTGTATGGATTTTATACACCCTTTGGCAAATGAGTATGCTCAAAAGTATAGCAATGGCACTCCAAGCTATTTAAAGAGTCTCTATGAAGACACTTTAACAAACCATGCTCATGCTCATTTACAAAGCAGTTGGACACAAGGTGGTTTTTTAAGTTTTATCAGCAAACTAATACAACCCCATGCCGTTTTAGAAATTGGCAGTTTTACTGGATTTAGCGCTTTATGTTTGGCCGAAGGATTAGCCAATAATGGCGAACTGCATACGATAGAATTAAGAGAAGAGGACGCCAAAAAAGCGATGTCTGCTTTTTTGAATAGCCCTAAAAACAGTCAAATAAAAATGCATATTGGGGATGCCAAACAAATTATTCCTTCCTTGAATAAAAAATGGGATCTCGTATTTATAGACGCAGATAAAACCAGCTATATAGAATATTATGATTTAATACTTCCGCAGCTCAATGAAAATGGTATTATCATGGTAGACAATGTACTTTTCCATGGCGAAGTACTCGAAACCTCCGTTCAAGGTAAAAGTGCTAAAGCGATACAAGCTTTTAATGATTATGTCCTATTAGATCAAAAAACCGAGCAGGTGATGATAACCATGAGAGATGGCTTAACTTTGATTAGAAAAAAACAATAAAATGAAACAAAGCATTGTTGCCTTATTGCTTATCTTTTTAATCCCTTCTGGCTTATTGGCTCAAAAGACAGCCACCTTAATTTATATAGACCAATACAAAGACATCGCTATTAAAGAAATGAAAAGAACAGGTATTCCTGCTTCCATTACTTTAGCCCAAGGAATTATTGAATCCAATAGCGGACAAAGCAATTTAGCCTACAACTTTAAAAATCATTTTGGCATTAAATGTAAGTCTGATTGGCAAGGCGAAACCACTTATCAAGACGACGACACTAAACAAGAATGTTTTAGAGTATACCCAACGGCTGCGCGTTCATTTATAGATCATTCAGATTTTTTAAAATCTAGACCTAATTACGCTGCACTTTTTGAATTAGACCCAGTGGACGATTCAGCTTGGGCCTATGGCCTTAAAAAAGCAGGCTACGCTACCGCTTCTGATTATCCAAGAAAATTATTAAAAGTCATTAACGATTTTGAACTTTCTCAATATAACTTTCCAGAGCTAGCTAAAGAAGATTCAATTGAAGCGAATAATAAAGTGGCTATTGGAGTAGACACTAGCCTTTCGTTAATAAAAGATACGATTCCCCCAACACCTGCTGTCAATTTATTAGATATTAATTGGAATAAACCATTAGTAGAATCTAAAAAAGATACTTTGACTAAAGTAAAAATTGACAGTGTAATCGTTAACAAGGATACTATTTCACTTTCCAATGTAAAAGGTTTAAGTGTTACTGCAGCTACCAATAACAGCATTCCTACTGCCATTCAAAGTCTTGAATTAGTAAAACCCGAAGTTAAAAAAGACACAATTGCTACAACTGATTCTTTAAACAAAGTAGTTAGCAAAACCACTATCAATTACCCCAATGTAAAATTTAGAATCAACGATATTCCTGTGGTCTGGGCCAGGGCAGGCAGCTCCTACCTTGCAATTGCCAATAGTCAAATGGTTCCATTGTATCGATTATTTGAGTACAATGAAATACAAGAAAATGATTTAGTAACTACTGACCAATTGGTATTTTTAGCACCCAAGAAAAAAGAAACGCCTAAAAAAGTACATACTATAAAAAAGAATGAAACCCTATATGGCGTTAGCCAATCAGAAGGCATTCAGCTTACCTATTTAAAACAATACAATCCAAAAGCCGCAGACGACAATTTAAAAGAAGGTGAATTTTTATTTTTATTTACCCCTTACGATGCGCCAAAGAAAAGTAATGCTTTTTTAGAAGCCATTAAACCCTTATCGAATAAGACTACTAAGCCAAGTGCCAATACTAATTTAACCCCAGTTACTAAAGCAACACCCCCTTCAAAAGATACTGTACCCGATGCAAAAAACAAAGCTGCCTCAAAAAGCAAGCTTGACATCATAAAAAAATTAAATCCCTTTAATAAAAAGAAGCCTTAGATTTTCTGTCCTTAAAATAATTATATGCATTCTATTAAAGTATTAGACAAAGAATTTGTACCCTATTTAAGCGAGGCAGAAATTCAAGAAAAAATTAAACTACTTGCGGTTCAGTTAAATAAAGATTACGCAGGTAAAAGGCCTATTTTTTTATCTATTTTAAATGGTTCCTTTTTGTTTACAGCCGACCTTTTCAAACAAATTACCATCGAAGCTGAAGTTTGTTTTATAAAATTAGCTTCTTATAAAGGCATGACTTCCTCGGGCAATGTAATTACAGCTATTGGCTTAGAAGCCAATGTCACTGGCCGACATATCATTATTATGGAAGATATTATTGATACCGGTAAAACCTTACACCATTACTTACCCCAATTGGCTTCTAGTAGCCCCGCTTCGGTAAAAATTGCAGTACTACTCAATAAAAAAGAAGCCCGTCAATACCCAGTGGATATAGATTACACTTGCTTTGACATCCCCAATAAATTTGTTGTTGGCTATGGCCTTGATTATGATGGGCTAGGTCGTAATTCTAAAGACATTTATCAATTGAAATAAAGGATTAAGAAAATTTAATCCTTTACTTTAATTATTTCTGATGATTTATTTTATTTTAATAAATTAAAATAAAAAGACTAAAGCAAAGTGCTCTAAGTATATTTTCTAAAATACCTAATGAAATAATTATTTAAACGCTTCTTTTACTCTATCGTAAAAACTTTTATCTCCTTTAATTGGTTTGGGTTGGAAATTAGCACTCAATTGCATTTTTTCTAGCTCTGCTTTTTCTTCAGGGCTTACTTGTTGAGGCGTCCAAACATTGACATTTATTAATTGATCTCCTTTGCCATAGCCTTGTACTTCAGGGAAACCTTTGCCTTTTAATCTAAATATTTTACCACTTTGAGTTCCTGGTGGAATTTTTATTTTAGCACGGCCATCAATCGTAGGTACTTCGACGCTGGTTCCAAAAACTGCATCTGGAATGGTAATGTATAAATCATAAGCCACATTCAAACCGTCTCTGTGTAAGCTTTCATGTGACTCTTCTTCAATCATAATAATTAAATCTCCAGGGCTGCCGCCTCTTTCACCCGCATTTCCTTTTCCGGACATACTCAATTGCATGCCATCTTGCACTCCCGCTGGGATATCGATTGAAATGGTTTCATCACCATATACACGTCCTTCGCCCTTACAAGGCGTACATTTAGCAGTAACCGTATTGCCTTCTCCATTACATGTAGGGCAAGTATTTACGGTTTGCATTTGTCCTAAAAAAGTATTAGTAACTCTTTTCACTTGACCAGACCCATTACAAGTACCGCAGGTTTGTACACTATTTTTATCTTTCGCACCATTGCCACCGCAAGTGGTACACAATACATGTTTTTTTACCTTTACTTGTTTGTTGGCTCCGTTGGCAATTTCCTCAAAATTCATTTTAAGTTTAATTCTTAAATTGCTTCCTCTCTGCCCTCTAGATCGAGAAGATCTAGAACGACCACCTCCACCACCGCCAAAAAAACTTCCAAAAACATCTTCCCCAAATACATCACCAAATTGACTAAAAATATCATTCATGTCCATGCCTCCACCAAATCCGCCACCTCCGCCTGCTCCTGGACTAAATGCGGCATGTCCAAATCGATCATACTTTGCTTTTTTATCTGCATCACTTAATACTTCATAGGCAGAAGCCGCTTCTTTAAACTTTTCTTCGGCGGCCTTATCACCCGGATTTCTATCTGGATGAAATTGCATGGCTACTTTTCGATACGCTTTTTTTATTTCCTCTGTAGAAGCAGATTTTGTGACACCTAATATTTCGTAATAATCTCTCTTTGACATAGTGTTAATTTATTTTCCAACTACCACTTTTGCAAAGCGGATAATTTTATCATTTAATAGATAGCCTTTTGTTATTTCATCCACCACTTTCCCTTTTTTAGATTCCTCTGTTACGGGAATTTCGGTAATAGCTTCGTGTAATTCCACATTAAAATCTTTATTTAAACTTTCCATGGCGGTAACCCCTTTTGCTTGTAAAGTAGAACGCACTTTATTAAACACCAATTGAATTCCTTCCTTTTGTACCGAAAGGTCATCAGCACTATTTAATTGTTTTTCTGCTCTGTCGCAATCATCCATTACTTCTAACATAGCAATAATTACATCCTTGCCCGCTGTTTGAATCAGCTCTAATCTTTCCTTCGCCGTTCTTCTTCTAAAGTTTTCAAACTCGGCCATTAAACGCAAATATTTATCCTTTTGGTCGGCCAAATCTGCCTTTAATTGATCTAGTTCACTTAAGGGGGCAACAGTTTCTTCGGGAGCTGTTTCGGGGGTATTTTCCGCCTCATTTTGGGCTGGTATAGCTTGTTCTGTCAAGTCGATGTCTTTCTCTTCCATATTTTTCTTATTGTTACAAATATCTCCCAAAAATATTGCCAAAGCAATAATTAAGGCAAAATTGACATAAAACGACCCAAAATAGGCACAAGTTGTCACTAATTTGGGGGCTATATTTGTGCCATGACAAAGGTGTATTTAAATAAAAAGATTAACCCCAGAATTGCCCTAGGCCACCCCTGGATTTACAACAACGAAGTGGACCGGATTGCGGGGCCAATTGAACCAGGAGATATAGTGGAAGTGTACTTTTTTGATGGCCAATTGGCAGGGCGCGGCTATATAAACCCTAATTCTCAAATTATTATTCGCTTATTGACACGAAAAAGAGAAGAAATAGATGCCGCTTTTTTTCATAAAAAAATTAAAGACGCTTGGGATTATAGACAACAATTAGGCTATGTAGAAAATTGCCGTTTGGTATTTGGAGAAGCTGATGGCATACCTGCATTAATCATTGATAAATTCAACGACTATTTTGTACTACAAACCTTATCCTTAGGTATAGAAAAATGGAAAGAAGCGATTGTAACAGCTATACAAACTATTTTTAAACCCAAAGGTATTTATGAAAGAAACGATGTGCCTGTTAGAGAATTAGAAGGCATGGTGCAACAAAAAGGATTTTTATCAGATCCTTTTGCTACAGAAATTATCATTCATGAAAATGAATTGCAATTTTATGTTGATATAGAGAATGGACAAAAGACTGGGTATTTTTTAGACCAACAAGACAATCGCCGTGCTATCAAAAAATTAGTAAAGGGTGCCGATGTATTAGGTGCTTTTACTTACACAGGCACTTTTGAAATTCATGCAGCACATTATGGAGCAAAATCGGTTTTAGGCATTGACATTTCAGAAAGCGCAGTGGCACAAGCCAATAAAAATGCGGCATTAAATAAATTAGACCATATAGTAAAATTCGAAGCCATGAATGCCTTTGATGTTTTAAAAAAATGGGGAAAGGAAGGACGCAAATACGATGTGGTGATGTTAGATCCTCCTGCATTTACAAAAAGTAGAAACAGTATTGATAAAGCAGTAACTGGTTATAAGGAAATTAATTTAAGAGGCATGCAGATGATAAGAAATGGCGGCTTCTTAGTTACTTCCAGTTGTACCAATTTAGTTAGCCCCGAATTATTTTTAGATACCATTCAGATGGCGGCTTATGATGCTAAAAAAAGAATAAGACAAGTAACTTATCAAACCCAATCCAGCGACCACCCTATTATTTGGGGACTTGAGAATACACATTACTTAAAGTTTTTAATAGTAGAAGTTTGTGATCGCTAGAACAGTTAGGGCTTATATTTTAAAAAAATTAGCACGAACCAAAAGGTCCCGAGTATTCGGGACCTTTTAAAAATCATAAGAGGTAGAATTGTTAGGGCTTATATTTTATAAAGCCCTAACAATTACCAACTTTTCAGTTTAATTTATTCAATGTAGTTTGAATGGCTTCAAAATTTGGTAAGTCACCTGGTGTAGGGCAAATTTCTTCGTATTGAACTACGCCGTCTTTATCAATTACAAAAGCTGCACGCTTACTTACGCCTTGCATTTCAAAAGCAGGGAAAACATCATACTTAACACCATAAGAGGTAATGGCTGTTTTATTGAAATCGCTCAATAAAGGAAAATTCAATTTTTGTTCTTCTTTAAATTTACCCAATGTAAATAAAGAGTCTACAGATATAGCCAATACTTGTGCGTTAGCGGTATTGTAAGTAGCTATATTGTCTCTGATACTACATAATTCAGTTGTACATACTCCAGTAAAAGCCAATGGAAAAAACAATATCACTACATTTTGACCTTTGAAATCGGCCAAAGTAGTTGCTTTTTTATCAGTATCAAAAAGAGTAAATGCCGGGGCTGGTTTGCCTGTTAAATTGCTCATTGTATATTTATTTTATTATTTAGAATTGTAAAATTAAAATTGTTTTCTGAATAAATCAGTATTTAGTGCTGAAATTGAGTACGTTTTTCTCTTTTCGAAACCTCATTCACAGAATCCATTAATTGTTTGAACTCAATGGGATGGCGTTCTAAATAATCGATGGTATTGTAAAAGTCGATTCGGTCTACTTTGTTAATAGTAAAAATTTGCTGATACATTTGAACATTCTTTTTATTCAATCTCAAAGTACTATCCATTAAGGAGGCCCTTGTATAATACTCATCGGCCTGCATTAACTGCCAAACAATTATTTTCATTTTATTTATGTCAAGATGCACTTTTTTAGGCTCGAGCAACTTACAGCTTGACATTAACAATAAAAATAGAAAGACGCTATTTCTCATTCTAACTTTTCTTTATACTTGTTAATATTAGCGATATCAATCGATGACAAAGTGGTTAATAATTGTTTTTTCAAGGCTTTATCGGCCGAATTAAAAATGCCTACAATTTCAGCATATTTGCCTTGCATTAAAATGGGCACTGCCATAGATCTTGAAGTAGCTTCATGTATTTCTTGCAAACTCATTAATGCGTTAAGTAACGCCCCTTTAGCTATTTCGGGCTTTTCAGACATCGCGTCCAAACCATTTCTATAATAACTATAAATTACATCATGAATTTTATCTGCCCCAGACTTTGTAAAATTATCAATAAAAATATATCGATTCCTTTGCCCATCATAGGACTTCCATCCAGCAATACCAGCACCTTCTGGCGCATTGTTTACAATATTAAGTGCTTTTTCAAAATAAGGAACACCCCCTTTAGCCGAGAAAGAGTCGTAATCAAGCCCTAGTATAATATAAATATAATAGGCTAAAGTAGCCGTTAAATTAGCTTGCAAAGGATCTGATCCTTGCACCCTATTTTCATTAAATTCAATGGGTTGCGCCAATTGATATTTAAAAGTAAAATTAGCGTCTTGCATATTCAACAAAGAGGTTGTATACGCTGCATTATAAATAGGCCTATTAGACACAATACTTAATTTTGCTTCAAAAACGCCTGGGGAAACAACCGATTCGATAGTGATAAAAAAATTGCAATCAATTTTCTCTTCAGTAGCAAATACATCCGTCGACCATTTTCTTTGGTTGATAAAATCTTTCAATTGAGTTTGCAATTGTGGAAACAATTTAGCATCTACTTGATTGTCCACTTTGCTGGATTGGATGGAAATACTAGCTGCTAATTCTTGTGCAGGCAAAGAAGCAGAAAGGAATAAGCCTATAAAAAATATATAAACGAATTTTTGCACCATCTTCTTTGTTATTGGTTCTCTAAAATACAAAACGTCCCGATGGAAAGTTCATTTCGGGACGTTTTTATATTTCGTATTAAAAATTAACGGAATAAATCGGTTTCTTCATTTTTACGATAATAAATCTTATCCTCAATGAATTCTGCAGTAGCTAAAATCGCAGGATTAGGCATACGCTCATAAGCCTTAGAGATTTCTATTTGCTCTTTATTTTCATGAATTTCTTCCAAACTATCTGTATGGCTAGCAAATTCTTCTAACTTAGAATGCAATTCTTCTCTAACAGAAATATTAATTTGATTGGCTCTTCTAGATATGATAGAAATAGACTCGTACAAATTACCAGTCTTATCTTTCAATGCTTTCAAATTTTTTGTTTCAACAACAGAAGGGGTGTTGGCGCCCATGTTTCTTCTTAGTTTACTCATTTTAATTTATTTAAATAATTATCGGTTTGTGTTTTAATTTTTTTTGCTTCACCCAATAATGGGCTATCACTATATCTGTCTATAAAGTCATTGTATTCTGCAACTACTTTTTCAAATCTTTCTTTTTGTTTGTCTACAAAACTATTTTCAGCAAATTTAAAATACGACTTCAAGGTCAATAATTTATATTCGTCTGATTTTTTTGAATCTGGATAGCCATCGGAAATTAAACCATACGAAATGGCAGATGCCCGATACAAGGTAAGATCATAATACAATGATGCCGTTTTGTAGTCTTTTAACTCCAGCTTTGCACGGCATGCATTAATCACTTCGGCAGCCTCCTTAGATTTGCTACTAGTAGGATGACCATCAATAAATGCCTGCATTAATTGAATGGTTTTATTAGTAGTAGTTTGGTCTAATTCTGCCTTAGGGGAACGTCTATAATAAGTATAGGCACGCATATATTCCACATCCTCTGTTCTAGGACTATTAGGGAAATATTCTACGAAAGTTTTAAATAAATTTTCAGCGTTTTGATAATCCTTATCATCATAATAAGAATTCGCAAATTTTAAATATAACTCCTCGTATCTAGGAGTTCCCTTAATAAAAGGCATTACCGATTCAAAGAGCTGTTGAGCATTGCTGTATTTTTTTTCTGCGAAGAATTTTTCTGCCATTTTTACCTTGAAATCAGTATCCTTATTCTTTAAAATCTTTTGAAATTTTGAAGTACAGGAGCTCAAGGCTAAAACAACACAAAAAGCAACAAATATTCTATTCATACAGGGATGCAAAATTAACTAATATTCAGCAATTTAGAACTAAAAAGGTTCCGAATGAAACCTGCTACGTTAAGAAATAGTAAAAATCAGTAAGTTCTAGTTAAAAAAGTGGTCTCTTTACTTGCATAAAGAGACCAGCTTCAATGTATTAGAACTAAATAAGAACAGGCTTATCCTGCGTTATTTTCGTCCATTTTAGCCTTAATTTCAGCCAAAGCACCTAAATCACCTAAGGTAGATTTCTCTACTTTAGCTTGAATAGTTTTAACTGCTTTTTTAGTCTTTTCTGTTTCGACTTTAGCTTCTTTCTTAGCTACTTCTTTTTCTTCTGTAATGGCTTGCTCCCAAATTCTTGCATGGCTAACTACAATACGTTTTTCATTGCGATCAAATTCGATCACCATGAACTTCGCTGTTTCTTCTGCTTGAACTTGTTTACCGTCTTCTTTGGCTAAGTGACGATTAGGCGCGAATCCTTCTAAACCATGTGGCAATTGTACAATAGCTCCTTTGTCGTCTTTACGAACAATGGTTCCATCATGAATGGTTCCAATAGCAAATGTTTGCTCTAAAGCATTCCAAGGATCTTCTTCTAATTGCTTATGACCTAATTGTAATTTTCTATTTTCTTTATCAATATTTAAAATTTTGATATCGATTGATTCTCCTACTTTAACATACTCAGAAGGGTGATTGAAACGCTTCAACCAACTTAAATCGCTGATGTGAATCATTCCACCAATGCCTGATTCTAATTCAATAAACACGCCATAAGGAGTGATATTTTTTACAAGCCCTTTGTGTTTGCTATTTTCTGGGAATTTATTATCAATAGAACTCCAAGGATCCTGAGACATTTGTTTAATACTCAAGCTCATCTTACGAGCATCTTTATCTAATGTAACTACTTTCGCTTCATGCTCATCTCCTAATTTGAAGAATTCTTTTGCATTGATTGGAGTGTTAGCCCAAGTAATTTCAGAAACGTGTACAAGACCTTCAACACCTGGTTGAATTTCTAAGAAAGCACCGTAGTCTTCGATATTCACTACTTTACCTTTTACAACGCTACCTTCTAATAATACTTCTGGTAATACATCCCAAGGGTGTGGAGTTAATTGTTTTAAACCTAAGCTGATACGTTTTTTGTCATCATCAAAGTCTAATACCACCACTTGAATTTTTTGATCTAATTTAACCACTTCACTTGGATGAGAGATTCTACCCCAAGAGATATCCGTGATGTATAATAAACCATCTAATCCACCTAAGTCCATAAAGGCTCCGAAATCAGTGATGTTTTTAACAACACCTTCTAATACTTGACCTTTCTCTAATTTACTCATGATTTCGGCACGTTGTGCTTCGATATCGCTTTCAATTAATGCTTTATGTGATACAACGGCATTCTTAATAGTTTCATTAATCTTAACTACTTTAAACTCCATTGTTTTTCCTACGAATTGATCATAATCTGTAACGGGTTTCACATCAATTTGAGAACCTGGCAAGAAAGTTTCCATACCAAATACATCAACAATTAATCCACCTTTTGTTTTGCTTGTAACTAAACCAGTAACAACTTCACCAGTTTTATGTACTTCCATAATTCTTTCCCAAGCGCGATAAATACGTGCACTCTTGCGGCTTAAATGAAGATTACCATCGCGGTCTTCTTTTTCTACCACCATTACTTCTACGGTATCACCAGTTTTAACACCATTGGTATCACGGAATTCATTTAATGAAACTAGACCATCACTTTTAAAACCAATGTTTACTACCACATCTGTTTTAGTTAAAGCAACTACTAATCCATTCATAATTTCTCCGTCAGAAATTTGTACGAAAGTGCTATCATACACTTTATCATACTTTACTCTTTCAGCTTCTGCATAATGACTAACATTACGTTTGTCAACGCTCCAGTCAAAATCGTCATGCGCTGTTTCAATAATTGGTTCAGGTGCTTTTGGTATCGCAGTTGCTTCAACAGCTGTAGCGCCATCGAATTCCTGTGCGTCTGCGTTTAGGTTTTTTGAAAATAGTTTCATATAAAATCCGGCGTTTTTAAACCGGACGGCAAAGTTAGGGAAAAAAGCCTGAAAAATGCTTCAAAAAGAGTCCCAAAAAAGGATAAAAATAGCTTCCTTATTTCCCTATAATATATTGATTTTCAATACTATTAGCTGCTTATGGAGTAGTAAGGCTCATATGTTGTGCCGCTATCCACCCAGAGGTCCAAGCATGTTGGAAATTAAAGCCTCCTGTTATGCCATCCACGTCCATCATTTCACCCGCAAAATGTAGGCCTGAAACTAGTTTACTTTCCATGGTATTGGCATCAATTTCAGACAGCTCTACTCCACCACAAGTAACAAATTCTTCTTTAAAAGTAGTCTTGCCTTTTACCGCTAAGCTGGTCTTGGTTAAAGATTGTATTAATAATTGCTGCTGCGTACTTTTTAGATCGGCCCATTTAGTAGTAAAAACAATACCTGCTTCTTGTAAAAAATATTGCCATAAGCGTTGTGGTAAATTAAATGGATTTTTAGAACCCATTTCACGTCGACCCAAATCCATTCTTAAATTAATCCACTCCATTTTTAGAGTAGACTCATTGTATTCTGGTGTCCAATTGATGAAGATGGCGCCTTCGTAATTTTCATTCGCCAATTCACGCGCGCACCAAGCAGATAATTTGATAGCAGCTGGTCCACTAATGCCCCAATGAGTAATGAGCAAGGGACCTTGTTCGCTTATTTTATTTCCTTTCCATTGTATAGTAGCATTGTCAACTGCTACACCCATTAAGGAAGTAATATTTTTCTCCACCACATTAAAAGTAAATAAGGAAGGAACAGGTTCCACAATGGTATGGCCTAATAAAGTTAACCAAGGAATTTTATCCGATTTTAACATGCCTCCTGTAGCCATACAAATGGTATCGGCTGTAATTTTATTTTGATTGGCTAAAGTAACTACAAAAGAGTTGTTTTTTTCTTGATGTAACTTTTCAACATTAACCACTTCATGACCCGTCAATACTTTAATTTGATATTGATGCACTTTTTGTAAAAAGCAATCAATGATGGTTTCTGAATTATTGGAAGTAGGAAACATTCTTCCATCCTTCTCAGTATGCAAGGTCACGCCATTTTTAGCAAACCATTGAATGGTATTTTTGGTGGCAAATTGATAAAACGCTTTTTTTAAAAACCGAGCGCCTCTGGGATATTTTTTTAAAAGCACTTCTACCTCGGGGCAAGCATGTGTTACATTACAACGCCCACCACCGCTCACTTTTACTTTGGATAATAGCTTATTTGATTTTTCAAGAATACTAATCTCCCAATCCGGATGCAATTCGGCAATTTGTATGGCACAAAAAAAACCTGCTGCACCGCCTCCTATTACAATCACTTTTTTCTTTTCCATGACCAACTTTATTCCAACTTTAAAAATCGTGAATAATGATACTGCGTCTATTAATAATAAGAAGTATTCAAATTAGTATTCAATTTCTCGGCCGCTTCTATGATTGAAAAATCCGACAGAATGAACGCTTCTTTGTTTTTTACACATACGTCATGCTCAAAATGTACCGAAGCTTTGCCGTCCTGTGTTTTTACTGTCCATCCATCTTCTTCTGTAAATACTTTATGTGTGCCCAAGTTAATCATGGGCTCAATGGCCAATACTAAATTCTCTTTCATTTTTAAACCTGTTCCTCTTTTGCCATAATTAGGCACTTGAGGATCTTCGTGTAAATTTTTTCCGAGTCCATGCCCTACCAGTTCTCTTACTACGCCGTAACCATGTAATTTTTCGGTATGTTCTTGAATGGCAAAACTAATATCACCCACTCTATTATTAACGATTGCTTTTTCAATGCCTTTGTACAAAGATTCTTTGGTTACTTTTACTAATTGTAAAATTTCCGGCGCTACTTCTCCTAAAATAAAAGTATACGCATGGTCGCCATGCCAACCATTTAATACTACGCCTAAATCTATAGAAACAATATCTCCTTCTTTCAAAGGTGTTTTATTAGGAAAGCCATGTACCACAACATCATTGACCGATGCACAAATATTATGCGGATAACCATGATAATTATAAAACGAAAGTGTGGCATGATGATCTTTTACAAATTGCATGCAAAATTGATCTATGTCTAAAGTCGTCATCCCTGGCTTTAGCTGCGTAGCTACCTGCGTTAATGTTTTGCTAACCAATAAAGCTGCCTCTTGCATCAACTTTACCTGTTCTTCTGTTTTTGTAATAATCATAATTCCATTTATCTTATAAAAAAACAAACCTGTCGTTATTGGACAGGTTTGTAAATATAAATATTTTTATTAAGTATCCTTTTAACTAGATCACCGAATTAGTAATGGGTGTTCTTCCTTGAATACGACCCGAATTCATTAATCCATCGTATTGACGCATTAATAAATGAGTTTCAATTTGTTGCAAAGTATCTAAAATTACCCCTACCATAATCAATAAAGAAGTTCCTCCAAAGAAGGAGCTAAAACCTTGTGTGACGCCTAATTTTTGAGCAAAACCAGGTAATATACCTACCAAGGCTAATAAAATCGCACCTGGTAAAGTAATCTTGTCCATTACAGATCCAATATAATCAGTAGTAGGTTGTCCTGGTTTAACACCTGGAACAAAACCATTGTTACGTTTTAAATCTTCAGAAATTTGCTTTGGATTAAAGATCAAAGCGGTATACAAGAAGGTAAATCCTATCACCATGATAGAATAAATAAGCATGTACCAAACATTACTATGGTCATTAAATATTCTAACAATTCCTTGTGCAGAATCGATATTCGTAAAAGAAACCAAAGTAGGCAGGAACATAATGGCTTGCGCAAATATGATTGGCATTACTCCAGCACTGTTTACTTTGACAGGTAAAAATTGACGCGCGCCACCCACTTGAGAACCACCAATAATTTGTTTTGCATAAGTTACAGGTATCTTACGAACCCCTTGAACCAATACAATTAAACCCATTATAATCGTTACCAATATAGCTACTTCAATTAAAAATATTAATAATCCACCGCCGCCTTTTTGGCTTTTAGAACTAAATTCTAAAATAATAGATTGAGGCAAACGTCCTAAGATACCTACCATGATAATGATAGAAGTACCATTTCCTAATCCTTTGTCTTGAATTTTTTCACCCAACCACATTACAAATAAAGTGCCTGCAGTTAAAGTAATAACAGTAGACAACCAGAAATAAGGCTTAAACGCTGGTATCAATGCATCTGCATATCCAGGACTATTTAAATATGCAACATAAGCGCCCGCTTGAAAAGCAGTAACGATTACGGTTAAATATCTTGTCCATTGATTGATTTTATTTCTTCCACTTTCTCCTTCTTTTTGAACTTTTTGTAATTGAGGCACTAAAATAGTCATCAATTGCATAAAGATAGAAGCAGAAATATAAGGCATGATACCTAATGCTAAAACTGAGGCTTGTGAAAACGCACCTCCTGCGAACATATCAAAAATACCAAGCAAGCCATTGCTCTTACCTGCTTTTTGAGCAGCTTCAATGGCCAAAGGATTAATCCCTGGCAAGGTAATTTGTGCACCAATACGATAGGTTAATACTAAGCCTAAAGTGACTAAAATTTTACTTTTTAAGTCCCCTATAGCCCAAATATTTTTTAATGTATCTAGTAATTTTTTCATCAGTATTTAATTATTGCCCAAAAGCACTTTTTAATAACGAAAAACAATTTAATTGCTTTTCGAATATACATAAAAATTGTTAGATAATTTCAATAGTACCGCCAGCAGCAGTAATGGCCTCTTGGGCTTTCTTGCTTGCAGCATTTACTCTAAAATTGATCTTAGTTTTCAATTCTCCGTTGGCCAACACTTTTACCAAGTCGGTACGTGCGATCAAACTGTTCATGTATAAATTTTCTGGATTGATTTCTTTGAAACCGTATTTCTCGATTAATTGGTCTAATTGACCCAAGTTAAATACGACATACTCAATGCGATTGATGTTCTTAAATCCACGTTTTGGAACTCTACGTTGGATAGGCATTTGACCACCTTCATGCGCCATTTTGCTTTTGTAACCAGCACGGCTTTGACCCCCTTTGTTACCTTTAGTAGATGTACCACCTTTACCAGATGCTTCACCTCTACCAATTCTAATTGCTTTGTGAACTGAACCTTCAGCAGGTTTTAAATTGTGTAATTTCATTTTTTGATTTTTACTTTCGGGGTATCTCCCCTCGCTTATTAATTAATAGTAAAGAAACAGACTATGCTATTTCTTCCACTTTTACCAAGTGTAATACTTTGTTAACCATGCCCAATATTTGTGGAGTTGCCTCTACTTCTTTGGTTGCATTTACCTTTCTCAAACCCAATGCAATTAAAGTTTGTTTTTGACGCTCTGATCTGTCAATTCCACTTTTTACTTGAGTTATTTTTATTTTTTTCATCATTGAATTATTTATAATCGTATTGATAACAAGCTAAGAATAGCTTATCCGTTAAATACTTTTGATAATTTTATATTTCTTGTTTTTGCAAATTGAATTGGCTCACGTAATAAACCTAAAGCTTTGATAGTTGCTTTAACCACATTGTGTGGGTTAGCAGATCCTAAACTTTTTGCTAATACGTCAGTTATACCTGCGCTCTCTAATACCGCACGCATGCTACCACCCGCAATTACACCCGCTCCGTGTGCAGCTGGCTTTATTAATACTTTAGCAGCACCTTCTTTAGCTAATTGCTCATGTGGAATGGTTCCGTGCATGATAGGTACTTTTACTAAATTTTTCTTAGCATCTTCAATACCTTTTGTAATAGCTTCTTGAACTTCTTTGGCCTTACCTAAACCTTGACCTACAACGCCATTTTCGTTCCCTACTACTACTAAAGCTGAAAAGCTAAAAGTACGTCCGCCTTTTGTTGTTTTAACTACACGGTTGATAGAAACTACTTTTTCTTTTAGTTCTACATCACCTGCTGCTTTAACTTTATTTACATTTACTTTAGACATGTTTTTCTATTAGTATTTTTTATCGAATTAAAATTGAAGTCCTCCCTCTCTTGCACCTTCAGCAACTGCCTTAATTCTACCATGGTATAAATTACCACCTCTGTCGAATATACATGTTGTGATAGAAAGCGCTGCAGCTTTTTTAGCAACTGATTGTCCAGCTAATTTAGCTTTCTCAATTTTTACTACTTTTTGCGCAGCGATATCTGCTTCTCTTGAAGAAGATGCAGCTAATGTTACGCCATTTACATCATCAATTAATTGACAATAAACGTCGGCGTTACTTCTGAATACAGATAAACGAGGTCTCGCTGCAGTACCTTGTACTTTTTTGCGAATTCTATATCTGATCTTTTGTCTTTGAGCTAATTTACTCATAATATTTATTTTTTAGTCGAGCGATGCTGCCGCTCTTTTTAATTTTTAATGTTTATTTACCTGCTGCTTTACCTGCTTTTCTTCTTACCACCTCATCAGAATAACGAACACCTTTTCCTTTGTATGGTTCTGGTTTACGTAAACCACGAATCTTAGCAGCTACTTGTCCAATTAATTGTTTGTCGCTACCCTCTAAAAAGATTTTAGGATTTTGTCCTTTCTCTGTAGTAGTAGTTACTTTTAATTCCTTAGGCACTTCAAAAATGATATTGTGAGAATAACCTAAAGCAAGATCTAATATATTACCAGCATTGGTGGCTTTGAAACCTACCCCTACTAACTCTAAATCTTTTTTATAACCATCTGTAACTCCTTTAACTAAATTACTAATTAAAGAACGGTACAACCCGTGCATCGCTCTATGACGAATTTGCTCGGTAGGGCGTTTAACGATTAATTCTGTTTCAGTAATTTCGATTTCGATATCACGATCAATTTCTTGTGTTAAAGTTCCTTTGGGTCCTTTTACAGTTACTACCGAATTTGCTACCGAAATGGTAACTCCTTTTGGGATGCTAACTGGTTTTTTTCCTATTCTAGACATAGTCGTTTGTTTTATTTTTGTTAGGTTGCTTAATTGTTTTCAGCCCCGACTAAAGGCTTAAATGCATACTAAGCAATGAATTTGTTTTCTTTTATTAAGAGATTGCACACAATACTTCACCACCCACATTGTTGGCTTTAGCTTGCTTATCTGTTAATACTCCTTTTGAAGTACTTAAGATAGCAATACCTAAACCATTGCTTACTCTTTTAATTTCGGCTGGCTTTGCATATTGACGCAAACCCGGACGACTGATACGATCTAAAGAACGAATCGCTGGTTGCTTTGTTGATGGATCGTATTTCAAGGCAATTTTAATTACCCCTTGTTTACTATCATCTTCAAATTTGTATTTCAAGATATATCCTTGATCATACAATATTTCAGTGATACGCTTTTTTAAATTGGACGCAGGAATTTCAACGATACGGTGTTGTGCCATTTGGGCATTGCGTATTCTTGTTAAGTAGTCTGCTATTGGATCTGTTACCATATTAGTATTTTAAATCAGTTCTAAATTTTGTTTTGTTTCAGTATTCAAATGAATGAACTTAAATCAATGTTACTTTTTTAAAAGTATTACCAGCTTGCTTTTTTAACACCTGGTATTAAACCATTCAAAGCCATATCGCGGAATACAATCCTTGATACTCCGAAGTAACGGATATACCCTTTAGGACGACCCGTTAATTGACAACGATTTTTTAAACGAACAGGTGATGCATTTTTAGGTAGTTTATCTAAACCTGCATAATCACCAGCAGCTTTTAAAGCAGCGCGCTTTTCAGCAAATTTTTTCACCATTGCTTCACGCTTCTTTTGTCTGGCTTTGATAGATTCTTTTGCCATAATTCTATTTTAATCTTGTTATTTTAGTTATTGTCTTTTTTACTATTCTTAAACGGCATACCCAATTCTTTTAATAATTCGTATGCTTCTTCGTTTGATTGCGCAGTAGTCACGAAAGTGATGTCCAATCCAGTAATTTTATTTACTTTATCGATATCAATTTCAGGAAAAATGATTTGCTCTGTAACACCTAATGTGTAGTTTCCACGACCATCAAATGCTTTATCGCTAATTCCTTTGAAATCACGTACACGAGGTAACGCAACAGAAACTAAACGATCTAAGAACTCATACATTTTCACACCTCTTAAAGTTACGCGAGCACCAATTGGCATACCCTTACGTAATTTAAAGTTAGAGATGTCTTTTTTAGACATAGTTGGAACTGCTTTCTGACCTGTGATCATAGTTAACTCGTCTAATGCGATGTCCACTAATTTCTTGTCATTTACGGCACCATTTACACCACGGTTGATGCATATTTTTTCCAACTTTGGAGTTTGCATTACAGACTTGTAACCAAACTTTTTAGATAAAGCAGGTATCACTTCTTTAGTGTACTTGTCTGCTAATCTTGGAGTGTATTTTACTGTACTCATTATTTAATTACCTCCCCTGATTTTTTTGATGTTCTTACTAATTTTCCTTCTACTCTTGTACGCTTTACTTTTGTTGGCGCGCTAGTTTTAGCATCCCATAACATTACATTACTAATGTTAATAGCTGCTTCTACTTTAACGATGCCTCCTTTAGTATTAGACGCTGAAGGCTTTGTATGTTTAGTTGCAATGGCTACGCCCTCAACAATTACACGACCTTTATCAACGATTACTTCCAACACGGTGCGAGGCTTTTTCAAGTCCTTGTCATCACCAGCAATCACTACTACCGTGTCGCCTTTCTTGATGTTGAATTTGGGTTTGAATCTGTTACTCATAACTTATTTATAATTTATAACACCTCTGGTGCTAATGAAACAATTTTCATGTATCCTTTATCACGTAATTCACGAGCCACTGGCCCAAAAATACGTGTACCTCTTGGCTCGTCAGAAGTGTTTAATAAAACAACAGCGTTGTCATCAAAACGGATATAAGATCCGTCTTTTCTGCGCAATTTGTTTTTGGTACGAACAATAACTGCTTTAGATACGGTACCTTTTTTGATACCACCTGCAGGAATTGCGTCTTTTACAGTAACAACAATTTTGTCACCGATTTTTGCATAGTCTTGCCCGCTATTCCCAAGCACTTTGATACAAAGTACTTCCTTGGCGCCACTATTATCAGCTACATTGAGCCTACTTTCTTGCTGAATCATTTTATTTAGCTTTTAGCTTTTTAGTCCTTCCTTTTTCAAGGTCGGGTGAATACTGTTTACTTTTTGGGGTTTGGTTTATTTAGCTTTTTCAACTACTTCAACCAATCTCCAACGTTTTGTTTTACTTAATGGACGAGTCTCCATGATTTTAACGATGTCTCCAATTGTGCACTCTTGTTTTTCATCATGCGCATGGAACTTAGTTGTTTTTTTCACGAACTTTCCATAAATCGGATGTTTTACTTTTCTTTCAACAGCTACAGTTATGGTTTTATCCATCTTGTCGCTGGTGACAACTCCGATTCTAATTTTACGTAAATTTCTTTCTACCATTGTTTATCAATTTTTGGTTAGCGTATCTGAGGTTTAATTAGATGCCTAACTCTTTTTTCTTTAATTCCGTTTTCAAACGGGCAATGTCTTGACGAAGTCCGCGAATGCTCATTGGATTCTCTAAAGGAGAAATAGCATGAGCGAACTCTAGTTTTTTAAGTCTTAATTGATCTTCATCGATACGAGCTTTGATGTCCGTAACGCTGATATCTTTCAATCCTTTATTAAAATCATATTTCTTGTTTGCCATAGCAAAATCTTTTTTATTGTTTACGCTTAAATAAATTACAAGTCTCTTCTTGTAACGAATTTAGTTCTGATTGGTAATTTTTGTGCTGCTAAACCCATTGCCTCTTTTGCCACTTCTGGTGTAACACCATCAATTTCAAAAATGATACGACCTGGTTCAACGACTGCTGCCCAAAATTCTGGGTTACCTTTACCCTTACCCATTCTCACCTCTGCAGGCTTACGAGTAATAATTTTATCTGGGAAAACACGAATCCAAACATTACCTTCTCTTTTCATGGCACGTGTCATTGCTTGACGAGCAGATTCTAATTGTCTGTTGGTTAACCAAATTGGATCTAATGATTTTAAGGCAAAAGAACCAAATGCAATAGAAGCTCCGCGTTTCGCTATTTCACGAATACGTCCTTTCTGTTGTTTTCTATGTTTACTTCTTTTCGGCTGTAACATATTCTTATTGTTATCTCTTTTTTAAATTGTTGTTTTACTCAGTTTTGTTGGTCGTAGGAATTATCTTTTTCTTGGTCCACCACCACCGCCACCTGGACGACGATCGTTACCACGATCAAATCCACCACGGTCATCACGACGGTCTCCGCCTGGACGATCTGCTCTTTCACCACCGTCTTTACCGCCGATGAAATTTGGATTCAATTCTCTTTTTCCTAAAACCTCCCCTTTACAAATCCATACTTTGATACCGATTTTACCATACACTGTTAAAGCGTATACATTGGCATAATCGATGTCCATTCTGAAAGTATGTAAAGGAACTCTACCTTGTTTAATTTCTTCACTACGTGCAATCTCTGCTCCGCCAATACGACCACCTACTTTCACTTTAATTCCTTCTGCACCCATTCTTAAAGTAGAAGCAATCGCCATTTTAATAGCACGCTTATAGTTAATACGATTTTCAATTTGACGCGCAATGGTATCTGCAACGATGGTTGCATCTAACTCTGGACGACGAATTTCTAAAATGTTAATTTGAACATCGTCTTTACCTGTTAATTTTTTCAACTCTTCTTTGATACGATCAACCTCTCCACCACCTTTACCGATGATGATACCTGGTTTAGAAGTGTGAATGGTAATTATCAGCTTACCTAAAGTACGTTCAATAACAATACGTGCGATGCCGCCTTTGCTAATACGCGCATTTAAATAAGTACGGATTTTATGGTCTTCGATCAACTTAGTAGCGTAGTCTTTTTTACTGCCGTACCAGTTGCTTTCCCATCCGCGGATGATGCCTAATCTGTTTCCAATTGGATTTGCTTTCTGACCCATAGTAATGGTTTAGAATATTTAGTTTTTTAAATCTGTTTTTTTATCTACAATCATGGTTACATGATTACTGCGTTTACGCACTCGATAGCCACGTCCTTGTGGAGCTGGGCGCATACGCTTTAACGTACGACCACCGTCTACAAAAACTGTTTTTACAACTAAGTTGCTATCTGCTGCGCTCTCGCCGCTATTTTTTTGTTCCCAATTATTAATTGCACTTTTCAACAACTTTGCCAAAGGCACAGCGTTGTGTTGTGGATGGAACTCCAAAATTGCCAATGCTTTTTCCACTTCCATGCCGCGTATAACGTCTGCAAGCAAACGCATCTTACGAGGGCCTGTGGGGTAATTGTTTAGTTTAGCTAATGCTTCCATTTCTTAATGTATTTATTACTACTTTTATTTCTTTGTTCCAGCGTGTCCTCTGAAGTTTCTTGTTGGAGAGAATTCACCCAATTTGTGTCCTACCATAAATTCGGTAACATACACAGGGATAAATTTATTTCCGTTATGAACTGCGAAAGTATGTCCAACAAATTCTGGAGAAATCGTGCTACGACGACTCCAAGTTTTGATTACTGCTTTCTTAGTTTTGCCTTCATTCATACCCTCTACTTTTACTTCAAGGTTATGATCTATATAAGGACCTTTTTTAATCGAACGACCCATAGTAATGAGTTAATTGTTTTATTAAATTATTTTGTCAATTTTTTACCATCACGGCGTTGGATAATTAACTTATCGCTACCTTTTCCTCTTGTTCTAGTTTTCTCCCCTTTAGCATACTTACCAGTTCTGCTTCTTGGATGTCCACCAGACGCTCTACCTTCACCACCACCCATCGGATGATCCACTGGATTCATCGCAACACCTCTAACACGAGGTCTTACGCCTTTCCAACGATTTCTACCTGCTTTACCAGCAGTTTCCAAATTGTGATCGCTATTAGAAACAACTCCTACTGTCGCGTAGCAATTGATTAAAACTTTACGTAATTCACCAGAAGGCATTTTCAATACAGCGTAAGCTTCTTCCTTGTTCGCTAATTGAGCAGAAGAACCAGCACTACGTACTAATTTTCCACCTTGACCTGGTTGCATTTCTACATTGTGAATGATAGTACCTAATGGAATTGATTTCATTGGTAAAGCATTCCCAATTTCAGGAGCCACGTTTTCACCAGAAGAAACTTTCGTTCCAACTTGTAAACCTTGTGGGCAAATGATATATCTTTTTTCGCCATCAGTATATTGTACTAAAGCGATAAATGCAGTTCTGTTTGGATCGTACTCGATAGAAACCACAGTGGCTTCCATTTGTGTTTTATTTCTTTTGAAATCGATGATACGATAATGTTGTCTATGACCACCACCCATATAACGCATTGCACGACGACCTTGGAAGTTACGTCCAGCGGTTTTCTTTTGTGGCTCTAATAAACTCTTTTCAGGCTTATTAGTGGTAATCTCAGCATAGGCGTTCCCAATTCTCCAACGGGTACCTGCTGTAATTGGTTTGTACTTTCTTAATGCCATTTTGTTTCTTTTTCTTTTTAAAGACTTTCGTCTTACGAATTTTTCAGCTTCGCGGGCTATTATTTAATTTATTAAATGCTTGCGTATAGGTCAATGGTTTCACCTTCCGCAACAGTTACCAAAGCTTTCTTGTAACCAGATTTAATTCCAGATACAACACCCGCTTTAGTAGAACGAGATTTATTTTTACCAGGAACAACCAATGTATTTACTTCTAATACATTGACACCATAAAATTGTTCGATGGCTGTTTTGATTTCTAATTTATTAGCACGACGATCTACTTTGAAAGCATATCTTCTCAATTTTTCTTGTTGAGCATTTGCTTTTTCAGTTAAGATCGGCTTGATTAATATTTCTGTCAATTTCATAATTATAATTTTTTTAAAGTCGGTAAGCTTATGCTACAGCTTCTTCTTCGTTAAAAATTTTAGCAGCACTTTCCGTGATTACTAATATATCGGCATTCATGATGTCGTAAGTATTAATATCAGCTAACAAAGTAGTTGCTACGTTAGGAATGTTTCTAGTGCTTAAATGAAGATTGTCATTATAATCAGGTAAAATCACTAAAGTTTTTTTGTTGTCTAAACTCAATTGAGTCATGATGCCAGCAATAGTGGATGTTTTTGGAGCATCTAAGTTGATGTCTTCTACTACTAAAATTGCTTGATCGATCGCTTTGTGAGACAATGCAGAAATTTTTGCAAGGTCTTTTACTTTACGATTTAATTTAAAATCGTAGCTATGTGGTTTTGGTCCAAAAATAGTACCACCACCTTTGTATAAAGGGTTACGGATATTACCCTTACGAGCTCCACCTGTACCTTTTTGTTTGTGTAATTTTCTGCTTGCCCCTTGTACTTCTGCACGAGTTTTAACTTTATGCGTACCAGAACGGCGTGCAGCTAAATATTGTTTTACAGCTAAGTAGATAACGTGATCGTTTGGTGTTGCACCAAATATATCTTCAGGTAAATTTACCTGTCTGCCTGTTTTTTTGCCCTTTATGTTTAATACTTCTAATTGCATGATTGTCGATTAAGTGGTGATTACTTTTGGATTAAAACGATTGAACCGTTGTTGCCAGGAACTGAACCACTAACAAGTACGTAGTTTTTTTCTGGGAATAATTTTAATACCGTTAAACCTTTAGTTTTTACGCGATCAGTACCCATACGTCCAGCCATACGCATTCCTTTGAATACTCTTGCTGGGTAAGATGATCCACCAATAGAACCTGGTGCACGAGAACGATCGTGTTGACCGTGTGTAGCTTCACCCACACCACTAAATCCATGGCGTTTTACAACCCCTTGGAATCCTTTACCTTTTGTGGTACCTACAACTTCCACTGTATCTCCTTCAGCGAACATATCTAAAGTGATAGTTGCACCTAAAGCAGCTTCTAGTGAATAGTCACGGAATTCTTTTACAAAACGCTTAGGAGCAGTTTGTGCTTTTGCGTAGTGATTGATCTCTGATTTTGTAGAATGTTTTTCTTTCTTGTCGCCCAACGCTAATTGTACTGCGCTGTAGCCGTCTACTTCAGGAGTTTTCACCTGAGTGACTACGCAAGGACCAGCTTCAATAATGGTACAAGCAATTTGCTTACCATCTTGACCAAAAATGCTAGTCATGCCAATTTTTTTTCCAATAATACCTTTCATCTGTTTTGCGGTTTATGCCCCGCGCTTGGTTCTGAGGACATCCGATGATGATGCTACACTTTAATCTTTCGATTCTTAGTAGCTCGGATTCAATCCCTGTTTGCTGCCGACCTTTTCCTGAGTTTTCTCTTTTGAAAGAGAAGGGGAAGTACCGGAAGTAAACAAACCTCGAAGGGCCTGTTTATATTTTACTTATTTCCTACCAGCGCTCCTTTTTCAACTGATGCATAATGTGTCAGTGATTGGGAGATGGAATTTATAAATACTTATGCCTTGATCTCCACCTCAACACCAGAAGGCAAATCTAATTTACTTAGAGCGTCAACTGTTTTAGAAGAAGAAGTGAAAATATCCAATAAACGCTTGTGCGTTGCTAATTGGAACTGCTCACGACTTTTCTTGTTTGCGTGTGGTGAACGCAACACAGTAAAAATGCGTTTGTGGGTAGGTAAAGGAATAGGACCTGTAACTACTGCACCAGTACTGCGAACGGTTTTTACGATTTTCTCAGCAGACTTGTCTACCAAGTTGTGATCGTAAGATTGTAATTTTATTCTAATTCTTTGAGACATAGCTATTTTTCCCAAATTATCTTGGGGTTGCAAAGGTAATGGGTTGTGCCGTAATATTCAAGAAATAA
>CANFOM010000008.1 GCA_947448725.1 Bacteroidota bacterium
AATCAGATACACTAAAGTTTACTAGAAATCTCCAACTGAAAAAAAATGAAAAAAAATAATTTACTAAAAAGCGCACTATTTTTTTTACTGCTATCAACTATAATAATTAACGCCCATGCGCAAACTGGATTAAATTTTCAGGGGGTAGCAAGAACAAGTAATAATGTGATACTAGCATCACAGGCCATCACAATTAAATTAAGTATTTTACAAGGTAGTGCAACTGGAACTGCTGATTATATCGAAACTAGAAAAGTCACCACCAATGCACAAGGTTTATTTACAGCGGTAATAGGAGACACAGGAGCTATTAGTACTTTAGGAAACTTTACTACCATTAACTGGAAACTATCTCCCAAGTTTTTGAAAATTGAAATGGATGCAGCAGCAGGAACTAATTTTATTACAATGGGGACGACCCAGTTCCAGTATGTGGCCTATGCGCAATATTCAAAAAGTGTAGATGCTGAAAATATAGTAGGTATTGTTCCTGTAACATTAGGAGGAACAGGTGTAAATAGTTTAACAGGTTTAAAGACGGCATTAACCTTAAATAATGTAAATAACACAACAGACCTAGCTAAACCCATTAGTACTTTAACTCAAACTGCACTTGATTTAAAATTAAATGCTGCAGATACGAGTAAATACACAAAACAAACCTATAGTGATTCAGCATTACTGACTAAATTAAACACAAGTGGTAATGCGGCTACAGCGACTACAGCTGGAAATATAACAGCAACAACCAACACGACATTAACCTCCTTATCAAATTTAGCAACAGTTGGAACCATCACTAGTGGCGTATGGAGTGGAACAGCGGTGGCAGTTGAAAAGGGAGGAACAGGTGCTACAACAGCAAGTGCAGCAAGAACAAATTTAGGATTGGTGATTGGTACTAATGTACAAGCACCATTAGTTGCAGGAACAGATTATTTAACACCTACGGGCAGTGCTGCTAGTTTAACTAATTTTCCAACATTAAATCAAAACACAAGTGGTAATGCAACTACAGCAACAACAGCAACAACAGCGGGAAATATAACAGCAACAACCAACACGACATTAACTTCCTTATCAAATTTAGCAACAGTTGGAACAATCACTAGTGGCGTATGGAGTGGAACAGCGGTGGCAGTTGAAAAGGGAGGAACTGGATTAACTGCAGCGGGAACTAATGGTCAAGTATTAACATCAACTGGAAGTGGAACTTTAACATGGACGGGCACACATTATATAGGAGAGTCATATGGTGGTGGTAAAGTATTTTATGTATATGACAATGGTAAACATGGTTTAATTGCTGCAACATCAGATCAAGGTACCGGAATCAGGTGGTATGGTGGTTCAAATACAAATACAAGAGCAAGGGCAGATGGGGTTGGTGCTGGTTTAAAAAATACTGCACTAATTATTGCAAATCAAGGAGCTGTAGATGGTGATGCATTTGCTGCAACGGTTTGTAATGAGTATTCAGTAACTGTTGATGGAGTAACTTATGGTGATTGGTACTTACCTTCAAAAAATGAACTCAATTTACTTTATTTACAAAAATCAGTGGTTGGAGATTTTGCGGGTAACTACTATTGGAGTTCTACGGAGGACGACAGCTCCGTCGCGTGGAACCAGAATTTCAACTCTGGCAATCGGTACAACGCCTTTAAGGTCTACGCTCTCTATGTTCGCGCCATTAGGGCTTTTTAACAATTTAACTATTTGACAATTTAAAAAGTCCGCGTGGCGGACAAAAATATAAAGAATATAAAATGGCATTATATTACGAGTTGCCAGTTTATCGGGATGTGTATAAGCTAATTTTGATGATATTTGAGTGTACAAAAGATTTTTCAAAAGAATATAAATACACACTAGGACAGGATATGAAAAGGGATGCATTGCAATTAGTCAGGAACATTTACAGAGCTAATAAGTCAGCAAATAAAAAGGAATATAAGTTTGGAATTAAAAAATCAGGATTTGATTTCAATTATACTGCGCTAGATAATGCCCCAAAGAAACCCTTCAAAACCCCATATTCCCCCTTTCTGCGCTAATTCCATATCCACCCCAATAAACTTGGTTAGGAACTAATATTGGCGTATCTTTGCCGTCCAAACATCGCGAGGTAGAGCAGCGGTAGCTCGTCGGGCTCATAACCCGAAGGTCGGAGGTTCGATCCCTTCCCTCGCAACATCATCCCGCTCCCGATTCCTATCGAGAGCGGATTTTTTTTGTAGTAACTTTGTGAAAGCAAATAATCAATAATAGATTGAATGAAAGCGGGTTTTGTAAACATATTTGGAAGGCCAAATGCCGGTAAAAGCACTTTACTGAACGCTATAATGGGCGAGAAAATGGCTATTGTGTCCTCCAAAGTACAAACCACCCGACACCGTATAAAGGCCTTCTTAAACAAGGAAAACGAGTACCAGATTATTTTTTCGGATACGCCCGGTATCATTGACCCAAAGTACAAACTACATGAGAAAATGATGGGGGCTGTGAAATCGGCTTTAGAAGATGCCGATGTGGCGCTTTTAATGGTGGATATGAGAGACGATATGAAGGAATTGGATGAATTATTTGCTTCCTTAAAGCTAAAAGTGCCCTGTGTGGTGGTGTTAAATAAGTCGGATTTGGCAGTAGGGACGCAGGTAAAAGAAGCTGTGGCCTTTTTTAAAGACAAACCTTATTGCAGTAAAACAATTTCGGTTAGTGCATTGAATAAGAGTGATATAGATAGGTTACTGAAACTTGTTATTGAAATGATTCCAGAAGGGGTTCCTTTTTATAGCGAGGACGATTTAAGTGATTTACCCACTAAGTTTTTTGTGAGTGAGCTAATTCGTGAAAAGATATACCAGTTGTTTGGGGAAGAGATTCCTTACCATACAGCGGTACTAGTGAACTCTTTTAAGCAACAGCCGTTATTGATTAAGATACAGGCCGATATTATTGTAAATAGAGAAACCCAAAAGGCGATTATTATAGGGGAGAAAGGGAAGATGATTAAGGAGATTGGGATTTTGGCGAGAAAGGATATTGAGGATTTCATTGGCTCCAAAGTGTATCTAGAACTGTTTGTGAAAGTGAAGCCTAAGTGGAGAGACAATGACAGTAAATTAAAAGAATTTGGGTATTAGTAATTCAGATATCAATTATTATTTAAAATATTGATAATGAATTATTTAAAATAGTATAATTGAATATTAAATATAAATAATTATGAGCTATACAGTGGCTATTGTTGGAAGGCCAAACGTTGGTAAAAGCACTTTGTTTAATCGTTTCTTAGAGGAGCGTAAAGCCATTGTGGATGATATAAGTGGTGTCACCAGAGACCGTCAATATGGGGTCACAGAATGGGCTGGTAAAACCTTTAATGTGATTGACACAGGTGGTTTTGTGCCTGATTCTCGTGATATGTTTGAAACAGAGATTCGCAAGCAAGTTAAAATTGCTATTGAAGAAGCTAATTCGATCATTTTTATGGTAGATGCTGCCGTTGGTTTAACCGATTTAGACGCTTCGATGGCCGATATGCTTAGAAGAAGTACTAAGCCTGTATATGTATGCGTAAATAAAGTGGATAATTCCACTCGTGCTTTAGAAGGAACTGAGTTCTATGGTATGGGCTTTGAGCACAACTACTTTGTAAGTTCTATTTCTGGTAGCGGTACCGGCGAGCTTTTGGATGCTGTAACTAACGATATTAAAGTAAAAGAAGTAAGCAATGATGATGAAGAATTACCTGAAGGTGAGGAAGTAGTATTGGAGGTTCCTAAAATTGCCATTATGGGGCAACCTAATGTGGGCAAATCTAGCTTATTGAATGCCATGATTGGTCAGGACAGAACTATTGTAAGTGATATTGCAGGTACTACTCGTGATACTATTCATACGCATTATACTATGTTCCAAAAGGAATTTATACTTATTGATACAGCAGGTATTAGACGTAAGAATAAGGAGAAAGACGATCTAGAATTTTACTCCATTATTAGAGCCATTAAAGCCATGGATGAGGCAGATGTTTGTTTATTGGTTATAGATGCGACCAAAGGGGTTACTGCCCAAGATTTAAGTATTTTTAGCCTTGCTTCTAAAAAGGGCAAAGGCATCATCGTATTGATTAATAAATGGGATTTAATAGACAAGGAAACCAATACAGCTCGTGATTACGAGAAAGTGGTCAAGGACAAACTGGCACCTTTTACCGATGTACCTGTTTTATTCATATCTGCAGTAGAAAAGACCCGTATTTTTAAAGCCATTGAATTGGCCTTGGAAGTATATGAAAATAAGCACCGTAAAGTGGCTACTTCAAAATTAAATGACATTATGCTCAAGTCCATTATGAAATACCAGGCACCGGTGGTGAGAGGGCATGTGATTAAGATTAAATACGTATCCCAGTTGCCTACCAGGGTTCCTAGCTTCGCATTTTTTACCAATTTCCCTGATGATATTAAGGTTCCTTATCGCAATTACTTGGAAAATCAGCTTAGGGCTAATTTCAAGTTTACAGGGGTGCCTATTCGGATCTATTTTAGGAAAAAATAGAATTATTTCTGTGTAAAAAGGGTGGTTAAAAAATAAATGTTAAAATTTGGCGTTTTTGAAGGGGAAGACTATCTTCGCTCACGTATTTTGATATCAAACTTTAAACAAAACAAAATGAAAAAAGTATTCGCAATTTTCGCTATCGCTGCATTAGCTGCTTGTGGTGGTGCTTCAACTGAAGTTAAAGCTGACACTGCTGCTGCAACTGTTGACACTGCAAAAGCTGCAACTGTTGACACTGCTGCTAAAGCGGTTGATACTGCTGCAAAAGCAAAGTAATTTAAGAAGTTATAGAAATATAACTTCTTACAAGAAATTCCTCCTCGATTCGTCGGGGAGGATTTTTTTTGGCATCAATATTGCCTTATTACGACAGGATAGCTCCATGGAAGAAATCAAATGGGGTATATGCCATTTTGACTATATTTAAAATACAATTAGTGGATAAGACATTTTTATTTAAGGGGGAGGAAGACAACGAGTTTATACCTTTATTTTCATTCAATGAACAAGAGGAAGAAAATGAGCCTGAACTGGTCATTGACGAACTATTGCCCATTTTACCTTTGCGCAATACCGTATTGTTTCCCGGAGTAGTGATTCCAATAACCGTAGGAAGAGATAAAAGCATTCAAGCAGTAAAAGCTGCTTATGGCAAAGACAAATTAATTGGAGTAGTTTCTCAAAAGGATGGCAATATTGAAGATCCTTCACCGGCCGATTTATGTGCTATTGGAACCGTTGCAAAAATCATCAAAATGATTAAGATGCAGGACGGCGGTACCACTATTATTATTCAAGGTAAAAAAAGGTTTGAGCTTTTAGAGATGAAAGAAGAAGACCCCTTTTTTAAAGCCAGTGTAAAAGTATTGGTGGAAGAAAAACTAGGAAAAGAGGATCAAGATTTTCAAGCTTACTTATCCAATATTAAAGATTTAGCTACTCAAATTATTCAGTTGTCACCCAATTTCCCTTCGGAGGCAGCTATGATTTTAAAGAACATAGAAAATCCTATTTTCTTAATCAATTTTGTAAGCAGCAATTTAAATGTAGAAATACATGACAAACAAGGTTTGCTGGAACAGAATCAAATAAAATTAAGAGCCGAGAAACTAATTCAATTCTTACAACAAGAATTACAATTTGTTGAATTAAAGAATAAGGTAGCCAATAAAACGCGCACCGAAATTGACAAGCAACAACGCGATTACTTTTTGCAACAACAATTAAAAAGTATTAAGGATGAATTGGGCGGAGATCCTAATGAACGCGAAGTAGCGGATATGAAAAAGAAAGCCGAAGGAAAAAAATGGCCAGAGGCGGCGAAAAAACTTTTTCAAAATGGTTTAGAGAAATTAGAGCGTATGCATCCTAGCACGCCCGATTATTCGGTAGTGTATAATCATTTAGATTTATTATTAGACCTTCCTTGGGAAGAATATACTGCCGATAACTATGATTTAAAAAATGCTAAAAAAGTATTAGATGCGGATCATTATGGAATGGGGAAGATTAAAAATAGAATTTTAGAATACTTAGCGGTACTTAAAATAAAAGGGGATATGAAAAGTCCTATCCTATGTTTTTTAGGCCCTCCGGGTATTGGTAAAACTTCTTTAGGAAAATCGATCGCGCACGCCATTGGTCGCAAATATATTAGAGTAAGTTTAGGGGGTTTGCATGACGAAAGTGAAATTAGAGGGCATCGTAAAACCTATATTGGGGCTATGCCAGGTAGAATCATACAAAGCATTCGAAAAATTAAAACATCTAATCCAGTAATGATATTAGATGAGATTGATAAAATAGGCAGTGATAATAGAGGCGATCCTTCTTCGGCTTTATTGGAAGTATTAGATCCAGAACAGAACCATAGCTTTTATGATAATTATTTAGAGTCGGAATACGATTTAAGTAAAACTTTATTCATTGCTACGGCCAACGACATCAGTCGCATTCAGCCAGCACTTAGAGACCGTTTAGAAATTATTGATTTAAGTGGCTATGCCATTGAAGAGAAAGTAGAAATTGCCAAAAGACATTTATTGCCCAAGCAAAGAACTGCGCATGGTTTAGAAAAAATTACTTTTAAAGTATTGGACAATGTATTGGAAAAAGTAATTGAAGATTATACCAGAGAAAGTGGGGTGCGTGAATTAGATCGTCAACTGGCTTCCATTATGCGTTATCAAGCCAAAGAGTTGGCGTATAAAAATAAAGTAAAACCTACGGTAACTAAATCCGATTTGCCTAAAATTTTGGGTCAAGCTAAGTACAGCAATGAAATTTATAAAACAGTAAATATGCCAGGGGTAGCCGTTGGTTTAGCCTGGACTTATGTGGGGGGTGATATTTTATTTATAGAAGTATTATTAGCCGAAGGCAAAGGAGGCATGAAATTAACGGGCAACTTAGGCAATGTCATGAAAGAGAGTGCAGATACTGCCTTTACTTATTTACAAAGCAATGCTAAAAAAATTGGCGTTGATCCTACTTTGTTTACGACCAAATCGGTTCATATTCATGTACCTGAAGGAGCGGTGCCTAAGGACGGTCCAAGTGCGGGTATTACCATGCTTACTGCACTTACTTCTGCTTTTACTGGACGAAAAGTAAAACCTTATTTGGCGATGACTGGTGAGATTACTTTAAGAGGTCAAGTATTACCAGTAGGCGGCATCAAAGAAAAAATATTAGCCGCAAAAAGATCAGGGATGAAAGAAATTATTCTTTGCTGGCAAAATGAAAAAGACATCAATGAAATTGACCATACTTTTATTAAAGGACTAACATTCCATTACGTTAAAACCATGCAGCAAGTGCTTGATTTAGCTTTGGTAGGTTAATTTGTCCTGTTTTAAATTGTTATTCATGTTTTCAAACCCTAGCTTTGTTTTATGAAAAGATATTTCATGCCAAAGCAAGGGTTTTTTATAATTGCTTTATTTTTTTCTTCTATACACTTATTGGCTCAAAATACAGGGGGCAATGCCACTTATAATTTTCTAACCCTTCCTTATAGCGCCAAAGCTTCTGCATTGGGGGGAATGAATATTAGTGCTATTGGGAATGATTTGGGTTTAGCCATGTTTAATCCCTCCTTATTGGATTCTAGCATGAATGGTGATTTGCATTTAAGCATAAGGCCTTATTTTGCCAATATCCAACAATATGATTTTAGTGGGGCCAATTATTGGGCTAAAAAAAAGTGGGTCATTGGATGGGGTGTTCACTATATGGATTATGGTACTATTAAAATGACGGATGCGGCTGGAAATGAAATGGGTAATTTTAGACCCAACGATTACATGGCGCAAGTATCTTTGTCTACTTATTATATTAGAAATGTTCAACTAGGTACTTCCTTAAAATGGATTCAATCTAATTATGGTATTTATAAGTCTAATGCCATGGCCATTGACGTGGCATTACGCTATACTTCTTCCAATGAATTAAATCAAGGGAGTATACTTTTGACTAATATAGGAGGACAAATAAAAACTTATACCAATAAAGAAGAGTTGCCTTTTAATTTAGTTGCGGGTTGGTCTATTAAATTAGAAAAAGCGCCTATTCAATTTTCTGTAACAGCGCAAAGAATATCGGTTTGGAACAATTCGTATTATGATGTTAATTATGCCAATCAAGAAGGAGAGAAGGCGCCAGGTGCTATGCAAAATTTATTCAATCATTTGATTATTGGAGCTGAGGCGTATATAGGCAGTCAAGTAGATATTGATTTTGGTTATAATTTTATACGTCGTTTTGATTTGAATGTTCAAAACCAACAAAACTGGTTCAATGGATTGAGTGCAGGGGTGGGGGTTAAATTACCGCGCACTAAAATACAATATGGAAATGCTTTTTTTCAAAGAAATTTATACCACCACTTCTCTGTTTTTTATTCCTTGAAAAATAAATAATTAATTTTTCTTTGGCGGAAAAATAGCTTTAGGTTTTTGCGCTTCCTTATTGGCTTTAGTAGCAGCTTTTTTGGTAGGAGCTTCTTTGGAGCTGATTGGTTTATTGTTATCAGTCTTATTAACTGTGGCTGGCGTATTGGTTACAGGTAGTTCGTAATCAGATTCTGCTTTTACATCTTCCTTATTTTCTATTTTAATAATATTTTTATCAAAAGGGATACTGTCCATGGTTACAAAGTCTACATTAAAATCGCTGGTAACATTGGAAGGTCTTTCAAAATTAGCATTGGCGTCTAAATTACAAGCTGGGTCGTGCGCTACTTTACTCATAAAATTGGCCCAGATGGGTAAGGCAGCATGCGCGCCTTGTCCAAAGTAATTATCAGCAAAACGAATGTATCTATCGTCACAACCTACCCAAGCACCCGCTAAAAGTTGTGGAGTATAACCCATAAACCATAAATCACTATTATCGTTTGTCGTTCCTGTTTTACCTGCAATAGATTGAGTAGGCACATCATAGGAATACATACTTCTTGCAGTACCTTTTGATATCACCCCCTGCATCATGCTTACCACCGAGTAAGCAGTAACCTCATTGATAATTTTTCTTCTTTGTGGAGAAAAGCTTTCTAATACATTACCATTTTTATCTTCTATTCGATTAATATAAAAAGGTTGTGCATTGTAACCGCCACCAGGGAACATGGTATAGGCCTGTACCATTTCGAATAAAGATATTTCACAAGCGCCTAAAGCAATAGATGGGTAGGGTTGAAGATCGGCTTTAACATTGCATTGTTTTAAATAATCAACAAATTCTTTGGCCGCTTCATTGCCTTTGCCATTAATTTGTTTCATGATATAAGCCGAAGAACAGTTTCTCGACTCGGCCAATGCTTGTGCCATAGGCATAGACATTCCAGTACAAGATTTTGTGGTATTAGGCACCATACCATAGCCTTCAAAATTTTGTTGTTGATCTTGCACGATGGTATAAGGAGTAAATCCAGATTTCTCAATGGCTAAAGAATAGAGTAGTGGTTTAATGGTAGATCCTACTTGTCTTCTTGTATTAATATTGGCATGATCGTATTTAAATGTTTTAAAATCCACACCACCTACCCATGCTTTCACTTCCCCTGTATTGGGATCAACCGCTAAAAATCCTGTTTGCAATACCTGTTTATGATATTTTAAGGAATCATAAGGGCTCATGATGGTGTCGATGTATCTATTCTTGTTCCAAGCAAACACGCGCATCGGAAGGGGGTCGTTAAAAGTTTTTCTAATTACTTGTTCATCTATATCCTCTTTTTTCATATTCCTCCAACGATCGGTTTGTTTAATAGCCAATTCCAATTGACTGCTAAATTCTTTCCAAATGGTGCCTGATTTTATATTGCTTTGCTGGTTGAATTCTTTTTGTAAATAAGCCATATGTTTGGCCACGGCTTCCTCTGCATACAATTGCATTCTTGGGTTAATGGTGGTGTATATTTTTAAACCATCGCGATATAAATCGTAAGGATCGCCATTATTTTTTTTATGTTCTTTACACCACTTTTTCATGTACTCGCCCAATGTCATTCTAAAATAGGGGCCAAGTCCATTATTTTGATCCAGCTTTCTAAAATTGGTAGCTATGGGTAATTTTTTACATCCTTCTGCTTGCTCATTGGTAATATATTTTTGACCAGCCATTCTATTTAAAACCAAGTTTCTTCTTTCTAAAGCCAATTTAGGATTTCTATTAGGGTTGTATTTGGTAGGAGCATTAATCATACCTATTAATAAGGCTGCTTCCTCAATGCTTAAACGATCGGGTTCCTTTTGAAAGAAAGTACGGGAAGCATTGCTTACACCAAATACATTTTCACTAAAGGGAACTGTATTTAGGTATAAAGTGATAATTTCTTGTTTGGTAAAATTCCTTTCTAATTTAATGGCGATAATGCTTTCCTTAATTTTTTGAATAAACCTTAATAGCTTACTCTTAGTACTCCAATTATCGGTAAATAAATTTTTAGCAGTTTGCATGGTAATGGTAGATGCACCTCCTTGACTTCCTAAAAAAGCCACGGCCCTCATTAAACCTTCTCCGTCTATCCCATAATGATCATAAAAACGTTTGTCTTCGGTAGCGACCAATGCTTGTAATAAATAAGGGCTAATGTCACGGTACTTAACACTAATTCTGTCTTCCAAGTAAAACTTACCCATAGGGGTAGCGTCTTGTGCATATACTTGGCTGGCTAGGGATGCCGTTGGATTTTCGATATCGTTTAAATTTGGCATATCACCTATCCATCCCCAATTTAACATCAATAGGAATAATATAAATACGCCGGCAGTAATAAAATAGTACTTCCAAAAGAGTCGTACCCAGTTTTTGGATTGATGCGCAGGTTGGTTCACTAAATTATATTTATGGTTTGTAAATATTTTGGATCATAAACTGTTCGTATTTTTTTAAATCATCTGGAGTCTTAATTAAGATAATATTCGATTTCCCAAATAAATACAATTGGTATTGTTTTGTTGGTACAAATGAAATAATTTCTTTGCTTAGTCTCGGCTTTATTTTATTTAAGTAGGCACTGGCGTTTATTCTGTTATTAAAAGAGCCAATCCACACAATATAAGTAAAGTCGTCAAATTGAATGTAAGTTACATTTAATTTTTGCTTGCTAAACTCTTCATTATTTAATAAGTTAAATGCATTTTGGATTTCTTTAACAAAGCTAGCACTTACTTTATTGGTAAAAAGTGCAATATAATGTTGCTCCAAGCTATCATTTTCAAAACTAATAACTTCAGGAACTAGGCTGTCCGTTGTATTTTTTTTATCAATTGTTTTAGTCAAGGACTTGATAGTTAAAGTAGGGTTGTCCTTAGTAACTACTTTTTGGGTAAGGGTGCTCGTTTGAGCTAAAGGGGCCAAAGGCGTAATGATTAAGTTGGGTTCTTCTTTGATACGAACAAAAGGCAACTCTTTAATTACCTTTTTTAATTTCATAGTATCAAGGTAGGTTTCGGTTATTTTTCTATTATTAATTTCTGTTAAAATAGTGTTTGCTTTGTCTTTGATTCTTTCGCTTTTATTGGAACTAATAATGGAATCTAATAATTTAATGGCTAAGCTGTCTCTTCTTTGTTGAGCATACATTTTCACCTTTAAAAATTGATAAGGAAAATACCATTTACTTCCTTTTAAACTAGTATTTAAGCTAGAACTTGTGTTTGCAAAACCATCCCAATTGCCAATTTGAGTTAAAAAGTAAGCTTCTTTATAACTTTCAACCAGCGCATTATCTTTATTTTTTTTATCTAATGCCTCATTTTTTTTGGTGATGTAAAAGCCAGTTGGGAATTGAGTTAATACAATTTGAATAATGCTATCGGCTATTGCTGGCTTACTATCATGTATGTATTGACTCGCTAAATCTAACATAGCTCTTTCGGTAATCACTGGGTCAATATTCTTTTTTATTATTTTTACATAAATAGGGTAGGCTTTCTCAAAATCATTTAATTGTAGCAAAAATAATTGTGCATTGGCTATTGCCGCATTATTCCATGCAGTCATGGAACTTGACAATGAAATGGCGTCTTTAATTAAAACGATTGGTAGGGTATCAGTATCAATGCTGGTATTGCCTTTATTCAAAGAATTTCCATTTGCATTAGGATTGGACAAAGGGTTATTACCCTGATTATTTCCAGGGCCATTCCCCTGATTATTCCCAGGACTATTCCCTTGACCATTCCCATTTTTATTATTTGCGTAAGCTATATTGGGGCTTGTTTTTCTTCTCCATTGATCTACATTGGGTCTTTCTCCCCATTTTTTAATAAAGGTTTGTTTTCCTTGCTGAACAGTGCTTTTATTATCAAAGTAAAAGTCGGTATTAGAGGAGTTGCTATTATTGTAGTTATTGAGTAGGGTGGCGTTGATATTTTCTTCAACAGCATATTGAGCAGTTGATTTAATAACCTTGTCAAGAAATAAATTCTTATGAAGCAATTTTGTATTGCTTAGTCTTTTTTGCCAAATGCTAGAGAAAGCTTCTTGTTGATTGGGCGTTAAATCATAAATAAATTGTAGCGTGTCTTGAAGTTTAATAATTTTATCATTTTTTTCGATATCACTCATCCATTTTTTTCTTAATTCAATGGTTTCGAAATTAGGGTTTGTTTTTAATACTCCTATTAAGCTATCATAAGCAATTTTTGTAATAGTATAATCTTCAATAGTATAATTGATGCTACCTAGTAGTTCAAATGCTTTTTGTTTTTGTTTTAAATTGCTATTATTTTTTTTGATAGAATAAACAAGCCAGTCGGTAGCATTTTTGTATGATTTATTTTGAATAGCTAGTTTTGCCATTTCAAAATAGATGATATCCGTATAAGGTTTGTATTTATCTCTTTTGGTCATTTTTTCTAATGCATAGGCCAATTCTAACCAAGGGGTATTGGCATTTTTTGAATCAATAGTGATGATGGCAATTTTTGCATACACAGCCACAATAGGGTTGGTGGCATATTGCTCTGCTTTTTTATACCAGCTGTAAGCCTTTTTCCAGTTTTCTGCTTTTTGCCATAATTGTGCAATTAAATAATACCATCTTGTTTTGGCAGCGTCATCTAAAGCATTGGGCAATGCATTTTCAAGAGCAGCGGCCGCTTTGTCATTTACTTCCATTAAATAATAGCCATAAGCCATTTGCTCATTCAAGAAAGGTTGAAGCCTTTTGGGGAATAGGGCATCTGATTGTAACAACTGCAATAAACTCATTCCTTCATTTAATTCGCCAATTTCAAAATAGTTTCTTGCTTGCCATATCATACTTTCATTTCTCACATTCACATTCTCCCATAACCGATTCTTTTCGGGGGTGGCAATACTAAATTTACCTTTGGTGTTTCTTACATTACTTCCAACTGGAATATCGGCTCCATTTTCTTTTTCGTCAAAGGAGTAGTTAATAAATTGCAAAATACTACCTGCAGTATCAAAATTCTTATGAAACAAATAAGCTTTTGCTAACATAAGATAAGCATCGTCAACATAATTACTTCTTAAATCATGCAATACAATATTCGCATTGCATCGATAGACCATAGAGTCTAAACTGTGTTTAGCAGTAGCACTTAAATCATAATCGTAAAAACTAATTAAGGAAGTATAATCATCTTGGTACTCAGTTCTTACTTTTAGTAAATTTTCATTGAATTCTTCTTCGGCATTAAATAAATAGTTAAACTGAGAAACTGTATTTTGATAAGCCCTTCGCCCCAAACTATATTTTGTTTTTAAAAGGCGTTCATAGGGTAAGGGTCTTTCCACCTCTCTAAATACTCCTTTTTTAATGGTGCTGTTTACTGCACTATCTGCTTTTGCCTGAATTTGGTTGGCTTTGCTATAAAATATACCCTTTATTCTTTTTTGATTAGAATCTAAAATTTTATTGATGCTTTTGATTAATTTGGTATCGTTGATATTAATCAATCCTGATGTACTGTCGGTCTTTTTTTTAGAAGTATCCTGCGCACTTAAACCAAGTGGCAAAACTAGGCTAAAGCAAATTGCCCAAAACCAATAACTGTAATATTTAAAAGGGACTCGTCTTCTTTGCATAATCGGGTTAAAAACAGCTTAAAAATACATTTATTTCCTATTATTTACTTAAAAAAATAGAATCCATCGTATCTTTAACAAGCTTTCAATTTTATGCCAAATTTAGACATCAATAATACGTTTAAGCGGACCAGTAATACCTATCGATTGGTGATTATGAACGACGATACCTATGACGAGGTATTGGCCTTTAGATTGTCAAGAAGATCGGTGTATTTAGGAGTGAGCATTACTTTTATATTATTAGTTGGAATGACTATTGCCTTGATTGCTTTTACGCCACTTAGGTATTATATTCCTGGATATGGCACCAAAGAAAGTAGAACGGCACTTCAATTGTTAAAAATTCGTACCGATTCTTTAGAGCAGTCCATTCATTATAAAGAACAATATTTAGAAGGCATTAAAAAAGTGTTATCGGATGGCAATCCTAAGCAATTGGATACCTTGCCATTGAAATTGCCCGAGAATAAACAATCTTTTGATTAATGTCTAGTCATTCTACTGAAAAAAAATCTTCCAACAGGGAACCTAATTATAATTGGTCTAAATATATTGGGCTAGGGTCACAGTTAATAGTTGGTTTATTAATCACCTTATTCGTTGGCAAGAAACTAGATGAATATTTTAACAAACATTCCTTTTTTGCTTGGTTAACGCCAACCTTATTTATATTGGTGGTTTTAATTAGTGTGGTAAGAGATACTCAAAACAAAAAATAAAATCGAATGTTTAAAAATAAAACACAATCGGTACTGTTGCTTTTTGTAGCGGTCAATTTATTTGGATTTTTAGCACAGAAAGGGTTTTTAGCTACTTCCCTTAAAATTAATTTTCTATTAGTAGTGAATGCGATGTTAATGCTTATGTATTTTGTAAATGCTATTAGAATTAAACAAGTGGATAAAACCAATCCCAATGCTATGATTAGGTCGGTAATGATGGGCACTTTACTAAAAATGGTTGTTTTTGTTAGCGTAGCCATGGTGTATACCACTCAAGTTAAAGTACCGGTGGGAATACCCACTTTAATGACCAGCATGGGCTTGTATCTTTTTTATACTTGGCTAGAGATTAAAGGAGAAGTATACAAGAAGTAATTAAATTATTTAATATTTTCCAACATTGTCCAAGGTCGAACATCCACTTCATGCACTTGCTCATTATCTCCCAGAGGGGGCTTTTGAACCTGTGGTGCAACTCATTCATCAATACAAAGTTCATTTAACGGTTACCAGAGCGCGCAAATCGGTTTTAGGTGATTATAGACATCCATTTATGGGCTCTAATCATAAAATAACTGTCAATGGCAATTTAAATAAGTATGAGTTTTTAATTACTCTTTTACATGAATTGGCGCATCTGTTGTGTTTTGAGCAATATAAAAATAGGGTAGAAGCACATGGCAAAGAATGGAAACAGATTTATGGAAATTTATTAGGGGGCTTTATAGATTTAAATTTATTTCCGCTGGATATTACTAAGAGTTTGAAAAAAACATTACTCAATCCTGCAGCCACCGCCAATGGGGAAACTGCTTTGTTATTGGTTTTGAGGCAGTACAATAAGGTAAATGCATCAGGAGCAGTGGTGTTAGCCAATTTGCCAGACGGAACTTTATTTACTGCCGAAAAAGGAGCTGTCTTTAAAAAAATTAAATTACGTCGTAAGCGTATTGAATGTTTACAAGTAACAACAGGAAATATATATTTATTTAGTGCACTAACAGAAGTGCAAGTAGTGAAAAATTATTAGAGTATAATTCAAAGCCCATAAATTCTTCGAATTTGGGCTGTAGAATTATCAAGCAACGGCTTGTTTCACCAAGGCGGCTGCTTCGCTCAATTGAATAGCAGATTGAACTTTCAATCCACTTTCATCAATTAGTTTTTTAGCTTCTACCGCATTGGTTCCTTGCAAACGAACAATAATAGGAATATTAATATTGCCTAATTTATTGAAAGCTTCAATTACTCCCGAAGCCACACGATCGCAACGAACAATACCGCCAAATATATTAATAAGAATAGCTTTTACATTAGGGTCTTTCATGATAATTCTAAAACCTGCTTCAACGGTTTGTGCATTAGCAGAACCACCTACGTCTAAGAAATTGGCTGGTTCGCCACCGCTTAGTTTAATCATATCCATGGTAGCCATAGCCAAACCTGCGCCATTGACCATACAACCTACGTTACCATCCAATTTAACAAAGTTTAAATTGTATTCGCCCGCTTCTACTTCCGTAGGATCTTCTTCTGTAACATCACGCATCGCTAATAAATCTGGATGACGCATTAAAGCGTTGTCATCTACATTCATTTTACAATCTACTGCAATCATTTTATCGTCAGAAGTTTTGAACAAAGGGTTAATCTCTAGCATACTGCAATCCAATCCCACATAAGCGTTGTATAAATTAGACACAAACTTTACGCAACTTTTAAAAGCATCTCCACTCAAACCTAGGTTAAATGCAATTTTTCTTGCTTGAAAACCTTGCAAGCCACCACCTGGATGTACCCACTCTTTGTAAATTTTTTCTGGGGTATCATGTGCTACATCTTCAATATTCATTCCACCTTCGGTGCTATACATAATAACATTCATGCCTTTTGCACGATCTAATAAGATAGATAAATAAAATTCCTTAGTAGGTTGAGGGCCTTCATAATAAACGTCTTGCGCTACTAAAATTTTAGATACTAATTTTCCAGCAGGACCAGTTTGAATGGTCACCAAGGTTCCTCCTAATATGTTTTTTGCAAAGGTTTCAATATCAGCAGCTGATTTACCAACCGCAACCCCTTTTTGTTCGGTACCAATAATTTTTCCTTTTCCTCTTCCTCCTGCATGAATTTGAGCTTTCACTACAGCAAACTTATTATTGGTTTCGCCTGCAATTTTATGGTAAGCAGCAATGGCAGCGTCAACGGTTTCTACAGCGATACCTTCTTGAACTGGAACATTGTACTTTTTAAGTAATTCTTTGGCTTGATATTCATGCAGATTCATACGATGTAAATTTTGGCGAAGTTAATAGATTTTAACATAGAATTAGTCTAAAAATTAATTTTGTTGTTTAAACATTGATTTATATCTTTGTTGTCTAAATTACAATAATAGCATGTACTTTAGTAAACTCAAATTAATAAACAATTAAACAAAAATTCAAATATGAAAAAAATCATGTTCTCATTAACCGTTATCGCTGCGTCGATTTCATTGTTATCATTTACCCCTAAACAAAATAAAGTAGATGCGGTAACTTTTACTGTAACTGCTCAAAAAAGCAAAATAGACTGGATTGGTTCTAAAAAGAGTGATTACCATACGGGTTATTTCCCTATTAAATCTGGCTCGGTTCAAGTAGAAGCTGGAAAGTTAGTAGGGGGTAGTTTTGTAATTGATGTAGCAGGTTTAAAAGTAACTGACGAGCGAGGTGGCGAAAAGTTACAAGGTCATTTGTCTTCTGCAGACTTTTTTGATATTGCAAAATTCGGAGAAGCAAGTTTTAAAATTACTAGTGTAAAATATACCACTGGCGATAAAGCTTCTATTACAGGCGACTTAAAAATTAAAGATTTATCTGCTCCTATCACTTTTATAGCTAGCATTAGAAATACAGATGATAAAGGTTTCTTTGCTGAAGCTTTTTTACCATTTGATAGAACTGTATTTGGAATTAAATATGGTGTAGGTATGGTTGATTCTGATGTTCAATTAGCGATTCATATTTACGGTACTAAATAGTTTCCTTAGCACATACTATTAAAAGCCCTCCGAATTTCGGGGGGCTTTTTTGTAAATTTATTTTTAGAGGGTCTTTTTTATTAGGACCTAAAAAGGTATAAGAAATTGTAAGGCCTAATGAAGAAAATAGGGTGTAGCCTATTTATATTGAGTAACGCTCTTTAAGTACATGCAAATGATGCAAGGCATGACCAAAAATAATAAAGCCTATCGCATTCACCGAAATAGGTAAATCACTTGCAGTACCTTTTTGTTTTAAATCTTCTTCCGTAAAAGAAGCAAATAGCAAATTGGTAGATTGTCTTACTATTTTCCATTCAGCAATCATTTCTTTCCAATTTCGATGCGTCGCTGTAGCATTTTTAGCATATTCATTTTCGTCAAAGCCCAGTAGTCCTGCTGGCTCTTTTCTGGCAATGGCTAAAGCCCGATAAGCAAATATTCTTTCAGTATCTATTACATGCTGTAGCATTTGTTTGATCGTCCACTTGTCTGGTGCGTATGCGAAATTTATTTTCTCTGTAGGGATGGCATTCCAGGCATCAATAATACGGTCATTGTATTGTTGTAATAAGATGGAGTAATCTTTTCCACTGGTGTAGTTAATATAAGTTTGATGAAAACTAGCGTATTCGGTGGCACTGGGTCTGGGCATAGTTGGTAATTATTCGGTAAATATTGAATTAAATTCTTAATTAGTTGATCTTTTCTTTTTATTCGATTTTGCTGGGGTAATAGCCGCCATTGCTTTTGCCAATTGAATGGCATTGGCTGCATTAACAATACCGCCTGCTTTAGCAATTTCATCTAATTTTTTGGATACTTCGCGTTGAGGTATACTATATCTTAAATTTTTGTCAGCAGGTTGCCATACCGATTTAATTAATATATCTTTTACTTGTAGCGCAGTAAGTTGAGGAAAATAGGATCTAATGATTGCAGCAATATTACTTATAATAGGAGAAGCCATGCTGGTACCACTTAATAAACCATGATTGTTGGTGCCTGGTAATGTAGAATATATTTTATTACCTGGTGATAATACATCCACCACTTTGGGGCCGTAATTACTAAAGTCTGTTAACATACTTTCTCCAACGGTTATATCACTACTTGCGGCTACAGTGAGGATATTTTTTGCCGAATCATTGAGGCTACTAGAATAGGGGTTAGGGAATACATTTTTTTGATCCAAATTATAAAACTCATTACCTGCAGAATGAACAATGAGCACATCTTTTTCTGCTGCATATCTTATAGCACTATCTACCCATATTTGTTGGGGTGAATAAGATTTGCCAAAACTCATATTGATAATTTTAGCACCATTGTCTACAGCATATCTTATGCCGAGTGCAATGTCTTTATCATATTCATCTCCATCGGGTACGGCTCTTATGGTCATAATTTTTAGGAGTGGATACCATTTATTTACTTGCCAACTACTATCGGGTAAACTGGCTACTAAACCTCCTACATGGGTACCATGCCTTGCATTAGGACCTGTAATATCATTGTTGCCATAATATCGATCCGAAAAATTGGCATAATCATCTTTTATGATGTCTTCTCTTATAGTAGATAGCATGGTTTGCTTTGCATTGGCCAATCTTTCTTTCCCTTCTATGTATTCTTTTAAATCATTGATGATTTCAGGAAAGGAGATTTCTTTATCAATGCCTAAAATGTTTACAGTTCTTAAAAAAGCGGCTTTAGCTTCTAACGCCATTCTACCCATGGGTTGATAAGGAGCTAATTTATTAGCACTAAAATTAGAATCGCCCATATCTTTAATAATGGTGGCGCCAATTTTCTTAAGCGCATTCATTGCCATGGTGATGTATTGTAAATTGGCTGCTTCTTGATCCGAAAATTCCATGTCTTTAGCTACTTCCTGCCAAATAGTATATTGTTTTTTTTGAAGCTTATTCATGGAAAGGGTATCCACTACTTTATTTTCGAATTGGTTTTTATATTGATGATAAATTCTTGTTTTTTCTGCATCGGCTTTATCTATATTTCGTCCATCTTTTCCACCTAAAAAATTCCAGCCGTGTATATCATCTACATAACCATTGTGATCGTCGTCAATATGGTTGTTGGGAATTTCTGCTGGATTAGTCCAGAGTATATTTTTTAATTCGATATGATTGGTATCAATTCCGCCATCAATTACGGCCACAATTATTGGACTAGGTTGTATAGCGTAAGATGCTAATAATTGGTAAGCTTTTTGTAAGCTTATTCCATGGACACTGTCTTTTTCATAATCTTTCCAATGCCAATTTTTTGTCGACTGACTCCAAGAAATTATAGAGATGAATAAAAAAAAGAGAATAGATAGCACTCGTTTCATAGATAGAAAAAAAATTACAAATCAAATTTTATTCCCTGTGCCAAAGGCAATTGATTGCCCCAATTGATGGTATTGGTTTGCCTGCGCATGTAGGCTTTCCAAGCATCACTTCCGCTTTCTCTTCCGCCTCCTGTTTCTTTTTCACCGCCAAAGGCGCCTCCTATTTCTGCACCACTGGTTCCAATATTTACATTGGCGATACCACAATCGCTTCCTAAGGTAGATAAAAACAATTCGGATTCTCTCATGTTCAAGGTCATGATTGCAGAGGATAAACCTTGTGGAACGGAATTTTGAATAGCAATGGCTTCTTCGATTTTAGTATACTTCATTACATATAAAATGGGTGCAAATGTTTCATGCTGCACCATCTTATAATGGGGGAGTGCTTCGGCGATGCATGGTTTTACATAGCAACCACTTTCAAATCCTGCCCCTTCTAAAACGCCACCTTCTACAATAAACTTGCCGCCTTCTTTTTTGCAAGCGGCTATAGCATCTAAATACATTTTTACTGCAGTGGTATCAATCAATGGGCCCATATGAATAGCAGCATCCAATGGGTTACCTATTTTTATTTGTTGATAGGCTTTCACTAATTTAGCAACGAATGTGTCATATATTTTTTCATGAATAATTAATCGACGAGTGCTGGTACATCTTTGTCCTGCGGTACCTACTGCTCCAAAAACAGCACCTACTAGTGACATATCTAAATCGGCGTGTTCCGAAATAATGATCGCATTGTTTCCGCCTAATTCCAATATGGTTTTACCTAATCTTGCAGCTACAGCTTGGTTTAATTCTTTTCCCATTCTGGTAGATCCTGTGGCAGAGACCAAAGGAATTCTGATATCATGACTCATCCATTCACCCACTTCTCTACCACCTTGAATTAAATTATTAACGCCTTCTGGTACTTGATTGGCTTTAAAAACTTTAGCCACAATATGTTGAATGGCATTGCCACACAAAGGTGTTTTTTCACTGGGCTTCCATACCGTCACATTGCCGCATACCCATGCTAAAGCAGCGTTCCAACTCCATACTGCTACAGGAAAATTAAAGGCAGATACAATACCTACAATGCCCAAAGGATGCCATTGCTCATACATTCGGTGCAATGGACGTTCGCTGTGCATGGTTAATCCATACAATTGTCTCGATAAGCCCACTGCAAAATCACAGATGTCTATCATTTCTTGTACTTCTCCTAAACCTTCTTGTAAACTTTTTCCCATTTCATAACTTACCAATTGACCTAATGCTTGCTTGTCATTTCTTAATGCATCTCCTAATTGTCGAACTACTTCTCCTCTTTTTGGTGCAGGCCATTTTCTCCATTCTTGAAAGGCAGATTGCGCGGTGGTAATTATATTTTCGTAAGCTTGTTGGTCGGTGCTAATAACGGCTCCAATTTCTTGATTGTCTACTGGCGAGTAGGAACTTATTTTTTGCCCATTACTTTTTTGCCAAATAGTTCCAGTGGAACTTCCTTCGTTTTCTTTTTGTATTTGTAAGGGTTGTAAAAATTGCATTATATTAATATTTTTAAAATGAAAGGGGTATAATCAATGCTGAACTACCTAAAAAGCTAGCTCCATTATTTTTTTATTTTTTCAATCAATTGTGTGGTAGAGAAACCTTCTACGATTGGGTTGATAATTACTTTTCCCCCATGAGCAATCACTTCTTTGGCACCCACAATTTGTTCAATCGTATAATCGCCTCCTTTGACCATGACATCAGGTAAAAGTGCTTTTATTAAATCCAGTGGTGTATCTTCTTCAAAAATAATGACCATATCTACCACTAGTAAATTAGCTAATACAATGGCCCTGCTTTGGGTGTTGTTAATGGGTCTGGTGGGGCCTTTAAGCCTTTGAACACTTTGATCGCTGTTTATTCCAACCACTAAAAAGTCGGCTTCTTGTGCAGCTTGTGCCAATGAAAATAAATGACCTGGATGTAAAATATCAAAACAGCCATTCGTAAATGAAAAAGTTTTTCCAGTTACTTTCCAAGCATTGATTTGCGTTTTTGCTTCCTCTATCGTTTTAATTTTTTGTTCTATCAATGCTACTGCTCGCATATTATTTAGTTTGTTTATTTATGATAGGGAGTATTATTAAACTAAGACCACCCAAAACGATCACTATTAAAAACTGAGAAAACCATTGAAGGGTTCCATTGGCGAGTCCTAGGGTATAATCAATTCCATTGAGCTCAAGTACTTTTGCCATAAAATAAGCGTAAGCTCCAATTCCTCCTGGTGTAATGATCATGCCAATGCTAGCATAGGCCAAACAACTAATAGCAGTTGCAAATGAACTTTCGGTGCCTTCTGTGCCATACAAGCCTATATAGGTAGCAAACAAATATAAAAACCAAATACCGAATGAATAAAGGAAAAATAAATTGTGTTTTTTTAATTTAGTGGCACTCATAATTCCAGCCCATACACCCCAAAATATATTTTTTATACTTGCTACGACCTTGGTTAATTTATTTTTAAAAGCGAAAAACAAAACAATCACTACAACAATTGCTCCTGCCATAATTTCAAGAATGAGTTGTGTGTGATTTGGAGCGCCGCTTGCTGCTACTGGTGCTGTACGTAATTGATTCCATCCAGTTTGAATAACACTAAATTGTAAGGTTAGGGCTAGTAAAAAAATAAGCCCTAAGCAAAAAACATCAAAGGCGCGTTCCGCTACTATGGTACCTACTATTTTATCGGCGGGTACTTTTTCGTATTTTGAAAGAAGGGTACACTTTAATACCTCGCCTAAACGAGGAATTGCCAAATTGGCCAAATAACCTATGAGCACTGCTAAATAGGTATTCATTATACCTGGCTTATAGCCTAATGGCTCCATAATTAAACGCCATCTTAAAGCACGTAGTAAATGGGAGAGGCCCAATAAAAAAAATACAGGAATAATGATCCAAAAACGGGAATGTTGTAAGGATAGCTTGAACTTATCCCATTCTTGAGGTGGAATTTGATGTAAACTCCACCAAATCAACAATATGCCTATTAAAAAAAAGAAGGCTATTTTTAGAAGTTTACCCATTATTAAAGATTTAATTCAATACTCTGCAATTTACAACCAAATGTCTATAAACGAGGGTAGAAGGGCTTATTTATTCCCCTTTTTTGTCGTTTCTTAAAGTGCTTAGTATTACGTACCTTTGCACACTCAAAGTTTCTACTGAGTTAAACCCAAACGGAATGTCTGAAAAAAAACGAATCTTATTCATCGCCACCGAGATGTCACCTTATTTAGAGTTGACAGAATTCGCTGAGGTCATTAATAAGCTCGCTATAAAAAGCAATGACAGTGGTCTAGAAGTACGCTGTATTATGCCTAGGTTTGGTGTAATTAATGAAAGAAGGCATCGCCTACACGAAGTGGTTCGTCTTTCTGGTATCAATGTTCAATTGGATGGGGATGATTATCCTTTACAAATTAAGGTAGCCTCTTTGCCTAATGCCCGTTTGCAGGTTTATTTTTTAGAAAATGAGGACTTTTTCAAAAGAAAACACTTGTTTCATGACGAAAATGAGAAATGGTTTGAGGACAATGCCTTAAGAACCATCTTCTTCTGCCGAGGTGCTTTGGAAACTGTTAAGAAATTTGGATGGCCTCCAGATATTATTCATTGTAGCGGATGGATGACTGGCTTGATTCCGGCCTACATTAAAACGGCATTTAAAAAGGAGCCTGTTTTCTCAAATGCCAAAACAATTTTTACTATAGGTCAAAATACTTTTGAAGAAAAATTCAATAAAGATTTTTTAACTAAAGCGCTTATCAACACGAATATTAAGGATAAAGATTTAGAACCTTTTAAGGATTTAAATAATACTTCTTTATTTAGAGGAGGGGCAACTTACGCAGATGCCATTTCCTTTGGTTCTGATCTTATAGATAAAAAGCTAGTGTCTGAATTTTCGACTGTTAAAGGCAAAAAAGTAATTCCTTTCAATGGATGGGATTCCGATTTAACAGAGTATTTAGATTTATACAACGAACTTGCAGGCAAATAAAGTCAAATTAATTCATTCATGGCATCGAATAACATAGTTAGAAATATTCTTATAGCTACTTTTTCCACTCTTCTTTTTTCGGCCTGTACTAAAGTTGGTACAACCGAAATGGGACTTGGTCTTTTATCCCCTTTAGATTATTTTAATACAAAAGATACTAGTTTAGATGTCATTACTACCACAGTTGATTATCCTGACACTTTAAGAATATACGGATCTGATTACCATGTTGTAGGTAATATCACCGACGATGCTTTATTTGGTACAACCAAGGCGACCATGTATTTTCAATTAGTACCCAGTAGTTTTCCTTTTTATATTCCAGGCAATCGAGATAGTTTAGAAGTAGATTCGGCAGTTTTAATTTTATCCTATAAAGGTTTTTATGGTGATTCAACAAAACCTGTAGTATTGAACGTAAGAAGAGTTGATGACAATACACCCTTAATTTTTGACACCACTCGATATGCAAATAATTATCCCGAATTGTATAATATACAAGCTAGTAGTGCATTAGCAGCCCCTTTTTCTTTAGATTTTACACATGTTAGAGACTCCGTCAATAATAAATTTGAAGCAGCTGCCAATCAAATTAGAATTCCTTTGTTCTCCTCCATTGCAAGAATGTTTATTAGAAATTATGATTCTAACAATGCTTACCGTTCTGATACTACTTTTAGTGCTAGTTTCCCCGGGATTGCTTTATCTACAGATCCTTCTTCTAATAAAAATGTATTGGTTCAAATAAGTTTAAATGATACCAATACCAAGTTGGCGTTGTATTATAAAAGTACTTCCAATACAAGTTCCACCTATGAAAGAGACACGGCAGTAGCTTACTTTAAATTTAGCATGTACAATAATGGACATGCCAATTTTATTAAGAGAAATACCACCGGGTCGGAATTAACTAGACACTTAAAAAATAAAATAAGTGATTCTTTAGTTTATATTCAAACTAGTCCAGGCACCATGGTAAAAGTTAAAATTCCAGGTTTAAAATCTTTTAAGAATAAAATCATACATCGTGCAGAATTAATTGCGGAGCAAGTTCCAACAGAACCAGGGGCTAATGTAATTGAGCCGTATTTACTACCTCCTCAATATTTATTCTTAGGTACTTATGATTCTACCATACAAAGAATAAGAAGCGTGCCGAATGATTTTACTGGAACCACTGATGCTGCCGGCATGAGTCGATTTGGTGGGCAACTTAAATATCAAACCCTTAATGGGGTTCCTAATGTGGCTACTTATAATTTTAGTATTAGTAGGTATGTTCAAGGGGTTATTTCTAGGTCTGATTCTGTTTTTGATTTTAGAATATTGGCTCCAGTGAACGATTCTATTCAATATGTATATCCACGTCCTCAAAATACGCAACCTGCTGCTACTAACTTTTTATCAAGTTCAATGGGAAATCAACCTGCCATTGGTAGGGTGAGATTAGGGGGAGGTACCCATTCTAAGCATAGAATGAGACTTCATATTTATTATTCCGATTTATAGTCAGTTTTTCATTCAAATTGTTTTTATTAATATATTTGCACTTTACAAACTCTAAATAAAAGATAATGCCTTATTTATTTACTTCAGAAAGCGTTTCCGAAGGACATCCAGACAAATTAGCCGATCAGATTTCTGACGCCTTAATTGATAACTTTTTAGCCTTTGATCCGCAATCAAAAGTGGCTTGTGAAACATTGGTAACTACTGGACAAGTAGTATTAGCTGGTGAAGTAAAATCTAAAGCTTATTTAGATGTACAAACTATTGCACGTAATGTAATTAAGAAGATAGGTTATACAAAAAGCGAATATATGTTTGAAGCGGATAGCTGCGGAATTTTATCAGCTATCCACGAACAATCTGCCGATATTAACCAAGGGGTGGATAGAAAGAAAAAAGAAGAGCAAGGTGCTGGTGACCAAGGTATGATGTTTGGTTATGCTACCAACGAGACTGAAGATTATATGCCTTTGGCTTTGGACTTAGCGCATAAAATTTTAATTGAATTAGCTGCCTTAAGAAGAGAGAACAAAGCGATTAAATATTTACGTCCTGATGCAAAATCTCAAGTTACATTAGAGTACAACGACAAAAACGAACCCGTAAGAATTGACGCGATTGTAGTTTCTACACAACACGATGATTTTGATGCAGAAGCTAAAATGTTAGCTAAGATTAAAAAAGACATCGTTGAAATTTTAATTCCAAGAGTTAAAGCAAAATATAAGAAATACGCTAAGTTGTTTAACAACGATATTAAGTACCATATTAACCCAACGGGTAAGTTTGTAATTGGTGGACCACATGGTGACACTGGTTTAACAGGCCGTAAAATTATAGTAGATACTTACGGTGGTAAAGGAGCTCATGGTGGTGGGGCATTCTCTGGTAAAGATCCAAGTAAGGTAGATCGTTCTGCTGCTTATGCAACTCGTCATATAGCTAAGAACTTAGTAGCTGCTGGTGTAGCTTCTGAAGTATTGGTTCAAGTTTCTTACGCCATTGGGGTAGCTAAACCAACCTCCATTAACGTAAACACTTATGGCACTGCGAAAGTAAAATTAACCGATGGTCAAATTGGTAAATTAGTAGAAAGCGTTTTTGATATGCGTCCTTACTTTATCGAGCAACGTTTAAAGTTAAGAACTCCAATGTACAGTGAAACTGCTGCCTACGGACATATGGGTCGTAAGAACGAAGTAGTTACTAAAACATTTACTACTCCTGATGGTAAATCTAAAACCATGAAAGTGGAATTATTTACTTGGGAAAAATTAGATTATGTAGCCAAAGTGAAAAAAGCTTTCGGTTTAAAATAAAATATTTCAAATAATTAAATCCCTCTCGAATGCTCGGGGGGGATTTTTAGTTTATTGCTAAATAAAAATAAAATGGAACAGGAACAAAATCCTTGGAAAACCATCAGCGGCAAAATAGTTTATGATAATCCCTGGATCAATTTAACGGAGTATCAAGTGATGACTCCTGCCAATACTCCTGGCATTTATGGAAAAATTCATTTTAAAAATATTGCCGTTGGTATTATAGCGCTGGATGAACAAGGCAATACTTATTTAGTAGGCCAATACCGATTTCCATTAAATGAATACAGTTGGGAAATTCCCGAAGGAGGCTGTCCGGAAGGGACAGACATTTTAACTTCCGCAAAAAGAGAATTGAAAGAGGAAACTGGGTTTGAAGCAAATCAATGGACTGAATTATTGCGCATGTATTTATCAAATTCTGTTTCGGATGAATATGTAGTGGTATTTATTGCTCAGGATTTAGTGGCAGGAGAAGCCGAGCCAGAGGACACTGAAAAATTGGCCATTAAAAAATTACCTTTCGCAACAGCATTGGAATGGGTGATGGAAGGGAAAATTACCGATTCCATCACAGTTGCTGCTATATTGAAATGGCAATTGATTCAATCAAAAATGCTCTTAAAGTAAAAGGAGTAAGCTAAATCGACTAACTTTGAAACCTATGGAGGAAAGACAATCAAAATCGGGCAGACCTTATAAACCTAGACCTAGATTCAATTCGGAGCGTTCTGTTGCTACCGAACGAAAATTCATTATTGGTCGTCAGCCTTTAATTGAAGCTTTTGACTCAGATACCAATATTGAAAAAATATTAATCCAAAAAAATGTACAAGGGGAGGGCTTGAATGAAATCAAACAAGCTGCTCGCGAAAAAAATATTCCTGTTCAATTGGTGCCCATTGAAAAATTAAACGGTTTAAGTAAAGCCAATCATCAAGGGGTATTGGCTTTTATTTCTAAAGTAAAATATTTAGAATTACAGGAAGTCATTGACTTTGTGGTAGCAAAAGGGGAGACCCCATTATTTTTAATGTTGGATGGAGTGACCGATGTAAGAAATATTGGTGCCATTGGACGTAGCATACATTGCTGCGGTGCACAAGCTTTAATTATTCCAGATAAAGGGGTAGGCGCTTTAAATGAAGAAGCATTTAAAAGTAGCGCTGGCGCTTTAGAACATATTCACATTGTAAGAGTTGCTAGTCTTTTAAAAGCGGTAGATTTATTGCATTTGAATGGCATACAAGTTTTTACTAGTGAAATGCGCGCCGAAAAAAATATTCATGAATTAGATCTTTGTTTGCCAGCATGTATTATTATGGGAGATGAAGGAAGAGGCGTGCAACCTTATTTAGCAAAAGCGGCAGATTATTTTTTCAAAATACCCATGGCAACTAATTTTGATTCTTTTAATGTGTCAGTAGCTGCAGGGATCATATTATATGAATCAATGAAACAAAGAATGTTTCCTGTAAGTAAATAAACGGAGGCCCCTTATGAGCCAATTAAAATTCAAATTAACGCTTGCAGCTAAAAAATCTCCTTATCCAATGGGCTATCGGGATAAAACCTTTTTGATTGGATCATGTTTTTCGGAAAATATTAGAGCTAAATTAAATACGCACTTATTTAATGTTTTAGAAAATCCTCATGGCATTTTATTTAATCCCATAAGTGTAGCGAATTCATTAATCGATTGTATCCAAAATAAATCCTATCAAGAAGCTGATTTATTTTTACTCAATGATGTTTGGAATAGCTGGCATCACCATAGTCGATTTTCGGGAGTGACCATTAAAGAATCCTTGGAAATGATCAATAGTTCCATTCATAATGGGCATCAATTTTTAAAAACTGCCGATCATATAGTTATTACATTGGGTTCTGCCTGGGTATATCAATTAAACAATCAAGCTTCTTTTACAGTAGGTCAAGTAGTGGCCAATAACCACAAAGCGCCAGCCAATTGGTTTGATAAGAGATTGATGCAGCCCAATGAACTTATTAAGTTATTAAATGATTTAGTAAAACAATTACTTTCCTTCAATCCTCATTTGCATATTGTATTTACCATAAGCCCTGTGCGCCATTTAAGGGAAGGGTTAGTGGAAAACAATCGGAGCAAAGCGGTTTTAATTCATGCAGTACATGAAGTAGTCAACGAGCTTGAAAATATCGACTATTTCCCCTCCTATGAATTCATTATAGATGATTTGAGAGATTACCGTTTTTATTCGGAAGATATGGTTCATCCCAATTATGCAGCTTCAAATTATGTTTGGGAAAAATTAGTTGAAACTTATATGAATGAGGAAACCCAATCCATTATGAAACAGGTGGCCGAATTACAATTGGCCTTGCAGCATAAACCATTTTTTGCAGGGTCTACACAACACCAAGAATTTTTACAAAATTGTGTAGCTAAAACCGAACGACTTTTAGGATTACATCCCTATTTACCATTGAATGACCAACTTCAGTTTTTTAAGCAACAAATTGGCAAATAAATTCTTAATTTAGGAGTCTAAATATTTGTTATGCGTTTATTGCCTTTTTTAGCGTCTGCTATAGTAACCATTGGGGTTGTTTTTGTCTTAAATACTCAATTAACCATAGGGCCAACCAAGTCGCCTAAATTGGGTTATTTTTTATCTCCTCAACACGGCTTTTGGAAAAATGCAGAAAATGTAAACACCAATTTTGATGCCAGTATAGTAGCTGGTGAATTAAAAGGAAATGTAGATGTTTATTTAGATGATCGTTTGGTGCCACATATTTATGCCGACCATGACGAAGATGCTTATTTTGTTCAAGGGTATTTACATGCTAAGTATAGATTATGGCAAATGGATTTTCAAACCAGGGTGGCTTCGGGCAGGTTAAGTGAAATTGCTGGAGCAGATAAATTATCCATTGATCGTTTTTTTAGAAGATTGGGCATGGTGTATGGGGCAGAACAAACAGAAGCCAATATTAATGCGACGAACCCAGTGATGAAAGCCACTGTGGATGCCTATACGTCAGGGGTAAATGCTTACCTGAAACAATTAGCGCCTGAAGATTTACCATTTGAATATAAGTTGATGAATTATGAGCCAGAATTATGGACACCTAAAAAAACTTATTTGTTTTTAATGTTCATGTCTTATGATTTAACTGGACATTCGGTTGCTGCTGATTTGCAATTAACCAACACAAGAGATTTTTTAAGCTATGATTTGTTTAGTAAATTATATACCAATAATCAAGATTCTTTAGATCCTATTATACCTAAAGGAACCGTATATCAAAAGCCATCTATTATTCCTATTAAACCAGTAAATGCAGATTCTACTTATTTGCTGCATAAAAGCGGGGTGGCTTACAACTTGCAAACGAAATTCGAAACTAGTCCCGAAGCCCCTAATAAGAACAATGGTAGTAATAACTGGGCTTTAGCAGGAAGCAAAACAAAGTCGGGTCGACCAATATTATGTAGCGATCCTCATTTGGGTTTAAATCTTCCTTCGCTTTGGTACGAAGTACAAATTACTACACCCACGCATAGCACTTATGGTGCAAGTTTTCCTGGCTCGCCAGCTGTGATTATTGGATTCAATGATAGTTTGGCTTGGGGCGTAACCAATGCGGGACGTGATGTATTAGATTATTATGAATTAAAATTTAAAGATAGTACTGAGAATGAATACTGGTTCAATGGAGAATGGAAATCGGTGACCAAAAGAAAAGAAGTGATTAAAGTAAAAGACAGTGCCGATGTGGTGGAGGAAATAGCGATGACCCATTGGGGTCCTGCGATGTATGACGCGCATTATCAAAATCCACAATCCAAAGGTCGCAACTTAGCCGTAAAGTGGACTGCGCACAATGCATCAACAGGAGTAGAAACTTTTTATCAGTTAAATCGTGCAAAAAATTACGATGATTATTTACATGCCATTTCATTATGGACCTGTCCTGGTCAAAATTTTGTAATGGCTACCAAGTCGGGGGATATTGCAATCAAACAACAAGGGTCTTTTGTAGCAAGATGGGAGCGTCAAGGCGATTTTATTATGCCAGGACAAGACAGTAGCTATGATTGGCAAGGGATAATTCCTAATGAAGAAAATCCTATTATTAAAAATCCAATACGAGGTTTTGTTAGTAGTGCCAATCAAAAAGCTACGGATGTTACTTATCCTTATTATTTAGGTACCGCTACTTCCTTTCCACTGTATCGTGGAATTAGTGTAAACAAGCATTTGATAAACATGTCACAAATTACACCACAGGACATGCAATCCTTGCAAACCAATAATTACAATGTTTTTGCTGAAACTGCTCGTCCTGCTTTGATGCGCTATTTGCAAACAGATAAATTGAGTACAGATGCAAAAAGAATGGTAGAAGAATTAACTCATTGGAATTTATTTAATGAAGAAGGTTCTAAAGGGATTACTGTTTTTAAAATAATATGGGATAGTGTAGAACAAGCAGTATGGAGTGATGAATTAGCTGGTTCAGATATTCCGCTTACTAAACCTGATGCTTATGTATTATTGGATCAACTATTAAAAGATTCCAATTGGTCTATTGCAGATGATATTCGTACGAAGGATAAAATAGAAAATTTTAAAGATCAAGTAACACTAGGGGTAGAAAATGCCACTAAAAAATTATTGGAATTAGAAAAAGAAAATAAATTAGAATGGGCTTTATTTAAAGCCACTCGAGTAATGCACTTAACTAAAATTCCTGCTTTAAGCAGAATGAATTTACCTATTGGTGGCGGTGTCAATATCATAAATGCTACTACTGAAAATCATGGGCCTAGTTGGAGAATGATTGTTCATATGACAGATGAAATAGAAGCCTATGGCTTGTATCCTGGAGGACAAAGTGGTAATCCAGGAAGTCCTTATTATGATAGCTTCATTAATTATTGGGCCGCGGGTAAATATTATCATTTGTTATTTTTATCAAAAGAAAAGTTGATTAAAAATGAAAGAACCAAGTGGCATATTCAATTTAAGACAGCTTAATAAATTACTATAACTAAGATAAAATATATTCAATGAAAATAATAATCAGTATTCTTTTGTGCGCTTTGCTTGCTTATGCAGTAGGCATTTATGGAAATTTACCTTGGTGGAGTTTTGTAGTCACTAATTTAATAGTTGCCATAGTGGTTCCTCAAAAATCATTTCATTCTTTTTTAATTGGTTTCTTGTCGATAGGTCTTTTATGGGGTGGGTTGGCCTTAGCCATAGATCAAGGGAACCATCATATTTTAGCTACAAAAGTGGCTACCATATTGCCCTTAAAGGGATCCTATATAAGCTTGATTGTTCTTACAAGTTTTGTTGGTGCATTATTGGGTGGCTTGGCTTCCTTAACAGGTTCCTTTATCAAAATGAAGTAGTTATCAATAGCTGGGTGATGATTTTTATCAGCTAGTCTTTTTTGGGTGCTATTTTTATTAGCTTAACTTTGTGTTGAATTTGCCCAACCTGTAATTGGGTCCATTGATAGGAACATCCTAGATGTCTAAATTTAATTATATGAGCGTTTTGCACAATCGAATCTCCAATAAGGAGTTGAAAGAAAAATTGTATGAGGAAACTTTTCCTCGCACCACCATTAGTTTTTATCAATATTTCACCATTCAAAATCCATCCATCTTTAGAGATGATTTGTATAAAGCATTGAATGCTTTGCAGGTATTTGGCCGAATTTATGTAGCCAAAGAAGGAATCAATGCGCAGGCAAGTGTACCCACTCATTTATTTGAAGATTTTAAATCCTATTTGTATTCTATAGCTGGTTTAGAAGGGTTGCGTTTAAATCAAGCATTCAATGATAATGGTAAAAGTTTTTGGGTATTAAGAATTAAAACACGTGAAAAAATTGTTGCCGACGGTATCGAGGATCCTAGTTTTAGTATGGATAATAAAGGGAAATATGTGAATGCCGAACAAATGAATGTCTTATTAGAAAATAAAGACACAATTGTCATTGATATGCGCAATCATTATGAATATGAAGTGGGACATTTTGACCATGCCATTGAAATTCCTTCTGATACTTTTAGAGAGCAATTGCCCATGGCGGCAGAAATGATGAAAGACAATAAGGATAAAAATATTATCATGTATTGCACTGGAGGCATTCGTTGTGAGAAAGCCAGCGCCTACATGTTACATGAAGGGTTTAAAAATGTATTTCATTTGGAAGGAGGGGTAATTAATTATGCCAACAAAATTAAAGAAGCAGGCTTGCCCAGTAAATTCAAAGGGAAGAATTTTGTTTTTGATGACAGGCTAGGGGAAAAAATTACGGAGGATATTATTGCTAAATGTCACCAATGTGGCACGCCATGTGATACGCATACCAATTGTAAAAATGATGGTTGTCATTTATTATTTATTCAATGTCCATCTTGTGCTGAAACTTATGCAGGATGCTGCACACAGGCTTGCACCGATATTGTTCACTTGCCACTTGAAAAACAAATTGAATTAAGAAAAGGTATTGACAAAGGGCAACAAATTTTCAATAAAAGTAAACAGCGCTTAAGACCAAGATTGGGAATTGATATTTAGTCTACTTTTTATTGAAGTTTAAAATATTTCATTCTTCTCAACTCGCCATGACGCTAAAAAATACAAATGAATCTAAAATTGTGAACTCGCTGCGCTCAGACATGCACAATTTTGACGATTCATTTTTTTATTTTTCTTAACGCTATGTCTCAATGTTCAGAAGTGAAATATTTTAAATTTCAAAACATTAAACTAACTAAGTTTTTCTAATGTAGCGCAAACTATATCGTAAGTTTCTTCGTCTGATAATTTTTGTGGAACAAATTTTTCGCCAATCACTTGTTCATACAATTCAATATAGCGTTTGGAAATAGTATCAATCCAATCGGCCGACATGGCTGGAACCGTTTGACCCTCTTTGCCCATAAAGTTATTGGCAATCAACCACTCTCTAACAAACTCCTTACTCAATTGTTTTTGTTTTTCCTTTTTGGATTGTCTTTCTTCAAATCCATCTGCATAAAAATAGCGGGATGAATCGGGTGTGTGAATTTCGTCCATTAAATAAATAGTGTCCTCTATTTTTCCAAATTCATATTTAGTATCTACCAATATCAATCCACGATTGGCAGCAATTTCTTTTCCTCTTTGAAATAAGGCCAAAGCATATTTTTCTAAAATGTCCCAGTCTGCAGCACTAGCCAAACCTTGCGCGATAATTTCTTCTTTAGAAATATCTTCATCATGCCCCTCACTGGCTTTGGTGGAAGGGGTTATAATAGGAGTTGGGAAATAATCATTTTCATTTAAGCCTTCCGGTAGGGTTACGCCACATAAAATTCGTCCACCAGCTTGGTAGGTTCTCCAAGCGTGTCCTACTAAATTACCTCGAACCACCATTTCAATTTTGAAGGGGGTGCATTTTTTTCCAATAGCCACATTGGGGGCTGGGGTAGCAAGTAGCCAATTGGGGCAAATATCCTTAGTAGCTGCCAACATATAAGCGGCTATCTGATTTAAGACTTGTCCTTTAAAAGGGATGGGGCTAGGTAAAATCACGTCAAAAGCAGAAATTCTGTCACTAGCAATCATCACAAGTATTTGATTGTCAATATAATAGACATCTCTTACTTTGCCATGGTACTCATTAATTTGATGAGGGAAGGGTCGATTATTCATACTGTAAAATTATATTTTTAAAGATACAAATGATAATTTTTTCTAAAATGGGTACAATATGTTAAATTGTACCAACAATTCAACTTAAAACAAAAATCTATGAAAAAATTTTTAAGAAATTTTGCTGTCCTATGCTTAACTACCTTATTGGTAATGAGTGCAAAGGCACAAAATGCAAGTACTGTTACTGGTACGGTTAAAAATTCAAACACCTCTGAATCGGTAGCTGCCGTTTCTGTAACTTTAAAAGGGTCAAATCAAGGCACTTATACAGATGATAAAGGTAATTTTAAGATTACCATCACTCAAAAGGCACCCTATATTTTGGTGTTTTCTTCGGTTGGATTTGAATCTAAAGAAGTGACAGTTGATGCTTCCAATAAAGTAAATGTAACACTTAAACCTTCTTTTGTATTAGGTTCTGAAGTAGTAGTAGCTGCATCAAGAGTAGCGGAAAGAATTCTTGAATCACCTGTTACGATTGAAAGAATTAGTAATTCTACTATTAAAAATGCACCTGCTTCTAACTATTATGATATCCTTGGAAATTTAAAAGGGGTAGACGTAGTAGCAGCAAGTTTAACTTTTAAAAGTATTAGTACAAGAGGTTTTAACGGTAGTGGTAACACCCGTATGAATCAATTAATCGATGGAATGGATAACCAAGCTCCAGGATTAAACTTCTCTGTGGGTAGCATTGTCGGACTAACCGAATTAGATGTTGATAATATAGAATTATTACCAGGAGCTTCTTCTGCATTGTATGGTGCAGGAGGTATGAATGGTACTGTTTTAATTAACAGTAAAAGTCCATTTAAATATCAAGGGTTAAGTTTTCAAATTAAATCAGGGATGAACCATGTGGATGGTTATGAGCGTCCAAAATCTGGTTATAGCGATTATACCGTAAGATGGGCTAGCAAAATAAATGATCGATTTGCTTATAAAATTTCTGCAGAATCAACAGAAGCCCAAGATTGGTTGGCTCAAAATACAAATAACTATTCTCGTACAGCTACTGGTTCAAACCCATTGGGTCAAGTCATTGGAGGAGATAGATTGTCTGATCCTAACTATGATGGTGTAAACGTATATGGTGATGAAACAACAGTTGATTTAAGAAATTTTAGTGCTTCTTATAAAGCTGGGGTATCAGGTTTAATAGGAGTTCCAACATTTAATGCATTATATGATGCTGCTGCAGGGTTCAATTCCTATGCTGCCTATGCTGGTTTTTTAGCTGGAGCTACTGGTGCAAAATGGGCTGCTTTACAAGCCTATGCACCTATTTTATATCTTGATAAAAAAGGCGCTTATGGAAATGTAAGTAGAACTGGATATAATGAAATTGATGTGATAGATCCTACCACAAGAAATAATAAAGTATCTGGATCTATTCATTACAAAGTAAGTGATCAAACAGAAGCTTCTTTTAGTGCTTATACTGGAACAGGAAATACTGTTTATACTGGAAGTGACCGTTACTCATTAAAGAACTTACAAATGAGTCAATTCAAATTTGAATTGAAATCTAAAAACTGGTACATAAGAGCTTATGAAACTATTGAAGATGCCGGTAATTCATTCAATGCTACTATTGCAACTCGTTTATTTAATGAATCATGGAAACAAAGTTATGATAAGACAAGTCCAGAGACAATTGCTGGTTCTTGGTATCCACAATATTTTGGAGCATTGACTAAAGCAATGGCTGGTGGTGCTAGTGCCGCCGCCGCAGATGCAGCAGCAAGAGCTTATGCTGATTACGGTGATCCAGCACACTCAAGACCAAATGGTCCTATAGGTAAAACAGCTGCTTTTAATGCAATAACTTCTAAAGCAATTTCACAAGGTGGTGGTCAATTTATTGACAAATCAACTTTAGCAGTAGTGGAAGGGCAATTAAATTTAACAGAGACTTTAGGACTTGATAAATACAATATGGATTTATTAGTTGGTGGAAGTTCAAAAACTTATACTTTAAATTCACAAGGAACTTTATTTGCGGATACTGCTGGCAAGATTGGAATTAGTGAATCAGGCGCTTATGCACAATTATCAAAGAAATTTTTTGGTGATGTATTAAAATTAACTGCTGCAGGACGTTACGATAAACATGAGAATTTCAAAGGACAATTTACACCAAGATTTACCGCAGTAATTAAAGTGGCGGAAGATAATAACTTACGTGTATCTTATCAAACTGCTTATCGTTTTCCTACAACACAAAACCAATACATTAACTTAACAGTGGGTGGTGGTACTCGTTTAATGGGAGGCTTGCAAAGTTTAAGAGATCATTATAATTTTAATACTAATCCAGCATATACTGCTGCTAGTGTTGCAGCATTTGGAGCATCTTATTTAGCAGGGGCATCTAATACTGCTTTATTGCAACAACAAGTATTTGGAGAGTTTAAGCCCGAATCTATGAGTTCATTTGAAGTTGGCTATAAAACTTTAATTGCTAAAAGATTATTGATTGATTTTTATGCTTATTCTGGTACTTATACCAACTTCATTGGTGGTGTAAATGTGGTACAATCAAGAAATGCGCTTAATCCTTATGGAGTATTAAGTGCAGACACTCGTGTTGGGTATAGTATTTCTACGAATGCTACCGCTAATGTATCAACTTCAGGTTGGGGTGTTTCTGCTGATTATATGTTGCCAGGTAACTTTACTTTTACTAGTAGCTTATACACAGATAATATTGGAGATTTACCAGTTGGATTTATTTCTTATTTTAATACACCAAAATGGAGAGCAAATTTTGGCTTAAGCAATAGTGGATTTTTATTAAAGAAAAGATTAGGCTTTAGCGCTTCAATGCATTATCAAGATGAGTTAAATTATGAAGGTACTTTTGCTGTAGGTAAAATAGCTTCTTTTAATACTATTGATGCTGTATTAACTTATAAAGTACCTAGTATTAAATCTTTGATTAAGGCAGGTGGTACCAATATTTTCAATAAATATTATTACACAGCTTATGGTAGTCCAAAAATTGGTGGATTGTACTATGTAAGCGTAGCTTATAACATATTCTAAGATATTTAGGATGGGTTAGTCCTAATCCCTTCCTCCCTGTTTGGGCGGAGGGGATTTTTTTTATGACCTAGAATTACTTTTTTCTTGTATAAAACTCTATTTTTGCATCTCAAATTAAAATTAGATTCATGCGATCAATAGCCTTAAGAGAAGCCATCCGCGAAGCAATGAGTGAGGAAATGAGAAGGGATGAGCGAGTTTTGCTAATGGGGGAAGAAGTAGCCGAATACAATGGTGCTTATAAAGTAAGCCAAGGGATGTTGGCCGAATTCGGGTCTAAACGTGTTATTGATACTCCAATTTCAGAATTGGGCTTTACAGCAGTTGCTGTGGGGGCGGCTCAAAATGGCTTGAGACCCATTGTTGAATTCATGACCTGGAACTTTGCCGTATTGCCTTTAGATCAAATTTTGAATACAGCTAGTAAGATGTTGGCCATGAGTGGTGGACAAATAGGATGTCCTATTGTAATGAGAGGCCCCAATGGAAGTGCTGGTCAGTTAGGTGCGCAACATTCTACTGCTTTTGAAAGTTATTTAGCCAATATTCCTGGTATTAAAGTAGTGTCTACAGCAAGTGCTTATGACGCTAAAGGATTGCTTAAACAAGCTATTAGATATGAAGAAGATCCTATAATGTTTTTGGAATCGGAAGTGATGTATGGCGATAAAGAGGAAGTGCCTGATGAAGAATATTACATTCCATTAGGCCTTGCCGCAGTTAAAAAACCAGGTAGGGATGTAACGATTGTATCTTATAGCAAAATGATGAAAGTGGCGCTAGGGGCCGCTGCAGAATTAGAAAAAGAAGGCATCAGTGCAGAAGTGATCGATTTAAGAACCATTCGTCCTTTGGATTGGATGACTGTTTTAGAAAGTGTAAAAAAAACAAACAGATTGGTTATTATTGAAGAGCAATGGCCATTTGCTTCAGTATCTTCAGAATTAAGTTACCGCATTCAAAAAGAAGGCTTTGATTATTTAGATGCACCTATAAGAAGAATTACCAGTGCTGATGCACCAATGCATTATGCGCCCAATTTAACAGCTTTGGCTATTCCTGACATTGCTAGGTCGGTAAAATTGGTGAAGGAAATAATGCATCAATACAAATAGGGATTCGATAATCCTTTATTTGAGCCTTTTATACAGTTTAACAATAAATTCAACATCTTTTTATCAATATCCCTCACAAAGGGATATTTTTGTTTATAATAATACACAACAATTATGGGCGTTCTATTTTTGATTATTTTTTGGTTTGGCTGGCATATAGGTATTTATAGCATGCTTAAAAAAGCTGGCGTAGATAATACCAAAGCAATAATACCTATTTACAATACTTGGGAAGTGGTTAAACTATGTCAAATACCAAAAATTTGGTTTTGGATACAGCTAATTCCTATACTTGGCCAGTTTGTAAGTTTATGGATTTCTATCATTTTTGTGATGCATTTCAAAAAAGTAAATTTAATTCAACATGCTTTAACAGTTTTCGTTCCATTTATATACCTGCCTTATATAGGTTTTTCAAAAGATGCAAAATGGTATGGTGATGCCGCTTTGGTACATTACCATAAACCCGCTTCCAGAGAATGGATAGATGCTGCTGTATTTGCGGTGGTGGCTGCCACTTTAATTAGAACTTTTATTTTTGAAGCCTATGTGATTCCAACGGAAAGTATGGAGAAAACTTTATTGGTAAATGATTTCTTATTTGTAGATAAAATTACTTTTGGTGCTAGAGTTCCTCAAACGCCCATATCATTTCCTTTTGTGCACAATACTATGCCAGGTGCACCAACAACCCCTTCTTATGTAAAATGGGTTCAATTAGATTATAGTAGGTTACCTAAAATTAGAGACATCAATAGAAATGATGTAGTAGTGTTTAATTTTCCTGCAGGCGATACTATTATTAACGACCCAGACTATGGAAGTAAAAATCCATATTACGATGTGTTAAGATCTCCTGAATTTAATGGAGATAGAGAAAAATTAAAAGCGCAATTTCCTATTTTAGTTCATCCTATTGATAAAACAGATAACTATATAAAAAGATGTGTGGGAGTTCCTGGTGATTTGATACAAGTAAAAGAGAGTCGTTTATGGATCAATGGTCAACCTGCCTATGTTGCCCCTAATGCTCAAACAGAATATTTAGTAGTCACCAATGGCAAGCCCATTCCAGAAGATTTTGTGGAAGATAGCCTTGGCATAAGCACTACCGATGCCACAAACGATTTTAGAATGATAGATGGAAGAACCAATACCTATTTAATTAATATGACCGCAGGCGCAGCAGCCAGTTTAAAAAACATACCTCAAGTAGTCTCGGTTACAAACTATGTCGAAAACACAGTGGGCTATACTTTTCCCAATGATGTAGCGCATTTCCCTTTCTCGGTTGATAATTTTGGACCTATTCGTATTCCTAAGAAAGATGATATCCTTAGTTTGAATGATAGTACCATCGAATTGTATCGCCGACTCATTACTAATTACGAGCACAATACTTTAGATAAAGTAAATGGTCAATACTTATTAAATGGGAAACCAGCTACTACCTATACTGTGAAACAGAATTATTACTGGATGATGGGCGACAATCGCCATAGAAGTCAGGATAGCCGTTATTGGGGCTATGTGCCAGAAACACATATCGTGGGTAGAGCAGCTTTAATTTGGTTTAGTTACAATAAATCTATTAGGTGGAGTCGTCTATTTAATCGCATTAAATAAATCAATGCTAAAAAAATACGAATTTGAATATGAGTTATTAGATCATGCAGGCTTGCTATCAATAGCAAATCAAGCATTGCTAAATGCCGCTATTAAAGCTACTGAAACTGCGTATGCCCCTTATTCAAATTTTAAAGTAGGTGCCGCAGCTTTATTGTCAACTGGTCAAATCATCATTGGATCGAATCAAGAAAGTGCTAGTTTCCCGGTAGGTATTTGTGCCGAAAGAACTTTATTAAATAGTATTGGTAGTCAATACCCCGCTGCATCTATCATTGCAATGGCCATTAGTTATGATCCATTAAATAAACCATCCATAGAACCTATTTCGCCTTGTGGAATGTGCAGACAATCTTTATTGGATTATGAAACAAGGTATCAAGCACCTATTAAAATTATTCTAGCAGGAAAGTCTGGCCCCGTTATGGTATTGCCATCTGCAGCAAATTTATTGCCCTTTGGTTTTGATGGGGCAATTTTACAATAAGCCCTTCTTAAAATAAGGTTTGTACACCCAATTCCAATCTGAACTCGTGTTGAAGCAACCATTTTTTTCTGGATTTACCCCAAGCATATCCTACCAAAGATCTATCGGCGCCAACGATTCTATGACAAGGAACAATAATGGCTATTTTATTTTTACCATTGGCAGAAGCAGCAGCACGCACTAAATTAGGGTCGCCCATTTTTTTGGCCAATTCGCCATAGCTTAAAGTTTTTGAAAAGGGGACCTCATACAATTCTTTCCAAACCTTTTGCTGAAACTCTGTTCCAGCTTGATTAATGGCCACACTAAAATGTTTTCTTTTTCCTGCAAAGTATTCAATCAATTCGTCGATGCATTGGTTAATAACCTCTGGAGTGGTAGTAGAAATTGTTAACTGATTCAATTTTGCATCCTCTATAAAAACCAATTCTTCTATACAAAATTCATCGGCCACTATTTTAATGATGCCAATGGGGCTATGATAAATTTGTGTATAGTTGGCTATCATTATCCGATGGGTTGGCCATTTGTGACAGGTAAGGAAGGGTGTAGTAAAATGACTTCCTGCGCTTCATTGTAAACACCTAATACCAAGCATTCACTTATAAAATTGGCAATTTGTTTTGGAGGAAAATTAACCACTGCAATGATTTGTTTGCCCACTAAGTTATCTATAGAGTAATGGTCTGTAATTTGAGCAGATGATTTTTTAATACCCAATGGACCAAAGTCAATACTTAATTGATAAGCAGGTTTTTTTGCTTTAGGAAATGCAGCTACCGTTAATATTGTGCCGCATCGGATGTCTACTTTTGTAAAATCGTCCCAGGTTATCATAATTCCTAAAATTTCTACCTAAAAGTACAATGCTTAGGTTAATAAATTGGCTAATTCTATGAGGTCATTTTGTTTGTATTGCAGGGTAGGGCTTTGGAAACATTTTGCAAATTCTAATAAATGCTTTTTAATAATAGCTGTATTGGATAGTTGCTTGTAATAACTATTTTTGGGTTCTATATTGCTTCTAAGCATGTATTGATCTAAGTCTTTTTGTGAAAAGGCATTCCCAGTAGTCCCTTCTACATAAAACTGGATGAATTCTTGAGGATTAGGAACAATTTCCTCTGGATCCCAATCGGAAGTATAAAAAGCTATGATACACTGCTTGGGTATATTTATAAAATGGGCTTGAATATCTAATTGCTGACAAAGTTCGGCATATAATAAGGTATTGGCAATGGCATTTCCCTTTTTGGATTGTAAGGGAGCTGCTATTAAAAACTCTTCTGGTTTTTCATAATTCACTTCTACTCCTTTTATCTGGTAGTAATTATATAAGATATTTCTAATAACGTTAGCTTGTTCTAAGGGCGTTAAATAATTGTTTAATTCAAGCCAAATATTACGTCTAATTTTTTCCATTTGATGACGTAAGGTATCTAATGCCAACTCGGGAAATTGAAACTGTGTCACTAATAAAGCACCTTCAAATAAAGAGGCATTGGGGTCGGCGTTCCATTTTGTAAAAGCTTCCCTCAAATCTTGTAAGCGAAGTTTATAAATCATTATTTCAATCCGTTCCAAAGTGGCTTCGTCTAAAGTATTTTCCCATAAATGTTCTAAGTCAGGAATAATAGGGGATCCATAAACTAACAATCGATCAGCAATGGTATTAAACACTTCCTCATCTGGGTCGTCAATCAATTTAAATAAAGCGTTTATTTCGGATACTTTTTGCATAGACAGGCTAATAGTGGTTGTAAATATTATTCAAATCAACGCAAAATATTGACAATTCACGATTATACTTATCCTATAGGTGTGGATATATTTAACAAATGTTTACATAATAAATAGAATTATTAAACGTTCGGCTAAATATCTGCTATTTAAAGACAGTAGTATTGGTATTTGTCTTTTCTTTGTATATACAACGAAAAGCAAATGTCAACCCCTACTACAGCCACTCCTAAATTTCCAGTAATGGCTAAATCATTACATGCCGAATTAAAAAGTAGAGTCAATCAATATTTAGCAGAACATGCTATCAAGGCAACTGGAAATTATAAATTGTTTTCAAAAGCCATTATACTGCTTACTTTATTTGTTCTTATTTACATTCATTTAGTATTTTTTACTCCACCAGTTTTTTATGCAATTATTGAATGTATTATTTTTGGTGGGTTAATCGCAGCTATTGGATTTAATGTGATGCACGATGGAAGTCATGGCAGTTTTAGCAAATATGCTTGGTTAAATAAATTAGCTTCTTCTTCCATAAGTGTTTTAGGTGCTAGTAGATTTATGTGGGCTATGAAACATGTTACCTTACACCATACTTTCACGAATATTGATGGGGTAGACGACGATATTGAAGTGGGCGCCTTAATGAGAATGGCACCTACACAAAAACATTATGTATTACATCGTTTTCAACATATTTATTTTTGGGTGTTGTATATGCTATTGTATATTTTTTGGATCTTTTTTGCTGATTATAAAAAATATTTTTCTGGTAAAATTGGTTCAGTTGAAATAAAGAACATGAGCATTGCAGATCATATTGAATTTTGGGCTGTTAAATTGTATCATGTTATTGTATTTGTAGTGTTGCCTATTTATATGGTTGGTTGGGTAAGTTGGCTGGTTGGGTTTTTAGTAATAGGTTGTTTTGCAGGCTTTGTTTTAAGTATTGTATTTCAATTAGCACATACGGTTACCGAAACAGCATTCCCTGTTGCTATTCAACCCGAAAATAAAATGCCAGATGAGTTTGCTACGCATCAAATTCAAACTACTGCGAACTTTGCAACCAAAAGCAAATTGGTAAGCTGGTTGGTGGGTGGATTGAATTTTCAAATTGAACATCATTTGTTTCCAAAAATTTCTCATGTTCATTATCCTGCTATTTCTAAAATAGTTAAAGAAACCTGTGCCGATTTTAAATTAAAATACATTGAGTATCCAACTGTGTTAAGTGCCATAAAAGCGCATGTTCAGTATCTTAAATTAATGAGTAAGCCTGCCCTACAATAAATTAAGTTTTAATACAATAGGATAAGATAAAAAAAGTCCCCTCGATTATTCGAGGGGACTTTTTTAGTATAGGAAAGAATGAATTAATTAAGACGCTTTCTTTTTTCTTGCCATTTTACGAGGTGGGTTGGCTTTTAGTTCCACTATAATGGCATTGACTTCTTCAATGGTTAAGGTTTCTACTTTTTCTTGTTGTTCTTTATTCAATTTGAAGTTGCGTAAGCCTTGTTTAATATAGGGACCATAAGGGCCACGTAAAAGTTGAATTTTCTCTTTCTCAAACACTTTGATGGTTCTTTCGTCTTTGGCCTTTCTCTTTTCTGCTATCATTGGAGTCAATTCCTCCAAGCTTACCGTGTAAGGGTCCATTTCCTTGTTAAGGGAGTAAAACTTCTTAGCATGGGCCGCATAAGGGCCAAAGCGGCCAATATTAACAGAAACATCCTCGTCTTCGAATTGCCCCACCATTCTAGGTAGCTTAAATAATTCCATAGCTTCTTCAAAACTGATGGTTTCGATACTTTGTGAAGCTTTTAATTTAGCAAATTTTGGCTTTTCTTCTTCATCCTGATGACCAATTTGAACCATCGGGCCATATCTGCCCATACGCGCAATTACTTTCTTGCCTGTAATGGCATCGAAACCCAATTCTCTTTCTCCTTTTGCTCTTTCTGCAGTTTCAAGGGTATGTTCAATAGTAACATGAAAAGGCTCATAAAAGGAAGCCAACATATCACTCCATTTTAATTTTCCTGCAGCAATTTCATCAAACTCACCTTCAATTTTAGCGGTAAAATTAAAGTCCATTACTTTGGAGAAGTGTAATTTTAAAAAGTCGGTCACCACCAAACCTAAATCGGTAGGGGATAATTTATTTTTTTCAGCACCCGTAATTTCAGAAGCTGCTTCTTGTTTAATTTCATCCTTATTACTTAGGGTTAAAATTTGATATACCCTTTTAATCCCTTCTTTTTCTCTTTTTTCTACATAATTACGTTTCATGATGGTAGAAATCGTAGGTGCATAAGTAGAAGGTCGTCCAATGCCTAATTCTTCTAATTTTTTTACCAAAGAAGCTTCGGTATATCTTGATGACGCACGGCTAAATCTTTCCAAACCAGTCATGGAAGTAAAATCTAATACTTGTCCTTTGGAAAGAGGAGGTAATAAACTTTCATCTCCATCTTCTATGTTGTCTTCGTCTACTTCATCTTCATCCTTGCCTTCTAAATATACTTTTAAGAAACCATCAAACTTCATTACTTCACCACTTGCTGTTAAAGTTTCTTTATTGGTAGAAATTTCAATTTTCGCAGTTGTTTTTTCAAATTGCGCATCGCTCATTTGTGAAGCAATGGTTCTTTTCCAAATCAACTCATACAATCTATTTAAATCAGCATCATCCACTTTGCTTTCATTCATGTAAGATGGACGAATGGCTTCGTGCGCTTCTTGCGCACTTTCATTTTTATTTTTAAACTTTCTTGGTTGATAATATTTTTCTCCAAAACTAGAATTGATTTCTGATTTAATGGCTTCCACTGCTGTTTCACTTAAACTAATACTATCGGTTCTCATATAAGTGATTTTACCACTTTCATATAATTTTTGCGCCAATAACATGGTTTTACTTACACTATAGCCTAATTTTCTAGAAGCCTCTTGTTGAAGGGTAGAAGTAGTGAAAGGCGCTGATGGCGTACGTTTCCCGTCTTTTACTGCAATATCTTTAACCGTATACTTGGCGCCCTTACATTCGTTTAAAAACTTTTCGGCGGCACCTGCAGTGGTTAATTTTTGAGGGCCCTCTGCTTTAAACTTAACTTTTTTCTTATTAATATCAGGAGCGCTAAATAAGGCCGAAACTTTAAAAACACTTTCTGGAATAAATTGATTGATCTCTCTTTCTCTTTCTGCAATTAATCTTACCGCGACACTTTGCACTCTGCCTGCACTCAAACTTTTTTGCATTCCAATTTTACGCCACAATACGGGGCTTAATTCAAAACCAACAATTCTATCTAATATTCTTCTTGCTTGTTGTGCATCTACCAAATCCATATTAATAAAACGTGGATTGGCTACTGCTTTTTTAATGGCAGGGGCGGTAATTTCATGAAATACAATTCTTTTGGTTTTTTTGGGATCTAAACCCAACACTTCCGCTAAATGCCAACTGATACTTTCTCCTTCACGGTCCTCATCCGATGCTAACCATACTTCTTTAGCCTTTTTAGTCATCGATTTTAATTCCTTAACTACCTTCTCTTTCTCACTAGGTACCGCATAGCGTGGGGCAAATTTGTTTTTTAGATCAATGCCCATATCAGCTTTTTCTAGGTCTCTAATATGACCATAGCAACTGCGCACTTCAAAATCTTCACCTAAAATCTTCTCGATCGTTTTTGCCTTTGCAGGCGACTCAACAATTAATAAGTTCTTTGACATAGAGGGCTACCGCTCCTACGGGTTATTTTAGAAATTGAATATCAAGTAATTATGAAAAAATAAATAACCCTTTTATGGAGAGGCTAATTCTTTTCTCGCGATGCAATATTAGAGCTTTCGACTAAAAAATAAAAATTAGCTAAGCTTAGGAAGCCAAAAATGCCATGATTTTATCAATAACCTCCTGGGTTTTATATAGTTTATTATGACCTAATCCATTGGTTATCAAGAATTTAATATTTTCAGGGGCTTTATTTTGAAAATCTATTAAATCTTTATAAGGGCAGACCATATCTTCTTGATCATGGACCCAAAGTACTGGGCCGGTATAATTTTGAAGTGCTCGATCGGCTTCAAAATAGGAAACAGGTTGATGTGTATGCTTTTGTAATTCCTCTAAAAAAGCAGTTCTAACCCCTTGGTTAAAGTGCATCATGTTAAAATACCTTTCAAAAGTACTGGTGGTTTTAGTGGCTGGGGCAATGAGTACAAACTTATGCTGCATTGGATGAGACAAGGTTTCTGCAACCATAGCAAGAGTGATGGCGCCTAAAGAATGTCCTATAAAATAATCCACAGGCCCGTGATCCTTGATAATTTGTTGTATGGTTTGCTGGTAGATGGGTATATTAATGTATTTGCCTTGGCTTAATCCATGACCTGGCGCATCAAAACATAGTACACTAAAGCCTAATTTTAATAGGGGCTGAATATATTGTTCAAATTTATAGGCACAACTTGCATAACCATGAGCTATTAATACAGTTTTTCCATTGCTTTTGGCTGGTTTCCACTCAAACCCATTTAGTATAGAGCTACCATTATTATGTAAGCCATCACCTATCACTTTAACTTGGATGGCATTGGCTTGATGAAAAATGGCAGGAGCTTTTCTTTTTTTAAATTTAGGGTAGGGCGTGCAAAATAAATTTAAAGCCAATTTACCCGCAATAGGTGGTGCCACCATTCCTAAGGTCTTAAATTTTGTTCGTAAATATTGTAAATACACCCTTTCCGAGAACCCCTGATTGGCCATAATACCTAAATTAGAATGCAAAGATAAGTTTAGCGATGGGGTTGGGCTATTTTTTTTGTATTTCGACAAAGAAAATTATCAATGAAACTATAGCATTGAAGGTTTAAAGTTATTTTTGCAAAAATCTATCAAAGGGCTATGTATTCATTAAAAATTAATTTTGAGCAAAAAGGGTTGGAGCCATTAACCTTAACCAATATTAAACCAGACCAAAGTTTATTAGAGGTTATTCTTGATGCAGGTATTGAATTACATCACAATTGTGGGGGAGTATGCGCTTGCAGTACTTGTCATATATATATTAAGAAGGGAGCTGAATTTTTACAAGAACTATCAGATAAAGAAGAAGATTTTATAGATCGTGCAGTGAGTCCAAGAATTGAATCAAGATTAGGTTGTCAATGTGAATTACTTGCTGGTTCGGGAACCATTGAAATAAATTTGCCAGATCAAACCCAATTTTTAGGAGAATAAATAATTAATAAACGTATGAGTCAGTTTGAACCACCTATCCATTGGAATGATCATGAAGACATCGCCCAAAAATTGTATGAAAAATTCGGGGACGATTTTTCGGAGTCTAAAATTTATCGTGTTCGTTTCACCGATTTATTAGAATGGGTTTTATCCTTGCCTCATTTTGAGGGTAAAAAAGAAGAATCTAATGAGGGGCATTTGGAAATGATCCAAAGTGCCTGGGTGTATGAGTGGAGAGATAATCAAAAATAGGCTTACATTTATAGTCTAAAATTCAGACACTTGCTAGCAGCTTTTAAAAAAATCAAATGTTTTGTATTTGATGTCGATGGTGTTTTAACCAATGGCAAAGTATTAGTCATGCCCAATGGTTTAATGGCAAGGGTAATGGATATTAAAGATGGTTATGCTTTGCAATTGGCCATTAAAAAAGGATACCATGTTTGGATTATATCTGGTGGTAATTCTGATGAAGTAAAAGAGCGGCTTCAAAAATTAGGGGTATCCGAAGTATTTATGAAAGTGGTTAATAAATTAGAATTGTTAAAAGAGTTGTCTATCTTAAATAAAGTATCCTTAGCGGAGATTCTATATATGGGCGATGACATGCCCGATTATGATGCTATGAAAGCGGTGGGTTTAGCTGCTTGTCCAAATGACGCTGCTGCAGATATCAAAGCCATTTCGGCGTATAATGCTATTTCAAAAGGGGGAGAAGGTTGTGCTAGAGAAGTCATTGAAAAAACATTGAAATTAAATGATCATTGGGATTTAACCGATCAAATTCAATCCAAATAAATGCTTAAATAATTATTTTGAAGCTACTGATTCATTTTTTAAGATTGATACGTTGGCCCAATTTGCTATTTATTTTATTGGCAGAATGTTTATTTCATTTTTGTATCTATAAGCCTTTGTATCCGTTGTCTGGGGCTGAGGTTGATTTCCGTTTTTATTTAATGTTGGTATCTAATGTTTTTATTGCTGCAGCAGGGTATATTATCAACGATTATTTTGATGTTAATATTGATCAAATTAACAAACCCACTAAAGTAGTCGTGGGCGCTTATATTAGCAGACGATGGGTTATATTTTGGCATTTAATACTAAGTGTTTTTGCAATTTATATCTCTACCATTGTTTTCCCTTTTAAATCTTATTGGCATATCCATTTGTCTAATTTATTGGCCATTTTATTATTGTGGTTTTATAGTACCACTTTTAAAAAGAATTTTTTAATAGGCAATATTATTATATCGATATTGACTGCCTGGTCTATTGCAGTAGTTTACTTTTCTAAATTAACTATACAAGAAATACTGCATCCCAATATCACTGATATAGCCAATTTTAAATTTGCAAAACTTACTTTATTGTATAGTGCTTTTGCCTTTATTCTTACTTTGGTTAGGGAGGCACTCAAGGACTTAGAAGATATGGAAGGAGATGAAAAATTTGGTTGCACCACTTTACCTATTAAATGGGGTTTAAAACCTACAAAAGTGTATTTGTTTGTATGGCTAATTGTGGTGATTGCTGTTTTGTTAATCATACAATTGGTGGTTATTCCTTTTGGCTGGTGGTGGAGTGCTTTATATTGCCTAGTATTTATTGTAAGCCCCTTGGTTATAGTTTTAATCAAATTGCCAAAGTCTTTTACCAATAAACATTTTAATGAGTTAAGTACTTGGGTAAAAGTGGCCATGTTATTTGGTATTTTATCCATTGCATTTTTCTACTTCTTATTTTAATTAGTCCATGAGCCAAATTATTTTAGCCTCTCAATCGCCTCGTCGTAAATCTTTATTAGAGTGGGCCGAATTGTCTTTTGAAATTATAGTTTCTGAAGCCAACGAAGATTATCCAGCAACCATGCCTATAGAGGAAGTGCCTATTTTCATTGCTCGTAACAAAGCCAATGCGGTTAAAGAAAAAATTGCTGTTGAAAATACCACCTTATTAAATAGTTGTATTATAGCGGCTGATACAGTAGTGGTGTTAGATCAACTTATTGTTGGAAAACCTGCACACAAACAAGATGCCATTGACTCTTTACAAAAATTATCGGGACGCATACATCAAGTAATTACGGGAGTAGTATTATTATATGATGGCCAAGAGATTGCTTTTAGTGAAACCACCCAAGTGGAATTTCATCCATTAACCCAGGCCCAGATTGAATTTTATGTCGAAAAATACAAGCCTTATGATAAAGCTGGTGCTTATGCCATTCAAGAATGGATAGGGGTAGTGGGCATTAAAAATATACAAGGCGATTTTTACAATGTAATGGGTTTGCCCGTAAGTAAACTGATACAAAAAATAAAGCAACTAGGAATTAGCTAGTTGCTTTATAAATTAATTTTTATACTTGATTGAAAGATTAAAGCCAATCAAAAGTAATAGCTAATGCTACTTCTGGGTGTAAGCTTCTTTCTACAGGGCAGGTTCTAGCTACTTTTTCTAAAATTTCTTTTGTCTTATCATCTATATTTAATCCAGCAGGCATAGTTACATGGGCTATTATTTTTCCAATTCTTCTTGGATCTGAAACCATTATTTTAGTTACTTCTACTTTTGCACCATCCAATGCAATTTGCATACTTTCTGCTTTAATACCCATAGTGGTAATCATACAGGCCCCAAGACCCGTAGCTATTAAATCGGTGGGTGAGAATCTTTCCCCTTTCCCTTTATTGTCGGTAGGTGCATCTGTTTCGATATGGGAGCCACTTTGTAAGTGTAAACAGGTTGTTCTTAAATTAGATTCGTAAGTAACTGTAGCAGTCATAGTATTAATTTTAGTGTGTAATAATTAAGATGTATAATTAATGAAGCTTTCTTAGAAGCATTCTATAATTTGTGATTTTGGTAAATTTACGATGAAAGGGTTTATTTTGGATTAATTGAGTCGATATAATATTCTTTTTTAAGCACAAGTCTTGTATTTTTGTACCTGATTACAGAAATCGTTTATGCAAGAATTACCTGTTGTTTCTTCTGGGGCGGATACAAGAATTAAAAAGCCAGACTGGTTAAGAGTTAAATTACCTATTGGCGAGAGTTATAAACACGTGCGCGGATTAGTAGACACCCATAAATTGCATACCATTTGCGAAAGTGGTAATTGCCCTAATATGGGAGAATGCTGGGGAGAAGGAACCGCTACTTTTATGATTCTTGGTAATATTTGCACAAGAAGTTGTCAATTTTGTGCCGTAGCCACTGGTCGTCCTAAAGCAGTGGAATGGGACGAACCTCAAAGAGTAGCAGAAGCCATCTTACTAATGAAAGTGAAACATGCTGTATTAACCAGTGTAGATAGAGATGAATTGGCTGATGGGGGTTCTATTATTTGGTTCAACACTATTAAAGCTATTAAAGCATTAACACCCGAGACTACTTTGGAAACCCTAATTCCAGATTTTAGAGGTATTGCCGATCAAATACAAAGAATCATTGAAGCGGCGCCCGAAGTGGTGAGTCATAATATGGAAACAGTAGAACGCATTACTCAAAAAGTACGTGTTCAAGCCAAATACAGAAGAAGTTTACAAGTATTAGAAACCTTAAAGAAAGGGGGCATGCGTACCAAGACGGGCATCATGTTAGGTATAGGGGAACAAAAAGAGGAAGTCATTCAAACCATGAAAGAATTAGTAGGGGTAGGTTGTGATGTGTTAACCCTGGGTCAATATTTACAGCCCACTAAAAAACATTTAGCTGTTCAGCGTTTTGTTCATCCGGATGAATTTGCAGAACTAAGACAAATAGGATATGAATTAGGCTTTGATTATGTAGAAAGTGGACCACTAGTAAGATCTTCTTACCATTCCGAAAAGCATGTTATTGCTGGATGGGGAAGGAATAAGTGGCTAGAAGAAGCTATTAAATAATTTACCTACTCCCACATTAGTGCACTTGCTCCTAAGATAGCCGCATCTGATTCTTTTAAATGACTCACTAAAATTTTCACTTTATTTTCGAAGATTTCTATAACGTTGTCTTCTAAATGTTCGCGCGTTGGTTTTAAAATTAAATCACCAGCTTTAGTTAATCCTCCAAATAGTATAATGGCTTCTGGACTAGAGAACATGACAAAGTTGGCCAAAGCCATACCTAAAATTTTACCTGTGTATTCAAAAACTTCTTTAGCAATTTCATCTCCCTTAGTGGCTGCTTCAAATACAATTTTAGAATTTAATTCACTTAGAGCAACGCCTCTTAATAAACTTGGTCGATCAGATTTTTCTAAAATTTCTATAGCAGTCAAAGTAACTCCAGTAGCAGAAGCATAACTTTCTAAGGAACCTCTTTTGCCTGTTCCAGGATGTAATCTTCCATCAGGGATAATTATGGTATGTCCTAATTCGCCAGCAAAACCATCGTGTCCATAAATTAATTGGCCATTGGCTACAATACCACTTCCTACACCAGTACCTAATGTAATCATGATGAAATCTTTCATTCCTTGCGCTGCACCATATTTCATTTCGCCCACCGCAGCCGCATTGGCATCATTGGTTAATTTAACGGGTAATTTGGTTTTATCCTGAATCATCTTTGCCAAAGGGATAATACCTTTCCAAGGAAGATTAGGCGCATACTCAATAGTTCCTGTATAAATATTTCCATTGGGCGCTCCCACACCAATTCCTTTAATGCGTCCAACTCCACCCACTTTGTCTATTAGCTCCATTAATTTTTCATCCAATTCGTCAATGAAACTGTGTACTTGCTCATGTTTTTTGGTTGACATTTCGCTAGAAAATAAAACATTTCCAACACTATCAACAATACCAAACTTAGTTCCTGTTCCACCTATATCAACTCCCACTACAAAAGAATCCATTTTATTTTTTTATTAAATTATTTAATTAATGACTACTATTTACTTGCGCATCAAAGTCAAGACCTTGTTTTTGTAATACACTTTTTAATTTTAATGCAAGTAAAGCAACAATTCCAAAACAAGCAGCTGCTATAAAATAGGATTGATGCATTCCAATATTTACATTATCGCCAAGAGCGCCTTGTAAAGGGGGGATAATAGCTCCACCTAAAATCATCATGATTAAAAACGCAGAACCTTGGCTGGTATATTTGCCTAAACCACCCAAACCTAAAGAAAAAATACAAGGCCACATAACGGAACAAGCCAATCCACCAGCCATAAAGGCATATACAGAAGTGATGCCTGTTGTAAAAACACCGATCAACATAGCTATACCTGCAAATACAGAAACTGCTACTAAAGTTTTAACTGGCTTTTCTTGTCCATAAAAAAATACAGCTAATGCAATTATAATCCAAATAGCATATCCATATAAATCCGAAGTATCATTGCCGTAAATTTTACTTACGCCTAATACTATGGCAAATGCAATAAATGGTACTACTACCATCATTAATTTTTTCATATTCCCTTTAAAGTTAAATACGCTCACTGCGCCTGTCCAACGGCCAATCATCATACTACCCCAATACAAAGAGATGTATTTTGAGATTTTACTTTCATCCAAACCTAGTTCAGTGATGTATCCAGGTGTTTTTAATAACGCACCAAAATTATTATCAATAGTAACTTCTACGCCTACGTAGATAAAAATAGCCAGCATACCATAAATGAGTTGTTGATATTTCATAGCGCCCCATCCAGCTTCATTTTTAATGGCACTTTGATTAGAATAAAATAAAATCACTACTACCGAAACCAAGGTCATAAGGAGTAATGATAATTTAGGCACATTAGTAAGTTGACCAACCACTATAATTGCACCAATTAAAAAAGTCATTATTAATAGTGAGCCGGCTGCTTTATTGGCGGTTTCAAACTTTTCATCATTTTTTCCGTCGGGTAATTTTTTGGAGAAGCTAAAAAATATAGCCACTGCAGCAAATACACCTGCGACGATTAGATAAAGTAGATTGATATTGGTAACAGTTACAACACTATTTTTACTATCGGGACTTCCAAATAAGAAAAAACTTACTATTAAGGGGCCAATTGTGGTACCAATACTATTTAAACTTCCTCCTAAATTTAAACGATGTGAACCAGTCGCTGGATCACCTAATAAAATAGCAAATGGTTGAGCCGCCGTTTGTTGTAAAGAAAATCCAAGTGCCACTACAAAAAAGGCTGCTAAAATTGCAGGAAAAGAATTGGCATTGGCTGCAAGAATAATTAATAAAGCACCTACCACTGAAATTGATAAACCATAGATGATCCCTTTTTTATACCCGATTTTATTTAAAATATCATAGCCAATAAGGTTGGAGCATAAGAATAAAATTAAAGATCCAATAAAATAGGCGCCGTAAAAAGCTGAACCAATCAACTGAGATTCAAATTGACTTAAATGAAAATGGGTCTTGCAAAAAGGGATAAAAATACTATTAGATGCAGCTATAAAACCCCAAAAAAAGAAAACAAGTACAAGTGTACTTAAAGCTCCAGTATTGGTAGGTTGTTTGGTTTCACTCATAACATTTGTTAGTTTAATCGAAGTATATTTAAATTAATGATTTATTCGAATACGTAAAATACTTAAAATTATAATTCAATGTATAAAATAGCTTATAATCTATCTATAATATATTAGAATTAAGTGATCAAAAACAAGGAGTTTTAAGGACAATGAAGTAAATTGAAACAAAATAATTGTTCCATGGTTATTGTTCATGTAAGTGCAGAATGTTACCCTATGGCTAAAGCAGGTGGTTTAGGCGATGTGGTGGGTGCTTTACCAAAATACCAGGCCAAACTAGGGGATGATGCGATGGTGGTTATGCCGATGTACCAAACACCATTTTTACAGCAAAACAAATGGGAACTGCATTTTAAAGGGAACACCAATTTAGGGGATTGGTTTTTTGATTATACCATTATCAAAGAAAGTACAGGGAAATTAGGCTTTAATTTATATTTAGTAGATATCCATGGTTTATTAGATAGGCCAAAAATTTATGGTTATCCAGATGATACAGACCGCTTTATTGGTTTTCAAGTGGCTGTAGTAAATTGGTTGTCACATTGGAAATCCTTGCCAGACATAGTTCATTGTCATGATCATCAAGCAGGATTGATCCCTTTTATGATGAAGTATTGTTTTGATTATCAGAAATTACAATTTGTAAAAACAATAGTAAGCATCCACAATGCACAATATCAAGGAGCCATGGGTTGGGAAAAGAGTTTACTTATTCCTAGGTGGGATACTTGGAAAAATGGACTGCTGGAATGGAACAATAGCATCAATTCTTTAGCTACTGCTGTAAAATGTGCCGATAAAGTAACTACCGTAAGTCATAGCTATATGCAACAACTCAAATTTCAATCCAATGGTTTGGAAGCTTTATTTGAATATGAACAAGGGAAGTGCGTGGGCATTTTAAATGGGATTGATACTGAAGTTTGGAATCCTGCAACCGATCCAATGGTGGCCTATCATTATACTGCAACCAATGTGTTAGTAGAAAAGAAAAAAAATAAAAATGCCTTGTGTGCAAAATATAATTTAGATCCTAGTAAACCTTTAATTGTTTTTATTGGCAGGTTGGTGGGTGAAAAAGCGGCAGATGTTTTACCAGGGGCAATACAACACGCTATGGATAAAACAGATAGCGGGGCTAATTTTTTTATTATTGGCGCTGGGGATACCGCTACCGAATCGGCTTTAAATTATTTAGTGCAATTGTATCCCGGTAACTATAATACTTTTATTGGGTATGATGAAAAAGTAGGACACGAAGCTTATGCCAGTGCCGATTTTTTATTAATGCCAAGTAGGGTTGAACCTTGTGGATTGAATCAGTTGTATGCATTGCGCTATGGCACCATTCCTATGGTAAGAGATACGGGTGGCTTACACGATACGGTAGTGGATATGGGAGACCCAGATGGGTTTGGTATTAAATTTTTACATGCAACCGAAGAAGATATTGTTTATTCAATTGAGCGAGCTATCGCAGTGTATCAGGATAAAAATCAAATGAATAAAATGATACAATTTGCTATGAATATTGATCATAGTTGGGAATCGGTAGTGGAAGAATATAAAAAAGTATACGAATCAATTTTATAATTTTAATAATAAGTTTATGGCAGTATATGCAAAAGAAACAGTTTCAATTATTTTAGGTGGCGGTGCTGGTTCAAGATTGTATCCTTTAACAGCCAGTCGTTCAAAACCAGCTGTGCCTATTGGGGGTAAGTATCGTTTGGTGGATATTCCTATTAGTAATTGTATCAATAGCAATTTGAATAGAATATTTGTATTGACTCAATTTAATTCGGCTTCCTTAAATCAACATATTAAAAACACTTATCATTTTAGTGCGTTTAGTTCTGGCTTTGTAGATATTTTGGCAGCCGAACAAACCCCTGATAATCCAGGTTGGTTTCAAGGTACTGCAGATGCAGTAAGGCAGTCATTAAGACATTTGGCAAAAATGGATTTTGACTATGTGCTTATATTAAGCGGGGATCAATTGTATCAAATGGATTTTAGTAAAATGATTGAGGCACATAAACAAAGTGGTGCTGCGTTAACCATTGCTACTATTCCAGTAGGAGAAAGAGAAGCACCAGAATTTGGTATACTTAAAGCCAATAATGAAAATGTAATTACTTCATTTGTTGAAAAGCCCAAAAAAGAAATTTTAAAAGACTGGGTGAGTGACACTGGAAAGGAGATGCAAGATCAGGGAAGAAACTATTTGGCATCGATGGGAATTTATGTATTCAACAAAGAAATTTTATATCAATTTTTAAATGAAGTACACGCTACTGCAACCGATTTTGGAAAAGAAATTATTCCGGATTCAATAGCACACTACAAAGTATTAAGTTATCAGTATGATGGCTATTGGACAGACATTGGAAATATCTACTCTTTTTTTGAAGCTAATATTGCATTAACGGAAGATGTTCCTTTGTTTAATTTATTTGACAGTACACAAACCGTCTATACTAGATCAAGAATGTTACCACCCGCTAAAGTAAGTGGTACTATTATTAATAAAGGCATCATTGCCGAAGGGTCAATCATTTTAGCTAAAGAAGTGTCTAATTCGGTTGTAGGTATTCGTTCTAGAATAGGGAAAGACACGGTGATAAAAAACACCTATATCATGGGTTGTGATTATTATGAAACCATGGATCAAATCAATATAAAAAATGCCAAAGGTGAGCCGATATTGGGTATTGGAGAGCGTTGCATTATTGAAAATGCCATAGTGGATAAAAATTGCTCCATTGGGAATGATGTACAAATTAGTGGAGGGGTGCATCTTGAAAAAGTTGACCATCCTTTGTATACCATTAAAGATGGAATAGTCGTTATAAAAAAAGGGGCCTTTATACCTAATGGTTTTATTATATAATTGATTAAAGCAAACAAGATGAATACAGCCTATACTGGAGTTAAAGTCAAATTAAGTTTTTGGCAAATTTGGAACATGTGTTTCGGATTTTTTGGCATTCAATTTGGATGGAGTTTACAAATGGGCAATATGAGTGCCATTTATGAATTTCTGGGTGCTACGCCCGAACAAATTCCTGGTTTGTGGTTAGCGGCACCTATGACAGGTTTATTGGTACAGCCAATTGTAGGGTATTTAAGTGATCGTACTTGGCATCCAAAATTAGGAAGAAGAAGACCCTTCTTTTTAGTGGGCGCTATTTTAAGTTCGGTTTTATTATTTGTCATGCCTAATTCTGGAAGCATGTGGATGGCCGCAGGGGTGTTATGGATTTTAGATTCTAGCATCAATGTTACCATGGAACCATTTAGAGCTTTTGTAGCTGATAATTTAGATGATAAACAACGTTCTTTAGGATTTGCCATGCAAAGTATGTTTATAGGATTGGCGTCCTTCATTGCAGGTTATTTGCCACAGGTTTTAGTGAATTGGTTTCATGTATCTAGAGCAAAAACAAATGGCTCTATTCCTCAAAATATTTTAATAAGCTTTTATATAGGAGGGGCTGTTTTTTTAGTTTCAGTTTTGTATACTGTTTTTAAAAGTAAAGAATATCCGCCGTCTCAAAATAAAGCCACAGAATCCAATGAAGATAAAAAGGGAATTGCTCAAGATATTATACATTCTATAGTGCATATGCCCATTCAAATGAAAAGATTGGCCCTGGTTAATTTTATTACTTGGCCTGGTTTGTTTTTAATGTGGTTTTATTATAGTACTGGGGTAGCGAGTCAATTATTTCATGGAGACCCTATAACTAGTAGTGATATTTATACGATGGGATTGGAACATGCCAATACCACTTCGGCCATTTTAAATTTAGTCACTTTTGGTTTCTCTTTTACGCTGCCTTTTTTAGTGGGGAAAATTGGAAAAAAAATGACCCATGTTGCCTGTTTATTAATTGGAGGCATGGGATTGATTTCGGTATACTATGTTCAACAACCTAATTTATTATATGTAAGTATGGGCTTAGTAGGTATCGCGTGGGCTTCCATCTTATCGATGCCTTATTCTATGTTAGCAGGGTTTATTCCCGAACAAAAAATGGGTATCTACATGGGCATCTTTAATTTCTTCATTGTACTCCCCGAAATTATCGCCTCTATATTTTTTGGAAAGATAATGTCTACTTATTTGCACAATGATAGATTGATGGCAGTTCAGATAGGCGGGGTTTTATTATTATTAGCCGGTGTGGTTTGTGCCATTATTATTAAAGAAGAAAAAAAATAAATCCTATGATCTTTACTAAATTCTTTTGGAGAAGTATTGGAATCTGTGTTATTCTAATGGGAGCATTATTTATTCAATTATCCGCTCAAAGTATCGAAGCCTATCCTTCGAATTGGTTTGTACAAATGAAATTAAATAAAGTACAAATTTTATTTAGAAGTACTACCTCCAATTTTTCAAAAGCGACTATACAAACCAATTATCCTGGATTAACAATTTCGGGGGTACATCATTTTGAAAACAATCATTATCTGGCGGTGGATATAACTATTGCTTCCAGTGCTAAAGTAGGCGTGGTTAATTTTATCATAGCCTCCAATGGACAAAAAATTAATACCACTTGGCCACTCTTGTCAAGAAGAGCAGGTAGAGGAACTTCCTTTGCACAAGGCATTAATTCGGCTGATTTAATTTATTTTTTAATGCCTGACCGATTTAGCAATGGGGATCCTTCCAATGATCGGGTAGTAGGTTTAAAAGATCAATCCTTAAACAGAGATTCTATTTTTTTAAGACATGGGGGTGATTTAAAAGGGGTAACCAATCATTTAAACTACTTTCAAAAATTAGGCGTAAGTACTTTGTGGATGACACCTGTTATTGAAAATGACATGCCTGATAGAACAGAGCATGGTTATGCAGCCACTAATAATTATGCCATTGAAAAACGATTGGGAGGCGAACAAGCCTATCGATTATTAAGCGACAGTTTGCATCATAGAGGTATGAAATTAATTCAGGACATTGTTTATAATCACTTTGGACGTTTTCATTTTCTTGTACAGGATGCTCCTGCCAAAGATTGGTTGCATCAGTGGCCTAAGTATACACAAACACATTATAGAGAGCAAGCTATATTTGATCCACATCATTCCAAAGTGGATGCAGAAAAAATGATTAATGGTTGGTTTACCACCGAAATGCCTGATGTGAATCAAGAGAATAGTTTTGTAGAAAAATATTTAACGCAAAACGCGATTTGGTCGGTAGAGACATTCGGCATTGACGCTTTTAGAATTGATACCTATAAGTATTGTAATGTGGAAGTGATGAATCGATTAAATCAAGCATTGATTAACGAATACCCTAAAATATTTGCTTTTGGAGAATGTTGGGTAGATGGAGTAGCTACGCAAGCATATTTTATTCGAAATAATTTAGACATTCCATTTAAAAGCAATTTACACGCTACTTCCGATTTTCATTTATTATTTTCTGGCATCTTGCCTGCTTTAAATGAAAAAAATACATGGGGAGAGGGGGTTATCAAATTATACACCACATTAAGCAATGACTATTTGTATAAAGTGCCCAGTAACAATGTAATATTTTTAGACAATCATGATATGACCCGAATACATTCTTCTTTGGGAGAAAGTATTCCAAAAACAAAAATGGCCTACGCCTGGTTAATGACTTGTAGGGGTATTCCGCAAATGTATTATGGTTCTGAAGTTTTAATGAAAGGAATTTCAAATCCAGATGGTTGGGTAAGATTAGACTTCCCAGGTGGATGGACTGGAGATAAGAAAAATGCATTTACAGAGGATGGTTTAAATGAGCAAGAGAAAGATTTTTTACATTATACTCAGCTATTGGGTACTTATCGCAAAGGAGCAAGCGCCTTAAAAACGGGGGAAATGATGCAATATCTTCCAGAGGATGGATTGTATGTTTATTTTAGATATGATAAGGGACAAACCATTATGTGTGTCATGAATACAGACAACAAAGAAAGAAAAGTTAATTTTGAGCAATATCTTGAAAGAACAAATGGTTTTAAGGGTGGGAAAGATATTGTTACTGGAAATAAATTAGGGAATCAATTTTCAATACCTTCCATGCAAATGTTAGTGTTAGAATTAACTAAATAAATATGCCTAAATACGAGGAAGTACATTTTGTCAATACCCAACAAGCCGTTTGGAATTATTCATTGTTCACAGATGAAGATGTAAGAAATTTTCAAAATGGAACTCATTACTCCTTGTACCAATTGTTTGGGAACAAGCAAATAGAAGTAGCAGGTTTAAAGGGTACTTATTTTGCTGTTTGGGCACCCAATGCCACTGCTGTTTTTGTAAAGGGCAATTTTAATGATTGGAATAATGAAACACATCCACTCAAGGTTAGGCAAGATAGTTCAGGGATTTGGGAAGGTTTTATTCCCGTCATTGAACAAGGGGAAGTGTATAAATATCATCTACACGGTTTTCAAGGAGTAAAGTTGGATAAAGGAGATCCTTTTGCCAATTATTGGGAATTAAGACCCTTAACTGCTTCTATTACTTGGGATACAAAATATGAATGGAAAGATGCAAAATGGTTGGAGCAAAGAAAAATTAAAAATAGAACAGATCAGCCTTATTCGGTGTATGAAGTGCATTTGGCCAGTTGGATGCGTCCCGATAAAAACAATGAGAATTCGTATAATTCTTATACGCAATTAATCAAATTATTGGTGCCCTATGTAAAAGAAATGGGCTTTACACATGTAGAATTTATGCCCATCATGGAACATCCTTATGATGGAAGTTGGGGATATCAAGGGGTAGGATTTTTTGCACCCACTTCCCGTTTTGGCAATCCGCAAGAATTTGCCGCATTGGTAGAAGCCTTTCATGCGGCAGCAATTGGGGTGATTGTAGATTGGGTGCCTTCTCATTTTCCTTATGATGCACATGGTTTATTTATGTTTGATGGGGCGAATACTTATGAATATGCAGATATGCGTAAAGGCTATCATCCGGATTGGAATTCTTATATTTTTAATTACAAAAGAGGAGAGGTGAAATCTTTTTTAATTAGCAGTGCTCGTTTTTGGTGTGATCAATTTCATATTGATGGGTTAAGGGTGGATGCGGTAAGTTCTATGTTAAGATTGGATTATAGTAGAGAAGAAGGTCAATGGGAGCCTAATGAATTTGGAGGCAATGGGAATATAGAAGCCATTGCTTTTATTAAAGATTTAAATGAAACCTTATACAGAGATTTTCCTTATATACAAACCATTGCCGAAGAAGCATCTGATTGGCCAGGAATTAGCAAACCCACTTTTATGGATGGTCTTGGTTTTGGTATGAAATGGATGATGGGCTGGATGCATGATACCTTGGATTATTTTAAATTGGATCCATTGTTTAGGCCCTTTCATCAGGACAAATTTTCTTTTTCGATGATGTATTATTATGACGAAAATTTTATGTTGCCTCTAAGTCATGACGAAGTGGTACATGGAAAAAGCCCCATGATTTATAAAATGCCTGGGGATGATTGGCAAAAATTTGCCAATTTAAGATTGTTATATACTTATATGTTTACCCATCCTGGAGCAAAGTTGTTATTTATGGGCAATGAATTTGCTGCTACCAAAGAATGGAATTTTACTACAGAATTACAATGGGACTTATTAACTATTCAAAGTCATGCGGGAATGAAATTGTGTGTGCAATCATTGAATGAATTATATAAAGCCTATCCATCCTTTTATGAATATCAATTTGATCCCAAAGGATTTGAGTGGGTGGAGGTAAATAAAAGGGAGGAAGCCGTGATTGCTTTTAAAAGAAAGGGGAAAAATGCCGAGGAGGATATCTTAGTAGTGATGAATATGACGCCTATTCCTAGATATGATTTCCCGATTCATGTGCATGGGAAAAAACAATGGAAAGAAATTTTTAACAGCGATGCCAAAAAATATTGGGGGGTTGGCGATTTAAACAATGCGTCCATCCCCATGCATCCACAAGATGAAATAGGAGAATGGAATAAGCTATTATTGAATCTCCCAGCCTTATCTGCAATTGTTTTAATATAATATAAGCTGCTCTATTTCAATGAATTCATAGAGGTACATGAACATTTTTAGTCAAGTTTTCCACATTTATGTTTATATGATGTTTGTTAATGATTAGGTAACAATAACATAGGAACTTTGTATTGTAATCAAACCCATTAAAAACTTTAATGTATGAAAGCAACCAACAAAGCAATGTTGTATGAAGCTGTTTCAGAATTTATACAATTGCACGCCTTCGATCATTTATTGGACAATGAGTTAGCACAGTTAAAAAGTTTATTAAATGCATGGATTGTATCCGAAGAGGGTAATGAAATGCACGAGCTTTTAACCAAATTAATTCCTTTGTTAAGCAAAGTCAATTTCTTTGTAGAATCTATTTCTCCTGCTGCTATTCAATTATGGTTTTATGCTTTATCCTATAATGAAATACCTATCAGTGGTATGATGCAGGATTTAAGCAACACCAACGAATTGGTGAATTAGATTAGGTTTTAAATATTTTACATAAAGGAAAGGCCTCCCGGTTTAATGGGAGGCCTTTCCTTTATAATTTATTTACTGCAAGCAATAAATACTAATCATCTTAAAATAATCCTTTCTTTAAGCTAGTTTTTCCTTCACCAATTTTAAAACCGTTGTGGTACACTTCAATTTTATAATCCCCTTCGGCTAATTTTGTAGTTTGTTTGATATCATAACTTACACCTAACTCTTTATTTTGTTCATATTGAACAGAAATTTTATTGGCATAGTCTCTGTTACCATCTTCTCTGGTGCTAAATTTACCGCCAGTTGAAAATGCTATTCCGTCAGGACCTGTAATACACACATAAAGCTCTTGAGCGCCAGAAGGGGTAATCTTATTTTTATCAATTTGGAAGGACAGGCGAAGCGTATTGGCTCTTCTTGAATTATTTGTTTTCTTCTCTGTTCCATCTTCTTTAATTCTTAAAGATTGGATGTTGAAAGAAGAAGCGTGCAAAGTTGAACCTATATCCTGTAATCTTTCTTTCTCTTTTTGAGTGGCAGTTAAATTGCTATTTAAGGTAGTATTAGTTGTAGTTAATACTTCGTTTTTTGCGGACAAATCTTTGTTCTCTGCTTGTGCTTTGGTTAAGTCGGCAAATAGGCCAGTTACTTTGCCATTTAATTCTGCAATTAAAGTTTTTGCTTCTGACAATTCTTTATCTGTTGCATCTTGCTTACGTAAGATATTACCAATATTGGTTTTTAACTTTTGAATTTGAGTTGATTTCTCCAAAAGGTCACCTTGTAAGGTTGTATTTTGTTGCGTTAAAGAATCTGCTTTCGCTGAAACTTCTATAAATTCAGATTGAATTTTTGATTTAGCACTATCAATGACAGCTACTTTGTTATCATAAGTAGTAATGATTTCGGTTTTGGAACTATTAAAATAAATCCAAGAACCGATAAGGGCAACCACTAAAATTCCAATAATAATTTTACTGCTGTTGCTGGAGGTTTCATTGCTCATAAAGATGTTTTTTTTGTTGGAGGGCAAGATACGAAAAATTTAAGTATTTTCATATTTATAGGATCTAATAGTCTTTATACAATTGACTTTAAGACAATTAGGTACATTTTAGTATTTTTAGGAAGACTTATCTTTATCTTTGATCATGCCCACTTCTAAAATCATAGCCAATTGGAAAAAAAATGTCTTCGATGCTGTTTATTGGCTGGAAGGGGAAGAGCCATTCTATATTGACCAAGTGGTGGAATATGCCGAAAAAAAATTATTACCCGAAGCGGAACAGGCATTTAATTTGACTATTTTTTACGGGAAAGATGCTGATTGGACAGAAATTATGAATGCTTGTAAGCGTTACCCTGTTTTTGCAGAAAAACAAGTAGTGATTATCAAGGAAGCGCAACACATGAGTCAATTAGACAAATTATTGTCTTATATCGAACATCCACTTAATTCTACCATTTTAATTGTAGCGCACAAAGATAAAAACGTAGATGGTCGCTCCGTATTAGCCAAAGATTTAAAAACGAAAGCCGTAGTGGTGAGTACTAAAAAAATGTATGACAGCAAATTGCCCGAATGGGTTACAGGATGGGTAGCAGACAGGGGATATCAAATTAGTCCCAAGGCGGTGCAGATTATTGTAGATCATATTGGAAATGATTTGAGTCGGATACAAAATGAATTGGAGAAGTTAATCGTCAATTTAGGAGACCGTAAAAAAATGACCGAAGATGATATTGAAAAATACATTGGGATTAGTAAAGAATACAATGCCTTCGAATTTCAAGAAGCAGTAGCCCAAAGGAATTTTGCAAAAGCCATTAGGATGATTCAATATTTTGAATCTAATAATAAAGCGGCACCAATACAATTGATACTACCCACTTTGTATGCGTTTTTTAGTAAAATTTATGCCATTTATGGTTTAGGGTCAACAGATGAAAAAAGAATTATGAGTGAAGTGGGGGTTAGTTTTTTTGCAGTAAAAATATACTTGGCGGCACTTAGGCAATATTCCTATAAAAAAGTAGAACATATTTTATTATTGATTCACGAATACAACCTAAGAGTTTTAGGCATACATGATGCAGACAATACAGATGCCGATTTGTTAAAAGAATTGGTGATTAAAATTATGGATACTTCTGTAAAATAGCAGCAGCTGCTATTTTGTCTTTGTTTAATTGTTCTTTTAAGGCGTCTAATCCATTGAACTTTACTTCGCCTCTTATAAAATCAAAAACTAGTACGGTTAAATTTTGTTCGTAAATGTCTTTATCAAAATTGAAAATATGCACTTCAATAACTTTTTTATGCCCATCCACCGTAGGTCTAACGCCAATATTCATCATGCCTCCGTAGATAGTATTCTCGCAACAATCGCCTTTTACTTTTACGGCATATACGCCGTCGTTGGGAATTAATTTTTCTTCATTGTTGATGTGTAAATTGGCTGTAGGAAATCCAATGGTTCTGCCCAATTGGTTGCCTCTTACTACAAATCCTTCAAAAGAATAAGGATGGCCCAATAGCTCATTGGCTTTTATAATATTTTTATCGGCTAAGTAATTTCTGATATGCGTGGAACTTACTATTTCATTATTAACCAATTGTTCATTGATTTGTTCTACTTTAAAATTCATGGTAAGCCCAACTTCTTTTAATAAATCAAAATTTCCATTACGACCATTGCCAAAACGATGGTCATAGCCTACAATAATTGTATGAGGTTGGAAATGATCCACTAAGAAGTCTTTAATGTATTGTGTCGCTGTTAAATTGGAGAATTGGTAGTCAAAATTAACCACGACCAAATGATCTATACCACTTTGCGCTAATAAATCGATTCTATCTTCAAGGCTGGTCAATTGTTTAATTTCACCAGGAATAGAGGATATCACCTTTCTCGGATGTGGGTGAAAAGTGACTATAATGGTTTCTCCATTTACTTCTTTGGCAATTTCCTGCATTCTTCTAATAATCTTCTGATGGCCAATATGCACGCCATCAAAGGCTCCTGTAGTCACAATGGCGTTCCTAAAAGGGGGCAATTGTTTTATATCGTAGTGAATCTTCATTTAATACTGCTAAATATGGCACAAATGTAAAACAATTGTACCTTTGTAAGACAAACCAATTTAGATAAATGTCATTGTATGCTCAACGCGGCGTTTCCGCACAAAAAGAAGAAGTTCACGCAGCTATCCAACATTTAGATCAGGGCTTATATCCCAATGCATTTTGTAAACTATATGCCGATTTTTTAGGGAAGGATGATAATTACATTAATATTATGCATGCGGATGGGGCAGGTACGAAAAGTATATTGGCTTATTTATATTGGAAAGAAACTGGAGATACCAGTATTTGGAAAGGCATTGCACAAGATGCGATTGCGATGAATTTAGACGATTTGCTTTGTGTGGGTATCTATGATCAAATACTATTTTCTTCTACCATAGATCGGAATAAATTACTAATTAACGGAACTGTTTTACAAGAAGTAATTCAAGGCACACAAAGTTTCTTTAATGAGTTAAAAACTTTTGGAATTAACATTGAATTTTTAGGCGGTGAAACGGCCGATGTTGGAGATGTTGTTCGAACCATTGCGGTCAATGGAACCATGACAGCAAGATGGCCTAAATCTAAATTAATTACCAATGATTTAATTGCTCCCGGACAAGTGATTGTTGGTTTTTCTAGTTATGGTCAAGCTACCTATGAGCAGTCCTATAATAGTGGATTAGGCAGCAATGGATTAACTAGTGCAAGACATGATGTGTTGCATCATTCCTATGCGGCTAAATATCCAGAAACTTTTGAACCTACCTTAAAGGATGAAGTAGTTTATTTAGGAAAAAATAAAATGACTGACGCCATCGACATTGAAGGATTTGGCAATATCAATATTGGAAAATTATTATTAAGCCCTACAAGAACTTATGCGCCACTAGTGAAAGAAATCTTAACCCATCATTTTGATGCCGTTAAAGGTATGATACATTGTAGTGGAGGCGGGCAAACCAAGTGTATGAAGTATTTGCCTGGCCCTATGCGTTTGGTTAAAGATAATTTTTTACCGGTTCCTCCCATTTTCAAATTGATTCAAGAAAATTCAGGTGCCAATACGAAAGAAATGTACCAGGTGTTTAATATGGGCCATCGTTTAGAAATTTTCACAGAGGAGAAATCGGCCCATGCTTTAATAAGTTTGGCTAAAACTTTTAATATTGAAGCGCAAATAATTGGTAAGGTTGAAGCAGCTGCGCAAAAAGAACTTGTTTTGTCTGGAAGTTTTGGGAAAGAAATTTTCACTTACTAAATTTGATATAAATAAAATAAATTTACCCATGAGCGAAGTAGTGATACAATTAGATCAAGTTAATATATACCAAAGTGGTAATCTTATTTTACAAGACGTTAACTTAAACGTTCAAAGGGGAGAATTTGTCTATTTAGTAGGTAAAACGGGTACGGGTAAAAGCAGTCTTTTAAAAACGCTTTACGGTGAAATAACACTTACCGAAGGCAATGGCCAGGTAGTAGGGTTTGATTTAAAGCAAATGAATTGGAAGAAATTGCCCTTTTTGAGACGAAATTTAGGGGTTGTTTTTCAGGATTTTCAATTATTAACCGATAGGAACGTACATGAAAACCTTCGATTTGTCTTAAAAGCGACTGGTTGGGAAGATGAAAAGTTGGTAGAACAAAAGATAGATGATGTGCTCACCAAAGTAGGATTACAGAACAAGGGGTTTAAAATGACCTATGAAATGAGCGGTGGAGAACAACAAAGAGTAGATATAGCGAGGGCTTTATTGAATTCGCCCAAATTAATACTAGCAGATGAGCCTACTGGTAGTTTAGACCCCGAAACCAGTGATGAAATCATGCAATTATTATTTCAGATTGCCAAAGATGATGGCACAGCCATTTTGATGGCGACCCACGATTTTATGGTCGTTGGTAAGTTCCCATCTCGTACCCTTACAACAGCCGGCGGAAGGCTAAAAGAGGGGGTTTAATTTTTCTCCACTAATTGTACACAAAACGCCATTTTTTTCTTGATTCTTGGCTCTTTTTCTTATGTTCGCAGACATAAAAAGTAGAAATAAAAGTGAGACTAAAGTCATTAGAAATCAAAGGGTTCAAGAGCTTTGCTGACAAAACTATTGTAAGTTTTGACGAAGGGATAACCGGCATTATTGGGCCAAACGGATGTGGTAAAAGTAATATCATAGATAGTATTAGATGGGTAATAGGAGAGCAGAAAATTTCTGCCTTACGTAGTGAAAATTTAGACTCCTTGGTGTTCAATGGTAGTAAAACAAGAAGCGCAAGTAGTATGGCCGAAGTGAGCCTTACTTTTGAAAATACAAAAAATTTATTGCCCACTGAATTTAGTACGATTACTGTTACACGTCGTTTTTATAAAAATGGAGAAAGTGAATATCGTTTAAATGATGTGGCTTGTCGATTAAAAGACATCCACAATTTATTTTTAGATACGGGCGTTAGTACCGATAGCTATGCCATTATTGAATTAGGCATGGTGGATGATATTATTAAAGATAAAGACAATAGCCGTCGCAGAATGTTAGAACAAGCTGCGGGAATCACCATCTATAAAACAAGAAAAAAAGAAGCGAAGAATAAATTAGATGCTACGGAACAAGATTTAGCACGTATTGAAGATTTGTTATTTGAAATTAACAATCAACTTAAAACGTTAGAGAATCAAGCTAAGAAAGCAGAGAAGTATTTTGAAATCAAAAAAGATTACAAAGACACTGCGATTGAGTTGGCTAAAGCCTCTTTGGAGGGCTTTAACATTAGCTATAAAGAATTAAATGATCAACAAGAGGAGCAAACCGATAAAAAGTTTCAATTAGAAGCTTCCATTGCTTTAGAGGAAGCCTCCTTGGAGCAAGAGCGAGTTGTATTTATTGAAAAGGAGAAACATTTGCAAGCCATGCAACATGAGTTCAATGATAAATTACAATTGCTTAGAACCAAAGAGAATGATAAAAATTTAGCTGCGCAACGGTTAGATTACTTAAATGACAAAGAAGCTAATTTACAAGAGTTCTTAGTAAGAGCAGAAGGTCAATTAAAAACGATTGGAGATTCCATTGAGTATACCAAATTGCAAGTACTGGATGAAGAGAAGATTTACCAAGATTTCAAATTGAGAGTAGACCAATCTCAAACAGAATTAACCAATAAGAGAACCCAATTTGATGATCAAAGATTGGTTTTAGATCAATTGCGTCAACAATATCAGCAAATACAAAGGAATCAATTTGATGCAGAAAAAAAGGTAGCGGTATCAGATACCTCTATTCAAAACATACAAAGAAGTCATCAACAACTAGAAGAAGAGCAAGGGCATAGAGTAGGACAAATTCAAGATTTAACGCAACAATTAGCAGCTAAGGAAATTGAACTAACCAATGGCAAAGAACATTTAGTGGCCTTGCAAATTCAACATGAAAAAGCAAGAGCGAGTATTTTTGAAACCCAAGAACAATTAGAAATATTAAGATCCGAATTGGCCGAACAAACTAGAAAACTAGATGCCAAAAAGAATGAGTACGATTTATTAAAGAGTTTGGTGGATAATATGGAAGGCTATCCTGAAAGTGTTAAGTTCTTACATAAGAATACTGGATGGAACCATGAAGCGCCTATTTTGTCTGATATTTTGTATGTACAAGAAGCTTACCGTACCGCTGTTGAAAACGTATTAGAGCCTTACTTAAATTATTATGTTGTCAATAATTTAAAAGAAGGAATGCAAGCCATTCAATTATTGGATGATAATAAAAAAGGGAAAGCTAATTTCTTCTTATTGGATCAATTAAATGGTGCAAAAGCAGAATTGGCGCCTGCTAATACTATTGCTGCATTATCTGTTATTGAAGTTGATGCTAAATACAGTGCATTGGCCAATCATTTATTAGGAAATGTATTTATAGCGGAAAATGAACAAGCCTTGGAAGGCGATTACGCTGGTATTATTTTAGAAAAAACTGGTAAGTATGTGAGAGGAAAATATACTTTAACAGGAGGAAGCGTAGGTATTTTTGAGGGTAAGAAAATTGGTCGTGCTAAAAATTTGGAAAAATTATTAGAAGATATTCAAGCGCAAGAAAAAGTAGTGAATGAATTAAAATCGACTATTCAAAATCAACATAATTCAGTTTTACAGTTTAATGAGTTGTTAAAGGAAAATGAAATTCGTTCTACTGAGCAATCTGTGAATACTTTAATCAATGAGGTATTTGCAAATAAGAACAGATTGGAAAACTTACATGCTGCACAAACTTCGGCCATTGCTAAATTGGAAGAGTTCTCTAATAAGATGAACGAGGAGCATGCCGCTATTGCAGATACAAGAATTGCATTAGAAGCATTGAATATTTCTTTGCACAGCACGCAAGCTCAATTAGGGGATATTGAATTGGCTTATCAAGCAGCGGAACAAGCGTATCATTTGGCTTCGGGTGAATTCAATGAAATGAATTTGCAATTAACCAAGCAGCATAGCAAAATTGAAGCTTTACAACAAGAAGTGTTGTTTAAGGAAAATCAATTGAATGATTTACATGCACAAATTCAAGCCAATAGCACGCAGCTTACAGAGGCAAGTGCAGCCATTGTTGAAAGTAAAGCACAATTGGCTCAATTAGAATTAGCGTTGGTGAATTTGATTAAAAACAAGGAGGAAGAAGAGTTAAAATTAAACGAAGCAGATCAAGCTTATTATAATTTAAGAAATAATCTACAGGAAAAAGAAAGTGCTTTAAGATTACAGATAAAATCTAAAGAATTAGTAGATCAATTGATTAATGAAATTAAAGACAAGCTGAATAATTTAAAATTACAGTTGTCTGGAATGAAAGAACGATTGAATGTTGAATTTAAAGTGGAGTTGGAAGAGATATTAGAAGATGGCAGAACTACGGAAATTACTTTAGAAGAATTGCAAGCAAGTGCGGATAGGATGAAGAAGCGTTTGGAGAATATGGGCGAAGTAAACCCAACTGCAATTGAAGCTTATACCGAGATGAAAAAACGTTATGACTTTATCTTAGATCAAAAGAATGATTTAGTAACCGCTAAGGAAAGTTTAATGTTGACCATTCAAGAAGTAGAAGCTACCGCTAACAAAGCTTTCTTAGAAACTTACAATCAAGCGAGAGAAAACTTCCAAAAAGTATTTAAAGCTTTATTCACAGAAGAAGATTCTTGTGATTTAATATTAGTAGATCCTGATAATTTAGCAGAAACTGCTGTAGAAATTGTAGCGCGTCCTAAAGGTAAAAAACCATCTTCCATTAGTCAATTAAGTGGGGGAGAGCGTACCCTAACTGCAACTGCAATGTTGTTTGCGATTTATTTAATCAAACCTGCACCATTCTGTATATTAGATGAGGTTGATGCGCCTTTGGATGACGCCAACGTAGGTAAGTTTACGCAAATGATTCAGAAATTTAGTGACAACTCGCAATTTATTATTGTAACCCACAATAAACAAACCATGAGTGCAGTTGACGTAATTTATGGTGTAACCATGCAAGAGCCTGGTGTAAGTAAACTGGTTCCTGTGGATTTTAGAAGTTTAAGTAATTAAAATATTTTCTTTTCAATTACTTTTGAATGATACGGATGGGAAGCTTTTAATAGAAGCTTCCCATTTTTTTAAGCGTAAATTTTTTTTATTTGATCAAATCTTCCATCATACTATTTTTAACCTGTTTTTTACTCTACTTGCCATTTAGTAGAGAACCTGACTACTTTGATAGTGAAACAGCCCCAGCTATTGTGGTTCAAGAAGGGGATAGTATTGTTGCTAAGTACAATGAATTTGGTAAACCTTTCCAAATAAAACTAAATTCAAGCCATTACCGCTCTAAAATTGGGGCCCGAATAGAAGTGGTCTATGAGCTCAGCCATCCGCAAAAAGCGGCTGTAAACCAACTATGGGGCTATTGGTTACTGCCTAAAGAATTAGCCTGGTCTTTTGGTTTATTTGCAGTTTTATTAGGGGTGGCTTTTGCGACCACACACCGCCCACATCCCAGTGCTATTGCCGAACAATTAAAAGGGGAGGAAGGGCCTAAGACAAAGTATCAATAGATAGTTGAAATGATGTTCTATAATCTTGATTATTTAAAAGAATAAACACCTATACCTCGGCTCTCAGATCGCTTCGCTCACAATGTTCGCTCGGCATAGCATTTATTCTTTTTTAAATAATATAGTCTTGTAATTTTAATAAACATTAAATAATCTTCCAGCTTTAACGCTTCAGCAAACGTTTAATCTCTTTGTCAACGTCTCGGGTTTTGATGTTCTCTCGTTTGTCAAATTCTTTTTTACCTTTTCCAACACCAATTTCTACTTTGGCAAAACGTTTTTCATTAAAGAATATTCTTAAAGGAATAATGGAATACCCTTTTTCTTTTACTTTGGTTTCTAACTTTTCAAGCTCTCTTTTTTGCAATAATAATTTTCGGTCATGCACTTCAATATGGTTATTGACATTGCCATGGGTATAGGCGTTAATGAACAATCCTCTCACCCAAAGTTCTCCTTTATCAAACATGCAAAAAGAATCATTAAAACTCACTTTACCTTCTCTTATCGATTTTACTTCCGTTCCGAGCAAAACAATTCCAGCCTCATATTTATCCTCTATGTGGTAATTAAAATAGGCTTGCCTATTGTTTAATTCTTTTACTTGAACTGCTTTCGATTTGGCCATAAAAAATCCCGGAACTGATCTAGTGCCGGGAAACAAAAATAGGATTAAATATTGACTTCCTAAATGGATTAGTTTCTAAAGAGAAACGCCACTTCAGATAATTTATTTTTTAAGTCTTTTCTATCAACGATAAAGTCCAAGAAGCCATGCTCTAATAAAAATTCACTTCTTTGAAAACCAGCTGGCAAGTCTTTTTTGATGGTTTCTTTAATGACTCTAGGGCCTGCAAAACCTATTAAAGCGCCTGGTTCTGCTATATTGATATCGCCTAACATTCCAAAGCTTGCAGAAATACCACCAAAGGTTGGATCGGTAAGCATAGAAATAAAAGGAAGTTTGGCATCACTTAATTGAGATAATTTACCACTTGTTTTTGCTAACTGCATCAAGCTAAATGCACTTTCCATCATACGAGCCCCACCACTTTTGCTTATTACCAAATAGGGTAGTTGATGTTGTATACAATAATCTACTGCTCTGCTAAATTTTTCGCCCATCACGCTTCCTAAGGAACCGCCAATAAATTCAAAGTCCATACATGCTACTACGATTTCTTCTCCGTTGACTTTGCCCACTGCTACGCGCATAGAATCTTTCAAATCGGTTTTGGCATGAATTTCATCTAAACGTTTTTGGTAGTTTTTTAAATCGGTAAAGTTTAGCGCGTCTTTACTTTTGATAGTATCAAAAAGTTCTGTGAAATTGCTTTCGTCAAATAAAATATCAAAATATTCATCACTACCAATACGGTGGTGAAAATTACACTTGCTACAAATAAATAAGTTTTCTTTTAATTCAGAACTAGTACAAATATGATTACAAGAAGGGCATTTAGTCCATAGCCCTTCAGGGGTTTCTTTTTTATCCGCGGTGGAAGTGGTAATCCCTTTTCTTTTCCTTTTAAACCATCTCGATTTACTCGCATCTGAACCTGTTGTTTCTTCCCCAGTTAAGTTTACTTCAATATCTTCTTCTCTATTTTTCATAGTTAAGCAATCGTTTAATCTTACATGAAGTTATATAAAAATAAACAGTCACCCTTTTTAAGTATAAGGGTGACTGTGTTAAAATTTTGTTTAAGCGTTTCTGCCAATGCAGTTTAGGTCATCAAAAGCGGTTTCAAGGCGTTTGATAAAAGATTCCTCTCCTTTTCTTAACCATACTCTTGGGTCGTAATATTTTTTATTAGGCTTATCTGCTCCTTCTGGATTGCCTAATTGAGCTTGTAAAAAGGCTTCATTTTTTTTATAATAATTTAGGATTCCTTCCCAGAAGGCCCATTGTAAATCGGTATCTAAATTCATTTTGATAGCACCGTATCCAATCGCTTCTCTAATTTGATTTTGAGGAGAACCAGATCCGCCATGGAAAACAAAATACACTGGCTTTTCTGCAGTGTTTAATTTTTGCTGAATATGCACTTGACTATTGTTTAAAATATCAGGTCTTAATTCAACATTACCTGGTTTGTAAACACCATGTACATTTCCAAAAGCTGCAGCGACAGTAAATAAATTACCCACTTTACTTAATTCAGTATAAGCGTATTCGACATGTTCTGGTTGCGTATATAACTTATCATTATCAACACTGCTATTGTCAACGCCATCTTCCTCGCCACCCGTTACACCCAATTCAATTTCAATACTCATGCCCAATGGTGCCATTCTTTTGTAAAATTCAACAGAGGTTTGAATATTTTCTTCTAAACTTTCTTCAGACAAGTCCAACATATGAGAACTAAATAAAGGTTGCCCTTTTTCTTTTTTAAATTGTTCACCTGCGTCTATTAAAGCACTAATCCAAGGCAACCATTTTTTGGAAGCGTGATCGGTATGTAATACAACAGGCACATTGTAAAATTGAGCTACTTGATGAACGTGTAAAGCACCCGCAATAGCTCCTTGAATATTGGCTTGTAAATTATCATTAGCCATTCCTTTTCCTGCTATAAATTGAGCACCTCCGTTGGAGAATTGAATAATAATAGGGGAGTTTACTTTAGCAGCTGTTTCAATAGCTGCATTAATGGTATCTGTTCCAGTGGTGTTCACTGCTGGAATGGCAAATTTGTTAACCTTAGCATCATTGTATAATGTTTCAAGTTCTTTGCCAAATAAAACGCCTGCGCGGTACTTACTCATAGTTTAAATATTAAGTTGCAAATATACAATTTATGCCCCAAACGAATGTTAGCCTTATGGTATTTAGTAAGTAGAAATAATCCCCAAAAACTTAAGGGATACACACATTTTAGATTGATTAGGAAGTGATTAAAGGAATCCTTTACTTTTCATCCAATCGTCGTTAAATACCTTTCCTACATATCTACTGCCATGATCGTGAAATATACAAACGACGACATCTGATGGCTTTAATTGGTCTTTAAGCTGAAGTAATCCTTGCAAACAACTTCCAGCACTATAACCACAAAATAAGCCTTCTTCTTTAGCCAAACGACGGGTCATTAAGGCTCCGTCTTTATCTGATACTTGTTCAAAATGATCAATCACAGACATGTCATAATTTTTAGGAATAAAATCTTCGCCAAAACCTTCTGCAATATAGGGTTGCACATAAGCATGATCTTCAATGCCTGTTTCAAAATAGTGCGTCAATAAAGAACCAATAGGATCAATGGCCCATACCTTTATGTTTGGATTTTTTTCTTTTAAATAAGTAGCCGTACCAGTAATAGTGCCTCCTGTTCCAGCAGTACAAACCAAATGGGTTATTTTGCCTTCGGATTGCTTCCAAATTTCAGGCCCAGTACTTTCATAATGAGCTTGGCGGTTGGCCAAATTATCATATTGATTAAAGAAAAAAGAATTAGGAATTTCTGCAGCTAATTTTCTAGCAACAGAATAATAACTTTTCGGATCTTCCGGTGCAACATTCGTTGGACAAACAATTACTTCGGCACCCACTGCTTTCATAATATCCATCTTCTCTTTACTTTGCTTGTCGGTAGTAGTGAATATACATTTATATCCTTTTACAATAGCCACTAAAGCTAGCCCCATCCCGGTGTTCCCGCTTGTACATTCGATAATCGTTCCTCCAGGTTTCAATTTCCCTTCGGCTTCGGCAACTTCAATCATTTTTAAGGCCATTCGATCCTTAATAGAGTTTCCTGGATTAAAATAATCCACCTTGGCTAAAATAGTAGCTGGTAAAGCAGCTGTTATTTTATTTAATTTAATTAAAGGAGTATTGCCAATCGTTTCTAAAATATTATTTAACCACATAGGGGGGAGTGCCATTTATTATATATGTAAAATTACGGTAATTAAAAAGAAACGGGGAAGAAAGAAATGCTGCAGCTTAAAATAAAAAGAAAGAAGAAGTAATCTTATAAATTTTCAAAATTTCTAGTAATAATTTCGCAGAATTTAGAATCAATCATTTTTTCGGCAAGTAAAATCATGTTATAAAATGCTTTAGCATTGCTGATGCCATGTCCTATAATAACTGGCTTATTGATACCTAATACAGGAGTTCCTCCATAATTTTCAAAGTGGTAACGTCCAAAAAATGAATCGTTTTGTAAGTTTTGATGTACAGCTGCGTCGTACATGGCTTCGGCTGTTTTTAAAAGTATATTTCCGGTATATCCGTCGCAAACAATAACATCCGCCTTATCATTAAAGACATCTCTTCCTTCTACATTACCGATAAATTGTATAGCTGTATTTTCTTTTAAAAGTGGGTAGGTGGCTTGTGCTAGTATATTTCCTTTTCCTTCTTCTTCACCAACATTTAACAAGGCTACTTTTGGTGTTGGAATATTTAAAATATGCTTTGCGTACAAATTGCCTAAAATAGCAAATTGATTTAAATGTTCTGGTTTGCAATCTGCATTAAATCCAACATCTACCAACAATCCTGTTTTACCTTTTAATTTAGGCATCAAGGAAGCAATGGTTGGCCTTATTACACCTTTAATAGGTTTTATGCTAAACATGGCACCCACCAGCATGGCGCCAGTATTTCCTGCACTCAGGAATGCATCAATTTCACCAGCTGCCAATAATTTAAAACCAATAGCGATGGATGAATTTGGTTTTTCCTTTAATGCTTTAGTAGGATGTTCATGGTAGCCAATAATTTCTGAGGCATGTACCAAATGTAAAAATGGCGAGGAAATCCCATGTTGTTGAAATAATTCCTTCAACTGGGTTTCATCACCAATACAAAATAGTTGATTATCCGATTGGGATAAATATTGTTGAACACCTTTAACGGCTTCTAGTGGAGCAAAATCACCACCCATCATATCGATGCCAATATTCATCTTAAATGGTAATTAAGCTTTTAGTGGCGCTTTTTCGCTAACTAAAAGTCCTTTGTAATACAATTTACCTTCTTGAACGTGCGCACGATGACGTACATGGATTTCTCCAGTAGTACCATCTTTGCTTAATGTAACTTCTTGGGCTACATAATGGGTTCTTCTTTTAGCGCTACGTTGTTGCGAGTGTCTGCGTTTAGGATTAGGCATCTCTTATGTTTTAAAATTTATTATTTAATTGTCGTTTCTAATTGTTGGTCGCTTCTTTTGGATCATCTAGGCCTTTGAATTTTTCTAATCCCTTCCAAATGTTCTTGTTATTGATTTCAATTTGGTTGGTCTTAAACTTCTTTAAGGTTTCTAGTACTTTTTGGTTACAGGTAGATTCCCCTTTTTCATTTTCCTTACAAATATGTTGTAATGGAATACTTAAATTGATGAATTCGAAAATCCAGTTAGCAATTGAAAAATGGCTTTCACCCTTATCAATGTAAAAAATATCTGGATCTTCCTCCTGACTGTTCATGGTAATAGGGTCATCGACCAGTTTAACAATCAAGTTAAACTCATCCCAAAGTTGAACGGTGATGGGGTTGCCACAACGGTCACAAAGGGCATCTATAGTACCATCCACGTCAAAATGCAATTGCAAAAACCCCTGTTTCTTATCTAATTTAAGTTTAACAGTGGTGTCACAATGGCTAAAATCCTGTGGCCCAAAATCGGCAAAGAACTTGTCCTCAATACGGTATTCTAACTCATGTAAACCGGGTCTTAGACCCACAAATGCTATTTCGTAAGCCCTGTTTTGGTTCATAACCGTACTTATAAGGGTGGCAAAGTTAGTAAAAAGCAACCAAAAGACAAAGTTTATCCTACTTTTACCGTTTTATAATAATCCATGGCAAATTCTACAAAATATCTTCTAAAGTTAACTTCCCTAGTTAAATTCATTGGTTATTGGGTATGGTATATATTGGCACTAGTCATTCTTATTATTACCCAATTCCCTGATTGGGTATCCAAATACTACTCTAATGGCTTTTTTAAATGGTTGGGTTTATGCCTCAGAAAGTTAACTAGTTTCTTTCCAAATGCCATTGGAGAGTTTGTTTATTTATTTATAATTATTATGTTGATAATCAATATAATAAGAAGTTTATTTAAATATAAACATCAATATAAACAAAATCGAAATTATAAATTAATTCTAAAATCTATCTTTAAAAAAGGGTTAAAATATTTAGTACAACTGTATGTATTATTTATGCTTATTTGGGGGCTAAACTATCAGCAGTCTAGTCCCGCTAAGCCATTTGGCTTAGAAGTAAAGGAAACTTATAATGATGTTGCTATTGAACAACTTACTTTGGACTTAATTGAGGAGTTAAATGCTACTAGGACCCAAATTGCCGATTCGTCTATTGAAAAGCTTACCATTAAGCAGATTTTTACCACTGCCATTAAAGAATATGCTCAAATGGAGCCAGCTTATCCTTTTTTAAAGCTTCAGCAACCCAATTTAAAACTATCCAGATTCCCAGCTATAGGAGATTATATAGGTTTTATGGCCTATTATCAGCCGCTAACTGGTGAGGCCATCATTAGAGGGGATGTTCCTGTATTAACCCTGCCCTTTACTACCTGCCATGAAATGGCACATCAATTGGGTTATGCCTCTGAAATGGAAGCCAACTTCATTGCTTTTGTAGTAGGTTCCGAAACTCATGAGCCTATATTTAAATATTCAATGTTGTTGCAATTATTTACCTATGCGCAAAGTGCTGAATTAACTTTTATTGCTAAAACTGGAAATTTTGAAAACTGGAAAAAGGTAGTGGCTAGAAATAAGAATTTATTATCCCCAGCAGTATTAGCAGATCGAAAAAAAATTAAATTGTTTTTCTTAGAAAGACAAGACTTATTAATTCCTGCATCGACAACAATGTACAATCAATTTCTACAATGGAATAAGCAAGCCAATGGAATTGAGAGTTATAACGATGTGCTTTTATGGGCCTTAGCGTATAGAGCCAAATAAGATTGACTTAAAATTTATTCTTCCACATCATACTTTCTATAGGCTTTTCGGGCTGTCCGCTGTATTTGGCATTCGACTTTTGGTTATACTTTACTTCAATCTCGCCATCCACAGGGAAATAGATAAGTTGTCCAATTGGCATTCCTTTATATATTTTAACAGGTTGCTTAACGGAAATTTCTAAAGTCCAATAGCCACAAAATCCTACATCCCCTTTACCTGCGGTCGCATGAATGTCAATACCCAATCTTCCAGTAGAAGATTTTCCTTCTAAAAAGGGAACATGTGCGTGGGTTTCTGTGTATTCTAAGGTTACCCCTAAATAAAATCCAGTTGGTTCTAAAACGAATCCCTCTTCTGGAATTTCAAAATAAGTAATGGTATTGTGTGCCTTGGCATCTAAAATAGGATTGTCATAGGTAGCCAACCATTTTCCTAAATGAACGTCATAGCTATTGCTGCCTAAATCTTTGCGATCATAAGGCTCAATTTTGATAGTTCCTTTTGCTATTTCTTCTAATATTCGAGAGTCGGATAAAATCATCTTTGTTTATTTATGTTTATTTTGCACCTATCATTTGCGCTGCAATCTAAATCAATCCTTTTTTCTATGCCTTTGTTTTATCAACAAAATATCAACGCAACAACTAAAATGGCCATTTGGTCTATTACTGAGTCGTTGGATTTTTTCGAACAAAAGGTAAGTAGTGCAGTCCAAATTACACATCCAATAAAAAAAGTACAACATTTAGCGGCTAGATTATTGTTAAAACACTTGCTACCGGAGCTTGATGCAATATCCATAAAATATGGTGCCCATGGCAAACCCTATTTAGAGAATAGTCATTTCCATTTTTCCGTTTCTCATTGCAATGGGTATGCGGCATGTATCATCAGTTCAAAAGATCCGGTGGGAATTGATATCGAATTGATTCAAGACAGGGTAGGGAAAGTGGCCAATAAATTTTTACATACTTCGGAATTGGGTAAAATACAATTGCTCCACAAAGAAGATCAATTGAAGCAAATGACTTTTTTTTGGGCAGCTAAAGAAGCCATGTATAAAATGAATGAAAAACTGGGCATTGATTTTTCTGAAAATTTAAGAGTAGATGAATTAGCAAAAAATTCCAGCGGAATTATCCCTGCTACTATTTTTAGTGATGCACTGGCATTAGAAGTTCAAATATTTTATACCATTGCTGCCGATTTTGTTTGGGCAGCCAGTATTGTATAAATCTTTTTTCTTTATGACAAAGGTCATAGTAAATGAAATGAAAAATAAATTACTTTACTATGTATTTTATAGTACAAGTCTTAAAGTAGTGTTGAAAGATTTGTTTTAAAATAAGGAAGTTCATTTTAAAACATAGGTATATGAAAAAGAGTAATCAAAACACCGAATTAGTGGTGCAAAATTTAAAATTAATTTTATACCCAGCGAAGGAAGATATTTTTAAGAAAGGCCATAAAGCCATTCATTTAGATTCGGAAGGGAATAAGGTGCTGGTTAAAAAAATAAATCCAATAGATTTGGAGATTCCCGGCGAAGAATTAGAGGATTTAAGGGCAACATTTAATGAGGAAGAAGATGATAGCATCAATGGAGATAATCATAATGATTTAGAAGAGTATTAAATTATTAATCTTCTAATTCCAAAGGTTCGTCATCATCTAATAAATTTAAATTGATGGTATCTGCACCAGCAATACCCTCAATAGAACCTTTGATATGCATGGCATTTAATAATACTTTTTCTAGTTGCTTCTCGCGAGATTTCCATAATTTTTCCATGGCGTCTCTTTCCTTTTGAATACTATAACGCATTTGTCTAAACCCTTCGCCAATGGCTTTCCATTGTTCGTTAAACTCATTACTTATCAAGTAGTCGTAAAGAAAGCTCATTTTATCGCCCTTGTTCACTTGACTTTTCTTGGTATCGTATACTTTTAAAATTGCATTTCGAAGTAGTAGCGCTACACTTTTTACTTCTTGATAAGAACAAATATAAACGCCTTCTTTTTCGCCAAATCTTTCCATATCCTTAGGAAATGCTTGAGTAACTATAATAGCAATGTCTGCACCTTGACTACGCATATCTGTTTTTAATTTTTCAATCCACTCTTGTGCGAAAGCCGTAGTTCTTTTACTCTCATATATAATTTTTCCTGCTTCCTGGCCTAAGTTATTTCGTACAATTTGAATACAATCTGCACCGCGAACGCCTTTACCTACTTCTACGATTTGATCAAACGGAAAACTTGATTTTAATAATTCTTCCAATAAAAGTTCTTGCACTTCGCCTTGCATTTGCATACTGCCTTGTTCGGCTTTGCGCTTCATTTCATCGGCCAGTTTACGTTGATCTTCTAATTGTTTTTCTAATTCTTTTACTTTTAGTTGATATTCTTGATCTTTTAAGGAGCCTCTTTCTAATTCTTCCTTAAGTATTTGTGCTTTTATATTTTCTCTTTCCGCTATTAATTTTCTTTGTAATTCTAATTCTAATGCTGCTTCTTTTGATTGAATGGCCTGTACTTGTTTAAGGAATTCTAATTCTTTTTCTTGAAAATCTTTTACTTGCTTACTCATGGCAGATTCACTTTGCTGCATGACTTTTAGTTTATGCTCATATTGAGCCCCTAAATCTTTTTTTAATTTTTCTGCCAATTCGTTTTCAATAGTAATTTTTTGCTCAGCCAATAACACATTGGTTTCTTCTTCTTTCTTTTTTTGCCAGTCGGTCATTTTGCCACGCAATTCTTTTTCCACTTCCTCTCTAATAGCATCAGTGGGCTCGAAGTTGTTTTGACATTTAGGGCAGGTAACAGTATAAATTGACATGTTACAAATATAAATAAAAAACCCCATCACTTTTATGATAGGGTTGGTGCGGAAGAGGAGATTCGAACTCCCACGCCCGGGTATGGGCGCTACCACCTCAAGGTAGTGCGTCTACCAATTTCGCCACCTCCGCGTTTGTTTGCAAATGTACAAAAAAAGAGTCCCGATTACTCGAGACTCAATTTAGTATCAATTATTTGGTAAGATTATAGGGAAGCAATCACTTCATTTGCAGAACGAACATAATCTGCATTTTTTGCTGCTTCTGCCATTTTAATACAAGTTTCAGCACTTGTTTTAGCGCCTTTTTTATCTCCTAACTCTTTTTGAGTCTTCGCTTTTAATAAGAATAACCAATAAGCTTTGGCATCTAATGAAATTGCTTTGTCAACAAAAACCAATGCTTTGTCATAATCTTTATCCATATCATAATAGAAATTGGCTGCTGCTTGGTAAGCGGCTCCATTGGCTCCTGTACCTGAAGTAGAAGCTTCTATTTGTTTGCGGATAGTAGATTTGATATCTATTTTTATAGGAACATACACTAAAGTATTAGCCCATTTAAGATAAATGGAAGCTGTTTCTGGGGTGATATCTCCAACACCAATGATAAATGTTTCAGTACTATTGCTAGTTATTTCTGGTTTTACTTTTACACGAACTACATCTTCTGCTTCAGTGTAACTAAAACTTCCCCAACCTTTAGAATTACTATTAAAAATAATAGTCCACTCTTTTTCACCTGGAATGGTAAATAAGCCATAAGATCCAGCCGCTAAAGTAGTATTACCAATAGTCACTGGATCTGAGAAAGTAACTTTAGTAGCACCATTAGCACCTGTTCTCCAAACAATTCCTGTTGGAGCTAGTAAGCTACCATTTCCAAAAGCTGCACGACCTTTTAAACTTGGTCTTGAATAAACAATTTCGATTTTACCTAAACCGAAATCTTGTATTAAAGTTTGAGTGGGACTTGCTGCAGGCATTTTAACTTGAGCAGTTACTGCCAAACTTAATACCGTACCTAGAACAAAGAGTATCTTTTTCATTTGATTATTTTAGAGGACAAACCTAATTAATTTTAAGACATCAACTGGCTTTTTTTGTCATTTTTTGAAAGCTGGGTGAAAGCGATCCAGGGTATCCCTTAAGTACTCTCGGTTAATATGGGTGTATATTTCGGTGGTGGTAATACTTTCATGCCCAAGCATTTCTTGTACGGCCCTTAAATCAGCCCCACCTTCGACTAAATGCGTTGCAAAAGAATGTCTAAAACTATGGGGGGAGATCGATTTTTTGATCCCTGATTTTAAGATAAGGGCTTTAATAATATAAAAAATCATCACTCTACTTAAAGCCTTACCTCGGTTGTTTAAAAACAAGATATCCTCGCAATCTTTAGCTGGAGTTTGATGTATTCTAATGGTCTCTTTGTATAATTTTATGAATTTAATGGCATCGCTTCCAATAGGCACTAAACGTTCTTTGTCTCCTTTACCTATTACTCTTATAAATCCAACGTCTAAATACAAGCAAGAAATTTTTAAATTAATGGCTTCGGTCACCCTTAAGCCCGAACTATACATGGTTTCTAATATCGCTTTGTTTCTGCCGCCTTCAGGTTTGCTTAGATCTAAGTGAGAGATGAGAAGTTCAATTTCTTCAAAACTTAAAACATCGGGTAGTTTACGCCTGGTTTTGGGACTTGGTAAAAGAGTAGTTGGGTTGACGGTGCAAATTTGTTCAAGAAGACAATATTTAAAAAATGATTTTATACCAGAGATAATTCTTGCTTGTGAAGTAGGCGCCATTTCCATTTCGCCAATACATTGAATAAATGACTGTAGATGCAGCAGTGTTACCTCTGCGGGGCTTAGGCTTTCTTTATTACTTTCTAGGTAGTTGGTTAATTTATCAATGTCTCTTAGATAAGCTTCGACAGAATGAGCACTTAGCGACTTTTCAAGTTGTAAGAATGCTTTAAACCCTTTTTTATAGTTAACCCAATTCATATTATGGAATAATAGATTTGATAGTTATGTATTAATGATTTTATTTCGCGTCAGATTAAACAAATACATGAAAGTAAATTTAAGGTCATTTAAGCAGAAAGTGAGGCATAATGGGAAACAATTAAAATCATTCTTGTCAAAATTAGAAAAGAAAACGCCTAAGGGCTTAGATCAGTTAACAAAAAAAGTAAGTCCTGAAGTTTGGAAAGAGGTAGATTGTTTGAGTTGTGCTAATTGCTGTAAAACGATGAGCCCTACTTTTACGCCTACTGATATTAAAAGAATAGCCAGTCATTTCGAAATGACACCTGCTGCTTTCAAAGAGAAGTGGTTGTCGTATGATAAGAAAGATAAAGACTGGTTAAATACATCACAACCTTGTCAGTTTTTAAATTTGAAATCGAATAAGTGTTCCATCTACGATATTCGCCCAGCAGATTGTGCTGGATTTCCACATCTAACCAAAAGGAAAATGACAGAGTATATGCATGTTCACAAACAAAATGTTGAATTGTGTCCTGCTACTTATAAGATGGTAGAAAA